>ONJF01000002.1 GCA_900318085.1 uncultured Bacteroidales bacterium
CCCGATAGGCGAAACAAATTGCCAAGATGCAAGGCTTCAAATCTTCGACATGAAGGGCGGCATTTGGCTCGACAGTGCGCTTGACAAACAAGGCAACCTCATCACCGTGGACACACAGAACCTTGAAGCGGGGCTGTATGTCTACAAGCTGCTTGACGGCAACCGTGAGGTGGCCAATGGGAAATTCGTAAAGGAATAAAGGAAACAGCATTAATACTAATGCTCTCTAATATCGTCACCTCAAATAATTTGCAGAATTTGTCATACGAATACGATAAATTTGGTAATTTAGCCAGCCGAAAGGACAACCTTCGCAACCTGGAGGAGACCTTCCACTACGACAAGATGAACCGTTTGACCGACATATACCTTGGCACGACGCACAGCCAGATCGTCTACGACCCACTGGGCCGCATGACCGACAAGCAGACCGACGGGGAGACCGTGTTTGCCAATGCCGCATTCGCCGCAGCCCAAGGGCAGCCTTCACGGCCTCACGCCATGACGAGCGCCGAGACGGTGGAAGGCGTGTTCCCCTCGGCCACCCAAGAGATCACCTACACGGGCTTCGACAAGGTGAAGACCATCGCCGAAGGTGGCAACACGCTTGCCTACACCTACGGCTACGACCAGCAGCGCATTCGCATGGTGGAAAATGTAGGAGACATGACGCGAACAAAGGACTACGTGGGCGTGTGCGAATACATCACCGAAGACGATGGGGAAAACACCACAGAAAAGACGCTTACCTACCTTGTAGGCCCCTATGGCGTGTTCGCCGTAGTAGAACAACTGAACAGCGAGGAAAGCATGCACTACATACTGAAAGACCACCTCGGCTCGTGGACCACGATAACCGACAGCCAAGGCAACGTGGAGCAAGAGTTGAGTTTCGATGCCTGGGGCAACCGCCGAAACCCCGAGACCTGGTACGGACCGGTCTCGAGTTCTGCCGCGGCACCCATGTTCGACCGCGGCTTCACGGGGCACGAGCACCCGTATGCCTTTGGCTTGATTAATATGAACGGACGAATGTACGACCCCAAGACTTCGTCGTTCCTTTCCGTTGATGCCTACGTGCAAAGCCCCGACAACTCGCAGAGCTTCAACCGTTACGCCTACTGTCTGAACAACCCGCTGAAGTATACCGATCCGACTGGATGGCAGCCCGTTGGCGGCTTGAGACCTGGAAACCCGTTCCATGAAAACTGGGGCGTGAACTTCGCGGAAAAGGTTTTTACCACGCAGGATGTCAAACAATGGCTTTGGGATCAGGGCATCTCTGTCGGAGTTTGGATGGAAGGGGATGCTTTGACGGGAAGCGGATGTGGAAGTGGAGGAGGAAGTGAAGGTGATGATGACAAGCCAAAAGATGGAGACAAAACCAAGCAAGCAAAAGGTGCATATAATTACACTAATGGTTTTGCAACGTTAATTGGTGGAGCAGCAGGAACAGTATCGACCGATGGGACCGATTTTTTTGGAAAAATGAGTAGAGGGACAAGAATTATAGGAGGTGTTGGCGTTTTGATAGAATTGATAGATAATTTAAATAAGTATTCTAATGGAGAAATTTCTGCGTATTCTTTTACCGCTAGAACTATTAATTCTGGAGGAGAATTTGCATTGTCATTTATTCCTTATGGGATAGGCCCCACTTTAAGTATAACAGTTACTGCAATTGATATTGCTGGGGGTTTTGATAACAATATTTATAATGAAGAATGGATGAAAGGAGTTTTAAATGAAACGAAGAAAATTATCTCTCCTCAACGTTCTAATAACGAAACATCTCCCATTATCTACTATAGACATGGATGGTAAAACCCAAAAGCAATGAAAATGATTGGTCTTCTGAAAAAAGCCTATTATCGACTATTCTTTTTCTTTTTCCGAATGTATAAACCAAGTCCATACGGAGGAAAGGAAACGGATTCTTTTACAGTTATATTAACTGTAATACCTTTATCGGCAATTGTGATTGCTAATATTTTTACTATATATTATATATGTTCTCGTTTTACAAACTCGCCGATAATAAAAAGGGTTAATATTCCCTTAATCTTCAGTGTTTTGGTTATCTTTCTTAACTATGTTTTGTTCTTCCATAAGAAACGCTATCTGAAAATAAAAATAATGTTTGAAAATGAGGAAAAACGCATTCGCCATAGGCGGTCATTCTTTTGCATCGTGTTTTGTATCCTCTCTTTGTTTGGTATGGTAATTATTGATACTATCTTTGGAAGACCTCCAACTTAAACGACGTTTGCCACCAGTTCCCAGTTCTTTCGGATTTGCAATCCCCCAGTTCTTTCGGATTTGCAATCCGAAAACCGTGAATATCAGCATTTTTATTATGCGAAGCATACGAAATCAATTTAAAACCATTATCTTTGCCGACAAAGGCAAAGACAATCTTTATTATTTCAAAACTAATCACATGACTTTGTATTTACAAGTATTTAATGAGTCATTAGGATTGAAACAAAACAGTATGGATGCTTGTTTTCGAGGTTTTGATGATGCGGATAGATTTAATCCAAATTCCAATTGGGGACATTCTGCTCATACAACCTTTCAATCAGGATATAATATTTACTTCAACAATCCATATGCCAATTCAAGATGTTGGAGGGCTATGATAGTTTTCCGACGGCTCTTGTACGTGACGAATTTATTGGAAGATATAATCAAGTTTTCGGCCATGGTAAATAAAAAAAAATATCACACTTTACTATCAATAGTGTTTTGCGTTACATTCTTTTCATGCAATACTACGATTGATACTGAAGACAAAGCCGCTTTGTCTTCTTTGCTTGATAGTTATTTCTATTATAATGGAGAATACCCATCCTCGGTAGATAAATTCTTGTCTTATTATGAAACACAAGACAGTACAACCTTCATAGTTTCATATATTGAAAATAACAAAAGGGATATAAAATGGAGTCTTTCCAATCCAAGTGTTGTTCAAGAAGAATTGACAATTAAAATAAAAGGGAAAGTGTTGTTTCATCATTTAGGGAAGAAACACTTTTCTTTTCTTGACGACTTAATTGATAGTTACGAAAGGAATTATTTGGAGTATCCACGCTCGTTGAAAGATTTGATTAATTATGATAAGGCTACGAAGGGAACAAAGGAAGAAGTGTTTGATAGATGTATTATACACACATTGGAATACCTTGAAAAAGTTGATAATCAAATCACTTGGATGAGTAACGACACATTGTTTCTTATGATTTCAGATAGTGATACTATCGATTATCGTATAGGGCCTTCTCTGAGGAATTCTATTTGTTCGTCGAATTATTGGAGAGAAAAGTTAGTGTATTTGTTCTATGATAAGGATATTGTTTTTATTCCAGATGAAGAATTGGGAAATGTCTTCAAACGGGGCCTAAAAGCAATTTGCAATAAATATAAAGAGGAACAGGTTGAAATGTCAAAATACCACCTTCTGAGATACGAACCTGATGATGGATTGATATTGCTTTGCAAAAACGATAGTATAGCTTTAGATACAGAATGGTTTCATGACGTAGAGGGTTATTTGTATGGTTTTTGTACCGAACATGGTTTAGGAAGAGTGGTTTTTGCTTCGCCGTCTTATTAAGATCGATAATGGGAAATAGAAAAGACATTATATGATAGCATTTTTGCTGAAACGATGTACGTTCGTTGTGATGGAAAACACATGTAACGATAAGACCCTTCGATTCATCCTGAAAGACCATCTCGGCAGCTGGACCACGATAACAGATGCCGAAGGCACGGTTGAGCAGGAACTCTCCTTCGATGCCTGGGGCAACCTGCGTGACCCCGAGACATGGAGTGGGAGTTATTCTGGCACGCCCATGTTCGACCGCGGTTTCACAGGCCACGAACACATGATGGCCTTTGGCCTCATTAACATGAATGGAAGATGCTACGATCCTTTGACCAGCAGTTTCCTTTCGGTGGACGCCTACGTGCAGGACCCGACAAGCGCCCAAGCCTTCAACCGCTACGCCTATTGCGGCTACAACCCGCTCCGATATACCGACCCGACGGGGTGGTACGCCGACGGATATGGTCGCCAGCCCCAGCCGCAGTGCTACGACCCCACGGCCCGATACCATTCCGACGACCCCAACGACGTGCTTCAACCCTAGAAAGGAATAAAGTCATTCTTCACAGAATGAACATGAAGGTTTTGGAAAATAAAAATCCCTAACTGATTGATAATCAATTAGGGATTTTCGTTGTGCTGTAGCCCAACTAGGACTCGAACCTAGATTTAAAGTTTAGGAAACTTCCGTTCTATCCCTTGAACTATTAGGCCATGAAAACGCTGCAAAAGTACGACTTTTTCTGAAATAAAGGCAAAAGTGGCTTTAAAAACGTTTCCATGCCACATTATTAGTTTGGTATTTGTAAGAGTATTACTCTTTAGCGTCATGGCGGGCATGGACCCGCCATCTCCTGAGCAAGAAGGAGAAACCCATAGCTCAGGAGATCGCGGATCAAGTCCGCGATGACGACAAAGGCCGAACAAAAGGCCTGAGAAAAAGGCAATGTTTATTTCAAATCGAGCACGATAGGGCAGTGGTCCGATTGCATCACGTCGGGTAAGATGCCCACACCGGCAATGCGGTCTTTCAGATTCTCAGTCACCATGTGGTAGTCGATGCGCCAGCCGAGGTTCTTGGCACGGGCTCCGGCGCGGAAGCTCCACCAACTGTATTGGTTGGGTTCCTTCACTAGGTGTCGGAAGCTGTCGATGTAGCCGTCGCTGAGGAAGTCGGTCATCCACTGCCGTTCCTCGGGCAGGAAGCCAGACGAAGTGTCGTGTTTCCTTGGGTTGTTGATGTCGATGTCCTCGTGGCAGATGTTGTAGTCACCCGAAAGCACTAGTTGCGGGCGTTCTTTCCTCAACGCATTGACATACTTGCGGAAGAAGTCGAGCCACACCATCTTGAAGGCTTGGCGCTCGTCGCCTGTGGTGCCCGAAGGATGGTAGACGCTCACCACCGAGAGGTCGCCGAAGTCGGCACGGAGGAAGCGGCCTTCGTTGTCATACAACGGTTCGTTCATGCCGTAGACCACGTTGTCGGGTTCTTGTTTCGTGATGAGGCCCACGCCACTATAGCCTTTTTTTTGCGCAGGGAACCAATAGTGGTGGTAGCCCATCATCTCGAAGTCCATCAAGGGAATCTGGTCGGGCGTGGCTTTCAACTCTTGGAAGCAGAGCACATCGGGTTGGTAGTCGTTGATCCATTGTAGCAGGCCTTTGTTGATGGCTGCGCGGATGCCGTTTACGTTGTAGCTGACGATCTTCATGGTGTTCTTTTTTGACGCGGGACTGCGGGACGCGGGACTACGGGGTCCAATGTCTCGTGTCCCGAAGTCTCGTGTCCCGTGTCCATGAGACCGCGAAAATAGTGAAAATCTCATTTCTTTTTTCGTTGCGCGTTACTTTTTCCTATTTTAGCGGCCGAAATGCAAAGCATTGACTATGTCGAATGCAGGGCATTTCAACGTAGTTAAAAACGAGAACAATTGTGGGTAAATTCAAAGATAGAATCAACGGATGGATTGACCGCTTCAACGCTTGGCGTACGACGCACATGAGCGACCGTCGTTTCATGCTGATACTCAGCATCCCGACGGGATTCCTCGCTGGTGCCGCCGCCGTCATCATCAAGAAGCTGGCTCACGGCATCCGCGACTTGGTCATCAACGCGCAGTTCCAATATTCCTTCCTGTTGTATTTCATCTGCCCCGCCATTGGTATCCTGCTGACGATTCTGTTCTGCAAGTACGTCCTGAAGAAAGACGTTGGCCATGGCATTCCGGGCATCCTTTATGCCATCTCGAAAAACAAGGGAAAGGTGAGTCGTAGCAGCACTTGGTCGAGCATCGTCACCAGCGCCCTGACGGTCGGCTTTGGTGGCTCGGTGGGATTGGAAGGTCCCAGCGTGTCGACAGGCGGCAGTATCGGCTCCAATATTGCGCAAGCCCTAAAGCTCGACTATAAACATACCATACAGCTCATCGGCATGGGTGGTGCGGCGGCCTTGGCAGCTATCTTCCAGGCGCCTATCACGGGTATCGTCTTTGCCCTTGAGGTGTTCATGATTGATCTGTCGCTCAATGCCTTGGTGCCTATCATCTGCTCCTCGTTTGTCGCCATCTTGACGGCCTATTGGTTCTTGGGCCAGACGGTGGAGTATCCTGCTGCCATTGCCGAGGGATTCATTCCGTCCAATGCCTTATATTACATTGGATTGGGCCTTTTCGCAGGCTTGGTTTCAGCCTATTTCCTCAAGGTGACCTTCAGTGTGGAAAAGAGTTTCAAGAAGGTGCGGTCTCCTTGGATGAGGTTCCTTGTAGGCGGTACCCTGTTGGGTATTCTCATCTTCTTGTTCCCTGCGCTTTACGGCGAGGGCTACGAGGCCATCAACTCGGCCTTGCGCGGTGACTATAGCCCCGTGTTCGGCAATGCGTGGTTTGCCCAGTTCAAGAACTACGATTTGGTGGTTATCATTCTCTTTGCCGGTATGATCC
This sequence comes from uncultured Bacteroidales bacterium, assembly GCA_900318085.1. GTDB lineage: Bacteria > Bacteroidota > Bacteroidia > Bacteroidales > F082 > Limimorpha. Next base: position 6,550 of record ONJF01000002.1, read on the forward strand.
TGCTGAAAGCCTTCGCCACGGCCTTCACCTTTGGTGCTGGCGGTGTTGGTGGCACCTTTGCCCCGGCGTTGTTCATTGGAGCTTTCACGGGATTGTTCTTTGCGACCACGGTCAATTACTTGGGTATCGGGAATTTAGACCCGGCCAAGTTTGCCCTTGTAGGTATGAGTGGCCTCGTAGCAGGCATGCTTCATGCCCCATTGACGGGCATCTTCCTCATTGCCGAAATCACCAATGGCTATGCCCTTATTGTGCCTTTGATGATCGTTTCTGCCCTGGCCTATGCCATCAACCGGCTGTTTTTCAATCACTCCATCTATACCAATGCCGTGGCCGAGAAAGGTGTTGAGGTGACGCACAACAAGGATAAGAGCATCCTCAATATGATGGCCATCAACCAGTTGATTGAGACCAACTTCAGCACCATCGACCCCAATTGCACTTTCGGTGACCTGTTGCCTTTGGTGTCGTCATCAAAGCGTAACATCTTCCCTGTGGTCGACAAGGAGGGCTTTTTCTGTGGACATGTCCTGTTTGATGATGTGCGTGCCATCCTCTTCGATTCAAGCCATTACGACCAATCTATACAGAATTATGCGGTCCTTCCTGATTATGTCATCCATCCCGAGGAGCCGATGGAGGAGATTGTGCATAAGTTCCAGAAATCGGGCAAATACAACATCCCCGTGATCAAGGAAGGAAAGTATTTGGGCTACATCTCGCGTGCCAATGTGTTCTCGGCGTATAGGAATATGATGAGCGAGATTTCGGAGGATTAAAATCCATCGGCAACGATAATAGCCCTCATGATTGTAATTGTAACCATTCCGAATTAAGTTGTATCTTTGCAGCCATGGAAGAAAAGGATCTGAAACAAACCGTTAGCGAAAAAGCGGTAAGTATCGAGGACCAATACGTCGTGAATCATGTGGAGAGCGGCTTGCCCCGCTGGCTCATCGAAGTGGCTTTTGTGTGCTATCTCTTGCAAGCCGTTGTCAACTGGGCGCCGCTTTTGAATTGGATGAATGATGCCCATCTTTCGTGGGCGCGTGGCATTGTGCAGACCTTTGGCGCCGTTGTCATGTATTTCGGTCTAATGCGTGGTATGAAACCGCTGTATCGTCCTTTCAAGGTGTGGTGGTGGATTGTCATTGCGTTGAACCTCGCAGGGTTTGTGACAGAACTGGTTCCAGCCATTATGTATTCCATCGGCTTGCCTGTGGCCGTTTCGCTCATGCTGGTCTATTTGCCTTTAGGCAGCCTTATTATTTTTAATTATCGAGGGAGGTTACGCCAAGTGGGCCTTTGGATGGTACTTTACATCTTGATTTCCAATATTATACCTATTGTTTCTTTCCTGCTTGTCGGCCCAGAAAGTGGCTTGGCGAACTTGCCTATGGAGATTCCCACCATTGCTGTCATTGTCATCTACGCTTGGGTGCAGCGAAGGGTATTAATCTGAAGCTTGTTGTGGCGTTTCCGGGTTAGTTCCACTTCCCATGCCTTGTCGGTATTGCAAGGGCGTGATGCCGAGTCGGCGTTTTACTTCCATTTGGAATGTTCTACGACCTCCGAAACCGGCTTCTTTTCCAACAGCCTCGATGGTCCAGTTGGGCTTTTCGCGCAGTAGGCGGCAGGCCAGCAGGAAACGCTTTTCGTTCAGATAATCGCCTAAACTGTTGTATTTCTCGTTGTTCTTGAAGAGTGCGCCCAACCGCTTTTGCGTCAGTCCGAGTGCAGTAGCCATTGTCTTCAAGGTCAGGTTGGTATCGGTGAAAAGTTGCCTTTCGTCCATCTCTTGATCCACCCAAGCCATCAGTTCCTCGTCGTTCATGTTGGCGGTCATCTCGATGTGCTCGCGATGCTGGTAGGTCTGTTTTTGCAGCAGCATCACCTCGTCGACGTCACTGTGCTTCAACTGCTCTTCCAGTTGGTTGATGCGTTTTTCCAGCTCGTTTTCTTGAACTTTGTTCTGTTCCAAAATCGCGTTTTGGTTTTCTACCAGCTTTGAGTTGGTGTCAATGATCTTCTTCGCATGGGTGTTCAGCACGACCATCGTGATGACGAAAGCAATCACGAACATGACGATGACGGCTACGATAAGCACTTGGGTTCCGTTCATGGCTCGGTTTCAAAAACGTGCAAAAATAATGTTTATAATTGCAGAAATTGTCAATATTATGCGCAGAAGCGGCATTTTTGCGCAAAAAATTAGGTTTTTGGCAGGTTTTGTGTGCGAAATCTACCTTTTCATCTTGAAAAATTCCGTCAGCATCGCAAGACATTCGTCATGCATCACGCCAGTGTCGGTTTTCGTCTTGGGATGCAGCATGTTGCCGAAACGAGAGAATCCGTTTTTTGGGTCGTCGGCAGCCCATACGACCTTGCCGATATGGGAGTGGCATAAGGCTCCGGCGCACATGGGGCAGGGTTCCAAGGTGACGTAAAGGGTGCATTCATCCAAATATTTGGCACCCAGTGCATTGGCAGCAGCGGTGATGGCCAGCATCTCGGCGTGGGCGGTCACATCATTGAGGGTCTCGGTCTGGTTATGGGCGCGGGCGATGATTTTGTTGTTGCACACCACTACGGCTCCAATGGGGATTTCGTCGGCCTCAAGGGCTTGCTGGGCCTCTTGGTAGGCCTGTTTCATGTAATATTCGTCGGAGAAAACAGAAATCATTGTGTTTATTATGGAACAAAACTTACAAAACCAATCAAAACCCTTTTTTTAGGTTGGGGAAAGCTGCCAACCGGCGGCTTTCCGGCGGCAACACGGTTGTGTAGCCGCCACACACTTTTTCTTGAGGTTTTGCAAGTTTTGTAGGTTTTGTGATAATTATGTGTTAATGTTGAATTGATCCCAGTCTGGTCCCAAGGGGAACTTCTGTCTGAAGCGCACCAACTTTTCGTAATCCAAGGTGCAATGCAGCACAGCCTCTTGGTAGGGCTCCGCTTTTGAGATGACCTCGCCCCGGGCATTGATGACCTGCGACTCGCCGCTGTAATGCAGGCCGTTGGCATCTTCGCCGATGCGGTTTACACCCATCCAATAGGCTTGGTTCTCGATGGCGCGGGCCACCAAGAGCGTATTCCAAACCACCATCCTCGAGTCGGGGAAGTTGGCGAGATAGAAGGCCAAGTCGTATTCATATTGTCCGTCAGCATAGCGGTTTCTGGCCCATACTGGAAATCGGATGTCGTAGCATACCATCGGCTTGATGCGCCATCCATTCAGTTCCACAATCAGCTGTTTGTCACCGCGTTCCACCAACTTATCCTCACCGCCCATGGTGAAGGTGTGGCGCTTGAAATAGAGTTCGTAGGTGCCATCGGGGCGCATCCATACGAGGCTGTTATAGTAATGTCCGTCCTTTTCGATAGGGAAGGTGGTCGCGATGACGGCCTGCTTGGCTTGGGCTTGTTCGCGTAGCCATTGCATCGTGGGGCCGTCTTCTTTTTCGGCAAAGCGTTTTGGGTCGACGGGGAAGGCCGTGGTGAAGGTCTCGGGCATGAGGATGAGGTCGGTGCCAGGCTGCACCTGTTCAAGCAACTGGCCGAAACGATGTAAATTAGAGGTTTTATCCTCCCAAACGAGGTCGGCTTGGATATAGGCTACATGAAGATTGTTCATAGATAATTCGGTCCTTCGACTCCTTCGACGGGCTCAGGAACCGAAGGCTCAAGAAACTAATTTGACGCAAAAATAGAAAATTAATCTTATTTTTGCAGAAAATCTAAATGCCATGAGTTTTACTTATAAATATCCGCGTCCCTGTGTGACTACTGATTGTTTGATATTCAGAAAGATAGATTCTGTTTGGAACTTGCTGCTCATCGAGCGGGGCAACGAGCCTTTCAAGGGTTGTTGGGCTTTGCCGGGTGGATTTTTGGAGATGGAGGAGGATTTGGAGACCTGTGCGGCACGAGAATTGCAGGAAGAGACTGGACTGACAGGCATCAGCTTGCATCAGCTCTATGCCTTCGGGGCTCCCGACCGCGACCCGCGTCATCGCACCATCAGCATCGCCTTTTGGGGCTTCGATGACACGGATCAGCAAGCCAAAGGCAGCGACGATGCGGCAAAGGCGCAGTGGTTTGCCTTGGACCAATTGCCACAACTGGCCTTCGATCATGAAATAATCATACATAAAGCCCTTTCAAACCTTGAGATAAAAGGAAAACTAAACCAGTAAACAAACATCAAACCGATGAAAAAGCACCTTCATATATTACTATTCCTGTTTCTTGTTTTGAGCCTTGGCGCTTGTCACAAAAAGCCTCCAGTGATCCATTATGATGCTTCCATGCTTTATGGCAAATGGCAAGAAGGTTCTGTCTTTGAGCGTTATTATGACTCGCCTATCGAGCGTGTCCTGCCGAATGGCGATACGGTATATGTGAATGGCACCACTTGGGACGTGAGCGACGATGTAACGGAGGACGAAGCCCAACTCTTTAACTGGACCTTGTCGGGTACTACGCTCAAACACGAGCATGTGGGCACTTTCATTATTGTGCCGAAACTATACACCATTACTTCGCTCAATGCCAACGAGTTGATTTATAGAGACGATTACGGGACGGCACATTATTTCACAAAGGTCGAATAAGCATGAAAAAGGCACTGAAGATCACCGGCATTGTTTTGGCTTCGCTTGTGGGGCTCATACTCATCGTGGCTGGCATAGCCGTGGCCATGGTCACCTCATCGGGACGACTGACCAAGATGGTGAAGAAATATGCCCCGGAATTCATCACTTGCGAGATGGAGTTGGGTAAGGCAGACCTCACCCTGTTCAAGACCTTCCCTAATGTGGGTATTGATATAGAGAATGTCGCCCTCATCAACCCGATGGCAGGATCGCCGTCAGACACACTGGCCAACATCAACAATCTCATCGTGGTGGTCGATGCGAAAAAGTTCCTGAAGGAGAAAGAAATAGTGGTGCGCAGATGCATCCTCGAAGATGCTTTCGTCAACCTTTATACGGATTCCATCGGCAACTCCAACCTCGACGTGTTCAATGCAAAAAAGGACAATGACACAACAAGTTCTTCCTTCGATTATCTCGTTGATATTGAGGAAGTAAAACTGAAAAACTCCACTTTGTTTTATACTGATGACCGCAATAAGATGACAGCTCAAGCCCATGGTTTCAATCTCGACTTGGAAGGGTCGATGATGAATGATACTATTGATGCGGAGCTCGGACTGGAGGCTTTGTCACTGTCGTTGCGGATGAATGACATTAATTTGGCAATCAACGATTTGGAGTTGAAATTTGACGGTACCCTGGAACAGAAAGAAATCCTAGACTGCCTTTTTGAGCTCCATACGCCCGACGTAAGTTTCGCATTCAAGGAAAACTATCTTCAGCATGACACCTTGAATTTGGATGCCTACTTGAATTTGGATATGGTTCGTAAGAAGGCTCATTTCGACGATTGGGATATTGGTTTGAATCAATATGAGATTACGGTAAGAGGGAGTGCGGAAATACTTGAAAATAAGGATATTGAACTTGATGTGAATCTGTTTACCAACACTTTGGACATCGAAAACGTGATGGCCTACCTTCCCGAAAAACTGCAAAAACGCCTCAACAGCATCGGTTATGCCGGAAAGATGCGTGTTAAGGATGCGGTGGTGGTAGGCACCTACAACGACAGCCTGATGCCTTTGATTTCGGCTAAAATCCTGACCGACAATGCGATGGTGAATGTGCCACGTTTGCCTTATCCTTTGACGGAAGTCAATCTGGATGCCGATTTGGACTTGGATTTGAACTCCTCAGCCAATAGTGTGACGGTTAACAGCGTAAGCGCCAAATTCAACCGCAGCAGTTTCACGGCCGATGGCTTGGTGGACGACTTGTTGGGCGACATCGGGCTGAAACTTAAGGTGAAGGGTGATGTGCCGCTGACCGACATCAAGGGTTTCCTACCCAAGAAAATGAAACTCAATGGCCGCACTAACCTCGACTTGACGACAAACTTCACCGTCGACCAATTGATGAAGTCATTGGACGACTACAACCTGAATCGTCTGAAAGCCAATGGTGTTTTGAAGATCAGGGATTTCGCCTTCGATATGGATACCATCCATGTGACTTCGCCTTTATTGAATGTCGGCTTGACTCTGCCTGCCGCGGCCAAAGGGAAAGGTCGCAAGGGGGCCTATGTCAGTTTGGCTTCGCAAACGCTGCAAGCCAAAGCAGGGAAGGGTATCCAGGCCGACATGAAGAGTCCTGATATCAAGTTGTCGGCCGACAACTTCAAAGGCGGTTTCGAAAAGATGCTTTTGGATGCTGCTTTGAATTTCAGCAAGTTGGATGTGGTTTATGACGATGTCACGGCCCATCTCGATGCGCCCGCCCTCACTTTCGTGACTACGCCAGAGAAAAATGCAAAGCGCTTAAACGCGCGCATCACCTTGGATGGTAAGGACATCGTAGCCAAGAAGGGCAAAGACTTTGCCTTGAACAGCAATACGCTGAAGGTGAATGCCTCGGTGAATGAAAACAAGAAAAAAACCGATTTCCTGAATCGTTGGAATCCGTCGGCAGACTTCACCTTGGGCAATGCCGTTGTCCAGGTCGACGGCATCGATGAAGACATCAAGATCAGTAACATCGACTTCTTGTTTAACTCACACGAACTTGACTTCAAGAAGAGCACCTTCCGTCTTGGCAAGTCGGACTTCAGCCTCCAAGGCAGCGTCATCGGCATCAAAGAGTGGGTCGAGGACCATAAGAACCTGATGAAGGGCGAGATGCAACTCACTTCGAATTATGCTGACATTAACGAGATTTTGGATTTGACTAGTGGCTTGGGCCATTCGGACGCTGAGCCTTCGGTTCCTGAGCCCGTCGAAGGAGTCGAAGCGACCGAAACCAAGGGAGACGACCCCTTCATGGTGCCCGAAGGCATCGACTTCAATTTCGTCCTCAACACGAAGAAGGCTTTGTACGACAACTTCGACTTGAACAACCTCAACGGCACGATGACGGTGAAGGACGGCACGCTCATCTTGCGTGAAATCGGCTTCACCAACAAGGCTGCCGAGATGCAGCTGACGGCACTCTACCAGTCGCCGCGCAAGAACAACCTCTACCTCGCCATGGACTTCCACCTGCTGCGGGTGCAGATCAACGACCTGCTGACGATGATACCTTACATCGACACCTTGGTGCCTATGCTGAAGACCTTCGACGGACAGGCCGAGTTCCACATTGGGGCAGAGACCAGACTCACCTCGAACTACCAACCCAAGATTTCGACTTTTAGGGCTGCTGCCGACATTGAGGGCAAGAACTTGACGGTCAAGGACAAATTCACCTTCACGAAGATTACCGACATGTTGGACATCAGTACCAACGGCCAGTATCGTGTCGACAGCCTCGATGTGCAACTCACCGCTTTCAAGGATGAGATCGACTTGTGGCCTTCGCAGATTGCCATCGGCAAGTACAAAGTGACAGTCGACGGCCGCATGAAACTCGACAAGAATGGCGAATACCACCTCTCGGTGACGCAGTCGCCCTTGCCCGTGCGTCTTGGACTGATGATTTCAGGTCCTTTGAACAATTTGGAATACAAGCTTGAAGGCTGCAAATACCCGAACCTTTACAAGCCCAACAAGCGCAACGACACGGAGCAGATGTATTTCGAATTGAAAAAGATGATTGCTGAGCGTTTGAAGTCGAATGTGAGGTAAACCTATGGCACATGACAGGCTTGACTCAAAGGAGTCATTGCGGACTTGATCCGCAATCTCCTGCAAAAAAGCATCAACCATCGGCTACAAGCTATCAATGATTTCCTCGAAGCTCCGTTCGTCCTCCAAACCGTTCATCTTTTCCTGCTTGATGCGCGACTTGCGGCGGGCGTAGCTGTTGGTTTGCAGGTTCATCAGGATGGAGATGACCTGGTTGCTGAAGCCTTGCTTGGTGAGGCAGCAGATTTTTTCCATCAGCCTTTTCGTGAAGTTGCCGTAGACCTTGTCGATGAGCGTCACGAAGTCATCCCATTCGTTTTCCTTCAGGTTGAAGTCGAGGGTCGAAGCGGTGATTTGCTCGGTGAGGGCGAGGGCGGTGACATACACCTTGTTTTTCTTCAATTCCAGCTCTAGTTGGTTCTTTATCTCCTCGGCTTTCAACTTGGCATTGAGTGTTTTTTGTCGCAGGAGGAGCAATACTATTGCCAAGGCCACGACCAAGCCTCCGAGGATGAGGTAGAGATAGAGGCTTTTCAGTTTTTGCTCGGCTTCGAGGTTGTTTTTCTGCATCTGAAGGTCATAATCCGCTTTGATGTGCTGCATTTGTTCGCTACGATGCTCACGGTCGGCTTGCATCATATTGTCGTTGAACAGCTCGTGACATTCAAGTGCCTTTTGGTAGTCGCCGGCAAACTGGTAGAGGTAATGGAGGCTTTGGTAGGCCGACATTCGCACTCCCGCCTTGTCGCTGTGGGTGGCCTCGTTGAGATGGACGATGGCGAGGCTGTCGTGCGACAGATAGTAATGCGCCAGTCCCAAGGTCAGATGGCAAGCGTCGGCATCGGCGCCTTTGGCCAAAGCCTGGCTCACGCGCTCAATAGCTTGCCCGTAATCTTCCTTGGCCATCAGCACGTCGAGGCTCGAATTCAGAAGCAGTTCGCGCTCCGTGGTTTCGTCGTTCAGCTTTTTGGCGAGTTGCAAGGCTTCGTCGTAGTGCTTTTGCGCCGCGTCGATGTCGCCTATGGAGGCTGCCGTGCGGGCGCAATTGCGCAAGGCGTTCATCAACAAGGTGTCGTTGCCCAAGTCGCGGAACAGATGGGCAGCATCGGTGTGGAGGGGCAGGGCTTCGTCGAACAGCTCGTGTTTCCAGTAGGCGAAGCCGAGGTTGTCCTCGATAAGGCCTTTCAGACGTTTCACTTCGGGCTTCGTCGGGTCGCAGCGGTCGATGGCGAGCAAGGCCAGGCTCAGGCTTTGTGCTGCGGCCTCCGTCTGCTTGTCGGCGATGTGTTGGCATCCTTGTTCAAGGCAAGTCTCGGCCTCTCGGAAATGGCCAGTCTCGTCATGGCAGGCCGTGAGGATTGCCAACGCCAGAAACACGCTTATGATTATGGTTTTTGGTTTCATCGTTTCATGAATTTCCGTGTCGTTTCGCCCACGCTGATGAAATACATCCCCTCAGGCAATATTGAAATGTCAATCTGCTGGGTCTCAGCTGAAATGCGGCCTTTCAATAAGGTTTGCCCCATCAAGTTGGTGATGCGGTAGGTTTGGTCTGGTAGAGACATTGCGCGCAACGTCTGTACAAACAAAATACCATCTGTTGGATTAGGATACACTGCAAAGGTCCCTGAGCCTGTCGAAGGGCCGTCCTCATTAATACCATTATGCAGTTCGGCATAGATGGCGTCGCAGTCCTGGTCGCCATTGTGGTAGAGCAGGGCGTCGCCCACCCAATAGCATCTAAGACCCTCCACGCTGTAGCCTTTGCCTCGGTTCATCAGCCGTTCGGGGAAGAAACTGGTCATGTGCCCGTAGCCGGCCACAATGTCGCCGTTGAAAATATTGTCTTGGTCGCTGATGTGGAGCATCTTGTGGCTTTCGCCATCGTATTCAAACAAGCCCACGCTGTCGACATGCACCAGAATGCTCTCCGTCTCCACCTTGATTTCCCATTCGTCGCCGGCTTCGGCGTCGTAGTCGTAAAGCACCGTAAAGTCCTCCAAGTCCTTGTTCCACCAATAAACGAGGCCGTTTTCTTCATATACATATTCGTGTGTCACCTCGGTATGTTCGTTTCTGTCGTAGATGGTGTTGCTGCGCACGATGATTTTGGGCCTTTCGGTGCCGATAGTGGTGTCTGCAGTGTATTCCAAGTGTTGGTAGGTGATGCTGCCGTCGTCGTTTTGGATTTCGTAGTACCATTCAGATTCATTTTGTAGTAATTCATATTGCAAATTATCCACTGCCATTCGCCACAAGCCATGATTATTCAGCGATAAAAACAACGTGTCGTCCAAAGCAACTATCCCAATGGTGTTTTTGCTTGACAATCCATTGTATTTCCTCCAATGCCGTTGGTTGCTTTTTATGCACTGATTTGCATACCTGTTGCTTACAAACAATCGGTCTTGGTATGTAAAAGTCATTTTTTGTATTGCATCAGGTATGTAACCATTACTCAAGGGAATGAAGTTTTCTCCTCCATCATCACTCAGATAGCAGATATCCGATTTTGAAAAAGCCACCAAATTGTCGCCCAAAAAAGAAAGAGATTTGATTCCGTCGGGAATTCCATTTGCTGCCAGCCTCACCCATTGGTCGTTTTCTAATCTCATTAGTACGGGGTCCACTTGATCAAGGCAATTACAATAAATGTGGTCCCCGAGTTTTATCACAGAGCCAAATTCTCTCGGAGAACTCCAAGGATAGGGTAGACTGGCATCCGTCCAAGTTTGTCCCAAATCTGAGGTATAAGCCATTGTTTTATTTTCGTAAACATATAACTTTCCATCAGCATAACGAAGCTTCTTAGAATGTGATGAAAGAGACGGCGAAAACACGGCTGGAATTTCTATCGAATTCCATGATAATCCTTTATCACTGCTATAAATCAAATAGTCATTCAAATTACCCATGCTTGAATCATAAGAATAATAAGATATGAACAGCATATCATCCCCTGTCGTCATAGATGACACATGTTTCATCCATACACCAGGCGAAATATCGGTCCAAGTCCTGTCGTCTTCCAACCGAAATATCTTATTTGACTTGCTTTCAAGACCAACAACATGATTATCCAAAATGACCATTTGACTAAAGCACGAAGAAGCAATGCCATAATTATCGGTCACCCAGTCTTCATCCTGTTGCACAAATACTCCATTATTCGTGCCCACAAAGAAAGAATCCTCATGGCGCATGATTTTGTTTATGCTTTGTCCTTGTAAACCCAGATTTGTCCAAGTTAAGCCGTTGTCCAAGCTTTGGAATAACCCATCGGACTTTGTCCCAAGATATAGAACACTTTCAATTTGATCCAACATTGTTACTTCAGACGGAGCCGTGAAAAGCGAATCCCAATGTTCAGCCTTGTCATCGCTCATATACAACTGCTTGCCATATGCAACAAAGAGCCTGTCATCAAAACACTCCAATAGGGCTGTCGACTTTTTTGGCAATCCCTCATTCATCAGCATCCAACTCTCATTCAAATCTTTAGGACATCTATAAATTGCATAGCCGTTTGTAAAGGCGTTTTCAGCATTGCAATAATAGTATTGTTCATCAAAAGCAATACCATTTACTTCTCGTGATACCTCCGGATCACTGAATGCAAGGCCGTTATTATAAGTAATTTCAATGCCATCCAATCCCAAAACACTGAAGCCGTTACCATAACTGCCGACCAATAGATTGCCGTCACAATATTTGATTACACATGGATAAAACGGATTGGAATAGCTATAATAGTAAGGATAAGTAAAGAATAATTCAGCTTGGTTTTCAGGATGATTCAAGTCTATTTTAAAAAACTTTTCCGTTCCAAAGGTTCCATAAAAGAATCCATCTACGGGTACCCCTGTTAGATAAGTGCCATTACAGTTTGTCCATTCCGTATCATACATGGTTTTGGTAAAAAGCCCAGAACTAGGTTCCATGACAAACAATTTGCCGTTGTAATTGAACAATGACCGTACTTCTATTGTGCCTGCAGGGGATTTGATTTGTTGCCATTGGGCAAGGCTTGTAAGACTCATTAATAGCAATAATGAAAGAATCGATGTTTTTTTCATGGCATTAGGTTTTTGATGGTTTATTTTACAACAAATTTCACGGTCTGTCCGCCCATGCTGATGAAATACATCCCAGCGGGTAGATTGGTAATGTCAATCTGTTGGGTTTCAGCTGAAATGTTGCCAGTCAGCAAGGTTTGTCCCATCTGGTTAGTGATGCGGTAGGCGGTTTGTCCCGTTGTAGGGCTGTCACATTGTGGCAGCCGTACAGAAACGGTCAAAACGCCATCGGTGGGATTAGGATAGACTGTGAAGGTCCCTGAGCCTGTCGAAGGGCCGTCCTCATTAATACCATTATGCAGTTCGGCATAGATGGCGTCGCAGTCGTCGCGGTTAATTTTGAAAATCAGGTTTCCTTCGACCCAATAACAGCGCAAACCAGTCACGCGGTAGTTTTTGCCTCGGTTCATCAGTTTTTCGGGGAAGAAGCTGGTGAGGTGGCCGATGCCGCAGACGATGTCGCCGCTGAAGAGGTTGCCCACATCGCTCACGTGCAATGTCCTGAATGGTTGGTTCTCATAATCGTAAACTTCCACGGCATCCACGTGCATCGTAAGCGTTTCCGTCCCCACTTTGATTTCCCATTCGTCGCCTGCCTCGGCAGTGAGGTCATACAATACGGTAAACTCCTCCAAGTCCTTGTTCCACCAGTACACCTTTCCATCGCGCTCAAAGACATATTCGTGCGTCACCTCGGTGGTGATTGCATCGCGGTCGTAGATGGTGTTGGTGCGCACGATGATTTTGGGCCTTTCGGTGCCGATAGTGGTGTCTGCAGCATATTCCAAGTGTTGGTAGGTGATGCTTCCGTCGTCGTTGAGGATTTCGTAGTACCATTCGCCTTCGAGGTTGATTTCTGATTCAATGAAGTTATTGAAATAATCCCAGCCTGGTGCGCTGCGATAGTTTTCCGTAGTTCCAATGGGAATATAAATAGGTATATCATGATTCACATTCAAAAAACTATTATTATATCCATATTCCCATTCAGAATTGACGGCGGTAGGTGGAGTTGAGGATTTGCATGTAATTGAACGAAGCCCCATGCAATTTAATGCGCCATCGCCAACTGAAGAAATCGAAGAAGGTAAGACAATTGTTTCTAAAGAGTCACATAGGGCAAAAGCACCAGATTGAAGGCTTTGGGTGGAATTAGGGATAATAATAGACTTTAAATCGTAACATCTATAAAATGCATATATGCCGATTGACACTACGCCATCAGGGATGACAGTGTTTTTGCCGCCCAGAAGCAAGGTGTTTGTGGCGGTTTCAATCAGGGCGTTGCAATTGTTATGGCTGTCAAAAACAGGGTTGGCCTCATCAACGGTGATGGATTCCAATTTGTTGCAACCATAGAAGGAGCCTTGATTCCCAGAATAAATTGAAACTACACTGGAGGACATGTGTAAAGAAGTTATAGGGCATCCCGCAAAAGCCATTCTTTCTATGTGCGTTACTCCCTCCGAAAGAAATAAAGAAGTGATGTGAGAACCGTAAAAGGCTTGTTCGTAAATTCTGGTAACCAATGGGGGGATTACTATCGCACTTGTTAGATGGTTGCATCCATAAAATGCTTTGTGGTATATTTTAGTCAATGATTCAGGAAATGAGGAAATATGTTCCAGGGAAGTACATCCTTGAAAAGCACTACTACCTATTGTTTTTAATGAATCGTTAAAAACCACAGAATTCAGGCTTGTACAAGTTCGAAAAGCATCAGCCCCAAGATGAGTAACCGCATCAGGAAATACCACCTCACCACTAATGCCAGTACAACCTGCAAAAGCTCCTTGGATTATAGAGTTTAAGGTGTTAGGTAAAGTCAGAGATGTAATGTTTGTACATTTCCAAAAAGCATTGTATCCTATTGTGGTGATTGTGTAAACCGTGTCATCATGTGTTATGGTCGAGGGTATGATCAAATCTCCAGAAGGTTCCTCGTAACCATAGTAAAAAGTTGTTATGTGTGTAGATGCTCCAGAGGAATTATAGATAATGGTATCATGATAACAAGGATAGGTAACCATTACATCTTGTGGACCGTAGAATCCTTTCAGAAAGTACAAGGTTTGGCCTGATTCGATAGTTTCAGCAAAATCAAAATGGATTTGCTGTGTGAATCCATTCATGGCCAAGGCCATCAAAACTATGATTACGAATAACTTTTTCATGGCATTAGGTTTTTTAATGGTTTATTTTACAACGAATTTCATGGTCTGTGCGTCAACGCTGATGAAATACATTCCTGCGGGCAATGTTGAAATGTTAATTTGTTGGATTTCGGCCGAAATGTGGCCTTGCAGCAAGGTTTGTCCCATGAGGTTGGTGATGCGGTAGGTTTGGTCCGGTAGAGACGTTGCGCGCAACGTCTGTACAAACAAAATACCGTCTGTTGGATTAGGATAGACCGTTAAGGTCCCTGAGCCTGTCGAAGGGCCGTCCTCATCAACACCATGATTCTCGCTATAGATGGCGTCGCAGTCGTCGCCGTTATGGTACAGCAGGGCATCTTGCACCCAATAGCAACGCAATCCATTTATGGTGAAATCACCATCCCTGCGCATTAACTTTTCGGGGAAGAAACTGGTCATGTGGCCGTAGCCGACCACAATGTCGCCATTAAAGATGTTGCCTGCATCGCTGATGTGTAGCATCTTGCGGATGTCGCCTTCGTATTCGAACACGCCCACGCTGTCGACATGTACCAGAATGCTTTCTGTGCCCACTTTGATTTCCCATTCATCGCCGGCCTCGGCATTGTAGTCATAGAGCGTCGTGAATTCCTCCAATTCCTTGTTCCACCAATAAACTTTACCATCGCGTTCTAATATGTATTCATGGGTTACCTCGGTATGTTCATCTCTGTCATAGATGGTGTTGGTGCGCACGATGATTTTAGGGCGTTCGGTGCCGATAGTGGTGTCTGCTGCATATTCCAAGTGTTGGTAGGTGATGTCACCGTTCTCCCATTCGATTTCGTAGTACCATTCCGACTGCCTTGGGAAAGAGGTTTCTACAGTGACATAATGTAGGTTGATTTCCAATTGGTTAGTTTGTAAATAATAATTGTTGTAGTATGAAATAGCTTTTTGCCATTCAATCAATTCTGGGTCATAAAAAATGGTTTGGTCGGTAAAACAATCCCGCTCCCATTCGTCTCCATTCATTTTGAAGAACGAAACGATAAGTTTTTGTTCTTCGTCATTGAAATCATAGGTGGTCTTTTTAGAGATGTTCCAACAGGCCTCTTCAGCCGACCATGAGCCTGTTTGGTATTCCACAACCCGTTTCATGTCATCGTAAACATAATGGGTGTAGCTTGTATTAACCCATTCTCCATCGGTGAGAGTTTGGCTGATGATGCTGTCAGTCTTGTTATTTGGAGTGTATACATAGGTTTGCAGCAAGCTGGACGTGATTTCGCCGTTGTCGTTAAAGGTGTCGGTATAGGCGTTTAGTATTCTTTGTCGTTCGTCGTAATGGCTCGTTGTTATGGTTCTCAAAGGCAGGGATTCGTATCCGTAGAAACACGAGTCTATGACGGTTCTGAAGTTGTCTTCGTACTGATAAGTGTTTAATACATTGTAATAGTAATTTGTTACCGTTTTTTCTTTTTTTGTCATGTGCCAGTTGGCATCATAGTAATAATCGAAATATGCCCAAATGTCATCAAGACTATTATAGGCAGAAGAATGTATTAAATGGTTACTCACATAGACATAGTCATATCGGTCGTAGGTGTATGGGTGACCGCCATATTCGGTTAAGATGGAGTTGGGCATGGTGGGATACTCAAAGAAATTAAAGGTGGTATAAAGGTGTGAGGGGAAGCTGAAGTTGGTTAGTTTTCCATCTTGGTCGTAGATGAATTCGGAAGGATATTCATGGGTGACTTGGCCGGAATTATCATAACTTCTGCCAATGACGTGGCCTGGATAGCCAATGGAATCATATACTGTTGCTGAGCAATCGAAGCACGCGGTCATGACACAATTATGGTCTAGTGTAAAGGTATATTCAGGAACAAAGGATACGATGACCCCGTTTCTTTTCCAATAACCGAAGACATGTCCGAGATTTGGAATGGCGCGAACTGTGGCGGTAAGATGGTCGCAGTCTTCGGGTATCGAGACCACTTCGGCGGTGCCGTATTCGGGATTGTTAGTACCAACAGTTAGGGTGGGAGGCCCGAGAAACACCCCTTCCATGTTGACAAATCGACTCCAATCCCAGTTCAATAGGAATTGGTCAAAAGTCAAGCAGTTGACATAGACAGGAATATCCGTGGGAACATTGTTAAAGATGCTGCGATCCTCATAATAAGGGTTGCTTGGAATATGTTCGGCGAATGGTGGTGCTGGAGTTTTACAGTGGATGGATTGCAAACCTATACAATCTTCAAAAGCACTATATTGTATAGTATCAACGGAAGCACCGATGGTTAAGGAAGAAAGTGCCGTGCAATCCGTGAAGGCATAACCGCCGATGAAAGTGCATTGGTCGGGGATGACGAAACTACTGGAAAGACCTATGCAATCCATAAAAGCTTCTGCCTCAATTCTTTGAATGGTATTAGGCAGTTCAACAGATGTGATTCCATCACAAGCAAAGAACGCATTAAAGCCAATGGAAACCACAGTATAAGTGATTCCTTCATATTCGATAGTTTCAGGAATAATCAAGTCGCCTTCAGGCTTGGTATATCCGTAATATGGATCAGTAGTATTATTATAAGGATAGGTCACCTTCACCTCTTGATTGTCGTTTGGGAGGATGTAGTAATACAAGGTTTGGCCAGTTTCACACACGGCAGAGAAGTGATAGGGGTAGGCTTTGGCACTCGTTGCAAGCACTATCATTGTAAGAAATGAGAATAATTTTTTCATGGTATTAGGTTTTTAATTGTTATTGTTTCGTTTTTGAGGTTTGCAATGCAAAAGTATAGCATTTCTCCAAACGAAAAACAACTTGTCAAGCCCCTAAGAGGCCTTGTCTATCATGTCGCAAAGATACAAAAAAATAAACGGTTGGATTTCAAATTGTTGCAAAATCGAAATCCAACCGTTGTCTATGGGGTTGTCTATGTAGAGACGGTGTGCACACCGTCTCTACAAGGCGTTTATTGCGTTTCTACCAGTCCGAATCCCAGTCGGTGCCGCCGCTGTCCCACGAGTCGCCACCGCCGCTGTCCCAGTCGCTGTCGCTGTCCCAGCCGTTGTCATTGCTGTGGCTGCCCGAGTCGTACCATGAGGTTTGTTCAAAGTCCTTGCCCTCATGGTTGGTGATCTGGTAGTCCTTCGCGTTTTTGTCGTCGATGTCGATGCTTTCGGTGGACTTGTACCAGTCGTCGGTCTCCTTGTCGTAGTAATACCATGAAGAGCCTTGGTGGTAGTACTGGGTGCCGTTGTATTTGTAGTAGCCGTTAGGGGCCGAGTGGTCGAAAATGGCCGTTAACATGGCCAAGACGGTGAAGATGATGATGGCAATGAGGCAGCCCTTTTTCTTCTTTTTCTTTGTCTCGACAACGGGTTGTTGTGGACGACTTGACGAACTGCGTCCTTTCTGGTCGGCAATCTCCGCCTTCAGGCGTTGGTACAGTTCGTTGACGGCATACTGCTCATCAGAGCCTTGGTAGCGGATGGCACGCTCACCCGTCGACTTGTTCTTGTAGACCACAAAGTCGCCATTGCCATCCCTATAGATGCCGAAGGCTTTCGGCTCACGGATGTCCTTTCCGATGAAAAATCTTGTGATCTCCTCGGGCGGCAGATGGTGGGCGGTGTACCACTCCTTCAGCTCCTCGATGGTCTTGGGCTGTCCCTTCGCGGTGCGGTGGGCTCCAGAAAGAGGAGCGCCACATTTAGGACAGGTTTCACAACTGTCGTCGATGAGCGCTCCGCAGTAATTGCACTTGATTTGCATAGGCTTTATTTCTTCGGCTTCAACTCATCGAAGATCATGCTACGCAAGTTGTCGATCGGTACGCGCACCTGCTGCATCGTGTCGCGGTCGCGCACGGTGACGCAGTTGTCGACTAAGGTGTCGTTGTCGACGGTGACGCACATCGGCGTGCCGATGGCATCTTGTCTACGGTAGCGCTTGCCGATGGAGTCTTTCTCCTCGTACTGGCACATGAAGTCGGACTTCAGCGAGTCGATGATCTCGCGAGCCTTCTCCGGCAGACCGTCTTTCTTGACCAAGGGCAGCACGGCAACCTTGTAAGGTGCCAGGATGGCTGGCAGTTTGAGCACCACGCGCTCCGAGCCGTCTTCCAGCTTCTCCTCGGTGAAGGCGTTGCTGAACATGGCGAGGAACATGCGGTCGAGGCCGATGGAGGTCTCGATGACATAAGGCGTGTAGCTCTCGTTGGTGTCGGGGTCGAAATATTGGAGTTTCTTGCCCGAGTACTTGGCATGGGCCGAGAGGTCGAAGTCGGTGCGGCTGTGGATGCCTTCCAGCTCCTTGAAGCCGAAGGGGAAGTCGAACTCGATGTCGGTGGCGGCGTTGCCAGTGAGAGGTGCCAAGCGAGGCGTTCTTGTTTCCAGTGTTGGAACCATTCGAGCTCCGTGCCGGGGCGGACGAAGAATTGCATCTCCATCTGCTCGAACTCGCGCATGCGGAAGATGAACTGACGGGCCACAATCTCGTTACGGAAGGCCTTGCCGGTCTGTGCGATGCCGAACGGGATCTTCATGCGGCCGGTCTTCTGCACGTTGAGGTAGTTGACGAAGATGCCCTGTGCCGTCTCGGGACGCAGGTAGATGGTGTCGGAGCCGTCGGCCACGCTACCCATCTTGGTGGCGAACATCAGGTTGAACTGACGCACGTCGGTCCAGTTGCGGGTGCCACTGATGGGGCAGACGATTTCCAGGTCGAGGATGAGCTGCTTGATGGCATCAAGGTCATTACGCTCCATGGCGCCATAGAGGCGGTGGCTGATTTCCTCAATCTTGGCTTTGTGTTCAAGGACGCGCGGGTTGGTGGTCACAAATTGTTCCTCGTTGAAGGCATCGCCAAAGCGCTTGCGGGCTTTCTCCACCTCTTTATTAATCTTCTCCTCGATCTTGGCCATATAGTCCTCGACGAGCACATCGGCGCGGTAGCGTTTCTTCGAGTCGCGGTTGTCGATGAGCGGGTCGTTGAAGGCGTCGACGTGGCCGGAGGCCTTCCAGGTGGTGGGGTGCATGAAGATGGCGGCGTCGATGCCGACGATGTTCTCGTGCATCTGCACCATGGCCTTCCACCAGTATTCGCGGATGTTCTTCTTCAGCTCCACGCCGTTTTGGCCATAGTCATAGACAGCTGACAGTCCGTCATAGATCTCGCTCGAAGGGAAAATGAAACCGTATTCCTTCGCATGAGCGGTTATCTTCTTGAAAAAATCTTCTTGGTTCATTGTTTGTTATTTGTTTATTTCAATATTTCATCATTGGCTGCTGGCTCTTGGCTCTTGGCTACTGGCAGCTTCAACAGAAGGGATGCCTTCCCTTTTTTCATCAAGCTGCCAAAGGCCAGGGGCCAGAAGCCAGAGGCAGATTAAATAATCAGCATCGCGTCACCATAAGTGAAGAAGCGGTACTTCTCGGCGATGGCTTCCTTGTAGGCTTTCATCAGCAGGTCGTAACCCGCGAAGGCGGCCACCTCCATCATCATCGATGACTTGGGCAGGTGGAAATTGGTAATCATGCAGTTGGCCACCGAGAAGGTGTAGGGCGGGAAGATGAACTTGTTGGTCCAGCCCTTGAACGGCTTGATCTTGCCGCCGATGGTCATGGCGGTCTCGAGGGCCTTCAGCGAGGTGGTGCCCACGGCAAACACGTTGTTGTGGCGGGCGTTGGCCTCGTTGACCAGGTTGCAGCATTCCTCGTCGATGTACATCTCTTCCGAGTCGGGTTTGTGTTTGGTGAGGTCTTCCACTTCGATGTCGCGGAAGTTGCCCATACCGGGATGCAAGGTCAGTTCGGCAAAGGAGGCACCGATGATCTCGAGGCGTTTCATCAGGATCTTGCTGAAGTGCATGCCGGCGGTGGGTGCCGAGACGGCGCCTTCCACCTTGGCATAGATGGTCTGGAAGTCCTCGGCGTCTTCGGGACGTTCCTCGCGGTTCAGCTCCTTGGGGATGGGCGTGTGGCCCAGACTCGA
Organism: uncultured Bacteroidales bacterium; assembly: GCA_900318085.1. Lineage (GTDB taxonomy): Bacteria > Bacteroidota > Bacteroidia > Bacteroidales > F082 > Limimorpha. Next base: position 26,491 of record ONJF01000002.1, read on the forward strand.
CAGGGTCTTCTTGAACTCGTCGTAGGTGCCGTCGAAGAGGAAACGCAGGGTACGGCCGCGCGAGGTGGTGTTGTCGATGACTTCGGCCACCAGTTCGTCGCCTTCGCCGAAGTAGAGTTTGTTGCCGATGCGGATCTTACGGGCCGGGTCGACGAGCACGTCCCACAGACGGCTCTCGTGGTCCAGCTCACGGAGCAGCAGCACTTCGATCTTGGCGCCGGTCTTTTCCTTCTCGCCGTAGAGCTTGGCGGGAAACACCTTGGTGTTGTTGATGACGAACACGTCGCCGTCTTTCGTATAGTCCACCAGGTCTTTGAAGATGCGGTGCTCGATTTTGCCAGTCCTGCGGTCGACGACCATCAGGCGGGCTTCGTCACGGTTCTGTGTAGGCTGCAGCGCGATGAGTTCGCTGGGCAGGTTGAATTTAAACTGTGATAGTTTCATTGTATGCTGTTTTTGTTGCTTTTCGTCCGAAACAAACTACAAAGATACGACAAAACCGAAATTTTGTCAAGTAAATTTTCTTAAAATATTGATTGTCAGCTTTGTTTTTGCTCTTTTTCTTCTTGTTCTTTCTTCCAAGCCTTAAATGCTTCGCCCGTGTCAACAATGTGTTGTCTCAACTTTTCCAGCGGCCAGGCGTCTTCCACCTTGAAGTCGCCGATGCGGGTGCGGCGCAACGAGGTGAGGCAGGCGCCATTGCCCAAGGCCTTGCCGAAGTCGTTGGCGAGGCTGCGGATGTAGGTGCCTTTGCTGCAAGTCACTTCGAAATCGAGTTCTGGGAAGCGGTCGAGGTTGATTTTGAAATCGTCGATGCGGACGTCGCGGGCTTTCAACTCGATTTCCTCGTCGGAGCGGGCATAGTCGAAGGCGCGTTTCCCCTTGATCTTGATGGCGGAATATTTGGGCGGGTATTGCTTGAGTTCGCCAATGAACTGCTGTCGAGCGGCTTCGATTTGCTCCGGCGTGATGCCGTCGGTGGGGAAGAAGGCGTCGGGTTCGCTCTCCAAGTCGAAAGTGGGGGTGGTCTGGCCGAGTAGGATGGTGCCTGTGTAGGTCTTTACCTGCGCCTGGTAGTTGTCGATTTGCTTGGTCATCTTGCCTGTGCAGAGGATGAGTAGCCCCGTCGCCAAAGGGTCGAGGGTGCCGGCATGGCCGACCTTCAGCTTGCGGATGCCGTAGCAACGGTTGAGCAGGCTGCGGATGAAGTTGACTGTGTCGAATGACGTCCAGTCAAGGGGTTTATCGATGAGGATGACCTCGCCTTCTTCGAAATTAAACATTGTTTTTTGACTTCGGGACTTCGGGACACGAGACTTCGGGACAATGTTTCATGCGGGCTGAAAGTCTCGCGTCCCGTGTCTCGTAGTCTCGCGTCTATGATAACACATATGGTAACACAATAGTCAGTAGGCCCACAATGGCGCAATATACGGCGAACCAGATCAGCTTGCCTTTCTTCACCAGGTTGATCATCCACTTGCAGGCGAAGCAACCCGTGACGAAGGCGGCGATGAAGCCGATGAGGAGCACCCATGTGGGTGTCGAGACCGAGGCAACCGCATCGGCGGCTGGGAAAAACAGGTCTTTGGCATCCAAGAGGGCTTCGCCGAGGATGGGCGGGATGACCATCAGGAAGGAGAACTGGGCGAGTTTTTCCTTTTTGTTGCCCAGCAGCAGCCCCGTGGCGATGGTGGAACCTGAACGTGACAGTCCGGGCAGCACGGCAACGGCTTGTGCGATACCGATGACAAAGGCATGCACGGGTGAGATGTGCTCTTTCTGGCGCGGCTTGGCGAAATAGGAGAAGGCCAACAACGAGGCTGTAACCAGCAGGCAGATGCCCACGACGAGCAGTCCGGAGCCGAACACTTCTTCCACCTTGTCCTTGAAGAAGAATCCCACAATCATCACGGGGATCATCGAGATGAGGATGTTGACGATGTATTTCGTGCCTTCGTTCCACTTGAACTTGAAGAGGTCCTTAAAGAGCCACACGATCTCTTTCCAGAGAATCAGGCATGTGCTCAACACCGTGGCGATGTGTACGATGATGGTGAAGTCCAAAGCTTTCTCGGGGTCGACACCAAACAAGTATTGGCCGATGGCCAAGTGACCGCTACTACTCACGGGAAGATATTCCGTCAGACCTTGGATGATACCTAATATTAATGCTTCTAACCAGTTCATAATAGATTCCTTTAATTAGGAATGCTGAATGCTGAATGCTGAATGGCGCAAAGCGACCTCATTCCGCATTCCTCATTCCTCATTCTGCATTCTTGTTTTTCCCTTTCCAGAATATTGCCACGATTTCCACGACAAAGCCTGCCAAGACCAAGATGGGGGCCAAGGTGATGCGTTTGAAGCTGAACATTTCTTCGTTGAACACATCGGGGTCGGTCGACCCGCCGCCAATCATCAGGATGAAGCCCACGGCGATGAGGACGAGGCCGATGAGAACGAAGATGTAGTTCATTTTGCCGAAAGGCAACACTTTCTGGTTGTCATTCTCTATTGCTGTTTTCTTTGTTGGTTCTTTTGCCATATGATGTAGATTTAAGATTCATTATTAAAGATTAACCGGGATCAGGGACCCTATATATACAGTCGGTCGACATCGGCATGGAGGTATTTGCGCAAGGCGAGTCGGGTGGAGATGCCGCCGAGCAACATGCCTAAAATGATGATGCCAACGAAGATGCCTATGATGATCTTATAGTCTTGCACAAATATCAGTTCGGGAACACGTTTGGTAAGGCCATAGAGCAGCAATGCCAAGAAAGCGTCGGCTAGCAAAGCCCCGAAGAAGCCTTGCAAGATGCCGCTGCGGATGAAAGGCCGACGGATGTAAGCCGGCGTGGCGCCTACGAGTTGCATACTGCGCACGAGGAAACGTTTGGAGTAGATGCTAAGGCGAATGGTATTGCGTATCAATGTGATGGCGATGATAAGTAGTACAAGGCTGGCTACCATCAGGGCTAGACCGATACGGTTCACGTTCTGGTTGATGAGGCCGACAAGCGACTTCTGGTAGTATATCTCTTTGACATTGGTGTTTTTAAGCAGTTGTGCTTGGATGGCGGCAATGCTGTCGTTGTTGGCATAGTCGGCCTTGAAGCGCACATCGATGGAGGGGAGCAGCGGGTTCTCCTCGTTGCCAAGCCATTGCAGGAAATCCTCGCCGAGGTCTTCGCTGAGGCGGCGGATGGCCTCTTCCTTGGTGATGTATTCCGTCGATTTCACGGCAGGCATGGCGTCCAGCTCTTTTTGCAACTGCAAGATTTTGTCTTCTTTCACATTGCTGTTCATCACCACTTCGAAGCCGATGTTTTCCTTGAGGTGGTTAGAGAGCTTTTGGGCATGCATCATGAGCAGGGCGAACACGCCTAACAAGAAGAGTACCAGTGCGATACTCATCAGTGACATGAAATACGATCCTGCCACGCGGCGTTTATTTGAACTTCTCTCAGACATCTTCAGTGGTGTTGTTGTTTCTGACGAAAAAATGCTCTATCCCAAACAGTCGTTTTAGTAACACTAATGAGAGCACCAATCCAATCACAATACTTCCGATCAGCAGGAAGAGGTGCTTCCAGATATGGCTTTTCACGTCTTCGGAAGGAACCAGCTCTTGGGAATAAACGTTGAAATTGTCAAAATATGGTGCAAAAATGAATTGATATATCGCATTGTTGACGATTTGCGCGGAATCAAAACCTTGTTTCTCGACATTGGCATAAAACTCACGGTAGTTTTCAAGTATGCCATCACAAGCTTCTTTTCTGTAAGAATACACATTTTTGGCATAGTAGGAGTCGCGCAATTCTAGGGAGATGGAGTCCTGAAGGTTGGGCGTGTTTTGCCAGTGTTTAGTAATGTAGAACAGCTTCTTGTAGCGTTGCGAGAGCAGGCGTAGGCCGAATAGGATGGAGGCATTGTTTTTGCAAATCCGTGTATGCGATTCTTTGCCGAAGATGGAGCCGAGGTAGTATTGGTTGTCGCAAAGGAAGTTAACCGAGTTACTCATGGCCTCGGTAAAGGGCCCTCGTTCCCTAGAATAATAGGCGCCCACCGAGTCGACGATGGTTTTTCGGTCCAAATACTGGTCGGGGTCGGTGTATTCCAGCAAGTCGTAAAACACGTAGCCGCAGGTGTCGACAAACTGCACAAATTTGGGATAAATGGCTTCCGTCATCTGATAGCGGGCCAGTTTTTGGGTTTCGCGAGCGTTTTTGGTGTTAATGTCGTCTTGGATGGTGATGCCGATCCAAAGGGAGAGCAGCCCCACGACCGCGGTCGAGAAGATGGACCAGAAATGGATTTTGTTTTCAGGAGAAATGTCGATTCTATGTCGGGTGTGATTACTTGACATAGAATGTTTCCCCGTTGTTTTCTATCATGTAGCGATAATCTTCCTTGTCTGACTCGAGCAGCTCGTAGCGCCCGTCGTTGATTTTGACGAAGTTCTTGTTGTCGAAAGACTCGATCAGCAGTCCAGTCTCGTACCAGTCGTCATTAACATCATAGATGTTGACATTATAAGAGGCTTCGCTGGAGACCTCGGTGGTGCCAAAACTGGAATCATCACATTCTACTTCTACAGGCGTTCCGTTGTTTCCACAGCCAAACATGCAGAACAACAACAATAAAAATAGGAGCTTTTTCATTTTTCGATGAATTGGTTAGAAACTGCAAAGATATGAAAAATCCAAATATGGGGTGTGTTCTTAAAAGTTAGAGGGTCTTTCTATAAGCGCGGCGGCGCATGAAAGGCACGGTCTTGTATTCGCCGAAGAGCGACTGCACTTTGTAGTTCTCTTCCAGTTGTGGGTTCATGATGATGGTGTCGATGTCCCGCTTGATGCAATTCTCATGCAGGTATTTGAACAGCAAGACAGGCACACCACATTGCTGATATTCTGGCATGACGCCCATGATCAGGGCTTCCAAGGTGTCGTTTTTCTTCAGCGCCTTCAAGATGTTGATGAAGCCGAAGGGGAACAGCCGTCCTTTGGATTTCTTCACCGCCTTCGAGAGCGAGGGCACACAGAAGAGGAAGCCCACGGGCTTGTCGTCGTCGTTGACAGCCACGGCCACAAAGTCCTTGTCGAGGATGGGGACATAGGTTTTCAGGTAGGCGTCTATCTGTTTGTCGGTCAGAGGTGAGAAGCCATGCAAGGGCGCGAAGGCCTCATTGTACATGTGGAAAATCTCCATCCCGTAGCGGTTCGACATCTCTTTCATGCTGCGCGGTTGTACCACATGCACTTTGAAACGTTCTTCGATGAGGTTGGTGAACTGGAACATGGGCGGCAACTCCTTGCTCACTTCCAAGGTCCTTTGGGTCCAGTCGACATCTTTGGTGAAGCCCAATTGCTCCAACATGGTGCCATAATACGGGAAGTTATATAGGCAGGTGAACGGACTCAAATGCTCGAAGCCCTCCACCAGCAGGCCTTCTTTGTCCATGTCGGTAAAGCCCCAAGGGCCGCGCATCTCGGTGCGTCCGCGTTCCTTGCCCCATGAAGCCACCGTGACGATGAGGGCGCGCAGCACTTCCTCGTCTTCGATGAAATCGAGCCAACCGAAACGCACGAGATGTTGCTCGTCATCAGCTTTATGGTTGATGATGGCGGCCACACGGCCGACGATGTCATTGCCGTGGTAGGCAAGGAAACAATCGGCCTCGCAGAAGTCGTAGGCGCCGTTTTTTTCAGGGTTGAAGGTGTCGTATTCGTCGCCTTCGAGGGCGGGCACCCAGTTTTCGCAATCCTTATAAAGATGCAGGGGGAAAGCCACAAACTGCTTCATCTGCTTGCGGCTTTCCACCTTGACGATGTTGACGTTCATAAATTAAAGTGTTGTATGTGAACAGATATAGTCGAGCACCTCGCTGACGGTCGTAAACTTCGGGTTGCCTTCAAACTTGAATCCGTATTTGTTTTCGACGGCTAGACTCAACAGCAGGATGGTTAGCGAGTCGAGCCCGACATCGCGCACGAGTTGCGAGTCTTCGTTGACGGCCGACAGATCCATGGAGGGCTTGATCTGCTTCAGGATATCTTTCAATCCTTCGAATATGTCTTCTCTTTGCATGTTGCTTTATTGGTTTCGTGAGACTTTCATGGCACCAGTGCGCTTGAAGTCTTCCTTGCGCACGGTGACTTTGCCGATCTGGTGTGTCGTGGGCAGGGTGGCGTTGACTTGGCCGACGAGTTCCTTGAAGTAGGCTTCCACCTCTTCCCAAGGCGTGTTGGCAAACTCGTCCATCCTGGGATAGATCTCGATGGCAATCACCTGACGTCCGTCCACCTCGTCTTCTTTGACCAGGCAGTCGCGCAGTTTGCTGTCCTTGTAGAACGGCTCTTCGATGCTCTCTGGGCTGACATTCTCGCCGTTGCCGAGGATGATGAGATTCTTGATGCGGCCTACGATATACATATAGCCTTCTTCGTCGAAGCGAACGAGGTCGCCCGTCTTGATCCAGCCGTCTTCGGTGAGGGTCTCGGCCGTCTTCTCGGGGTCGCCGTAATAGCCAAGGAATACATTGTCGCCGCGGAACCACAACTCACCGTCGACCACTTTAGCTTCCTGTTCGGGATAGAGCTTGCCGACCGAAGTGGGTTTTTCTTTCACGTCGATGTTGCCCGTGGTGAGGTTGGCACCTTCCGTCATGCCGTAGCCTTCGAAGAGTTGGATACCGATGGCATCGAACTCGGCGATGAGTTTCGGAGGTACGTTGGCTGCACCGGAGATGATGTATTTGAGCTGGCCACCGAGGTAACCGACGCCATACATCTTGATAAGGCCCATCAGGATTTCGCAAATGCCGGGCACCGCCACCAAGTATGTAGGCTTGATCATCGGGAACTTTGACACCGTTTCCTTCACATTGCCTGCCGACACCCATTCAGCGCCTTTATAAAGGGCCGACAAGGTGCTGGCTATCAGGCCGAAGACATGGCTGAGCGGCAGCACAGTGGCATAACGATGGCATCCGAATTGCTTGCCAGGGGCATAGCAGCCGTTGAGGGCACCACGCATGAGTGCTCTATGGGGCAGCACAGCACCCTTGGGTGCACCTGTCGTACCGCCAGTGAAGAAGATGGCGGCGGGATCGTTTCTGTCGACCGCTACTGTTGGAGCGGTGTGGTCGGCGCAGTCGGTGATGGCGATGGCGGGGCAGGGCACACCTGCGACAGCTTCGGCGAAGTCTTTGCCATAAGCCAAAGCCTTTACGCCAAACTTCATGCAGCAGCCCACGATGGCTTGCGGGGGCAATTGGGCAGGCAGATTAATGGCCACAAAGCCACCCGATGTGACGGCGAGGAACATCTCGACAGCCTCAACGGTCGTGTTGTCCAAGATGGCCACCTTGTCGCCTTTTTGCAGGCCCATGTCGTTGAGCAGGGCACGCTTGCGGGCTATAATATCGCATACTTGTTTGTAATTCAGTTGGGTTACCGTGTCGGAGAGGCAGGGGAGGTCACCCCATTGTTGCTCAATCCAGGTCACAAATTCGGGAAGTGTGGGGATGAACTTCAACTGCGCGAGTTCTTCGGCAGCAAGCATACTGGGAAAATAGGTGTTATCTTTCATAGAAATAGAATATGAGGTTTGTTGTTTTCAAATTCAAATAAGGCACAAAGGTAGTGAAAAATAAAGCCGATAAGCGTTTTTTGCCAAAAAACCTGGGTTAAAGAAGGTTTTTCGTTGACAGCAAACCGCAGGCGGCGTCGATGTCTTGTCCGCGTGAGGCGCGGATGGTGGCGATGATGCCTTTCTCGTTCAAAGCATCTCGGAACCAGGTCATCGTGGCGACATCGGGGCTCTTCAGCGGGATGTTAGGCACGGCATGGTATCGAATGAGATTGAAGCGGCAACGGGTGCTTCCCAACAGTCGGGCAATCTCCTTGATATGGTCCTTGCTGTGGTTGAGGTCCTTGAAGATGATGTACTCGAATGAAAGGCGGCGCTGTCCGTGCCAGTCATGCTGTCTGACGGCATGGATGACTTCCTTAATAGGATAGCTCTTCTCGACGGGCATCAGTTTGAGGCGCTCATCATGGAAAGGACTATGCATCGAGATGGCGAGGTTACATTTCGATTCTTCCAAAAAACGCTTCAGGTTGGGGATGAGGCCGCAGGTCGACACGGTGATACGCGTCGGACTCCAGCCCATAGCCCATTCCTGCGTGAGGATGTCAAGGGAGCGCATCAGATTGTCGTAGTTGGCCAAAGGCTCTCCCATACCCATAAAGACGATATTGGTCAGCGTGTCGAACTCGGGGAGGCTGAGGATCTGGTTCATGATCTCGGCTACGGAGAGGTTTTTCTGGAAGCCTTGCTTGCCTGTGGCGCAAAAGAGGCAGTCCATCTGGCAGCCCACCTGGGTGGAGACGCAGAGTGTGGCCCGTTCACGATCGGGGATGTAGGCGGCTTCGACGAAATGCTCGCCAGCGGGGAAGAGGTATTTCTTCGTGCCGTCGGTTGATACCTGCTCCTTGACGGGAGCTTTCAAACCGGTGTCATAATGTTCAGCCAACAGCGCGCGTGAAGCCTTGCTGAGGTTGGTCATATCGTCAATTGAGGCGCAGCGTTTGTTATATATCCAGTCCACGAGCTGCTTGCCCGTAAATTTGGGCAGCTGCAGTTGCTCGACGAGCTCTTGGATTTCGGCAGGTGTCTTGCCTAAAAGTACATGATTTTCTTCCATGCGGCAAAAATACGATATTTTTTTCTATTTTTGTGCTTTCATATCGAATCCAACCATGCAAGTCCTGAAATCCAACATACGCACTGATTCCGAGGAGTTCAAGCAGAACGAGAAGAATTTCCTCGCGTTGATGGCCCAATATCGCACTGCGATGGGCGAAGCCATGCAGGGCGGCGGCGAGGCGGCGGTGGCCAAGCACAAGAAACGCAACAAACTCCTTGCCCGCGAGCGCATCGACCTGCTCATCGACCCCAACACTCCCTTCCTCGAACTCTCGCCGATGGCGGCCTATGGCACCTATAACAACGACTTCCCCTCGGCGGGCATCATCACGGGTATCGGCGTCATCCAAGGTCGTGAAGCCGTCATCGTGGCCAACGACGCCACCGTGAAAGGCGGCACCTATATGCAGTATACGGTGAAGAAACACCTTCGTGCACAAGAGATTGCCATGGAAAACCACCTCCCCTGCGTCTATATGGTCGACAGCGGCGGCGCCTTCCTGCCCGAACAGGATACGGTCTTCCCCGACCGCGACCACTTCGGGCGTTTCTTCTACAACCAGGCGCGTATGTCGGCAATGGGCATCCCACAGATTGCCATCGTGATGGGTATGTGTACGGCTGGTGGCGCCTATGTGCCGGCCATGAGCGACGAGACCATCATCGTTCGCAACCAAGGCACCATCTATCTCGGCGGTCCGCCATTGGTGAAGGCCGCCACGGGTGAGGTGGTCACGGCGGAGGAGTTGGGCGGCGGTGAGATGCACACCAGCATCTCGGGCGTGGCCGACCATCTGGCTGAGAACGATCAACATGCCCTGCAGATCTGCCGTAACATCTTCAAGACCTTGGAGAAGTCGCACCGACAGAAGTTAGACATGCTGCCCGTGGAGGCTCCTTTGTATGACTCGCATGACCTCTATGGTCTTGCCCCCATCGACTTCCATAAGCTGGTTGACCCCCGTGAGATTATCGCAAGAATCGTTGACGGCAGCCGTTTCCAAGAGTTCAAGTCGCGCTATGCCACCACCCTTGTCTGTGGCTTTGCCCACTTGATGGGCTTCCCCGTAGGCATTATCGCCAACTATGGTGTATTGTTCTCGGAATCAGCGTTAAAAGCCACGCATTTCATTGAGCTTTGCTGCCAAAGAAACATCCCGTTGGTGTTCTTGCAGAACATCACCGGCTTCATGGTGGGCAAGCAGTATGAGCAGGGTGGCATCGCCAAGGACGGCGCCAAGATGGTCCATGCCGTCTCGAATGCCAATGTGCCCAAGTTCACCATCATCTTTGGCGGCTCGTTTGGCGCTGGCAACTATGGCATGGCAGGCCGCGCCTATAGCCCGAGGCTGCTCTTCATGTGGCCTAACGCCAAGATCTCCGTCATGGGCGGCGAGCAGGCGGCGAGCGTCCTTGCCACGGTGAAGGAAGACCAGTACAAGTACAAGGGTTTGGAAGTCCCCACCGATGAAATCGCAGAATTGAAGAAAGAAATCCTGGCCAAATACGACTATGAAGGTTCGGCGTTCTATAGCACCGCCCGCTTGTGGGACGACGGCATCATCGACCCCGTCGACACGCGCAAGATCCTTGCTTTAGGCATCGCCGCTTCATTGAACCAACCCTTCCCGCCGCAACAATTTGGCGTGTTTAGGATGTAATTAACCTTTGCAAAACCCTACCTATGAAAAAAGCAGTATTGATTCTCTTTTGTTTGGCTCTTGGAGTGGTCTTTACCTCTTATGCCAACCCTGTCACCGTCAAAAGCCCCGACGGACAACTGGAACTGAAATTCGAAGTCATCGGTGGCATCCCGCAGTATTCCCTTGATCGCGCGGGAAAACCCATCGTGTTACCTTCGAAGATGGGCTTCACCCTCGAATGGCGCGACGACCTCGCCCATGCCTTTGTGCTGAAAGACACGAAATACAGCACTTTTGACGAGACTTGGGAACCCGTGTGGGGCGAAGAGGCGCAGATCCGCAACCACTACAACGAGATGCTCGTCACTTTGGAGCAACCCATAGGCAGCGTGGAGAGTATGGACCATTCGACCGAGAAAAAGGCCACGGTCATGAACATCCGTTTCCGTCTTTATGATGACGGACTCGGCTTCCGCTACGAGTTCCCGATGGAGAATGCCTTGGTCTATTTCTGGATCAAGGAAGAACTGACTGAGTTTGCCATGGCGGGTGACCACACCGCTTGGTGGATTCCTGGCGACTTGGACACGCAGGAATACAACTATACCGAGTCGAGGTTGTCGCAGATCCGTGCGTTATGGGATGGGAGCCACAAAGACGGCGGGTGGCCGTGGACGGCATTCTCGCCTACCGGTGTGCAGACCGCTTTGCAGATGAAGACCGACGATGGCCTATACCTCAACATCCATGAGGCCGCCACGCTCGACTTCCCCACCATGCATCTCGACCTCGACGACCAGAATATGGTATTTCGTGCCTTCCTTTGTCCTGACGCCACGGGTTACAAAGGCCGCATCCAAGCCCCTTGTGTCACGCCTTGGCGTACGGTGATGGTTTGCACCTCGGCGACGGATGTCCTTGCCTCGCGCCTGATTCTCAACCTTAACGATCCTTGCGTTTTGGAGGATGTCTCTTGGATTCACCCCGTCAAGTACATGGGTGTGTGGTGGGAGATGATCTCGGGAAAGAGCACTTGGGCCTACACCAACGACTTCCCCTCTGTGAAGCTGGGTGAAACCGACTATGAGCACGCCACCCCCAACGGCACGCATGGTGCCAACAACGCCAATGTGCGTCGATACATCGACTTCGCCGCCGCCAATGGCTTCGATGGCCTCCTCATCGAAGGCTGGAACATCGGCTGGGAAGACTGGTATGCCAAACAGAAAGACTTTGTCTTCGATTTCCTCACGCCTTATCCCGACTTTGATCTGCCAGCGTTAAACAAATACGCCCACGAGAAGGGCATCCGCCTCATCATGCACCACGAAAGCTCCGCTTCGACATTGAACTACGAGCGTTGGCTGGAGAAAGCCTACACCTTGATGAACCAATATGGCTATGACGCGGTGAAAGGCGGCTATGTGGGCACCATCATCCCCTTTGGCGAAGGCCACTATAGCCAACCCACCAACAACCACTACCATTATTGCATTACCGAGGCGGCCAAGCACCATATCATGGTGAATTCGCATGAGGCGGTCAGGCCTACGGGTCTCTGTCGTACCTGGCCCAATATGATTGGCAACGAGAGCGCTATGGGCACCGAGTTCCGTGAGCGCATTAACCCTGGGCATACCACCATTTTGCCGTTCACTCGCTTGCAAGGTGGCCCGATGGACTACACCCCCGGCATCTTTGAGACCGACATGGGCAAAATCGTGCCTTGGGGCGGAAAGATGCGCACCACCATCTGTAACCAATTGGGCTTGTATGTGACCTTCTACTCGCCCTTGCAGATGGCCGCCGACTTTCCCGAGCATTACCAACCCCACATGGATGCGTTCCAGTTCATCAAGGATGTGGCTGTCGACTGGGACAAGAGCCTGTATCTTATGGCCGAGCCAGGCGATTTTATTGTCACGGCACGCCATCCCAAATTATCGAGTCTGAACAAGGCCGCCGAAGGCGTTGGTAAGCTCGCCGACGGCAAGAAGGGTGTGGTGTCGAACGCCACCAAATTCGTCTATGCCTTGCCCGATGACGCTACGATAGAAGACCTATGGCACGCTACACCGCACGATGTCTGGTATGTGGGCGGCATCACCGATGAAAATGCCCGTGAGGTGGAGGTGAAGCTCGACTTCCTGAATCCTGGCGTGAAATACGAGGCCACTATCTATGCCGACGCCAAAGACGCCAGCGGCATTCCTGACGAGCATTACAACGCCCAGGCCTATACCATCTCCAAGAAAACTGTGACTTCCAAGTCGACATTGAAGCTGCGCATGGCACCTTGCGGTGGCTTTGCCGTGTCGTTGAGAGCCTTGTAATAGAAATATCTGGAAAATTGAATCTTCAAGAATGAAAAGAATGAGCATAATACTATGTCTATTGGCAGCTTGGTTTGCCATGCCGTCGTGCAATTCCTCCGAACCGGCAACAGAAGTGAAAAAAGAGGATAATATCGTTATCGTGAGCGAAGGCGACACACTTGATGTCATTCGTCCCGACACGGCAACAATCTATTCCGATGTGGTGAATAAGAATAATTGTTTCATCCTCATCTCGAAGCCCGAATACCGCCTCTATGTGTGCGAGGTGGTGGACGGCGACACCATCAAACGCGTGCATTATCCCGTCTGCGTTGGTAAGGCCAAGGGCCAGAAGCAGAAGAAGGGCGACATGAAGACGCCGGAATGTACTTTCGAGAATCCGTTTAGTATCACGGAGATTGTCGATGCCTCCAAGTGGACACACGACTTTGGCGACGGCCGAGGCAGCATCCTATCCTACGGCAGTTGGTTCATGCGCCTGAAGACGCCTGGCCATTCGGGCATAGGCATCCATGGCAGCACCAATAATGAAAGCTCTGTGCCAGGTCGCGGCAGCGAGGGATGCATCCGTTTGCGTGATGACGACTTGATTCAATTGAAAGAAAACTATGCCTTCGTCGGGATGAAGGTGGTCATCCTGCCCGATGAGGAATGACGGCTTATTCAACAGGGCAGAAGAACTGCCAGTCTTCGAGATAGGTCCAGTTGTTGGTAGGAGTGCAGACGCTGAATTGCTTGTTGCCTCCTATCTTTTTCAGGCGTGAGAGTAACTCTCGGTTTTTGTCGAGATGCACCGAGAACTTACCGTTTTCGATGACGATATAGTCATAGTCCCAACCGAGGGCGTTCTCAAGCCAGCCTTCTTCGTCCCACATCATCGTATAGCCTTTGCGTCCCATCTGGATGAAGGGACCGTTTTGTGCATAGCCGTAGAGGCAGAGGATCTTGGCATCGCGTGAGATGCCGAGCGAGTCAAGTATCTTGTCGGCATCTTGGAAACGCTCGTATGAATAGAACCCGTCATACTCCATGGTACGCCGTTTTTCCTGCATGTTCATGGCGCCGCGAACCCAGAAGACGCATAAGACCGCAGCTGTCAAGGCAGCAAAAGCCTTTGTCGATAGCAGCCTGAAATGGAATTGCCTCAACAGCAACGCCACGGCAAAAACGAAAGGCAGGAAGAAGGTGTCCAAGAGATAATAGTCATGGAAGGGCATTTGTTGCATCATGGCTACGGAAAACAGCAGGCAGCCGAAGACCTCGATGAGCGGCAACCACCAAAGGGATAGTGGGGCGTGACTGTCGCTTGAAGAAGGCTGCGTGTGCTTGAGGGCTCTCTTCCGTATGATGGCAATCACCACAGCGGCTATAGCCAAGGCAGCGATGGCAAGGTATTGAAGCCGTTGGAAATAATGGAATGTCCATTTGTGATAGGTGTCGGCAACGAGTTCCTTGAAGTCTTGCCAATCGTCAGGCGGTACCAGTTGGTTGAGGAAAATCGTACCGTGGAGGTTGCGCAGGTGCCGGTTCCAAAGGAAATAGGCCAAAAACAAGGCTGCCGAGATCAAGATGCTGGGTATTTTGTCGGGCAGGGTGCTCTCTTTGCGGATGACGCGCAACAGCTCAAAACAGAGGACGGCGATAAGTTCGATGGCGAAAGTGGTGCGCATCAGCATGGCTATTGTGAGGAAGGCGATGCCAAGATGGAAATGCCGTCGCTTTTTGTCTTTGTAGTATCTCAAATAAAACCACAGTCCGATGATACCCATCGAGAGGGCGGGGATGCTGGGGAGAAAGCCGTTGCTGTAGTAGACGAAGACGGGTGAACACAAGGCCACGAAGGTGACAAACAGCGACTTGGCGAATTTCTTGGTCACCAGAAACGCGATTCTATAAACAAACAACAAGCCGATGACAGCCCAAAGGAGCGTCCAAAGCCGGAACACCCAAGGCGAGGTGGTGCCGAACAGTTTCATCAAGAGGGCAACGATGTACTCGTGAATGGGGAAGTCGGCCGAGGTGATGGTGGTAGCGGAGGGTTCTTGCCACCATCCGGGAAACTGTTTGTTGTAGATCATCGTCTCGGGATGGAACAGGTCGAAGCCGTTGTTGATGAAGCCCAAGGCAAGGGCATAATGGTCTTGTTCGGCCCAGGCATGGATGTGCGTGGGGTATTCATCCATGTAGTTGCGCTGAAGGAAAAACATAGCCAACCCGATGACAAGCAGTGGAATGGGAAGTAGAATCCGTGAGCGTTTCATAGTGGCGAGGTTTAGAGTTCCCAAGGATCGGCAAGATCGATGTCCCAGCCTGCCTTGAGGTCGAGGGCATCTTTGTATTCGATGACGGTTTCGGGAAGGGTGTGGCGATGGTAGTTGCCCGTGCTCCACTTGCCGTTGCCGTCGGCGTCGAGGATGGCGCGGAGCTTGTATTTGGCTGGCATCAGGAAATCGAACATCACCTCTTCCTTTTGGCTCACGATCTGCTCTTTAAGCACATTGCCGCTTTCATCGGTAAGTTGCACTATGACTTGTTTCATGCCCTTGGGTGGCACGACGGTAATGTAGATGTTGCCGTATTCATCATCGTTAAGCACATGAAAATCTGTCTTGATGCGTTCGTTGGTGCGACCTCGAATGCCGAAAAACACCGAGTCGGGGACCTCAAAACCATATCTATAATCGGTGGAGATGGGGTTGGTGAGCCGGTATTTCAGGCCTTGATCGTCGGCTTGCTCGAAGGCGAGGGTGTCATAATAGATTAAGGTGTCGCACTGGAAGACGGAAGAGTCGCGCATCGCGTATCGGACGATGGGTTCGGAGAAGGTCAAGATCAAGTCCTGGCCTGGGATAAGGCCGTCTCTGCCTTTCAGGTTATTGCGGACTTTCAAGGTCTCTGGTTTCTTGTTCCGAATCTTTTTATCCTTGAATTTCAGGCTGTAGCGTGTCGAGTCGTTGATCAAGGTGTCGTATTTCACCTGCACCCATAGGCTGTCCTTGACATTGGGCGTGAAGTACCACCAAACCGTGTCGTAGGCAACGGAATGTCTCGTGACGAGGTTGAAAGAGTCGGGCAACATCTCGGGCGTCATGATGGCGGCATTTTGGGCAGGATGGCGAAACACGAAGCGCAGCAAGCCTTCTTCTATGAGTTTCTTTTCAAGCAACACTTGTGTGGAGTCCACCTCGGTGAACATGTAAAGGGTGAGGTTCAAGGCGTTTTGGTCATACATTGTCGTCGTTTCCGTCTCGAAAATGACAGAATCCTTGACTCTCGCAAGCGTATCCACCTGCATCGTCAGACTATCATTTGCCATGGTATCGATCGCGGGCGGGACGGGTTTTTGCAAACATGACGCCTGCACCAATGTGTCCAAAAAAGCCACTTCTTCGTTGGGTTGGTCGAAATAAAGATTGGAGTTGACGTCCTTGATTGCGAAGACCAGATACTTCTTGTCGGCGAGACCCGCAAGTCGGAAATTTCCTTCTTTATCGGTCTTAGTGATGTAGTTGGGCGCAACGGTCATCGGCAGCGAGTCGAGGTTGTCGCGGTCGCCGGCATAGAGACCGACGTATGCGTTCTCGACGGGTTTCTTGTCTGCTGCATCCAAGACCTTTCCCGCAATGGCGAGAGTGTCGATGTGGTCGCCCGTTGAAAAGCTATAGACATAATCCTTGAACAGGTTGCCCTCGTGCAAGTCCTTGATGGCCGAGCCGAAATTGATGGTATAGGTGGTGTTAGGCGCCAAGTTTTCCTTGAATTTGACGACCACGGTCTTGTTCTTCAGCTTGATGTCGGGTTTTTCGCTCAAAGGGGGAGAGATGAGCACATTTTGGTTGGCATTCTCAAGGGTGATGTATTCATCGAAGGTGATTTCGATTTTCTTTCCACTGAAGTTGATGCTTTGGTTGACGGGCACTGCCTCAACCACCCTAGGCGGTGTGTTGTCTTTCGGTCCACCTGTGGGCGCCACCGCATTGGCACACTGCTGGGCAAAGAAGGCCATGAGCAATAAACTAGCCGTAATGAGAATATGTTTCAGTCTTCGAATCACGGGGCAAAGATACAATTTTGTTGCTTTCTTGCATACCATTCCAAATGGTTTTGCTATTTTTGCAAGTTAATTCTTTAAAGAAATCATAAAAACAGAAATATTATGTATAGAACTCATACTTGTGGAGAACTTCGTCTTGCCGACGCTGGCAAGGAAGTGACATTGGCAGGTTGGGTGCAGCGCACCCGCGACAAAGGCTCACTCGTTTGGATTGACCTCCGCGACCGTTATGGCATCACTCAACTTTTCTTGGATGGCAGCAGCGACCCAAAACTCTTGGAACAAGCCCGTTCTTTCGGCCGTGAATTCGTGATACAGGCCAAAGGCACTGTCATCGAACGCGAATCGAAGAACCCGAATATGCCGACGGGTGAAATCGAGCTGAAAGTCAGCGAATTTAAACTGCTCAACAGCAGCAAGACCCCGCCCTTCACCATCGAAGATGTCAGCGATGGCGGTGACGACCTTCGCATGAAATACCGTTACTTGGACATCCGTCGTAACCCCGTTCGCCAGAACCTCGAGCTGCGCCACCGCATGGCGATGCTCGTGCGCAACTATTTGAGCAACCTCAACTTCCTCGAAATCGAGACCCCGATGCTCATCAAGAGCACACCCGAAGGCGCCCGCGACTTCGTGGTGCCGAGCCGCATGAACCCCGGTGAGTTCTACGCCCTGCCGCAAAGCCCGCAGCAGTACAAGCAGCTGCTGATGGTGGCTGGCATGGACCGCTACTTCCAAATCGTGCGTTGTTTCCGCGACGAAGACCTCCGCGCCGACCGTCAGCCCGAGTTCACGCAGATCGACTGCGAGATGTCGTTTGTGGAGCAGGAGGATGTGTTGAATACCTTCGAAGGCTTGGCCAAGCACCTCTTCAAGGAGATGAAAGGCCTTGAATTTGGCCAATTCCCGCGCATGACTTGGCACGATGCCATGAAATACTACGGCTCCGACAAGCCCGACATCCGCTTCGGGATGAAGTTCGTGGAACTCAACGATGTGGTGAAGGGCAAGGGCTTCGGCCTCTTCGACAACGCCGACCTCGTGGTAGGTATCTGCGCCGAAGGCTGCTCGGAATATACCCGCAAGCAACTCGATGCCCTCACCGAGTTCGTGAAGCGTCCGCAGGTGGGTGCTGGCGGCATGGTCTACATCAAATACAACACCGATGGCTCGTTCAAGTCGTCCGTCGATAAGTTCTACACGCCTGAAGACCTGAAAGTCATCGCCGACAAGTTCTGTGCCAAGCCCGGCGACCTGATGCTCATCCTTTGTGGCGAGGCCATGAAGACCCGTGTGCAGTTGAACGCTTTGCGTCTGGAGATGGGTAACCAACTTGGCCTGCGCAAGCCCGATGAATATGCACCGCTGTGGGTCATCGACTTCCCGCTCTTGGAATGGGACGAGGAGACGCAACGCTACTACGCCATGCACCATCCCTTCACTGCACCGAAACCCGAGGACGAAGCTCTACTCGACGACCCGACGAAGTGGGGCGACATCCGCGCCAATGCCTACGACATCGTGATGAACGGTGTGGAGGTCGGCGGCGGCTCCATCCGTATCCACGACCGCACCTTGCAGAATAAGATGTTCCACACCCTCGGATTCACCGATGAGAAGGCGCAGGAGCAGTTTGGCTTCCTGATGGGTGCCTTCGAGTATGGTGCACCGCCTCACGCTGGTCTGGCCTTCGGCTTCGACCGTCTCTGCTCGCTCTTCGGCGGCGCCGACAGCATCCGCGACTTCATCGCCTTCCCGAAGAACAACGCCGGCCGCGATGTGATGAGCGGCTCGCCCGCCCCGATTGCGCAAGAGCAGCTGGACGAATTGCAGATTGCATTGAATTTGAAATAGAATTGTAACCGTTTGTAGAGACGTGCCATGGCGCGTCTCTACAAATTCAATAATGGACCTTCAAAAAATAATAATATGAAAATGAGATATTTGAAATCCATTGTAATTGTAGCATTTCTGTCAATGGCAGTCTTGTTGGTCTTTGATTCTTGTTCCACAAGCAAAAAGACAACCACCCGAAAAGGCGATGCAAGCATTGCAGCAAATGCACCTGACTATAAGAGGATAAAGAAAGAAATCAACACAAAAGGAAGTGAATTCTATTATCCTGAATTGTTGAGACGCTTCGAGGTTGCAGATACCACATTGACCGTCGAGCAGTTGTATTATTTTTATTATGGAACGGCCACTCGGCCTGATTATAATCCATATAAGACCTCTAACTACGATGCTTTACACAAAGCGTTAGAAAAGGAAACCCCAGAGAAGGAAGATTGGGAAAACGCTGCGAAAGCCATTGATGAGCAGTTGAAAACCGATCCGACGAATATCAGGTTTCATATGTATAAACACATTGTCTACGATAATTTGTATGGTTCGGAGTCAGAAAAGACCTTCGATGCTTATAATCAGGTTGTAATGCTTCTTTCGGCGGTGACCTCCACGGGTGATGGGCGCTCGAAAGAAACGGCGTTTCATGTGATCTGCGTCACTGACGAGTATGGAATTATGGATGTTTTGGGTTTGAGGCCCAAGATGCAGTCGTTGGTTCAAGGTGACCACGGACAATCTTATGATGTGATGGAATTGGAGGAGAATGAATATGGGTTGGAATCCATGTATTTCAATATTACTGTTAGTATGGAGGCACTGAACAAGATGTTTGGCTATTGACATTCCCATGAAAAACAATTTGATGAAATATATGGTTTTACAGCAATTCAACGAAGAATTAGAAATTGATAAACCTTAATACAATGAGAAAAACGAAAGCCATCCTTATTGTTCTTCTGACAACGCTCGTATTCGGTTCTTGTTCGACCGACAAAACCTTGGTTTCGAAAGGCTCGAAACTCGACAAATACGAATATGCCTCCATCGTTCAAGCCAGGAATTCCTTTGGCACGGTGAACGACATTGAAATCGAGCCGGGCATCTATGATGCCGTGGAGTCCACACGCCTCCAGATGGTGGGCGAACGACGCATCCAAGACCTTACTGAAGAACAAAAAGAGAAACTGGTTTTGGTGAAATACACGGCTACCTCCACCCCAGATGAGTCCGTCATCAGCATTAGTTTCGAGGATTATATGACGGGTAAGGTGGTGGCCTCGTGCCGCGCTTCCAACCGTTTTGCGCTCACACGCCAAAGAGATGTGGACAGAGCCATCAAGAAACTGCGTAGCCGCATCACGTCAATTTGGAAATGACGACATCTGCCAAGTGAGTTTAAAACATCGTTTTTCGAAACACGAAGTATATTCATCGTAGATAATCTTAAACAACTAAATATGAAAAGACTACTAGTTCTAACCGGTGGCGGCGATTGCCCAGGCTTGAATGCCGTGATTCGCGCCATCGTCAAGAGAGCCGCCCAAGAGAAAGATTGGGAAGTGCTCGGTAGCATACAAGCCTACAACGGCATCTTGTGGGAACCCACCGAGGTCGTAAGGCTGACGCCAGAGGTGGTGCGCGGCATCCACTTCCGTGGCGGCACCATCATTGAGACCACCAACAAGGGCGGCCCGTTCAACTGGCCCGTCAAGAACGCCGACGGCACCTGGACTTCGGTCGACCGCTCTGATGAGATGCTTCGCAAGCTGCAATACATGGGCATCGACGCGGTCATCAGCATCGGCGGCGACGGCTCGCAGCGCATCTCGCAGAAACTCTATGAGAAGGGCTTGAACATCATCGGCGTGCCCAAGACCATCGACAACGACCTCTCATCGACGGAATGCACCTTCGGCTTCCAGACCGCCGTGCAGATTGCCACCGAGGCCGTCGACAAACTCGTCACCACGGCCGCTTCGCACAACCGTGTCTTCGTACTCGAAGTGATGGGTCGCGATGCGGGTTGGATTGCCTTGCACAGCGCCATTGCGGGTGGGGCAGAGGTGTGCCTCTTGCCCGAGTTCCCCTACGACATCCAAGTGGTGAAAGAACGCCTGGAGCAGCGCTTCGACCATGACCGTGGCTTCGCCGTGGTGGTGGCTTCGGAAGGCGCGCGTCCCAAAGACGGACAGCAGGTGTATGAGATCAGCACGGAGGTGGGTTACGAGAACAAGAAACTGGGCGGCATCGGTCGCCGGTTCATCGAGGAGATGAAGGCGGCGGGCTTCACCCACGACATGCGTGAAACCACCTTGGGTCACCTGCAGCGTGGCGGTGTGCCGATTGCCTACGACCGTGTCTTGTCAGCCGAGTTTGGCGTGAAGGCCTTTGAGATGGTGCTCAACGGACAGTTCGGCCAGATGGTGGCTTACCATCATCCCGACTTGGTTGCGGTGTCGCTCAAGGAAGCCATCTCCAAGCCCAACCTCGTCACCATCGACAGCGACTTGGTGAACACGGCGAGAGGGTTGAATATCTCGTTGGGTATCTGATCATAGTGAGAACGCATCCATGGCGAAGAACAGGTTTTATGTAGTGTGGGTAGGTCATAACCCTGGTGTTTACGACCGATGGGATGCCTGTCGGAAGGAGATCGAGGGGGTCAAGGGTGCCAAATTCAAAGGGTTCCCTGACCGCTCGAGTGCCGAGACCGCTTTCCGTGAAGGCCCCGACAACTACTGGGGCAAGGATGTGGCACCTACGATCGACCTCTCGAAAGCCAAGGAACAGCCCGTCAGCCCTGCCATAGCGGTGGATGCTGCCTGTGCCGGCAACCCGGGCAAGATGGAGTATCAAGGTGTTTTCGTTGACTTCGGCGTGCAGCCAGCCAACGCTTACAACCTGTTCAAGAGCCCGGTCTTCGAGAATGGCACCAATAACATCGGAGAGTTTTTGGCCATTGTCCATGCCCTCGCCTTGCAGAAGAAAAACGGATGGAATTATCCCATTTATAGCGACTCCTACAATGCGCAACTTTGGGTCAAGCAGAAGAAATGCAAGACCAAGTTGCAGCCTAACGCCAAGAATGCCTATCTCTTCGAACTTGTCGCCCGTGCTGAAAAATGGCTCAACGAAAACGCCATCGAGGTGCCTGTGCTGAAGTGGAAGACTGAAATTTGGGGTGAAATTCCCGCCGATTTCGGCAGGAAATAAACTAAATATTTCCCGCCGACTTTGGTAGGAAATGAAATAAATAGTACTTTTACCGCCTGAAACGCGAAGCGTTCAACAGAGTTAAATACACGATACAAGATGCTGAAATACGACTCGTTTTATTTCCAATGTCCGCATTGCCAAGCCTGGCTCGAAGGTCGCAACCTGAAGGCCGAGCTGGTGAATGAGGCTATCTTGTATTCCGACGGCAAGGTGCTGAACGACAATTTGATTACCACGCCGCAAAAGATGATTATGTGCCCTTCGTGTGGGCATAGCTTTTGGGTGGAGCATCCCGAGGAGCCTTTCATCACCTACGAGAAGCCCGAGGCCGAGATTTATTCGTGGAACACCTGGCGTTTCTTTGGCATCAATTTCTCCGACAATCGGGGAAAGATGGCTTTGGTCAACCACTATAAGACCTTCCTGAAGAAGAGCCACTATGACCCCAAGAAGGAGATATATTTGCGCCGCTTCTTGTGGTGGGCCTACAATGACTTGCACCGCAACCACCAGCATGTGCGCCTGAAATATTTCCTCAACGGTTTCATGAGTTATGGGGTGTGGCGTTGCAACCGTCGGATGATTATTGAAGGCGAAAAGCTGTTCATCAGGAACTACAAAGACTTCACCGAAAACCTGAAGAGGCTCTTGGCCTTGTTGGAGAAGCACCCCGACGAGCAGATCGACCTTGAGCTTCCCGAGATCTATAGGGAGTTGAGGCAGTTCGACAAGGCGAAGGAGCTGCTCGAGCAGGTGGGCAGTCGTACGCACTTCACCAACGAAATGCTGCGCCATTCCAAGTGGAAAGACGCACGCGTGTTTATGGTAACAGGATAAATATGCACGCAGAATTCGCAGAACCTGACAGACTTTTCTGTCATTGCGAAGAAGAACGAGAACGACGAAGCAATCCAGAATGATGATTCCTCTCTGGATTGCTTCGTTCCTCGCAATGACGCGAAGCGACGCTAAAGTTTACATAAAGAAAACTTCACATAATTCTACGAATTCTGCGTGAGAATTGATGATCATTCCTTTTCCCAATCGATCAGGAACAGGTCGTTGACCCAGATCTCCGTGGTGGAATGCCGCTGGCCTTTGTCGTCGGTCCACTCATTGTTGTGGAGGCTGCCATCGATGGCGATGCGCTTGCCTTTCTTCACATTCTTCTCGACGCGGTCGGCCACAGGGCCCCATGCCACGATGGGGAACCATTGCGTGTCGGTGACCCACTCTCCGTTAGCGTTCTTGCGGCTCTCGTTCACCGCGATGCGGAAACGGGCGATTTTGCTGTTGTTGAAGGTTTTCATTTCAGGTTCTGCACCCGGGCGGCCAATCAGCATGACCGAATTTCTCATTGTACTCATGATTTTGTGTGTTTAAGGGTTATTTAATTTAATAAGGTAGTTGTTTTGTTTTTTGACTGGGGACTTGGGACTGAGGACTTGGGACTGGGGATTAAGGATGCTCTTTGTCTTCTGTCCTTCGTCTTCCGTCTTTTGCTCCATAGTCTCGTGTCCGAAATTATGCGGTTTGTTCTTTATCCCAATCCAGGAGGATGAAATTGTTGAGATGGATCTCTGTCGACAGATGGCGTTGGCCGCTCTTGTCGGTCCATTCGTTGTTGCGCAAGGCGCCGTCGATGGCAATCTGCTTGCCTTTCTTTATTACTCGTGCGACGCGTTCGGCGGTCTTGTCCCAAGCCACCACAGAGAACCACTGTGTGACTTTCACTGGTTCGTTCTTTGCGTTGCGGCGCGTTTCGTTCACGGCGAGGTTGAAGCGTGTGACGATGCGGTTGCCATTGAAGGTTCTCGTTTCAGGTTCTGCACCCGGGCGGCCAATCAGCATGACCGAATTTCTCATTGTACTCATAGTTGTGTGTGTTTAGTAATTAATGAATAAGTTTGATTTATCATGTCGCACCTCGTGGCTGGCTAACTTGCCCTACCAATTGGTTTGACGATGCAAAGTAACAACACTTGTCAAGAGTAAGCCGTTGATTAAACGTTTGTAGTCGACTGTAAACGTTTGTTGTCGTTTGCTGTCGGATATATATTTGAATTACAATAAGATATATTTTTGCTTCTCAATTCAACTTTTTTCACTTTTTTTGACGATTTACGGAGTTTTACTATCTTTGCACCCCTTAATCAAGAATGAAATGACTGCATTACCCAAGGAATATGCCACCCGAAAAGGGCTTTTTTATCATGTCTTCGGCGTCCCGCTCTTTGTTTTTGGGATGCTGCTGTTGTTTTCGCCTACTAGTTTCGACCGTTTTTCCATTCCGTTTTCGCGCTATTCGTTCCATGTGACGATGGTTTTGTGCATTGTCCTCGTCCTGATGGCGATAACGCGCTCGATGTTCTTGATATTCAATCGAAAACGGACGTCTATACCCTGGGGTAAGAGTTTGATGCTTTGTGCTTTGGAGGTGGTTTTGGTATCGGGTTTCAGTGCACTCTATTTTTGGCTGATGTCAGGCAAGGCTGAGGCCTATTTTTGGTTCTTTGGCTTGTCGCTCGTCTGTTTCTTTGTGCTGATGCTTGTTCCATATGTAGTTATTGATATGTATTTCATGTTGTTAGCCAAGGATGACTTGATTTCTAATAAATCGCGGGATGCCGCCAAAGAGAAGATACGCTTTATGGACGAGCGCGACAACCTCAAACTCGTGGTGGCCGCCGAGTCGGTGCTCTATGTGCAGTCTGACGAGAACTATGTGAAGGTGTGTTATATGGAAGATGGTGATATCAAGTTCTGTAGCATCCGCAATACGATGAAACGGGTGGAAGAGACTTGTGTGAAAGGTGGCCTCATCCGTTGTCATCGTTCCTATTTCGTCAACAGCGCGCGGGTGCAGTCGCTGCAGAAGGACAAGGAATTCACCTACGCCATGCTCGATGTGGCCAACGCGAGTCGTGTGCCTGTGAGCAAGAACTATTACGACCAACTCGCGGCACTTATGTAACTGATAAAAACCCATACCAATGGCAAAAGACTTGAAACCCCATATCGGCATCTTTGGTCGCAGGAATTGCGGCAAGAGTAGTTTGATTAACTTGCTCACGGGACAAGACATCGCTATCGTGAGCGACACGGCGGGTACCACTACTGACCCCGTCAAGAAAAGTATCGAGATATTTGGCGTTGGGCCTTGCGTGCTTATCGACACTGCTGGCATCGACGACGTGGGAACCTTGGGCCAGCAGCGCGTGGAGAAGACCATGAAGGTGTTGGAGGAGATAGACTGCGCCGTTTTGGTCATCACGGAGAACAATTTCGGCGACCCCGAAAAGCGTCTCATCGCCCGTATGAAGGAGCTGGCGGTGCCGTTTTTCGTCGTCCACAATAAGTCTGACCAAGAGTCGCTTCTGGCTGTCGTGAAGGCGATGATTGAGCAGAACTATGATACTAAAGTACTGAACTATAGCGTGGTAAAGGATGTGGATATCGCACCTTTAATAGAACTCCTCAAACAGACTATCCCCGAGAGTGCCTATCAGAAAGCGTCTTTGCTGGGTGGTATCATCCAGCCTAACGAGGTGGTTGTGTTGGTCTGCCCAGTCGATAGCGAGGCGCCCGAAGGTCGTTTGATTTTACCCCAAGTGATGGCCATCCGTGATGTGCTCGACAACGAATGCATCTGCGTAGTGCTGAAGGAGACCCACCTACAACAATACCTTGAAACCATGCCCAAGCCCGCCTTGATTGTTACCGACAGTCAGGTGTTTGGCTATGTGAGCAAAATCGTCCCTCAAGACATTCCTTTGACCAGCTTTAGCATCGTCATGGCGCGCCTCCGCGGCGACTTTGATAATTATGTGAAAGGCACGCCATATCTCTCACAACTGAAGGACGGCGACACAATCTTATTGCTTGAGTTGTGCACCCACCACAGCACTTGCGAGGACATCGGTAGGGTGAAGTTGCCCCGCATGATTCTGAAATACACAGGAAAAGACATCCATTTCGAGTATGTGGCGGGTCTGTCGCCCATCGCCAACCCCGAAAAATACGCCATGGCCATCCAATGCGGTGGCTGCATGAGCACGCGCAAGCAATTGCTCAACCGCACCAATCTCTTTGTCAACCAAGGCATTCCGATTAGTAACTATGGCATGGCTTTGGCGTATATGAACGGGATTTTTGGGCGGGTGATGGAGCCGTTTAGAACAGGAAAGGGGTAATTTACCTTCTCTCGAAATGCTGGTAGTCCTTCACGCTGCGCCAGCGACCGCCCCAACGGAAACCATGCGATTCAAAAGTCTTTTTGCAGAGGTCGTGGTCATCGATTTTATGCGGGAAGTTCTTGCTTCGGTCCACATAATCGGTGGCCGTGGAAGGGCGGATGCGTGTGCCTCTTACGCAAGGGTTCTGCAAGGGATTGATGTCGACCGCCATGCCGAAGGCATGCCGTGAAAGTTTATGGGAACCTGCGATGGTGCGGTAGTTGAAACAGGAACTGTTGTTGGCCTGCATAGAGGCCTCGTCGGAAGCGTCGAAGTCGTCCACCAGACGGATGCTGTAGATGGGATAGGCTTCCATAAACAATGTCTTGAAGATACAGAGCAGGTCATGGGCGATGGCCTTGTTGCACACCATCTCGCCTTGCTGGATGTGATTGTCGAAATCGTAATAATAGAGGGTGAGATAACGGAGGTCGTCATAGCCTATGTTGGCCTTGTCCTTCATCGACTTGCCTTGCATCCGGGCTCTCACTTCCTCGGGAATGGGTTGGGAGGCGAATACATAGCCATGATAA
The DNA here is from genome assembly GCA_900318085.1 of uncultured Bacteroidales bacterium. Taxonomy (GTDB): domain Bacteria; phylum Bacteroidota; class Bacteroidia; order Bacteroidales; family F082; genus Limimorpha. The sequence goes on from ONJF01000002.1 coordinate 53,080, forward strand.
CATAGGGTGTCTTCGGCTTGGAAGGCGACCGGGGCGACCGCTTCCTCTACGGAAATGGTGTCTTGCACCTCGGTGGTCGCTGGTTCTCCGGTCTGGCTTTGGGTATTGCTACCGCAAGAGACCATGAAGCCAAAACATAACAAGAGAAAAACTATATGGCAAATGTTTTTCATAGGTTATTGTCGAGTCTCCTCCAAATAGTCCAGCAGTCCCTTGCATCCTTCCAAAACATCCACCCAAGTGGCCTCAAAATCACCTGTGTACCACGGATCAGCGACGTCACCAGGTCTGTGAGTATAGTCCATTAATAGGCTGATTTTATGGTCGGTATCATCGCCAAACATCCGTTTTAGGTTGCGGAGGTTGTTGCGGTCCATGGCGATGATGTAGTCGTAATAGGCATAGTCCTGTCGCGTCATCTGGCGGGCGGTCTTGCCAGCGCAGCCGATGCCGTGCTCCGCCAACTTGCGCCGCGCTGGCGGATAGACGGGATTGCCGATTTCCTCGGTTGAGGTCGCCGCAGATTGTATCTCATATTGGTCACTCAAACCCGCCTCTGCGACGAGGTGTTTCATCACAAACTCGGCCATGGGACTGCGACAGATGTTGCCGTGGCAGATGAAGAGGATTTTTATCATGTTGAAGTGTTGTTGACGCGAGACTTCAGGACACGAGACTTCGGGACCATCCTCGACCTCTTGCCGTCATTGCGGGCGCAGACCCGCAATCTCCTACGCGATAGGGATTTGTCTTAGCGCTTAGGAGATAGCGTTCCGTTCTCACAGAATGACGGTCCGCTATGAGGATCAAGGTTCAGTGTAGTGTTTCCCTGCCTTTAGTCTCGCGTCCGAATAACCGCGCAAAATTAGTAAAGATTTGTTTTCGTAAAGTAACAATGTCGGTTTCTAATAGTTTTGCCGCCGCCTCATAGACCTTTTCCACTCCGATTTCCGCCATGTCGGTTTCAAGGAAGAGATAATCCAAATCAATGAATTTGAATGATTTATAAATCTTTCTTTCGGGATGCAACAGACTTTCGCCTACGGAAAGATAAATCCCCTGCCCGATGAGTTGCTTTATGTCTTGCTCCGTACCGCTGAAGCCATGGACAATCCAAGGCTGTTGGGCTTTGTGTTTTTTGCGCAAGGCGATGATTTCGTTATGGCTCCGCACATCATGAAGAATCATGGGCTTCTGCAAGGCTTCCGAGAGTTCGATCTGTCGCTTAAAGATTTCGATTTGTCGTTCAAAACTCGCCTTGTGCATCTTGTCCAAACCTGCTTCGCCGAGGGCAAGGACTTGTGGCAACTTCAGTTTCTCTTCAAGGGTTTGCAATGCTTTTTCTGTTCGAAAATCAACGTTATCCAAAGCCCACGGATGGATGCCATAACTATAAAAGCCTTGCTCGGGACAAGGTGATTCCAAATTCAAATTGATGATTTGAAGGAGGTTTTCGCTGGATTCTTCCGTGTGCGTATGAATATCAATGAATTTCAATTCCATAAGCGGCACTTATATCTCAAAATCTATATCCAACACCAGCCATAATCATATAACCAAATTCATTGACTAACCAAGGAAACTTTTGAAAAGGATCCGGCATTAGTTTGTCATCGTTTCCAATGATTTGGGTCGCGTTAAATCCAATCTTCTCAAAAAGATAAAACGATTTCCAAATATCAACCTTGAAGCCTACTCCTATGGTGTTTTGTAACCAAAGAAAAGGCCCAAAAGATTCAGTATATTCTTCAATAGGAATGTAACTCCCATCGTTGGCATTATAAGTCCATCCGTAGCCATGGTTTCTTGTGGTTGAATAAGCGGCTTGAAGCTCATAAAACACAAAAGGTTTCAAATGGTTGAGACAAGGAAGGAAATACCAATTGTAGCCCAGTTGCGCTCCGAAATGTTGGGCAAAATTTGAGGCATACATTCGTCTAAGATATATGCTCTCTTGGTCGTCAGGCATAGCCAGCCTATTGATATGGAATCGCAACCCGACCTCGATTTCATGGTTTTGATGGAATGTTCTCGAATAACCAATGATCAAACCCTCCCTAAGTGTTGAGGTGTTGAAGCTTATCGTAGCTGCATTTTGTGCGAACGAACAACAAGTCACCAATAAGGAAACGAATAATGCTATTGCTTTTTTTGACATGGTTTAAGGCTTTGTTTTATAGTCAAATTCAGATGCTTTTCTTGAATTGTAAACGGCAAGTGGAAAGATTTATTATTTTTGCGGCTTGTTTGTGCAACCAGTCTATGGGATTGAATAAGTCAACGCTTACGGGGCACCTCGCTTGTTTTGGTGCCTACTGTATCTTTGGGTTCAACATCGTTTGCTGCAAGAACATCTCCAACGCGCATGTGATGACCCCCATGGACCTGCTATGCTTTCGTGCGGCGGGTGCCACGCTGCTGTTTTGGCTCTTGTCGCTCTTTATGCCCAAGGAAAAAGTGCCGGCAAAGGACCTCTTGCAGATCTTCGTGGCTTCCATGCTGGGACTCTTTCTCACACAATGGAGTTTCCTGAAGGCCATCACCTTGGCGACTTCCATCGACGTGAGCATCGCCAACACCTGCACACCCGTCCTGACGATGCTGGTGGCGGCCATCTTCCTCAAAGAGCCCATCACAGGGAAGAAAGTCGGGGGTGTCTTGGTGAGTCTGGCAGGCGTCTTGCTACTGATTTTCAACTCGGTGGGACTGGGCGGCGGCGCGTCCGAGACCAAGCCCATGGGCATTGTGCTGACCATCGTCAACGCACTCACCTTCGCCCTTTATCTCGGCATCTTCCGTCCGCTCATCTCGAAATACAACGTGGTCACCTTCATGAAGTGGATGTTCCTGTTCACCATGCTGGTGGCGCTGCCGCTCAACTTCAAGAGTCTGATTCACATCCCGTTGGGACAGATAGAATCCAGTGTGGCGTGGCAAATAGCCTACGTGGTGTTTTTCGCCACGTTCGTCGCCTATTTCCTCATCCCCATCGGGCAGAAGCGCCTGCGACCCACTTTGGTCAGCATGTACAACTACGTGCAGCCCATCATCGCCACCATCATCAGCATCGTCATTGGCCTAGACCACTTCACCTGGAAGAAGGGACTGGCTATGGCGCTGGTCTTCACGGGTGTTTGGATTGTCAGCCAGAGCAGGGCGGCACCGCAACAAAGTGATACCAAGTCCTATTTGAAATAATAGTCGTTGGATTCTGTATGGTTTTCTATTCTCCCAAATTCTCAACAAACTTGTCGTAGTCTTTCACTATTGAAAAAATCATCTCCTTGAATTTGTCAAACTTGGGATTGAAAAGCAATTCATAATCTCCATCTTCCAAAAGTGTATTTGAGAGCAAAACTCTTTTCCCTTTTTTATAACAACTAATAGTGAAAGTCGGAATATCATATTCAACATGTTCGTCGGTGTCATACTTTGTCTTTTTCTCAATAATGGAGACGGTCTTTTTCAAATAAAAATCATCAATAGAAGAAAGAAACAAATTAATAACTTCTAAAGAGTCAATATAATACACAGGACGATTCTTTATGTATTCTACAAAGATTGCCATTTTTTTTGTCGCACATGAATAGGAAATGATATAGGAATCATAATCTGAACCCACGGCATTCCAATAATCAACCCTTATGCTATCAATGTCATTCTCTATTTGATAGAGTTGGGCGTTAGCAGGAAGAATTTGGTCTTCATTCTGTACGTCAACGTCATTCCCCATTTGATCGGATTGAACATTATTCGATTCGGTTTTTGACATGTCATTATGGGACGATGAATTCGACCAGCAATTATTCAATGAGAATAGCATAATGAAAAGCAGGCTGGCTGTTTTAATAAAACCCTTTCCAAGGAATCTGTAATTGTTTTGTGTTTTCATGACATTATGTTTTTTATTTCATCGACAAATGTAGATACTTTTTTTGAATTTAAACTATCACTTTGGAAATAATATGTAAAAAAATATGCTCCATTTGTTGTTTATTGATGCTTTTCGTATGTTTGTGTCAAATTAGAAGTTCAACTTCTAATCTGTCAACATCAAAAAAACAGAGTTTGTTATCCTATAAAAACACTATTTTTGTGCCATGGAAATGAACCTGCTGCAAACGAACATCGCCTATTTGAAGGGTGTTGGCCAGAAGAAGGCCGAGATCCTCCAAAAGGAGTTGGGTGTGTCCACCTACCAGGACATGCTCAACCAGTTTCCGTTCCGTTACATCGACCGCAGCCAGATCCAAAAGGTGGCCTACATTAACGACGACACCGTGTATTACCAACTCGTCGGCACCATCTCCAACATCAAACTCATCGGAGCGCCAAGGGCTACGCGCGCCACGGGACTCTTCAGCGACGAGACGGGCAGCATCGAAGTGGTGTGGTTCCGCGGACTGAAATGGATCAAGAACCGCTTCAAACCAGGCGTGAAATATGTGCTTTTTGGTAAGGCCAGCGAGTTTAACCACAACTACAACTTCGTCCATCCAGAAATCGAGGAATACGCCCCCAAGGACCCGCTCATCGGTGAAGGCTTGCAAGGTGTCTACAACACCACCGAGAAAATGAAGGACCACGGCCTAGGCACGCGTACCATCGCCAAACTGCAGAAACTCATCCTGCAACAGGTCTTCGAATATATCCCCGAGACACTGCCGAAGTCTCTTATTGAGCAAGAGCAACTGATTCCGCGCCGCTATGCCTACTACGAGATCCACCTGCCCTCCAACAACATCGAAATTCAGCAAGCCACACGCCGACTGAAATACGAGGAGCATTTCTTTTTCCAACTGAAACTGCTACGCAACAAGATGCACCGCGAGCAGGCCATCAAAGGTCATGTTTTCGGTGTAGTGGGCGACTATTTCAACGATTTTTACAAAAACCACCTGCCTTTCCCGCTGACCAACGCCCAGAAGCGTGTCATCAAGGAAATCAGGAAAGATTTGGGTTCAGGGCACCAAATGAACCGCCTGCTGCAAGGAGATGTGGGTAGCGGCAAGACCATCGTCGCCCTCATGGTGATGCTCTTGGCCTTGGACAACGGTTTCCAAGCCTGCCTCATGGCGCCTACCGAAATTCTGGCCACACAACATTTTGCCACACTTCAGGAGCAGTTGAAAGACATGAACATCAACTTCGCCCTGCTGACGGGTTCCACCAAAATCGCAGAACGAAGGAAGATTTACGAAGGTCTTGCCGACGGCACCATGCAAATCGTGGTGGGCACCCACGCGCTGATTGAGAGCAAGGTGGTTTTTAAGAACTTGGGCTTGGCCATCATCGACGAGCAACATCGTTTTGGTGTGGAGCAAAGGTCAAAATTCTACGAGAAAACCGAGATTCCGCCCCACACTTTGGTGATGACCGCCACACCCATCCCGCGCACCCTAGCCATGACGCAATACGGTGACCTCGATGTCTCCAAAATCGACGAGCTGCCTCCTGGCAGAAAGCCCGTGCAGACTTATCATGTCTATAGCGACGACCGCTACCGCATCATGATGTTCATGAAGCAACAGATTGCGCTTGGACGCCAGATTTACGTGGTCTATCCTTGCATCAAGGAGTCGGAGAACACGGATATGATTGCGCTTCAGGAAGGTTATGAGGCTTTGTTGCACGACTTCCCAGAACCGCAGTACAAACTTTGCGTGTGCCACGGCAGGTTGACTGCCGAGGACAAGGACTTCGAGATGCAACGCTTTATTAATAGGAATGCGCAAATCATGGTAGCCACAACCGTCATCGAGGTGGGCGTGAACATCCCCAATGCCACGGTGATGATCATCGAAAATGCCAACCGCTTCGGCTTGTCGCAGTTGCACCAGTTGCGCGGTCGCGTGGGTCGTGGCGCCGACCAATCCTATTGCATCCTCGTCACCGACCACAAACTGACCGCCGACGGCAAGACCCGCATGAAGACCATGTGCAGCACCAACGATGGTTTCGAGATCGCCGAAGTGGATTTGGAGTTGCGCGGTCCCGGCGAGACGGGCGGCACACGGCAGTCCGGACAGATTGAAATGCTCATCGGTGATTTGCAAAAGGATGGTCCATTAATCCCGCAAGTCCGCGAAGCCGCCATCAAGCTTTTGGCCGACGACCCGAAGCTCATCAAGCCCGAGAACAGGATGTTAAGAGAACATTACAAGGAATTATTCGCGCAGACGTTTGATTGGAGCCAGATAGGGTAAAAGTTGTATCTTTGTGCCATCAAATCATAATACCATGAAGAAAAAACTTTCAATCACTATTGCTTTCTTGGGCATTTTGTTGGCTTTTAGTTCTTGCCAGGCGATAAAACTTTCTAAACAATCTCGCGAACCAAACACATCTTTGTTGGTTATAAACGGCATATATGGTTTGCATTCGATAGATCTCATGTTAGAAAACCGCGAAACCCATGAAAAATATGAAACAAAAAAACTAGTCGGTCTCGAGGCCAATTCCGTGATTTGCAATCTTCCAAAAGGGTCGTACGATGTTGTCAAGCTATGGCTTCGGATTGATATAGGGAATTCTGAGGTAGAGTTATCAAATTGGTCTCCCGAATTGAAGGAATATTTTGGTCCGATTGAAATTGAACCCAATAACAAATACTTTTTAGGCATTTATGAATGCAAGAAAGACTATGACATACGCTTACTTTGGACGGTGAGGGATCAAATCAAATTGAGATATAAGGAGCCTGGTTCAGAAAAACATATTGGCTTGGGTCAAGACTATGTTCCGAAAAAGATTCAAAAAATAGTTTCTGAAACCGACTGGAAAGACGGTGAGTTTATCCTGCTCCGCCCTGCAAAATATGATGAAGTTTTTGATTTTTATTAATTTGACACCTTCTTTTCTTTCCTGAACGAATAGAACTTATTCGTCAGATAGCTGAACGTCACGCAGATGACGGAAATGATGATGTAGGAGACCGTGGGCCAGATGTGCAGCACCTCGACGAAGAGCTTCAGGCCAAAGTAGTTAATGAGGATGTTGACAACCGTCACCAGGAAATACCTGACCATCTGTGTCCTGCCTTTCAGTGTGGAGCCCGAGAAGCTGATGTGGCGCGCCATCCAGAAACCCGTCAGGAAGGTGATGGGGAACTTGAACACAAAGGCCGCGATATGGGGTGTAAAGGCAATGAAGCCAAGGTCGAAAACCTGACCTTTGAAGATGAAATGGTAGAAAACATAGTACAGCACCCACTCCAAGACGAGGTTCAAGCCACCGCATGCCGCATAGCGGAACAGCTCAAGGCTCATCACCTTGCGGAATGGAGGATAGAAGAAGTCAATGACTTTGGTCAAAGTGCGTTCGATCCAGGATTCTATGTTTTTCAAGGCTGACATTCGGGGCACAAAAATAAACATTTACAGCCAAATCACTTCAAAATCCTTGAGCAAATCGGACGCATTATCCACATTGTCAGTGAAGCCTAGCACATAGCCACCACCGCCTGAACCTGAAATCTTTACGCCAAAGTTGAAGTCGTAATCAGCGGTAAACAAATCCAAAGTATTGTCAGTGACCATCGGGCGAAGGAACTCCAATTGGTCCTTGGTGAGTTGTTTCAATGAACTGAAAAACAGCTCTTTATTGCCTTCAATCATCGAATCGATGCATGAAGTCACACAAGGCACATACTCCGATTGGAATCGGCTCAAAAATCCGGGATTATCGCGTTGTGCCTTGAAATGGTTGACTAAAGGCTTGGTATTGCTCTTGATCTTGGTATCAATCAAACAGATGTGAATGTCTTTTTTAAGGAAATCGTCCGAAAGCAGTTGCACGCCCTCAGGCGTGATCTTGAACGGTTGCCCCAAATAGCATTGCAAGGGATCGATGCCCGAGCTACTGCCGTGAAAGTGGCTCTCCATTTGGCCAAAGAGGGTTTTCAATTGAAGATAATCTTCGGTTTTCCGAATGGCATAGCGATCATAAACGGCTGCCACCAAAGTACCAGAGCTGCCCAAGCCATAGCCCGAAGGCACATTGGAAGCAAGGAAAAGACCCTCATTCAAATCCCTTCTTAAAGTTTGTAAGTCAAAGAGGCTTGACAGTGCTTCATTTTCAGAAAGGTATTGGCAAAATCGCTTCAAGCTTTGGTTGGAGGGTAGCGAGGCGGCCTTGTTACGGCTTTGCGGCAACTGCCATTGCGCTGAGAACCGCTTGAGCGGAATCATCAGGGCGGTAGCGTCGAAGATCATCGAATACTCACCGAAAAGAATGACTTTGCTATAATAACGGTCTCTCATCACAGCAGTTTTTTCGGTCCGTCACCGACATGGTCGGCAATCCATTTGTTGTCAACGCAATAGGCAGCCAAGTGGTCTTTGATGAAATGTTCCACTTTTTCGGCCTCGCTCTCGGGATAAAGCAAATGTACATTCGGACCGGCATCCAAAGTGAAACAAAGCGGAATGTGGGTCTCGTTCCTGAAATTCCTAACTTCCTCAATGAGGATTGGAGCACATCATCAGGGCGTGGAGTTGCAGTGCCTCACTCTCAGTGATATTAATAAAGTTGTCCAAGTCGCCCGATTTCAAAGCAGAAAGCAGGTTTTTCGTATTTTCATTGGCTTGTGCATAACGCGCAGTAGCGTATGGATTTCCCTCCATCAAGCCATGGCCTGCACGACTGGAGACGGCCTTGGTCTCGCCGCTGACAATCAAAATGCTATCGCGATAAGTCTTAAAAACGGGATGGATGTCATTGGCCAACGAAACGGCATATTCGTCGGAACTACCTTCATAAGCCTCCGTTTTGCCCCAAAGTGCCATTGCGGGGAACACCGAGCGTGCCGCACTGCCCGAGGCCAATCGGGAGAAATAGGAGGCTTTAGTTAAGGTCCCTGAGCCTGTCGAAGGGCCGACCAACAGGTTCTCTATCTCTATCAACCCCATCACAAACGCACTCATCGAGGAAGCCGAAGAAGCAATGCCAGAGGAATGAGGAAAGGTGTTGCGGCTCTCTACCTTCAAATGCAATTGGTTGATGAACGGGAAAAACGCTTGGTTATCCATCAGGAACTTCTCGATCTTCGCGCCAAAAGCCGGGTTCTCTTGTCCTTCGAAAAAGAACTTGAAGCCAAAACCATCAGCCTTCTCATATTGGACAAAAGTCTCGGTGCAGCATTCCGACAAGGTGAAGCTAATCGAAGGATTTTGAGGGAGTTGCTTCCCCCGTTTGCCCCAATACTTCACCAAGGCGATGTTCGACGGACTCCGCCAACGCACACGGCCTTGAAAGTCGTTCGGCACCACGCCTTTGAAGGCTTCGCTGATCCAGATGTTCTTCATTCTCGATATGTTTCGCGCTGCGAAAATAAGGAATTATTCCTTACCGCCACCCAGGCCACATGGTTTTATGGTCATTCGGCAACTGGGTCAGTTTTCGTGGACAAACATCAAACTCGTTTCAGGTCCAAAGGCGACTTCGAACTGGAAATAGTCAAAGTCGTCTTTTTTGATGTTGACTGTGTAGGTCTGCCCCATCTTCAAGTTCTCGATGGTGAGATCCACATAGTGTCCACATTCGCAGTCGCAGGCAGGCCCCTCGTGCAAAAGGAGGATGGAAATGTTTTGACCCTGCAGGTTGATTTCTTGGTCGAACGACTCGGCGCAGCAGTCGAAAGGTGTGTTGGTGGTATTGATTCTCATCTTCGTGTTGTCAATAGTGGTCACGTATATCGTATCGATATACGGATAGTCATTATCACGCATGTCATATAGGACAACGTCGTTGCAGCCAGAAATGAAGAAGTCGGAGACTTTGGGTTGTGGATTTTGCTTGTCACATCCTTCCATGGCGAGGAATCCAATGACGAAAAGTGCCATTAAGGCGACGATGGTTTTGCTTAACTTGTTCATAATGTGTTGTTTTTGATTGTTATTTAATGTATTTTAGTTCTTTACGATTTTTCTGACGAAATGTTCTCTGTTTTCCGTGACGATGGAAACGAAGTAAATGCCGCGCTCCAAGTCGCTGATGTTGATTTCATTCGTATTTTGAACCGTTTTTACCAACTGGCCGGCAGCATTAAAAACCTGAAGACCTTCAACGGTTGTGCCTTCTATTCTAACGAAATTCAGTGCGGGGTTGGGATATACCGCTATTTTAGCGGATGGTTCGCACTCGTTAAGGCTGACAAATTCCGTTTCTATGAAATTGGTGAACTCGCACCAATATTCCGCATTCCTGTAATTCTCTATCGTTCCTTGGGGAATATACACAGGGATGTTTCGATTGACCTGTTGGAAGGTGTTTTCCTCTATATAGGGCGGGACGGTCGCTTTCACAGACATTGTCGTCAGGCGGCTCAGATGGCAGAAAGCGTAGTCCAACATGCATTCCATTGTCGATGGGATCTCCAACTCTGTCGGTTTGACTAAAAAGTCCATTGCGTTCCAGTCAAGGTAACCGACACCTTCGGGAATGACGACGGACGTGAAGTTGGAGCACAATTCAAAAGAACCTTCCTGAAGATACCACATCATTGGCGAGAGCGTCAAAGTGCCGTCGAAGCCGCATTGATAAAAGGCGTTGTATTTGACATCGTAAACGGATTCGGGGATGAAAAGGTCGCCCCTGAAGCCAGTGCAAATGCCAAAGGTGAACTCTTCGATGATGGACAGCGATTCTGACAAGGTCAAACTGGTGAAATTGACACAATCCATAAAGGCATGGCTGCCAATTTCGGTAACCGAATTGGGAATGACGAGCGGACCAGTGAAGGTACAGCCGTGGAAAGCTTGTTGGCCAATGCTTCTCACCGTGTTGGGGATGGTTAAAGTTCCAGTGAAATTGGTGCATGGGCCTCCCATAAAAGCGCCTCTGCCAATGGATACGACGGAATATTCCGTTCCGTTGTAGGAAACCGAAGCGGGGATAATAAGGCTTCCGGAATAATCCTCCGTGTGATAGATCTCCACCTCTGGCGGGTTTTCGCTGAGGATGGTGTAATCCAAGGTTTGCCCGGTTTCGCAAACCGCCGTGAAATCTACTTGGGCCAAGGCTTGCATCGCGAAGCCGGCCACAATCATTAAGGTTACGAATAATTTTTTCATTGCTTTGGTTTTTTAATGTGAATACTTTTGTGTTTGAATTTTGATGCAAAAGTAGACTCACTATAAAAACCTGTCAAGGAAAAAGGGGTGCGGTTTGGTACGGGTTTTTAAGCAATATACTGAAAATCAGAGAAATTGTTCTTCAGCTGCCAAGCCACGAAGGATGGTCGAAAGTGGCTCTTCGCTGCCGAAAAGGACTTTCAGCTTGCGGCTACGTTCGCTCACGGTGCTGTAGGCGCGCTGCATCAGGGCGGCAATGTCGGCGTCGTTCAGGTCGAGCAGGTAGAGGCAGCAATAGCTGAGGTCGGATTTTGTGAGGTCGGGGTAGGCTTTGCTAAGACGGATGGTAAACTGGCCGAAGTGGCGGTCGACAGCCTCGCGCAACGCCGTGATTTGCTCCTTGCTCAACGCATACTCCTTATAATCAAGATAATTCACCTTCGACTTGAACTGCCCTTCGTTTACCCGCTCCATGATCAAGCGGCAAATCGGCTCCTCGGTGAAACTTGCGACCTGTGTTTCGGGTTTCGGTACGGCATGGTTCTGTTGGGGGATTTGGTCTTTCAGCTCCCGCAACTCCTCGTTGCTCCGCTTCAGTCGCCCCGACATCGATGCTTTTTCCATACGATGCGCTTCCCGTTCGGCTTGCATCTTGCGCCTGTGCAGCAGCCAGGCCACCACGGCTGCCACGGCGACGAGGAGGACAAGGGCGATGAGCGTTTTGTTTTTTTGTTGGCGGGCGGTTTGCTGTTTTTCGGCAAGGTCTTTTTCCTGTTCCCATTGCAAATGGTTTTGAAACAGGTCGTTGAGTATCGAGTTCTCCGTCTTGCCCATTCCTTCATTATCAAGATTTTCTGCCTGATACAGGGCATATTGGGCAGCCTTTAAAGTGTCACCTTGGCTTTTGTAAATGTCGTGCAAGAGATAACTGGCGCTGATCTTGATTTCCAAGGGAACTTCTGCGGCCTCGTATGCAGGTGTGATATAAACTAACGCCGAATCGTATTGGTTTTCAAAGAAATAAATAGAACCAATGGTCGTCATGCGTCTTAGTTGCTCCCTGCCGGGTTCTGATACTGCCATTATGCGTCTTAGGTCGTTAATGGCAGGCTTGGCACCTTTGCCCATATTGTAGGAAAGCATGGCTTTATGGCTGGCAATATCTCTGTAATATACGTTGTTTGTATCGGGCATCAGCCTCAATGCTTCACTGTAATAGTAATCCGCGCTGTCGAATTGGGCAAGTTCATTGTATTGTAGTCCTAATTGCCTGAGAGAGTTGGTTTTATCGTATGGTGAAGTAGGCTCCAAATCAAAATAGACAAGTGCTTTTTTGTAGCAATTGATGGTGGGTTTTTGCATGAACCGAAAGGAAAACAACTCCCCAAGTCGGTTGTAAGTCAAGGCTATGAAACGGGGGAGATGGTCGGGCCATATAGACGTGCCATTGGGCGTTTCTGATGACGGGAAATGCGTTTCGATAATTTCAAGGGCGCGAATATACTCTTTGCAGCCAGAAACAGCACTATCGTGTTCAACCAAATCTGTGCCGTTTATGTAATGGGCGCGAGCGGACAAGAAGGGCAAGGGCACACCCTGTGTGTCTGTATCTTTGGCTGCCAACAATGAATCGAAATAAGTCACCGCCTGCAACAAATCCGTGCGGTTTTCTTGGGGGAGATAGTTCTTGTATAGCAATTCTGCCAGCAAGAGGTTGGCATAGTGACGGTTGGGTTCTGTTGCCGTAAATGTTTCGAAATGGGAGACAAGGTATATTAATGCGCTGTCGGGATGGCTCCACATTAGGCTATCAATGTTGACCAAATTGTCGGCAAGTGGAATCATGTCCAACGAGCGAGGCGTTTCCGGCTTGTGGCAACCCCAAAGCAACGCGCAAAAGGCAAACGACACTATGAAAAGACGGAGTTTCATTGCGACAAAAGTACAAATTATTCGTTGAGTACGATATCCTTGTACCCGAAAATCACCTCCAAGCCTTTTTTCTTGAAATAGGCTTTCACTTGGCTTTCGCTCCATTCCGTTGCAGCCAAAACAAAATCGCCACCCCAAGCGCCCAACGATTTCAGTGTGCCTTCAAAATCGGGAAAACGTTTTTGCACGGGTGTCTGCCCGATGCATCGCGCAATGATGCGTTCGTGGCATTGCATCAAGAGACCGAACTCTTCCAAATTCTGGCATTTGGGTACAGCACGACTGATTTCCGAAACAGCTTCTATATCTTTTTGTAAATCAACGGGATTTGTCTTCTCCAAAAATGCTTTGACTTCTTTTGACGAATTTTGCTTTCGGCCTTGATAGACGAAATACAGATGGTCGGCAAAAGGTGGAGTGAAGTTAATGGGTTCAACCGTTGGTGTCGGCGTTTCGACGGGCTCAACGACCTTAGGTCCCTTAGCCTGTCGAAGGGCCGATTCAGTAGTTGATAGTTGATAATAGATCGGTCCTTCAGCCGTTGCGCATGCGATGTCGTAACCCGAGCCGCCGAAGGTTAGCTTCAGCAATTCGTATGGGTCAATATTAGCCCATCGCGCCAGATTGGAAATCAAGGTGGAGCTGCTGCCGAGACCCCAATTCTGGTCGAAGTTGAGATGGGTTTCAAAATGGAGGCCGTCGTTAAATGCATCAGGATTCAACTCGCGTACCGCCTTCAAGATTTGCACCAGTTTTTCTGCCTTTTGTCGGTCATTGCAATCAATGATTTCTATGTTTTTTTGGTTCAAGGTGACCGAAAACCATGGACCATCGGGCTTGTAGGCATCCCAATGTAGAAACGGCTCGCTCACCGTCTTAATCGTCATGGATTGTCCAAATTTCAAGGGTGTTGCCAACGCTAAGGCACCTTTTAAAACTAGGTACTCACCTGTCAGAAGGAATTTTCCGTTTGAATGGTATATAAGACTCATTTGTGAATTGTTATATTTTGGCACGCAGAATCCGCTGAATTTTGTGAAACCTACCAGACCCTTATTTTGAATGGAAACGCAAGCGTTTCTTGAAATCGCTGAAAGCGATGACCACCGTTCTGCGTATTCAGCGCAATCTGCGTGAAACAAGTTGCATCCATATCAGTAGTTGTTTACAATTCTATGTATCCCATCCATTAAATCATCAACATTGAAATTAATCAGCAATCCAACTTTCTTACCTGTAAGCTTCAAATAGGAAGTCAACTGTTTGTAATGTACTGGATTTAACTCTTCAACAGATTTCAGTTCTATTATGAGTTGATTTTCAACCAATATGTCCAGTCTCAATCCTTCGCCAATCTCATCTCCTTTGTATACAACACTAACTGGCACTTCCATTTCTACCTTTAAACCTTTGAGTTCAAGTTCTTTCATAAGTGCTTTTTGATACACTTTTTCCAATAATCCAGGCCCCAGGGTCTTATAAACCTCTAAAGCGCAACCAATTACTTTATAACTCAAAGGATCATTTTTGAAAGTAGCCATATTTGAACTTATTATATCGTCGCTTTGCGCTTCTGCGATTTAACTTCGTTGAATGCTTTGCATTTCAGCGTATTCTGCGTGAGAAAAAACTATTTATTGAGTGTTTCCAAAAACTGTTCAACGCCTGCGTATGACACGGTCTTGTCCTTGAAATACTCGCGAGCTTGTTTTTTCTCTTCTTCCGTGGCATTCAGCTGGTTCAAGATGTTGTTCAAATGCATCTTCATGTGGCCGGCTTGGATGCCTTTGGTGGTGAGCGAACGCACGGCCGAGAAGTTGTTGGCCAGACCCATCGTAGCCGCGATCATCATCAACTCGGGGGCGGTGGGGTTACCCAAGAGTTCCAACGTCTTCTTGGCCAAAGGATGCAGACTGGTCAGGCCACCCACGGTGCCTAAAGCCATTGGCACTTCCAACTCAAAATGGAAGATGCCATTTTCAATTGTCACGGTCGAAAGGCTCTCATAACGTCCGTTGCGCGAGGCGAAGGTATGACCCGCCGCTTCCACGGCGCGGAAGTCGTTGCCCGTGGCGATGACCACCGCATCGATGCCGTTATAGATGCCTTTGTTGTGCGTGGTGGCGCGGTCGGTGTCAATATGGGCGATGTCAACGGCCTTCTTGAATTTCTTGGCGTATTCGGCACCCGAGAGGTGCTCATCGATGCCGTCAAGTTGCTCTACAGGACATTCCACCCAGACTTTCACGCGGCAGTCGGGCGTGTTGTTCGACAGGATGGTCATGATGATCTCCACCTTTCGGAGCTCTTCAGGGAGGTCTTTTTGTTCGGCGAAGAAGTCCTGCAAACTATGTCCAAACTGCTCCAAGGCTGAATTGATGAAGTTGGCACCCATGGCGTCACCAGTGCCAAACTCCACACGAATCTGGTAGTAATCAGGAATTTGCGCGGTGTAGTCGATGAGCCGCATCCCAAGGATGCCGCCACCGCGCTTGCGCATCTTCTCGGTCATGGCGTCGGTGTCGGCCAACAAGCGTTTCTCAATCTCGGGAAACAGTTCAAAGAGTTTCTCTTTGTCGCCGCCCCAGCCGAAATGCACTTGTCCGACCTTGCGAACATCGATGACTTCGGCATGGAATCCGCCGCGTTCGCCCCAGAACTTGGCTGCAGCCGAGGCTGCCGCGACGACCGAACTCTCCTCGATGACCATTGGGACGATGTAGTCCTTCCCGTTGATGGTCACATTGGGGGAGATGCCGTAGGGAATGAAAAAGTTGGTGATGGTGTTCTCGCTGAACTCGTCAAAGAGCTGCTGCTGTCTTGAGTCGGAGTGCCAGTAGCTTTTCAACAGGCTGATGACTTCGCCTGGGTTCTCAAAATAGTTGGCAATAAGCTTCAGCTTCTCTTCCTTGAGAAGTTTCGAAAAACCTTTCTTTATGCGTTCGCGAGTGGCCATAGCCTATTTTACCATTCTTCCTCTTCGATGACCTTCTCGGGTTCGAGGCTCTCCTCAAATTGTTTGCCCCAGTCTTCGGCGAAGGCGGCAATCTGTTCAAGATATTTGTCCCAGATAGGCTGATAAAGAGGATCTTCCTTGTTCATCCATTCCTCGCAGGGGTGGTTCGATTGGGTCTTCTGCAAGAAATCGGTGAGGGTGTAACGCACACGGCCTTCACGGACCTCGATGGTGAAACGATAGGTAATCCAAGGCCATTTTGACTTCACGGCGTCGCCGTTGTCGAGTTGGAACTGGTGCTTGCCCTTTAAGGTGCGTCCGTCGTTTTGGTTGAGGATGTTGGCGGGACTCTTGTAATAAGCGTTCATGAAAGTGCTGAAGATGCGGTTAAACACTTCGTCTTCAGAACCTTGTGTTGGGATGACCTTGCGGAAGGTGATCTGTTCGGTCTTGGGATCGATGGGGAGATTGGTTTGGGCAAAGGCGATGGTCGCAAACACAAGGGCGACGATGGTCAAGGCTACTTTTTTCATTGCTTTCAAATTTTTGACAAAATTAGTAATAATTCGGTTTGATTTTGCATACGATCGGCATTTCATGCAAATTTCAGGCCAAAATCAAAACGGAATGAGTTGCGAGTCCTCCGAACAGTCGATGTTGAGTTGCGGATGGCCTTTGTAATATAGGGTAGAGGCTTCGGTTAGTGTGCCTTCCATGTGGTCACTGACATTAACCGTGGCTTCGGAAGCGCCTGAGAGGTCGACATGCATGTCGCCGACTTCGGTTTGCACCATGTTCACCAGGCTGGCATCCTGTAACTGGATCATGCCATAAGGAGCAGCACCGCCAAAAGTGATGAGACGGGAGGCACCGCTCAAGTTGGCAACGAGATGGAATTGCATGTCGAAAGTGCCTTTGCAGGTAGAGGCGTCGCTCATCTTCACCTCGCCATTCGTGCTAGCGAGGTTGAAGCCCAAGAACTGCGAGGCATCTTCAATGACCACTATGCATTCGTGTCCCGAATAGTTCAAGCCAGTGCATACCGATGCATCTTCCAAATGGAGAATCAGGCTGTCGCTCGTAGCGGAGAATTGTCCGGTAAAACTCAATTGTGAGGCGTCTTCTGCTTCGATTTTTTCGATTTTGTTTGTGTGTACGGTGGCGCGGAATTCGGAGTTGATGACGGGACGCACATTGCCCGCAAACCCTATCTCGAGCTGGTTACCATTCATCTTGGTCTTCAGGTAGGGCTCCAGATAGGCGGAGAATTCAAGTTCCACATAGGTACTGCTGTCTGCTATCACATTTACTTGCCAGGCATCGCCAACTTCAATCGCTCTAATGTCGGCGTTTTCGAGAACGGTCTTTTGCATCAAGGTCATGTCGACCTCTTTTTTGCAGGAAGATGCGAAGCAGAGTGCCACGCAAAGGAGAAGTAAGGGCTTATTTACTTTCATAGTTTCTTTTTTTATCACAAAACCATCAAAACTTTAACTGAGGTTGTGGAAAGCATGCCCGTCATTCCGAACTTGATTCGGAATGGCTGCTTCCCGGCGGCAAGCGGTTGCGTGCCGCCAGCCTTACAAATGAGGTTTTGCGTGTTTTGTATGTTTTGTGACATAATAACGATGTTAGGGCTGAATTATTATTGATGATGATAGGGCTCGCCTTTCAAAATCGTGAAAGCACGATAAAGCTGCTCGACGAAAATAAGCCGCACCATCTGGTGGCTGAAGGTCATGGGTGAGAGCGACATCTTGGCGTTGGCACGGTCGTAAACTTCTTGAGCGAAGCCATAAGGGCCTCCGATGATAAAAACGAGTCTTTTTGCGCCTGATGCCATCTGTTTTTCGAGGCTTTCGGAAAATTCTACCGAGGTGAACTGCTTGCCGTTTTCATCTAACAACACGACTTGGTCGCCAGGTTGCAATTGCTGCAGCAACAGGAAACTTTCGGCTTTCTTCTGCTGGTCTTCGGAGAGGGTCTTACGGTTGCGCGGATCAGGAATCTCCTTCATCTCAAACGAGACATAATGCCCTATGCGGCCCACGTATTTCTTGATGCCGATGATGAGGTAATCCTCGTCTGTTTTCCCTATGACCAAAAGCAGAATTTTCATTTTTTCTGTCACAAAACCCACAAAACTATCAAAACTTTTTTCTTGGGTCGGGGAAGCACGCCAACTGGCTGCTTCCCGGCGGCAAGCGGTTGCGTGCCGCCACTACTAAAATGAGGTTTTGTGGGTTTTGTATGTTTTGTAATTATATTATAACTTTATGTTTTCTAATAGTTTATAAGCTTTATCGCGGTCTCGTTCCAATTGGATTTTCAACTCGTCCAGCCCGTCAAATTTCTCCTCGTCGCGGATGCGGTCAATAAAGCGTACATGGATCTGCTTGCCGTAGAGGTCGCCGTCGAAGTCGAACAGGTTGACCTCAATGATGGGGTTGTCCTCGCTGCGGTCGCCAATGGTGGGTCGGTGCCCGATGTTGGCCATGGCCTTGTAGGTCTTGCCTTCGTAGTCGACGAGACAGGCATACACGCCACGGTTGTTGATGAGCATGTATTCTCTGGGTAACTCAAGGTTGGCAGTGGGGAAGCCCAAAGTCCTCCCAATCTTGTTGCCCACCACCACCTCGGCGGTAATGGCGTAAGTGTAACCCAGGAGGCGGTTGGCGCCTTTCACATTGCCCACGGCCAAGGCGTTGCGGATCTTCGTTGAGCTGACTGCAATGTTTTCAACATCTTGGGCAGCAACGCGTTCCACCTTGAAATTGTATTTCTTCATCAGGTCGGTGAGAAGGTCGAAGTCACCCATACGGTTCTTGCCGAAGTGATGGTCATAGCCCACCACAATATAAGCGGGCTTGATATTGTCGATGATATAGTCCTTGATGAACACCTCGGAGGGCGTGCGCGAAAACTCTTTGGTGAAATTGATGATGACCACGTTGTCGATACCGAACTCCTCGAATTTCTTGAGTTTTTCCTCGGGTGTACAAAGGAAACGCAGGTTGGAACTGTCGATGTTGAGCACCTGCCTCGGATGGGGGCTAAAAGTGACCACAACCGTCTCACCGCCAATGCCTTGTGCCAAGGCCTTCATCTTGTTGAAGATGGCCTGATGGCCAAGGTGGACGCCATCGAAGGTGCCGATGGTGACCACGGCGTGGGGAATGTTTCGAGTTTCTATGATGTTTCGAAAGACTTTCATCTGTGAATGATGAATGCGGAATGATGAATGCGGAATGATGGGTCCGGTAGGTCATTCAGCATTCAGCATTCCGAATTCCTAATTAAACAAGTTTTGTTTCTATTAAGTATTTGGCGATTTGTACCGCGTTAGTTGCAGCGCCTTTGCGGATGTTGTCGCTGACAACCCAAAGGTTCAAGCCATTGGCGACGCTATAGTCGCGGCGGATGCGACCCACAAAGACTTCGTCCTTGTCGAAGGCATAGAGGGGCATGGGGTAGATGCTGTTGGCAGGGTCGTCCTTCACGATGACGCCAGGCATGGCCTCCAGCAGTTTGCGTACTTCGTCGATTTCAAATGGCCTTTCCGTTTCCACATTGACAGCCTCGCTATGGCCTCCCGTGACGGGTACGCGCGTAGCTGTGGCAGTGATGGCGATTTGGTCGTCACGCAAGATTTTGCGTGTTTCGTTCACCAGTTTCTCCTCCTCGGTGGTGTATCCGTTGTCGACGAAGTCGCCAGCCTGCGGGATGACATTATAGTAGATTTGATGCGGATAGGCAGGGGGGAATTGATAGACACCAGCAGGAAATGCACCTGCTCCTGCACCTGGCATACTGCTATAGGCAGATCGCCGAGCATCTTCTTCTCGACTGAGCTGATAGGCTCCTTTCACGCCGCTTCCGGTCACGCTTTGGTAAGTACTGATGACCAAGCGTTTGATGCCGTAGGCCTTATGGATGGGCGCCAAGGCCATCACCATTTGGATGGTGGAGCAGTTGGGGTTGGCGATGATGTGCGTGTCCTTGGTGATGGTGTCGGCGTTGATCTCGGGGACAACCAAAGGCACATCTTTCTCCATGCGCCAGGCCGAGCTGTTGTCGACGACGAAGGTGCCCTGAGCAGCGAAACGCGGTGCATATTGTTTCGATGCCGATGCTCCCGCCGAGAAGATGGCGATGTCGGGGCGGGCAGCGATGGCATCGTCCACGCTGACCACTTTATGGGTCTTGCCTTGGAAAACGATTTCCTTGCCCACGGAGCGTTCCGAGGCGGCCACAATTAATTCGTCTATCCGAACTTTCTGTTCGTCAAGCACTTGAAGCATCTTCGAGCCGACCAAGCCGGTGGCTCCTACCACTGCGATTTTCATTTTTGTTCCTCCAGAATTATGCTGCAAAAATAGAGATTTTCTTTCATGTGTCGGTAAGTCATATCATTATTCTATGATGCTCCCAAAAGTGGCAAATAAATACATTTTTTCCCTTGTATTTTACATTTTTTCTACCTTTGCCTTTCGTAAAATGCAAATTCACCTATTTAATAACTAAAACTTTTCACAATGAAAAAGACTGTATTAATGTTGGCCGCCCTCGTTTTGGGTTCAATGGCCTTCGCACAGAACGCCGACAAGAAACAAGCTGTCGACCAGTATGGCAACCATCTTGGTGTTCGAATCCAAGGAAAAAGACTACAAGTTCTGGTTTGACGCCAGAGTGCAGGTTGACTTCGGTCACTATTTCGGTGCCCAGGAATGGGCCGACCCGATTGGTTCAGGTGCCAGCATCCGTCGTGCACGCTTTGCTGCCAAGGCTCAAATCACACCTGATTGGTATGGTGAGATTGACATGGAACTCGCCAACGGTTCCTTCGAGCTGAAAGACGCTGTGGTTCGCTACAACGGTTTGAAGAACTGGCAGTTCACTGTCGGTAGCATGAAGCCCGACTTCACCATGTCGCGCAACACTTCTTCGCGTTACCTCATGTTCATGGAGCGCCCGATGGTGATCAACGCCTTTGCTCCCAGCCGTCACCTCGGTGTCTTCGCCAAATACACCAACAAGTATTTCTTCGGTAGCGCCAGCGTGCTCTTCCAGGAGATTGAAGGCCAAGAGACCCGCGACTTTGTTGAAGCCAACAACAAGGACTATGGCATGGACGAGGGCCTTTCCTATGTCGGTAAGGTCGTGGTTCGTCCTGTCAATGAAGCAGATTATGGTTTGCACATCGGTGGCGCTGTCATGTATGACGCTCCCAAGACTTCCGATGAGATGGGCGTGTATAGCGGTACCCGTTTCAGCTGCCGCAACACCACCAACATCAGCCGTAAGAAATACATCGACACCGATGATATCAAGAACACTCATCACAACCTCATCGCCACTGCCGAACTCGCCGGTCACTACAATGGCCTGCGTCTCGAAAGTGCCTGGGTGTCGGATTGGACCTACATGAAGCCTGAAGTCGGCATCGACAAGCCTTATCATTTCCAAGGTTGGTATGTGGAAGGTGCCTGCCTCCTCCTCGGTGGCAAGCAGAGCTACGACTCCGACGGTGCCAAGTTCAACCGCGTGCGCACTGGCCGCAGCTGGGGCGACATCGAACTCGTTGGCAAATATGAGTTCCTTGACATGAATGACTACGAAGGCCGTGGCGAGCAAGCCATCTACGGTGGTTCTGCCGAACTCTACGGTGCTGGTCTCAACTTCTACTTCTCCAAGAATGTGAAGATTGGTCTCAACTACCAATATGTCAATAATGACCGTTATGCCAATGGTAAGGGCAAACTCTTTGTCGGTCTCGATGCCGATGGCAACCCGACCAAGGACTTCACCAAGGTCACTGCCGCCGATGGCCAAGCTGGTGTGAACTACCACATGTTGCTGGCTCGTTTCCAGGTCGCTTTCTAATCCATCAAAATGTATAACCTTATAAAATTGAGAATAATATGAAGAAAATAATGTTTGTGGCTTTGGCTCTTTTGATGGGTCTTGCCTCTTGCGTCAAGGATAAGCAATATCCGGGTATCACCATTTCCAATGTTTCTTATACGCCTACGGCTGTCCAGGAGGAAACTCCGGTCACCGTGACGGCTACCATAACAAGTTTCAAGGAAATCCTTGAGGCCAAAGTGATTTATACAATCGATGAGGAAAGCTTGACCTTGGCAATGACGAAAGGTGCCGATGACCTTTATAGCGCTGTTATCCCCGCCTATCCCGATGGAACGACGGTGAGTTTCTATGTTGAAGCCGATAATATTGAGGTTACGGCCGCTTCTCCCGTTATGGAATATACCGTGGGTGCAGTCGCCGTCGACTACAGCGTTCTCCGTCTCAACGAACTGAACGGTAACGACAAGTTCATCGAAATCTATAATGCCGGTGCCGAAGCCATCAATCTGAATGGCGTTTATATCGAGAAGGACGGTGCCCAAAACTGGCTTGGCGACAACACGGTGAAGATCGATGCCGGTGCTTATCTCGTGCTCTATAGCGAAGATGTCACTCTCGACCATCCTGATGTCCCCGAAGCCCTGATCTTCCACAGCGGTCTCTCCGCCAAGAAGAACGTCCGCATCCAGCTCTTCACGCCTGCTGGTGTTTCCATTGACGACTTCAATCTGACCAATATCGACGCCAACGACCCGGCCTACATCCCGGCTCCTGCTTCCTACAGCCGTAATGCCGATGGCAAATGGTACTATGCCGATGCTACTCCAGGTGCTGTCAATGTTGACGGTACGGTTGCTCTTCTCGGTCTCGAAGGTGGTGACACCCCCGAGCCTCCGACTCCCGAAGAGCCCGATTACACCAACCTCGTCCTCAACGAGCTGAATGGCGACACCAAGTTCATCGAGATCTACAACAAGGGTAATGTTGACCTGCCGTTGGAAGGCATGTACATCATGAAGGATGACTATGTCGCCGGTGCCACCTGGACTGCCGACGCCTCTGTTGTCGCTCCCGCTGGCGGCTATGTGCTGCTTGGTCTGTCGGCCAAGAAGACCGTCCGTATCACCCTCTTCATGCCCGATGGCACGGTGAGAGACGAGTACACCAGAGGCACTGAATGGGGCCTGACCATCTCCAACGTGGCTCCTCAGTCGTTTGCCCGTACCCCCGACGGTGGTGACTGGAAGCTGGCCGACCCGACCCCGGGCGAAGCCAACCCCGCCGAAGGCGAAGACATCCCGCAGGAATAAGGTGAGAATATGAGATTCCTTTCGGGAATGGAGTTCTATTCATGAGTTATTAAGCGGCGGCTTGTAAAGCTAATACGACAGAAAGCCTGACCTGCCGCCGCCTTTTATACAAGTCAATCATTCTCCATTCCCCGAAGGGGAATCTCAAACTTAAATTATTGAATTTTGAATTTTGAATCTTAAATAACTCTATGGCAAAAGAAGAAATGAAAATCGGCGAAGTGTCGAAGCCGAGATTTGAGTTCCGCTCCTTCGGACAGTGCTTCTGCGAGGCCCACAAACGCATGGCCCGCCTGTCGATGCCTGTCCCCGAGAAGGTTTGGGAGCGCCTAAGCGACGAGATCTACATCATCTCCCGCAAAAACGACATCAACAACACCAAGATACGCGATGGCAAGATGGACATCAAGACCTTCGTGCAGAGCGTCGACGGCCTCGAGCAGTGGAATCCCCTCATGAAGGGCGAGTTCCCCATCAGCCGCGAGGTGCTCGAGAAGGAAGTATTCCCCGCTTTTATGGTCGAGATGCCCAAGCTGACCAAGGATACTTATACCTACGAAGAGTTTATCTCCATGGTGAAGGCCAACCCCGACCTGGCTGCCGTGCGCGTCCACAAGCGCCGCTTCGGCTACATGGTCAACGACACCATCTGCGAGTTTGGTGAGGTGCTCATCAACGGCGCCAAGGTGGTGACCATCAACTCCGAGTCGACCGAGATCGAGGACATCAAGAAGACCATCAAGGACTGCGGCCTCGAAGGTGTCGAAAACATCAACTATTTACAGGCGATCAAGCGCGTCATCGGCATGTCCGACAAACCGCTTGCAAACGAATAAACGACTATGGCACAAGAGATTGAAAAAAAGTTTTTGGTAAAGGGTGACTTCAAGGCCGAGGCTTTCAAGGCCACGCGCATCACCCAAGGCTATCTCAGCAGCGTGCCCGAGCGCACCGTCCGCGTGCGTGTGAAGGGCGACAAGGGCTTTATCACCATCAAGGGCATTGGCAACGCCTCTGGCGCCGCCCGCTTCGAGTGGGAGAAGGAAATCCCTGTCGAGGAGGTGCAACAACTCCTTGAAATCTGCGAGCCTGGTGTCATCGACAAGACCCGCTATCTCATCAAGAACACCGACGGCAAGCATACCTGGGAAGTCGATGAGTTCTATGGCGACAACGACGGCCTCATCGTCGCTGAAGTCGAGCTTACCGATGAGAACGAGCCCTTCGACAAGCCTGCCTGGCTCGGCGAAGAGGTCACCGGTGACCCCAAGTACTTCAATTCGATGTTGATGAAGAATCCTTATAAGAACTGGTAATAACCTAAAAGAGACTGGGTTGCGCAACCCTTAAGCCTTTGCCGTCATGGCGGAGACGCATCCGCCATCTCCTAAGCGCGAAGACGACACTTTTCGCTTTAGGAGATTGCGGGTCAAGCCCGCAATGACGGTCAAGGCTCAGTCTCGACCAAAACAAAACTTCCATGAGCACATTTGATCCCTTGGACATGAACAACTACAAAGTGGAAAAGCTGCCCAAGATGCAGAAGTCCAACTTTGAGATTTGGATGGCACGCCTCGGCGGCCCCTTGGCCATCATCGCCTTCGTCGTGATTTATTGGTGCTGTCACATCGGTTTCATCGACAACTTGAACACCGAGATGCTGACCGAAAAGGCCTTGAAGCGTTGCAACGACATCGGCTTCGAGGAGTTCCTCCGCACCAACTACGCCATGCTCGCCATCTTCGTCGCGGGTCTCATCCTCTGGATGACGGAGGCCATTCCCAACTACCTGACCTCGCTGTTCATCATCCTGGGTATCGTGCTCTGTAATGTCACCACACAGAAGGAGGCCTTGGCCCAACTCGGTCACCCTGTGATGTGGCTGAATATCCTTTCCTTCGTTTTGGCGAGTATGCTGGTCAAGACGCAGTTCGCCAAGCGATTGGCCTTGGCCTTCGTCATCAAGTTCGGCAAGAGCGCCAAAGGTGTGCTTTGGAGTTTCTTGATCATTAATTTGGTGTTGTCGGCCTTTATCTCGGCCACCACGGTG
The DNA here is from genome assembly GCA_900318085.1 of uncultured Bacteroidales bacterium. Lineage (GTDB taxonomy): Bacteria > Bacteroidota > Bacteroidia > Bacteroidales > F082 > Limimorpha. The sequence continues at coordinate 78,268 of ONJF01000002.1, forward strand.
AAGGCCACCATCATGTTGCCCATCTTCATGACGGTGTGTGCCATCTATGGTGCCTCCAACGGCAACCGCAACAACTTCGGCCGCAACCTCGTCATCCAAAACCTCTTCCAGGTGAACATCGGTGCCAATGCTTTCTATACAGGTAGCGGCGCCCACCTGCTGGCCATCTCGCTCATCGCGGGCTTCGTCGGCAGTTGCGACTTCGGCTATGCCGACTGGCTCGTCTCTTGCGGTCCGATGAGTGCCTTGATTCTCGTGATAGGCTTGTTGCTGGGTACATACGTTTTCTTCCCGATGAAGAAAGAGGAACAGGTGCCTCAAATCGAAGGTGGGTTGGAACGACTGAAAGAAGAGCTGAAGGCCATGGGTAAGATGAAAGCCGAAGAATATAAGGCTGTGGGCATTTTTGTCTTGGTGCTTGTCCTTTGGGTTACTAAGGGCACTTTCCATAACATTGACGAGACTATCGTTGCTTTGTTGGGTGCCGTCCTTGCTTTGTTGCCGGGCATTGGCGTGGTGAAATGGAACGATGTCGACATCCCTTGGCACCTGATGTTGTTCTCGGCTGGTGCTTATACCTTGGGCTCTGGCCTCAATGCCACCGACCTGCCCAACACCATGGTCAATGCCGCTTTCGACAGCCTTGGCATCACTTCCAATACCCCGTTCTGGGTGCTGTATGTCATCCTCACCTTCTTGATGATGTACTCGGGTCTGGTCTTCCAAAGCAAGACCATTCGCACCATGGTCTTCGTGCCCATCGCATTGGGTGTGGAGGCGCGTTTCGGCTTCCCCGTGATGAGCCTCAGCCTGCCCGTGGCCATGCTCATCGAGCACTGCTATGTGCTGCCCTTCAACAGCAAGCCCGCCGCATTGCTTTACAACACCAACCAATATAGCATGACCGACGCCTTCAAGTTTGGCATCACCATGATGACCATCTCATGGGTGCTCATCCTCGTCTGGGGCGAGACAGTGCTGCATTGGCTTGACATCACGCCGGGGTTGTTCTTGGTGAAGTAGGATGTGATCTTCTTTTCGCATTGCAAATGCTGATGTTCACGGCTTCCGAATGGCGCATTCGGAAGGGCGGATGATGAGTGGGGTCACCTATCCAACTCCACTCCCGCACCAACCCACTCTATCAGTTCCATCACCATCCTCGTGCTATCCACCGTCGCCGTCCTGCTGCTTTCAGCAGGCGCAATCTTCGCCTGTGCCGCCTTCTCCCGTCGGCATCCCGCCAGCAGCATCATGGCCGCCATCAAAACCAAAGCCCAAATCCTCATCGTTTTCATAGTGTCTTATTATTTGTCTTATTAGTCCTATTAGTCCCCTTCGTAAGTACGTTAGCACGTTAGCACGTTAGCACGAAATGCAAAGCATTCAACGAAGTTAATAACGATAGCACGAAAAAAAACACTACCTCACCATCACCTTCTCCAAAAAGTCATTCGTCCGCCGCACTATTTTCACCATCTGCCCAAGGGCATTATAGACCCGCACCTCATCAGCCTCAACGCCCTCAATGCGCACAACCCCGCTGGCAGGATTGGGATAAACAACCGCCTCAAAACGATTCTCTTCAACCCCAGTGGTATTCTTCTCCAAGCATTCAGACCACGAAATCGCTGATTCCACGCCGTTGATCACATGGCTGACACCCCATTTGTAAAGACCGTCGTCCAAGTCAGCCCATTGTCCGTCAAGGTAGGAATTGACCTCCAGCTTTCTTGCAATCAACTCCATGTCCTGGCCGTCGCAAAGGGCGCGATACACCTTGAAGTGTGGAAAACCGCTGTCATAATACATAAGCATCTGCATCAGCCAAGCGCCACCTCCAAGGTCGGTTTGCTGCCATCCGTCTTCGGTTTTCCACCAAGTGCCATCGTCGCTCGAACCACCATTGCCGTAGGGAGCCGGTGTCTCGTGGCCTTCGTCGGTACTCCATACCATCCAGATGCTTCCTGCCTCTAAACCAACCTCCACCCAGTCATCCAATTCAAAATACTGATAATCGCCCAGTCCTGGCGTCACATCCACGGTTATTGACGACACCGCATTCCCAGGCGCATCCTCACCACCCAAGTATATGGTACAGGTATAGGTGCCGCTCGTCAGTCCTTCAGCATCGCTGTAGAGGGCAACATCCGTAATGACCCCACTCGTCTGCTCCGTCCATTTCATGGCCCATTCACAGGCATTGCCGCCGTCACCCATGCTGCCACGGTAACCGTCATACCCGTAATACAACCAACTTTGCGGCTGATAAAAAGAGCCATCGTAAACAAAATGGATGCAGTCGATATACCAGGTGTCGTCCAGGGCACTCTCTTCACCGTCTTTGGCATACTCCCACTTGAAGGTGTGTTCGCCTTCCGTGACATCATACCGAAATTCGTGCCAAGAGCCTTGTCCCGACTGGCTCGTCATGCACTCGCCATCGATATAAAACTTACCCAAATCCCAGTTGTTTTCCGAGGAGATCTTGCCATAAAACCGCATCTCGCAATCACGTGGAATCGGCATCTTGATTTGAATGGCCGAAGTCGAATTGTCTATGCCGGCATTCGACGCCCGCATGGAGAAGGAACCGTCAAAGGACTGGCTGTCGGTAATCTCCCAAGGATAATCGGAAACGGCATTGTTCCAGTCGAAAAGGCTGAAACCACCCGTTTCAAAATGATCGACGAATTGGCTTTCCCACTGAACCCTGACCGTTTGGTTGCTGATTACAGAGGCATCCACCTTCATCGGGTCTTCCCATCTGCCGGGAACTTGTGCAAAAAGGTTGCTCGCCATAAGGCCAAGCCCAACCATAGCAATAAGTCTAATGTTTTTCATCGTATTATATTTATGTTTGTTTTTCTCTTTCCCCCTCAAAATGAGTGGCCTAAGGCTAGAAAAGTTCTCTTCGTCAGTACGTTAGCTCGCATACCGATCCCCCTCTAAGAGGGGGTCAGGGTGAGTACGTCGTAAGTACGTTAGCACGTATAACGTAAGCACGAAAAAAAACACTACCTCACCATCACCTTCTCCAAAAAGATTCTCCCTTCCTTATCTCTAATTCTCACCAAATAAACCCCATCCGCCAAATCCGCTACATCAATCTCATTCGTCCGCCGCACCGTCTTCACCACCTGCCCAAGTGCATTGTAAACCCGCACCTCATCAGCCTCAACACCATCAATCCGAACAACCCCATTGGCAGGATTGGGATATACAGTAACATTAGTTCCGCCACCATTTTCATCCACAACATCCGTCTGTTCACAATACACGATGTTGTATGCCTTGGAAGTCACACCATCGCTGTAAACCGCCAACACATGGTATTTCAGCCGTCCGTTGCCTGAATATAGGTCTGTGTATTCCGTTTCGGTAATCAAATCCCCACTAATCAAAGTCTCGCCTCGATAAACCCGATAGCCGACCAGTGCCTCTTCCGGCCTGAGTTCCGGCTCGGTCCATCGGAGCGTAACGCTGTTTTCGTCGAAGCCCGCAACTTCACAATCCATCACCGGAGTGTGTTGGCTGTGCCAATCCGGCCTGAAATGATGGAAATAGGTGGTCACCAAGGTCTCGCCATAATCGCGGTAATAGTCAATCCAAATCTTTCCGCTGTTGGCATAGACAATGGAATTCTCCCTCTTTATGGAATAGAAGACACCAGGCTCGCTGTCAACCATAAATTCCCAACTGTCCATAACATGCACATTACCAATGATCAATGAATCAACGGTCATCACCATCTGTTGGTGTTGCCCGTAATCGGAGCTGAAGAAAAGCTTGTACGACATGATATAATAATTGGGGTCTTCGTACGATGGATAATAGGTGTATAGCTCGCCCTCTCGTGCGCCTGCCTTCATGTTCAAGAATTCTTGTTCTGAGTAATAAACCGTGTCGACGGTCTGGTTGAAATCCATCGAGTGGGTAAGGTAATACGATGACATTTCGTAAGAATAACTCCCTTTGAAAAACTCACCGACATTCCAACCTGCCTCATTGGAACCTCCAAAGGCAGGGATGTCCATGACTTCAAAATGGCTTCCGTAGTCATAGCTGATTTTCAGTTCCCCCGGCACGATGTGACTTAATTTGAGCAGTACACCTGGTGCATTCTTGAAGGTCCAATACTCATCTGAGCAACCTGACAGGTCGTCGATGGCTTCCCAAGTGTGGCCGTAGTCCATGCTTCTGTACAGCTTGTTCGTCTGACCAGCTCCACAGTCTTTGTTATAAAGCACTCCAAGTGTGGCATCTGTGATAAAGTCGTTGCCAATGCCCATCGCTTCCGGGTCATCAATGAGGTAGGAATAAGGCAGTTCGACCTTCTTGCCGTGTTCGGTGTAATGGGCCACGCTCCTTATGCCAGAGCCGCCACTGTTGTCTTCCCAACCCACGAAGGAATAGAACTCGCCAGCCACTTGGGCCTGCATTGTCGCTCCAAGCATCAAAAGGGCAGCCAAAGCAATGAATCTTATGTTTTTCATCGTACCGTGATTTTATTAGTGTAAACTTTTCCATCCGCATCTGTGATGCGCAGCAAATACACCCCTTTCGCCAAATCCGCTATATCAATCTCATTCGTCCCTCGCACAGTCTTCACCATCTGCCCGAGGGCATTGTAAACCTGCACTTCAACGGCTTCCGTTCCATTGATGTAAACATACTCATTCGCAGGATTAGGTGAACAGGTTACAGCAGAATCGTTATCACTTTCTTCTATGGCATCGAACCCTGTGCCATCGTTCATAAACACTTCAAGCCATGATTCCCTCTCAAACGGTGCGTGCAAAACGAGTAAATCGTCGAAACCGTCGTTGTTCAAATCGACGACATTGAAATTACGGACAAACTCGTATTCATAGTTTTCCACAGGGAAAAACACAGGATTGCCAAACCCAAATGCTCCGTTGCCCTCAAATATATAATAACCTGTGGGGCCCAATTGGAAATCACTCATTTGAACAATAATATCGAGGTGTTCATCTCCATTGTAGTTCACTAGCTTTATGTTATCAAGCCCCTTATCAGTCCAAGTTATACTGCTTGGAAACCAAATCGAATCCATCTTTTGGAATTCTTCATTATCAAGGTTCTTATAGACCCAAAGGTGTGAATCACTGGTCGATCGGCCTTCCACCACATCGTCCCACCCGTCACCATCGATATCAAAAACCACCAGACCGTTAGTATTGTAGCCGTCATATACATACGGATGGACATATCCCTCGCGAGGAATCAGGGTGTCCGTCGTATAGAGAATAAGCGGGGCGTCAACAATATCGTCCTTCCCATCGTGATCCATGTCGCATACTGCAGGCTTGTGAAGAGAACCCACTGAAAAAATCGCTTCTGTATTAAAGTTGCCCGAGCCATCGTTACAAACATAACCCAAACCAGATTCAGTGTTGGCATGATAATCGTTTGCTACCGCTATGTCGGGAAACGAATCGCCGTTAAAATCACCCGATGCCATCATCAAATAATACGGATTATCCAACTCAAACTGATAGCCATTATACCAAACCCATTCCGGCTGAATCAAAGGAGTCTCGGCAAAACGTTCGAAACCGCCGTTTCCGTCGTTGTAATCGATTCTTATGAAACAAGTGTCATAATCCGCGCCTTCGTGAAACACGTAGGCATACGAGGCAATGTCGAGGCTGCCGTCCTTATCAAAATCCTCCAAAAGGAAAGACAACAGTGCCTGGTCATAACCCATGTGCATGTCGGGTTTGAGGCTGCTAATGTTTTGGGAACATTCAAGGTGTCCTGTCCCGTCGTTGAGGTAAATAGAGAATATCACATTGTTTCCAGGCATATTGAGTCGGCCGACGACCACATCGGCAAATCCGTCGTTGTTGACATCACCGACCTTGATACTGCGCGATTCGGGAAGCAATTCGTACATCTCGCCGCGCACTTGTGCTTGCATCGTCACCCCTCCCGCCATCAGCAGGAGCGCAAGCAGGGTGTATAGTCTATTGTTTTTCATCGTTTCATGATTTTGTTCGTGTAAACTTTTCCTTCTGCATCCGCAATCCGCACCAAATAAACCCCTTCCACCAATCCCTCCAAACTCACCTCATTAGAGTTCCGCACCCTCTTCACCACCTGCCCCAAAGCATTGTAAACCTGCACTTCAACAGCTTCCGTTCCATTGATGTAAACATAGTCGTTTGCGGGATTGGGCGAACAGGTTACAGCTGAATTGCTATCATTTTCTTCTATGGCATCGAACCCCGTGCCATCGTTCATAAATACCTCAAGCCAAGAATTTCCCATTCCGAACCACGGCGCGTGCATGACAATCAAGTCATCGAAGCCGTCACCGTTCAAGTCGGCAACATCGAAATTGCGGATGAACTCATCCTCAATATGTTCTAAGGGGAAAAACACTGGCTCGCCAAACTCGAAAGTGCCATTTCCCTCGAACACGCAATAGCCTGCGTATTCAGTCCTGAAATCAAACACTTGGGCGATGATGTCGGGATATTCGTCACCGTTGTAGTTCACCAGTTTCATATTGTCAATGCCTTCATCACACCAAGTGATGGTGCCTGGAAATCCGATGGAATCCATTTTCTCGAATTCCTCGTTGCCAAGGTTCCTATAGACCCAAATGTGTGAATCGCTGGTCGAACGGCCCTCCACTACATCCTCCCAACCGTCACCATCGATGTCAAAAACCACCAAACCGTTAGTAGAGTAGCCATCAGGAACCCAAGGATGGACATATCCCTCTCTGGGAATCAGGCTGTCTGTGGTGTAATAGAGGGCGTAGCCGTCAACGATGTCGTCCTTCTTGTCGTGGTTTATGTCGCAAACAACGGGTACATAAAGCGAACCCATAGTAAAAACTGCTTCCGTACTAAAGTTGCCAGAGCCATTGTTACAAACATAACCCAAACCAGATTCAGTGTTGGCATGATAATCATTTGCTACCGCTATGTCGGGGAACGAATCACCATTAAAATCGCCCGATGTCATCATCAGATAGAACGGATTGTCTAAGAAATGCTGATAACCATTGTACCAAACCCATTCCGGCTGAATCAAAGGAGTCTCGACAAAACGTTCGAAACCACCATTTCCGTCGTTGTAATCGATTCTAATAAAACAGGTGTCGTAATCCGCGTTTCCGTTGAATACGTAGGCATACGAGGCAATGTCGAGGCTGCCGTCTTTGTCGAAATCCTCCAAGAGGAAGGCTAGCTGTAGCATCTCATAGCCCATGTGCATGTCGGGTTTGGGGCTACTGATGTTTTGGGAACATTCAAGATGCCCCGTCCCATCGTTGAGATAGATGGAGAAAATCACCTCGCTGTACATGATGTTGAGTCGGCTAACGACCACATCGGCAAATCCGTCGTTGTTGACATCGCCAACCTTGATACTGCGCGACTCGGGAAGCAATTCGTAAATCTCGCTGCGCACTTGCGCTTGCATCGTCGCCCCTCCCGCCATCAGCAGGAGTGCAAGCAGGGTGTAAAGTCTAAATTTCTTCATGACGTTATAGTTTTAAAATTCGTTGTTGCAAAACTATAACAAAAAACAACAAAAAAAATCAACCCCAAGGCCCATTATATATTTTTCTTTGGAATGCCTGTTGAAAATCAAGCAATTATAATCGGTATATATAGATTTTTACGCCTCCAAAAACGACGAAATCGAGGCATTTCCCGTCTTTTTTCGTAGGTTGGAGCGGTACTGTAGCACCGTGTTTTGGCTCAAACCCAACAAATCCGCCTCCTCCTTCGCGCGGAATTGCAGGAACGAAAGCACGAAAAGTTGGGTCTCCGTCTTGGTCAGATTGGGGTAGGCAGCCGCCACCCGCTCCATAGCTCCGGGATAGGCCGCCTCAAACTCATCCATGATGCGCTCCAAGCGGTTCGCCACCTTCGCACGGTAAAGGTCAGCCACCCGCTGCGGCAGCATCGCCCGGGCCTGTTGCAAGGCATCGTCCGCTTGTGTCTGTAGTTGTTGCAGCGCGTCATCCACCGTCTGAAGCTGCTGCAAGGCATCGTCCACCTGCGTCTGAAGCTGTTGCTTCTCCTCATTCAAAGTTTGCGTCTCGGCCTCATGTTCCTTTCTCCGCTTGGCCATCCACCACCACAATCCAAGCCCCAAAACCAGCAACACTACCACAGCCGTCACCACACCCCGCACCAAGCGTTGCCGTGCTGCCAACTGTTCAGCTTGCCGTCTTTCGGCCTCAGCCTTCTCCTGCTCCCACTGCAAATGCTGCTGAAATAGGTCGTTAAGCTGCGAGATTTGTGCGTTACTTTTCCCTTGCGAAACGGTATTTTCGGCGAGGTAAACCGCAAATTGTGCAGCTTTCACCGTATCGCCTTTGCTTTGGTAAATCTCGTGCAAATAAGAAGCGGCAACCCTTTGCCTAACAGCATTGTCCTTGTTCTCAAACATAGGTACCAGATAAACCAATGCCGAATCGTATTGTCTGTCATCACTATAAATACACCCAATGATCGTAAAGCGCGCCATTTTTTCATTTTCATCGACAGCTTGCACCATAATGCGTTTCAATTCTTTTATGGACGAATAGGCATCCTTACTTATTTCATAGTCGAGAAGTGCTATTTGCGATACCAAATCCCTATAATCCAAACTATTTGTATCAGGTAACATTCGCAAAGCTTTATTGTAATAAAACGCCGCGCTGTCATATTGGTGCAGCTTGTCGTATTGTCTCCCCAAGTTTCGCAGCAGATTGCAGTACTTGGTTTGAGAAATAGGTTCCAAGGCATTGAAATCAAGCACCTTCTTATAGCAACTTATGGCTGGCTCTTGCATAAACTGTTCTGAGAACAAATCACCCAGGCGAGTATAGGTAAGATTCATAAATCTGGGCAGGTGCTCAACCTGTAAAGACGCAACATCTTGCGTCTCCAAATTCGGGAAATGCGTCTCCACAATCTCCAACGCCTTCAGATACTCCCCGCAGGCCGCCACCACGCTATCCCGCTCATACAGCCCCACACCATTAATATAATGCGCCCGCGCCGCCAAAAACGCCTCCCGCTCCCGTACGGACACACCGCGTGTGTCCGCTTTATCGCGTGCGTCCGCATTACGCCCATCTGCACCATCCACAATCGAATCAAAATAACGAACCGCCTTCACCAGTTCCTTCCTATTGCTTTGCTTATAGTAATTCTTATAAAGCAGCTCCGCAATCAGCACCTGGCAGTAATGCCCGTTAAACTCATCCAAGCTATCCGCCGCCTCACTCCCCGCAAACTCCTGAAGCATCGCAAAAGCACTATCCGGCTGCTGCCACATAAGGGTGTCAATGGCTGCCAACTCTTGGGTCGGCCCTGCGACGCTTCGACAAGGTTCAGGGGCCTCAACTTTAGTTGGTTGGGAGCAAGCCACCATTATCGTCAGAACCGCAAAATAGTTCAGTATGTGCATAACTCGTTTCATGCCACGCAGCTTCCTATTTTTTATTCAGCCAATAATAAAGGAAATAATCATAGATAAAATATCTCCCTTCGCTGTTTGTAACGATGTCTTTTTCCTGCAAGGTGTTCAGGCTCCTTTGGACTGAACAATCTAGTCAGCAAAAATAACAAGAATCATTCAATTATACAAATTTGCGTAACGCTTTTTTGTATAACAGCGAACATTTCGATTGTTTTTTTGTCACAATCCACAAAAACCCCTATCTTTGTCCTCTCCTAAATTGCTAATGCCATGAAAAAGATACTCTTACTGCTGCTTTTGTTCCCCTTCACTCTCCTCGCTCAAGTCACCGACGACTTCTCCGACGGCGACTTCACCCAAAACCCCACTTGGTCGGGAACGACGGAACAATATACGGTGAACAACAGCAAACAGCTCCAACTCAACGCAGAAGGCGAGGGCACAGCCTACCTTTCCTTGCCCATCAGCGAGTATGAGTCTATGGAATGGCAGTTTTGGATTCGCGAGGCTTTCGCACCTTCGGGAAACAACTATAGCGATGTCTGGTTGAGTGCCGATAACGCTGACTTGCAAAATGTTACACAAGGCTATTTCCTTCGTTTCGGCGAAGGTGGCAGCAACGATGCCATCACCTTGTTCCGTAAGGATGCCGACGGACAACAGCAAATCTGTCGCGGCACGGAAGGCGCCATCGCCGCCTCATTCGCAGTCTCCGTCAAAGTCAACTGCGACCGCGAAGGCAATTGGATGATTCAGACATGCTACGACAACTCGGGTATTTATCTCATTGAGGCACAAGGGACGGACGACACTTACGGTCGTGGCGGCTACTTCGGCTTCTGGTCCAAGTTCACTTCGAGCAACGCCACGAAGATCTATTTCGACAATGTCTATATCGGTCCCCGCATCGCCGACCACGAGCCACCCCAACTCCTGACTTGCGAGGTGTTGGATGTGACGCATCTGCAACTCTCCTTCAATGAAGCGCTGAATGAGACGACAGCACTCAACACATCCAATTATTCGGTGGATAATGGCTTGGGTAGTCCGATGTCGGTCAGCTTCGGCATCAATCTAGCTCAAGTGGTCTTGGAGTTCGAACGCGAAATCGGCAATGGTATTAATTACACGCTTACCGTCAGCGGCATCAAAGACCTGTGGAACAACATGATGGAGCCGACAACTATGGCCTTCTCCATCTACGAAGCCTCGGAATACGATATTGTCATCAACGAGATTATGGCGGATCCGAACCCTGTGGTGGGTCTGCCCGAATGGGAGTATGTGGAACTCTACAACACCACGGAGTTCGGCATCGACTTGAAAGACTGGCAGATACAAATCGGCTCAAACGACAATACTTTTGGTAACTTTGTCCTTGCCCCGCACGGCTATGTCATCCTTTGCCACAATGATGCCGTCTCCGAGTTGCGCCAATATGGCGACTGCATCGGCTTCAGTTCTTTTTCGGTGGGTAACGCATCCTCGGCGATGTACCTCTACAGCAAGGCGGGCGTTTTGGTTTCTCGTGTCAACTTTAGCAACACCTGGTACCACGACCCCGACAAGGCCAACGGCGGCTGGTCGGTGGAGCAAATCGACCCGCTGAATCCCTGCGTTGGAGCCTCCAACTGGACCGCCTCGATGGATGCCTCGGGTGGCACCCCAGGCCGCATTAATTCGGTGAATGGCGAGAACAACGTGGCACCCAAAGTGGAGGGTGTGAGCATGTTCGGCAACCAAATCGTTCAACTGTGGTTCGATCAGCAGATGAATACTTCCAATTTGTTGGAAACGCAATACTTCCTTGTGGAAGAAACGGGTGAACATCCCCAACAGACTGTCATTAATCCCATGGATGGCACTTATGTGGAGCTCCAATTCGACCGTGGATTCGAGCAAGGTTTGGTCTATACATTGGTAATTAATGGTGTGACCAACTGCGTGGGAACGACCATTGAAGCCGATACCCGCGTGCAGTTCGGCATCCCGAACGACATCACCGAAGGCGAGATCCTGATTAACGAAATCCTCTTCGATCCCATCGCGCCAGGTGTGGATTATGTGGAACTTTACAATAATACTGACAAGACCTTCGACCTCAGTGCTCTGATGCTCGGTGTCATCAAGGAGAGTTTTCCCAATCCTGCCGATACGACCTTGAAGGAAATCACGCCTGACAGCCGTTTGTTCCTCCCCAAGACTTATGTTTTGCTCTCCACCAATAGCGAAATCGTGGGCCAACAATACGATTGTCCGACTGACAACTTTGTGCAAATGGCATCCTTCCCGAGTTATGCCAACGCAGGTGGCACGGCCATCCTAATGGGCAAGGATGGCACGGTGGTCGACCAGATGGCCTTCTCCGAAAAGATGCATTATCCCTTGCTCAAGGTTACGAAAGGCGTGGCTTTGGAGCGCGTCGCTTTCGACCAACCTTCCACGGATGCCGACAACTGGCATTCCGCCGCCGAAAGTGTACATTTCGGTACACCAGGCTACGAGAACTCGATGATGCAAACCGCAGAGCCTTCCAACGACGAAATCTCCATCAGCCCCGACATCTTCTCGCCCGATGGCGACGGCTTCGACGATGCCTGTTTCATCAACTACCATTTCGACGAGGCGGGTTACACGATGAACATTTACATCTTCAACGTGGCCGGACAATTAATCCGTCACTTGGCCAAAGGCGAGCTGGTAGGGCAGGAGGGTAGCGCCCTTTGGAATGGCCTCGACAACAACGGCAACAAGGTCCCCGTTGGCGTCTATGTCGCCGTGACCGAGGTCTTCAATTTCGAAGGCAAGGTCAAACAATTCAAAAATGCAATCGTCGTCGGAACACGCTAAATGGTAGAGACGGTGTGCACACCGTCTCTACAATAATATTCCGTGAAAATCCGTACAATCCGTGTTCAAAAAAACGTGTTCAGAAATCCATATTCGACTGTGCCACAATCTGTTTCGTATCAGGATTAAAGGCGGTCAAATTCCCTAGTCCAGGTTTGTCAGTCACGAAAACGCCATTGTCCAAGGCAATGAAATCGTAGTTGTCGTTTTGCTCGATGACCATATTCATGAAGCTGTAGTCGACGGGGATATGCCCATGGATAATCTTCTTGCCATGGGATTTGTTGAAGTCGACCCTGAACTTGCGGGTCCACATCATGCTCTTCGTGTCCTCAAACGGGTCGGCGATGTTGAAATTCATTCCGGCATGGACGAGAATGTATTCTTCCAGTTCAACATAAGGCAAGCATGCATTCATCCAGTCGATATAAAGCTGCGGAATCTCGCGTGGATGCTTAACCCCGAAGCTTTTCAAAGTGGCTTTAGCGCCCACGGCTTCCCATTCTTTCTGTTCCGGATGCTTGCCCCCCAAGAACTTCTTCTTTTGGTCGGCCACAAAAGCTTTCACGCACATGTCTTCGTGGTTGCCTTTAAGGAAATGCACATTGTACTCCTCCTTTTGCAGGCGCATGAGATAGTCGATGACGCCTTTCCCGTCGGGTCCCCTGTCGATGTAGTCGCCCAAAAAATAGACATCGTCGTTCTTTGTCACCTTGAGCATGTTCTCAAGGAGCACTTTCAAGGTCTTCGCGCAACCATGAATATCGGGGATGATCCAGCGTTGTGACATCAGAACAAGTTGTTGAGGTTCAGCGATTCATATTGCTTGCGCAGTTTCTTCTTAAAGGTCCAACGCACATCGGAGAGCCAGCGACGGGCCAACTCAAGGTAGTCGACGAAGAGGGGATAAGAGAAGAGAAGGAGTACCATGCCGCCCAAGGCCCAGGGCCATGGCAGGAAACAGAACAGCAGGATGGTTCCGACGATGACAACCAAAGGCGAGAGAATGAGCTTCACGCCATAGCTGACTGTGTTGCCAAAGGCAGGATCTTTCAGTTTGCCTCTGATAATCAATGTGAGGAGCCATGTGGGAAGTTGGACTGCCGCCGAGGCCAGAAAGTAGGGAAGGCCCACCAGCAGCACGGCGAGTTTCCACAACGAGTTGAGCAGCGGGTATTTCTTCGCCGTCGAAGTGACAGAGATCTTTTCGCGTTTGCGTTGCTGGGCAAAGGCCGTCACGCGCTCAAACAAGTTCTTGGCCTCTTCTGGTTGCTCTTCCTTGAATTTCAGCACCTTGTCGACGGTGGCGCGGTTGCGGAGCATCTTCTTGTACAACCCTCCGGCACGTTTCTCGTTTTTCATCTTCACGATTTCCCAGATGGCATCGTAGTCTTCGTCATCGGGGATGTAGGTGAACAACTTTGAAATTTCTGCCGACAGCTCATCTTTCAAAATGTTGATGTTGGCGGCTTCGTTTTCTTCCGTGGTGTGCTTGAAATACTCGGTCACATTAATCGGTTTGCCGAAATTGATCATGGCTGTGGAGCGGAAGCGGAAGTAGTCGCCGTATTCGATGGCGGCAGGGACGATGTAGACAGGATTCTGGTCACCGAATTGCTTGTTGGCATCCACTGCAATGTGGAACAGGCCTTTGCCCATGCGCATCAACGAGTGCTTGGTGCGATGGGTGCCTTCGGGGAAGAGGTAGAGGTCGACATGGTCGTGGATGACATCGACGGCCTTGTTGAGCGAGTCGTCGTTTTGGCGGACGGCGGCTACACCGTTGCGGATGCGGAAGATGGGTAAGATGCGCAGGAAGTTAAGGATCTTGGCTACGATAGGGTTCTTGAAAATGTCGCCTCGTGCAATGAACACCTTTTTGATGTTGTCCGCTGCCAGCAGCACCAAGGCGTCCATCAGCGTGTTGCTATGGTTGACGCCGAAAATCACGGCACTGTTCCTTGGGATATTCTCTTTCCCATGTACCTCAAAACGGCGGTACGACATGCGCGTATGCCAATTGACATAAGGGAGTAATAGGGAATACCAAAAGTTGGAATCTTGTATCTTTTTTGCCATTTTCACTCGTGAAATAAAGTTAGCAAAAGTACGAAAATAACCCAAATGGATAGTTTTTTTTCGTTCAAATTGATTAATTTCCTACTTTTACCGCTCCTAAACCAAGAGAAATGAAGAAATTATTAAGGTTTTTCCTTGTGTTGCTGCTCCCTCTTGGATGGTTGATGTCGTGTAACGACAACCCTCAACCTGAAGAAGAGCCTGTCGTGGAACAAGACACGTTGACGGTACTGCAACACATTCAGGAAAGAGGACGATTGGTTGCCGTAACCAATTGTGAAATAATCAATTACAATACTGAGAAACCTACGCCGTCGGGCTTTGAGTATGAGCTGCTTAGCGATTTCTGCAATGCCAACGGATTGGAACTTGAGATGATTGTCAACGAAAACCTGGACTCTTGTTTCGCCCTCCTTGACTCGTGTCGTGTCGACATGGTGGCAGTGGGCATCGGTTCCAACAAGGACATGAAACGGCGCTACTTGCTGACAGATCCCATCCTGATGCAGAAGAGCGTGCTTGTGCAACGCCTGCCAAAAGACTGGAACAAGATGTCGACGGCCAACGAGGTGGAGAACCAACTGCTTCGCTCGTCGGTCGACCTGGCCGGCAAGACCGTCCACCTACCCCAAGGCAGCCACGAGGTCAAGCTGCTGGAGCACCTCTCCGACCAGATAGGCGATACCATCTACATCGTGGAATGCGACAGCCTCAACAGTTTCGACCTGGTGAAAGCCGTTGAGACGGGCGAGATTGACTACACCGTGGTGGAGGAGTATGTGGCCCGTATGGCTTCCATCGGTTTGAAAGGACTCGACACCAAGCTGAATGTCAGCGTCGAACAGCCTTTGGGATGGGCCGTCCAAAACCACGACAACGACTCATCGCTCCTCATGGCACTCAACGGATGGATCGACGGATTCGAGCAACGCAACCTCAACCGCATCCTTGCCAAATATGTCAACAAAGGCAATGTGTTCGGCACCCGCAAGCCCAAGGAAGGCGAGCTCTCGGGTTTCGACGGCATCATCAAGAAAACTGCGAAAAACATTGGCTGGGACTGGCGCCTGCTGGCCTCGCTCATCTACCAGGAGTCGCATTTCCGACTTGACCTTGAGAGTGAGAAAGGCGCTTTCGGCCTCATGCAGCTTATGCCGGTCGTCATGGAAAAGTACGAGATCGGATACGACGCTACCCCAGAGGAGCAGCTCGAAGCTGGCGGAAAACTCATCAAATACCTTGGCGAGTGCTTGGAAAACAAGGTGGCCGACAGCACCGAAAGGGTGAAATTCGTGCTGGCTGCCTACAACGCCGGTCTTGGACATGTGTATGACGCACAACGACTTGCCGAGAAATATGGCAAATACCCCGATGTGTGGGACAACAATGTCGACTATTTCATCCTCAATAAATCGAAGAAACAATACTACAACGACACCTGCTGCAAGGCGGGTTACCTGCGCGGCACCGAGACCTACCGCTTCGTCGAAGAAGTCCTCGACCGTTATTACCAGTATCAAGCAACCTATAATTAATTAATTCAAAATTAGGTCCCTGAGCTCGTCGAAGGGCCGGTCCTAATAGAACTCACAACCATGAAAAGAATATTTACCGCATTAATCATCATTGTATCATTCTTTGCCTGTGGCAAAATGCAGGCACAAAGCTTCAATGCCGGCCTCATCGCTGGCGCCACCTTCGCCCAGGTCGATGGCGACCACTATGCAGGCTATCACCAGCTTGGTTTCACGGCAGGTGCCTATGCCAATCTTCCCTTGGACGATTATTTCGCGGTCCAGCTCGAACTGAAGTATTCGTTGCTTGGCGCGCATTCATCCGACAAGGAGGTGAATGAGTATTATTATCCCCCCTATAGCTTACGGTTGCATTATGCCGAAATCCCTTTGATGTTGCAATACAATTTGGGTTATTTCCGTGTGGGTGGCCGTCCTTTGGATTTCATCACTCTTGAAGCCGGTGTCAGTGCCGATGTCCGTTTGCGTGCCACCGAGGATGCAGATGCCGATTATCAGGTCACCACAAACCGTTGGAATTTCTTTTCTGCTACAGGAAATGCTGGCGTACATGTCGCCTTTAATGAACATATCGGACTAGGCGCTCGTTTTATGTATTCCGTGGTGCCTTGCCGCTTCACCGGCAACCCAGGTTGGTTCATTAATCAGTATTACAACAAGGTGTGGCAACTCACTTTGACCTACAACATCAACTCTCCATTGAGATAATTCATTGTCGCGAACTGCGTCTCGCAGTTCGTCACTTATTTAGAGAGAAACTCAATATTTCGTTTCAAGCCCTCATACCCCGCCCGTTGCATGGCGGAGTGTTTGAACAATGCCTCGAACCCTTCTTTGTCGAGGCTTTTCCAGTCTTCTTCTTTCATGGCCAAAAGTTGTTCTGAAGGCTGGAATTGAGTCTCCGTGTTGGGCAGCGAGAAACGGTTGTAGGGGCACACATCCTGGCATGTGTCGCAGCCATACATCCAGCCGTTGAAACGCTTGGGATCGTATCCTTCGAGGCTGCCTTTGTATTCGATGGTGAGGTAGGAGATGCATTTTCGGGCGTCGATTTGAAATGGGGCTTCCAAGGCTCCGGTAGGGCAGGCGTCAATGCATTTCGTACACCGTCCACAATGGTTGGCCATGGTTTTTCCAGTTTCTTCCAATTCCAAAGGGAGAAACAGATGTCCAATGAAAAAGAAAGAGCCTCCACAATGTCGCAAACTGCGTCCCGCAGTTTGTTCTTCCTCTTGAGTCTGACTGCGAGACGCAGTCAGCGACATGGGGGGATGAATCAATAATGTGTTTTTGCCGATGAATCCCAGGCCGCAACGGACGGCCCAGGCACGGTCAAGGACGGGCGCCGAGTCGACAAAGATGCGCGTGCCTTCTAGTTTCCCTGTTTGGGTCTCGATACGCTCCAACAGCTGACGCATCTTGCGCTTCAGCACATCATGATAGTCGGCGCCATAGGCATATTTGGCGATTTTGTAGCGCCCGTTGTCGCCGATTTGCTGTTTCGGGAAATAGTTGTAGAGTACGGTGACGATGCTTTTTGTGCCTTCCACCAATAGGCGAGGGTCGTAGCGTTTCTCGCGGTTGCGCGTTAGGTAGCCCATCTCGCCTTCGCGCCCTTCGTCGAGCCATTGCTCAACGAGGGCCGACTCTTCGTCCAGAGCCCTCGCACTCGCAATGCCACAGGCATCGAAGCCCAATTGTTCGGCTTCAGCAACGATCCAGTTCGAAAGGGCACTCATGTCTCTTGGTCCTGCGTCCGCAGTCCCGTGTCTTGATTAGAACGGAGCAAACGAAACACCTACCGAGAGCGGGTGGATCACAGGAGCGTCGTGCCCGACCTCAAACACGGGGTTGAGTTGATAGGCGGCAAAGGCACTGACCCACCTCCAGCCCACACGCAAAGTGGCCGAATAGGTGTAGCGTTCAAGGTTCTTGATATAGGTCTCTTTCTCGTGAATCATGATGCCGTCATCGTTAGGCCCCACATATTTCGTCTTGGCCATCACGAGAATGCCGAGTTTGAAACCTACGCCAATCTTCACTTGGTCCTTGATGCGGAAACGCAGTTCCAAGGGGATGTCGGCATAGTTGGCGTTCACCTTGAAGCGCTTGAAGTTTTCCAAGTCGCGGCACTGGGCATATTTCAAAGTGTCACTATAAGGATTCAGGATGTGGCTGTATGAAAAGTAGTTGTGGTGCGTCATGCCTGCGCCAATGCTGACGGTGTGTTTCGTGCTCTCACCCAAGGGGAAATTGTAGGTGATGGCCCAACTGACACCTTGGTTGAAGCCACGAGCATCCCAGTTGTCACTGGTCTTGAGTTGAAGGTCGCTGAAAAGGTCGACGCCCACGGTCACTTTGTTATCTGTCTTGTTGGCGATGAGTTGTGCAAAGGAAGTCGCCGAAACGACCAATGCAATCAAGGTGAAAAATACTTTCTTCATATGTATACTAATTACTTTAAACTTTAAACTTTAAACTCTCAACTGACTCTCAACTCTACACTCTAAACTCTCAACTCTTTTGCAATAGCGGAACGCTCATCAAGCAGTCGGTTGATTTCTTCCTCGGAAAGGTCAGGCTGACGCAACTGGTCGTCAATGGCGGCAAGATGGGCTTCCAGATTCTCGGTGGTGCCAGGGATGTCGGTCAGCTGCTTCTCCTTGTTTACGGGAGGCTCTACTGGCGCAACAGGTTGGTCTACAGCAAGCTGCGTGTTGCCAGAGAAGTTTTTCAGTTGCCCCAGGACCATCTCCATCATCTGTTTCGAGAAAGGATCCAATTTGTAGATCTCGACCTTCATTTCGTCTTTCATCTCGTCGAAGTCTTCCAAGAACATCTTCAACTGTTCTTTTTGTTCTTCGGTGATGCCCGGAATGGCGTCAAGGTCTTGCCCCTCCATCATTTTCTTGAACATGTTGAGGAGGTCGTCGAGTCCGTTGTTGAGGTTGTTGTCGTCCATCTTTTTTCGTATGATTGGTTTGATCATCAATGCCGCCATTAACTCGTTAGTGGAATTAATCTAGGCCGCGCATGATGTACAAATATCATTCCGTCTGCAAAGAAACGAATTTTTTGCGGAATGATTGTGACAGTTTGGCATTTTTTCACGAATATTGCATCTCTAAACTCTCAACCGACTCCTAACTCTAAACTTTCAACTCTAAACTTTGAACTGACTCTCAACTCTCAACTCTCAACTTTGAACCGACTCTAAACTCTAAACTCTCAACTATAAACTGACTCTCAACTCTAAACCCTCAACTCTCAACTAACGAAAATGGAATTCACCACGATAAAAGTACAACTGGGCGAAAGCATGGCATGGATCAACCTTGACCGTCCAGAGGTTCGCAACGCATTGAACGACGCGATGATAAGTGAGCTGACCGAAGCCTTCGACTGGCTCAACAGCCGCGACGACATCCGCGTCATCATTCTGAAAGGCAACGGCAAGTGTTTTTGTGCGGGTGCCGACCTCGACTATATGAAAGCGATGGCCAATTACAGCTATCCACAAAACCTTGACGATGCGCAGAAGCTGTCGAAACTGTTTCAGACCATCCACTTTTGCGACAAAGCCGTTATCGTGTGCGTGCATGGTGCTTGCATCGGCGGTGCCAATGGCATCATCGCTGCCGCCGATATCGTGATTGCCGAAAGGGAGACGAAGTTTGCCTTCACCGAGGTGCGTCTAGGCCTCACGCCCGCCACCATTTCACCCTTCGTGGTGGCAAAAATCGGTCTCACCCATGCGAAGGAGCTTATGCTCACGGGTCGACGCTTCACCGCCGAAGAAGCCAAAACCTTCGGTTTGGTGAATGCCGTTGTAGCCGAAGGGGAGATGATTGACATTGAACGACAATACATCGATCACTTCTTGCACGCTTCGCCCGACGCCATAGCCGAATGCAAGAATCTGCTTCGCATGGTCACCGGCACCGACGACCGCTTTAACCCAATCTATTTGCTGACCTCGGAGGCCATCGCCAACCAACGCATCTCAAAGGCGGGTCAAGAAGGTATGGCGGCGTTTTTCGAGAAACGAAAACCCAATTGGGAATAAAAACCGCTTGCAGTTTTATCTCAAATTCCAAAAGAACTTCAGTAAACATCTCTAATTCTAGATTAAAAAACATGAAAAAATTTGCAGTAATTCTGGCCGGCTGCGGTCGCAAGGACGGCAGCGAAATCAACGAAGCCATCACCCTTTTGCTCTCCATTGAGCAGCACCATTGCGAATACCAATGCTTTGCGCCCAACCGCCCTCAGACCGAGGTCATCGACCACCTCACCGAAAAACAGGTCAAAGAAGAGCGCAACATACTGACCGAGGCCGCCCGTTTGGCCCGCAGTCGCATCTTGCCCATCGAGGAATACAAGGCTGCCGACTATGACGGCCTGTTCTTCAGCGGCGGGTATGGCGTGGCCAAAAACTTGTGCGATTATGCCTACAAAGGTGCCGACATGGAGGTGCAACCAGATGTGGCCCGTGCCATCATCGAGACGCGTGAGGCTGACAAGCCTCTCGGTGGCATGTGCATCGCGCCCGTGATGTTCGCCAAGCTATTGCCCGGCGTGTGCGTCACCTTGGGCAACGAAGGCACGCCCGATGCCGAAAACATCCGCCAAATGGGTGCCTATCATGTGCAGACCGAACACGGTGACGTGTGCGCCGACAACGAGCTTCTGGTTTTCACCACGCCCGCCTACATGCTCGATGCCACGCTGAAAGACGTCTACGACGGTGCATACAATCTGGTGGAGTCGGTGGTCGATTATCTTGATAAAAAACAATCCTAATAAACCTATTATTAACCTTAAATTTTAACCTTATGAAAAAGTTATTATTAGTTTTGGCAATAGCTATGATGGCTATTCCTTCTTTGGCACAGAATGATTCTCCACGTTGTCAAGGATTTTTCGTCCGTCCTAGTCTCTATGGAGGTGCTTTTGTGGATGCAGGTTATCAATTTAATCCGTATATCCAAGCCTCTGTGGGTGGCGGTATCTCGCTTATGGTAAGAAACATTTCTGGGGTTGCTATTGACCCTGCTTATGTTGCTCATGGGGGAATCCGAGTTTATACAAGTAAAAACAGATGGGCTGGTATGATTGATTATCATGCTGGCTATTGCAACTTTCTGGGCAAAGATTTTCTCAGACAGTCTCTTGTGGGAGGAGCAAGTTTCGATAATTTGGATTTTGGCGGAGGCCTTTATCTGATGAATAATACAAAAGGTGAATATGCCTATGGCTTTTTGGTCACTGTGGGATGGAACTTCCGCTTCTGCAGGCATTAAATCTTGTCGCCATAGGCGAGATCCCCAGCATCACCTAATCCTGGAACGATGTATTTGTGCTCGTTCAGGATGGGGTCGATGGCAGCGCACCACAGCGTGACGTTGTCAAGGGGCTTGAACAGCTTCATCAGGTTGTCGATGCCGTCTTGGGCGGCGATGACGCAACACAGATGGAGCTGTTTTGGTATGCCTTTGGTGCAAAGGGCTTGGTAGGCCAGTTCAAGACTGCCGCCCGTGGCCAGCATGGGGTCGGCGATGATGAGGGTCTTGTTGGTGAGGTCGGGGGCGGCGAGGTATTCCACCTTGATGCCTACGCTCTCGTGTTTCTCATCGAGATAATAGCGGTAGGCCGACACGAAGGCGTTGCCCGCATGGTCGAAGATGTCGAGGAAACCTTGGTGGAAGGGCAGACCGGCACGAAACACGGTGGCCAGGACGACTTCGTCGTCGGGTGTGTTGGCCTTGGCTTCGGCCAAGGGTGTCTGTATGGTCTTCTCGGAATAATGTAAGGTCTTGCTCACCTCGTAGGCCATCAGTTGGCCGATGCGTTGCAGGTTGTAGCGGAAAGTGCCTCTGTCGCCTTGCACCTTGATGTCTCTCAACTCGGCCACATATTGGTTGACGATGCTGTTGCTGTCAGCGAAATTGATGATGTTCACGACTCGATAGTTTTGGACAAAAATAGTGTTTTTTTTCGACGGTCTCCTTTTAATTTTGTTTTTTTTCCCTTAACTTTGCCTACACAAACAACATTATTCTCAACAGCTTGCCTCCTTTTTTGTTTGCTTAATAAGTAAATTTACTTATATCAATTGTGTTTTTTATAACTAATTTTGAAGCGGAAGAAGTGTAAAAATGGCATAAATATATCAATCAATTCATTATAAGTTCAATTAAATCAAATAGTTATGAAAAAATTAGTACTTTTTGTCATGGCGGTGATGGCTTTCGCTGGCATGAGCGTGGCCCAGGATGTGTATTATTCGGGCTACTACATAGACGGAAATAGTGTCCAACAGGCCGCTGTATACAAAAACAATGAGAAACTTTACAATTCTTCATTTAACACTAATGGCTACTATGGCGAGAGTGACGATGTGGATGTGTATAATGGAGACGTCTATTGGGTGAAAAACGTCTTTGATCCCAGTAACAACTATTATTATGCCGACGTGATGAAGAATAACGACACTTATTTGAATTCACCGACGGGCCAAGGCCGACACATCTTTGACCTGTATAGATGGCCTGAGCGGCCTGAGCTTGGGCTGTTTTCGGTGGGTTGCATGAACATTGACGCTGTGAGAACTGCTGTGATTTGGAAAGACGACAATTCTAGCGTTTACAGACAGTTGGGCGACGGAACTTGGCCGAGTGTAGCCTATAGTGTTACGGCTACCGAAGACGGGTTGTATGCTTGTGGCTTTCAGTACGGTTATGAAGAGACTTCCTACCACGGTGTGATTTGGAGTGGAGGCTCTGTGTTTGCTACCTTCCCCGACGGCTCAAAGCTTTATAGTATCGACTATTATGAAGGTTATCTATGGACTGAAGGTTTAGAAGGGAACACGGCGAAAGTGTGGAAAATCGATATCACTGACGGCAGTATAGAAGAGGTATATGTGCTTGATTCAAATGGGTATGATTTTCCACAATATCATGAAATTTGTGTTGACGATGCAGGCGATGTCTATGCGGTGGAACTCAGCGACCTTTATAAAAACGGCACCTCCATCCACTGGACGGGTAGTACTTTCACTTCGGTAGTGGCCAACAGCGATGGAGTTTTTTATAGTGAGAATGCATGGATTATAAAGGATGGCATACCGTTTTGTTGGCCCCACACAGACTGCTCTAGAATCAATGGCCTCTTCATCGATGAACCCGAATGCACCGACAGCGAAATCCGTAGCCTGCCTTATTTCGAAGGCTTCGAGACGAGTGCAACCGACTGGGCTTGCTGGACAGTGTCAGACAACGACGGCAACAACGGAGTTCGTCCGTCCTATTGGCATAGAGGTGGAGAGAATGTCGAAGGAGGCTATGTCGCTAGCACAGGTGGCAACTTCGCATGGCATGCCTATGGTCCGACTAGTGTCGAACAAGAAGGTTGGCTCAAAAGTCCTCTCATCCATATTCCTGAGATTGGCGGCGATGTCACGTTGACCTTTAATTCTTTTGAAGTCTATTCGAATGACTATGAATATGAAGCTGTTTGGATAGGTAACTCTACCACTCCTAACGATGAAGTGTGGGTCGCTTCATCCGACTTTGTTTCTGCCGAATGGAAAGAGGTGGAATTGGATCTCACTGAATACAAGGATATGGATATTACAGTGTGGTTCAGATATAAGGGCACATATGCGCATTCCTGGTTGATTGATGATGTAAGCATTGTGCAAGGCGAAGCAACATATTACACCGTTACCACTGAAGTAAATCCCGTTGGCGCCGGTACGGTGGAAGGCGGGGGCGCTTATCCTGAACAATCCAATGTCTACCTTACCGCCTATCCCAACCCGGGCTGGGCCTTCGACCATTGGACAGGTGGCTACACCGACAACCCATATTTGTTCACGATTGTTAACGATGTAACAGTCACCGCATACTTTGTCCAGGAGGAATACACGCTTAGCGTCAATGCCTTACCGGCCGAAGGCGGTATCGTGACCGGCGGCGGAACATATCACTATGGCGACATGGCCACTTTGACGGCTACGGCCAACACGGGCTACACCTTTGTTAGCTGGAGCGACGGCAACAGTAACGCCATGCGCACAGTTGAGGTGACTGGCGATGCCGAGTATAACGCCATCTTCACCCAGGGTGACGTCACCATGTACACGGTGACCGTGGTATCCGAGAACCCCCTGCTCGGCTCTGTAACCGGAGGAGGCACCTTCCCCGAAGGCGCGGTCACCCAAATCAGTGCCACGCCGAGCCCCAGCGCCCGTTTCGTCAGCTGGGACGACGGCAACACCGACAACCCGCGCACCATCACGGTGACCGGCGATGTCACCTACACGGCCAAGTTTGAAGCCCTGCCGAATTATACCATCACCGTGGTGTCATCCGACCCAACCATGGGCAGCGCGACGGGTGGCGGCACCTTCATGGAAGGCACTGTCATCAACATCAGTGCTACGCCTTTAACGGGCTACTACTTCATTGGCTGGGATGACGGCAATGCCGACAACCCGCGCAGCATCACCGTGACTCAGGATGCCACCTACATCGCACAATTCGCGAGCACTCCCGTTCAGACCTTCTCCTTGACCGTGATATGCAACAGCGCAGAAGGTTCTACCGTCGGTTCGGGCACCTACACGGCTGGCAGCACCGCTACCATCGCGGCCATCCCTAACAGCGGCTTCGAGTTCGACAAGTGGAACGACGGCAACACGGACAATCCGCGTCAGGTGGTCGTGAACAGCGCCATGACCTTCGTGGCCTTCTTCAAGGGCACGGGCGTCGGTGAGGATGAGGGCCGTATGATGGTGCTTTATCCCAATCCTGCCACCGACCATGTGCGTATCGAGGGCATCGAAGCGAACAGCGAGGTGAGGATCTACAACGCGATGGGCGCCTTGGTGAAGGTGACCAACGCCAGTGCCAACGAGGAGATTGGCATCGGCGAGTTGAGCGCTGGCCTCTACCTTCTGCGTTGCGGCAACGTCACACTCCGTTTTGTGAAGATGTGATTGGGCTGAACCAACAAAAAAATGGAGGCAAGCATTTGCTCGCCTCCTTTTTTGTTGGTTTGTTTATTGTTATCTGCGACCGCTGCTGGAGCCGTTGTTTCCGCTGCGGGTGCTGCTTGAACCAGAGCTGCTTGAACTTCTGGTGGAGCTACTGCCCGAGGAGCTGGTGCCACTGCTGCGGGTGCTGCTCGACCCGTTGTTGACGCGGCTGGAGCCGGAGTTGCTGTTGCCCGTGCGACCGCTGGAGGAGCTGGAGCTGCTGCTCGATCCGCTGTTGACGCGGCTGGTACCAGAGCTGTTGCCCGTGCGACCGCTGGAAGAGCTGGAGCTGCTGCTTGACCCGTTGTTGACGCGGCTGGTGCCGGAGTTGTTACCCGTGCGACCGCTGGAGGAGCTGGAGCTGCTGCTCGACCCGTTGTTGACGCGGCTGGTGCCAGAGCTGTTGCCTGTGCGTCCGCTGGAGCTACCCGTGTTGCCCGAGTTCGTGCCGCCGTTGTCGATGCGTCCGCTGTTGCTGCCCGTGTTGCCAGTTCTGCCGCTATCTGAGCCGCTGTTGATGCGACCGCTGTTGGAGCCGTTGTTGACAGGTGCGGGCGGGTTGGAGCCGTTGTTGTAGCTGCCCGAGCTCATGCTGCCTGCGTTGGCTTTCGGTCTGACCGTGGCGCTGGGGGCTTCACCGTGGTTGTCGTTCGATGCAGGTGCACCTTCGTTCCAGTGGTTGGCAGGGTAGCCACCGTGCTCGTGGTGGTAGCCGTAGGTGTGGTGATGCGGATCCATCGGGGGCATGGGACCGTGAGGCGGCATCGGCGGGCGGAAACCGTCGTAGTAGTAGCGGTAGGTGCCGGGACGGCGGTAGTAGCGCGGACGAGGAGGCACGTTGATCACGATGTAGTGGTGCGTGCGAGGACCGTTCCACCAGAACTCGAGAGGCTCGAAGTATTCGAAGGTGGTGAAGCTGTAGAGCTCACGGTCAAGCTCGTAGTAAGGCATGACGGTGTAGATCCACCCCGGGTTGGCGCGATAGGCCGGGATCTCTACTGCGATTCTCTTGATACGGCCAGGGTATACTCTCACGTATTCCCTTGCGTAGTAGTAGCCGTCATCGGGGTCAAGGTAGAGATATACATAACCCCTATAGGTGTAGTCTCCAATGTTTTCCACGTCGTAGTAGACCGTGACAGAGTTGTAGTTGTACACCATAACCGGCTGTGAGACCAAGGCGAGTTCGGGTGGATAACCACTTGCTTTTGCTGCGATGGCTCCCGTCACTAACAGGAGGGTCATCAGGATGTTCTTGGCTTTCATAGTTGCGATTGTTTTAAGGGTTTGACTTCTGTTATTTTCGTGTTCACTTTATAGCTTTACCAAAACCGTGCCAAATTGTTTGTTTAAGGAGTTCCTGTGTGAGCGAAAATAGGGTCAGTTGTTGTTTTTAAACTTGACATATATTTTTGAATTGGCGCGCAGCGAGCCATCCAAGCCAATGATATTGCCGTAGGCGTCTCTCACTTCGATGCCTTCAAGTTTGAGGGGCAGGTTCATCGCACGGCAATAGGCCAGCACGACAGATTTCACTTTGGCACCGTAATATGTGCGCACTTCAGTTTCATTGACGAATGCTTTCATGGTCGTAAATTAATAATGTGTTTGACTTCTTTTCTTTTGTGTGCAAAATTAGAAAAAACCCCTATTTTTTTCTTTTTTTTGACAAAAAAACCTAAAATTAAGTAATTTTACCTATAGACATTTTGTGTTTAATACCTAACTTTGTCCCGAAAAAAGTACTATTGCGTGTGAAATGACGATTCAACTAATAACAATATGTCTAACTAAAATCAACGAATTATGAAAAAGATTGTACTTATTATCATGGCGGTGATGGCTTTCGCCGGCATGAGTGTGGCCCAGGACATCTATTCGTCGGGCTACTTCACGAATACAGACGGCACTTTTGCTGCCGCTGTTTACAAAAACGGTTCGAGGCTGCAATTTGTCTCTAGTAACTCTAATAACCATCAATCTACTGCTGTGGACTTTTACAACGGAAATTATTATTGGACCGACAATTGCACAAGTCCTGACGGTACGCCACAGTATGGAGATGTCTTTAAAAATAGCACTAGGTATCTGTCCACGAGTGAAGGCACCCAACTTTACGACATCTACAGATTCCCGAATGGTGCTAGAACCATGTTATCGGTTGGCTGCAAAAACATCAGCGGCGTGAAAACAGCCGTGTTCTATAGCGAAAGCAACAACACTGCTCAACAGATGGGCAGTGGCAGCTACGAAAGCGTTGCTTTTGGAGCCACTGGTTACAACAACTATTTGTATTCTTGTGGCTATCAGTATACATCGTCTTCAGCCTTCCACGGCGTGATCTGGAAAGGCACCAGTGTGTTCAAAAACTTCGACAGTAACACGCAGCTGTTTGGCATCACCTATTTTGATGGGTATTTCTATACCGTGGGTTCCTCATCGGAAAGCGGTTCGATCAAGCTGAAAGTGTGGAAAACCGATGCTAACGACGGTACCACCTCGGTGCTTTACACGCTTTCGACCAGTATGAGTTCTTCCTATGTGGATCATCGTTTCTCAATCTACATTGAGTCCAACGATATCTATGTGAACGGCATGGATGGTTCAACCGAGAAGGTGTGGAAAAACGGTGCCGTGCTGTATACTCCCACTAGTTCTTATCTCTATGCGGTTGTAGCCAATTCCAACGGCCATTACTATGCAGGCGATTATGGTGATCAAGGCAAGATTTGGAAGAACAACTCGGTGCTTTACTCACCTTCCTACTGCGACAGGATTACTGATTTGTTCATTGAGGAGCCTGAATGCACCAACAGCGAGGTGCGCAGCCTGCCCTTCTATGACGGCTTCGAGAATGGCAACACCAGCTGGCCCTGCTGGACCACCGTTGATGTTGACAACGACAACGTTAATCTGACCTATTGGCACAGATCTGGTACGAGAACGGCAACGATGACCGGTGACTATTGCGCCCGTCACATGGGAAGCACCTCTCACGCGCAAAACGGTTGGCTCATCACCCCGAGGCTCTTCCTGCAACCTGGACAATCCGAGACCAAGATGACCTTCAAGAGCTGGGTGAATGAAAGCTTTACTATGGGAGTGTATGTTTCAACCGACTCCGACCCCACCAACATTGATGCCTACGTTAGGGTATACGATCAGTCTCAAGGCAATGGTACACAAACCAACACCGTTGACCTCTCTGCCTACCAAGGCCAGGCGGTCTACATCGCTTTCAATTACTGGGGATTGCTGGGCACCAGCTGGCTCATCGATGAAGTGAATGTCACCGAGAGCTTCTCTCCGTGCGACCCATCCAATGCTCCTTACAGCTGCGACTTCCACAACGGCTTCACCTATTGGAATTGCTGGACGGCTTTGGATGTCGACATGAGCGGCGACCAGAGGTGCTGGAGGTATGACTCCGACGAAGGTTGCATGAAGCATCCTTGGGGCCAGACCGGCGTGGCACAAACGGGCTGGCTCTTCAGCAAGCGCATCACCCTGCCCACTGGCAACTACAACTACACGCTGAGCTTCAAGTCGATGAGCACCTCGAGCGGTACGGGTAGAAAGAACACGGTATGGATTGCACAAAACGAGAGCGGCGCACCCAATGTGAGCCACTTCACCACCAAGATTTGGGAAGATGCTTCCTACAGCAGCAACTGGACAACCTACACTGTCGACCTGACAGCCTACAAGGGCAAGACGGTGACCATCGGTTTCAAGTATGAAGGCACGTGGGCCCATAACTGGTTCGTCGACGACTTCGCCATCACACAGGAAACGGCGCAATACACCATCACTGCCAACGCCAACAACAGCAGTTGGGGTACGGTGAGCGGCGGCGGCCAGTATAACGCAGGCGCCACCTGCACGCTGACGGCCACGCCTGCCAGCGGCTACCAGTTCGATAGCTGGAAGAAGAACGGCTCAGTGGTCAGCACCAACCCCAACTACAGCTTCACGGTGACCGAGAATGCCACCTACACGGCCTACTTCGCCGAGGTGCCGGTGACCTACTACACCATCACTACCAATGTGACGCCTTCGGGCTCCGGTACGGTGACCGGTGGCGGCACCTATCCTGAAGGTGCTTCGGTGACCCTGACGGCCAACGCCAACAACGGCTACACCTTCAGCCAATGGCAAGATGGCAACACGCAGAACCCGCGCACCATCACCGTAACGGGCAACGCTACCTACACGGCCACATTCTCGCAAGACACTTACATGA
This sequence comes from uncultured Bacteroidales bacterium, assembly GCA_900318085.1. GTDB lineage: Bacteria > Bacteroidota > Bacteroidia > Bacteroidales > F082 > Limimorpha. The sequence goes on from ONJF01000002.1 coordinate 107,474, forward strand.
TCACTACGGCAGCCAACCCGACCAATGGTGGTACAGTGACTGGCGGAGGTGCCTATCACTACGGCGACACGCCCACGCTGACAGCCACGGCCAACAGCGGCTATGAGTTTGCAGGATGGCAAGATGGTAGCACGACAAACCCGCGTCAGATTACGGTGACGGGCAACGCTACTTACACGGCAACCTTCAGCGAGGTGGGTGCGACCTACTACACGGTAACCGCCAGTGTCAATCCTTCGGGCGCTGGCACGGTGAGCGGCACGGGTACCTATGAGGCTGGTACCGTCATCATGCTGACGGCTAACGCCAACCCGGGCTACACCTTCGATCACTGGAACGACGGCAGCACCATCAACCCGCGTTCGGTGACGGTCAATAGCGACTTGAGCTTCACGGCTTACTTCAACCATAACAGCTACACCATTACGGTGAACGCCAACCCGAGCAACGCGGGTTCAGTGAGTGGCGGTGGTTCCTACTACTATGGTGACTACGCCACGCTGTCGGCCACTCCTTTCAGCGGCTATGAGTTCGTGGGTTGGAGCGACGGTTCAAGCGAGAACCCCCACCAGGTCTTGGTGACGAGCAACGCCACTTACACGGCAACCTTCAGTGAGGTGGGTTCGACCTACTACACCGTGTCGGCCTATGTCTCGCCTGCCGGTGCTGGTACGGTGAGCGGCACGGGTACCTATCCCGCCGGTGCATCAGTGACCCTGACAGCGACAGCCAACAGCGGCTACACCTTCGACCACTGGAACGACGGCAGCACCACCAACCCGCGCACCATCACGGTGAACAACAATATGTCATTCACGGCCTACTTCAACACTCAGGAGTACACCATCATCACCAATGTGACACCTGCCGGCTCCGGCACGGTGACGGGCGGCGGCACCTATCCTTATGGCGCCACAGCTACGCTGACGGCTACGCCTAACTCGGGCTATGAGTTCCTGCAGTGGAGCGATGGTAGCTTGCAGAACCCGCGCGTCATCACGGTGACGGGCAATGCCACTTACACCGCTTTGTTCTCCAACGGTTCTGGCGAAATGTACACCTTGACGGTGAGGTCCAACTCAGTGTTCCTCGGCGAGGCCTATGGTAGCGGTACCTATCCCGCCGGTTCTTCTGTCGAGATCAGCGCCTATCCGACTGCTTATGCCCATTTCGTGAAGTGGGATGACGGCAACACCGAAAACCCGCGTACCGTTGTGGTGAATAGCGACATGGAGTTTGTGGCCGAGTTTGCCGCCACGCAGAACTACACCATCACCGTCGAGAGTGCCGATCCCGAGAGAGGCCAGGCCTTTGGTAGCGGCACCTACCGTGAAGGCACTGAAGTACAGATTGCTGCAGTGGCATTCGGTGGCTATATGTTCGAGAAGTGGCAGGACGGCAACACGCAGAACCCGCGTACCATCATCGTAAATGGCGATGCCACCTACACTGCCCACTTCGTTGAGAATAGCGTGGTGACCTACACGATTACGCTGATCAGTAACACGAACGAAGGCACGGTGAGCGGTGGTGGTACCTACCTTTCCGGTGCTACAGCAACTATCCAGGCCTTCCCGAACCCAGGCTATGTGTTCTCGAAGTGGAGTGATGAAAACACCGACAACCCGCGCACCATCACGGTGAACAGCGACCTTACCCTTGCGGCATTCTTCGCTACGGGCGTGGGCGAGAACGAGCAGGCCAACCTGCAGATCTACCCGAACCCCGCCAAGGAGAGCATCCGCATCCTCGGCATCGAGGCCAACAGCCAGGTTGAGATCTACAACAGCCTCGGCGAGCTGGTGAAGGTGATGAGCGTCAATCCCGACCAGGAGATTGGCATCCGCGACCTCGCCTCGGGTCTCTACCTCGTGCGCTGCGGCAATGTCATGCTGCGCTTCGTCAAGGAGCAATAATCTATCCTTTGTAGAGACGTTGCGCGCAACGTCTCTACATCTAACAAAAAAATACTCTCACAATGCGTGGGAGTATTTTTTTGTGTATTTTTGTGGCATCAATAACCCCTAAAATGAATCATCATGAAATTAGATGGAAGAAGAGAAAGCACTAACGTTGAAGACCGCAGAGGTAAGAGAACTGTGGCTGCCGCAGGTGGCCTTGGTCTTGGCGGTATCATTATTGCTTTGATAGTTATGTTTATGGGTGGTGACCCCAGCGCAGTGATGCAGAGTTCACAAGGTAGCCAGACGGAATATGTCGATGACGGACAGGACTACAGCGAAGTCGACAAAGAACTGATGACATTCTGCAAGCAGATCCTCGCCGGTACCGAGGACGTGTGGACGCAGGAGTTTAGGAAGTTGGGCCGTACCTATCAGCCTCCCAAGATGGTCATCTTCAGCGATGCCGTCAACTCGGGTTGCGGCAATGCCACTTCGGCCAGCGGACCGTTCTACTGCTCCGCTGACGAGACCGTCTACCTCGACCTTGAGTTCTTCAAGAGCATGAAGAGACAGATTGGTGCCGACGGCGATTTCGCCTATGCCTATGTCATCGCCCATGAGGTGGGTCACCATGTGCAGAACCAGCTTGGTATTTTGGGACAAGCCCACCAGCAGATGGCGCAGTATGGCAAAGACACGCAGGGCTACAACCAGACCAGTGTTCGCCTTGAATTGCAGGCCGACTTCTTCGCGGGCATCTGGGCCCACCACGACAACAAGATGTTCGGCTCGCTGGAAGATGGCGACATCGAGGAAGCCCTCAACGCGGCATCCAAGATCGGCGATGACTATCTGCAAAAACAGGCCTATGGCCGCACCATGCCCGAGACCTTCAACCACGGCACCAGCGCCCAGCGTTCGCGTTGGCTGAAGAAAGGCATCGCGACAGGCGACATCAACCAAGGTGACACTTTCTCGCCTTCCTACAATAGCCTGTAATTAACGAAACGTTTTTGAAAGACGCGAGACGGCGGGGCTTTTGACTCGTGTCTCGCGTCTTTTGGTCTCATGTCAACAACTATTTAGTCTCAAACAAAACACTGATAATATGAAACTGGATGGACGTAGAATGAGCACCAATGTCGACGACCGTCGCAAGAAAGGCGGCACCGTAGCCAAGGTGGGCGGCGGCATTGGTATAGGCGGCATCATCATCGCACTGATTGTGTGGTTTTTGGGTGGTGAAACCCCTAACGTGGGTACCATATTGCAAGACGTGCAAAGCACCGCCTCAACTTGGGTCGACAGCAAGACACAAGAGCAAATGGCCACGAAGTGCTCACAGTTTTTGGCCAGCACCGAAGATTTCTGGACCGAGGAATTTGAGAAAGTAGGCGGCTATTATCGTCAGCCTAAGCTGGTGCTTTATTCCGACACCGTGACTACGGGTTGTGGATACGAACAGGCAAAGTGTATGGGCCCCTTCTATTGTAACGGTGACGAATCGGTTTATATCGATATCGACCAAATGGTCAGTAGTTACACCTCCATGGGCGATGTTTGCGATCTCGTTTATGCCGAAATCATCGGTCATGAGGTAGGACATCATGTCGAGCACCTACGTGGCGAGATGGATAAGATGATGGAGATGGCGTATCGGTACGGACAGGAGTCTACACAATTTCTCAAAGAGAGTGTGAGGACTGAGTTATTGGCGGACTACTATGCAGGCTGTTGGGCCCATTTTGAGCAAGCTCGCTTTGGTTCCATCAGCGATGACGAAATTCGCAAAACGCTGGATTTGATGCCTAAGAAGGGTGACGACTATATCCAGAAGAAAGCTCGAGGCTACGTCAACCCTGATAGTTTTACTCACGGCACCTCGGAGCAGCGCTACCGTTGGTTCAAGAAAGGTCTTGAGTCAGGCGATCCGGCAGCAGGCAGAGTGCTGCTTACCATGCTTTACGATCAACTGTAAGAAGCAATCATTTTAGTTGGTCTGCATGTCATACCGACCGAGGAACGAGGGAGTGTATCTATGCATATCAACTTTTTATTTCTTTTTCTTCTCGAAATACCATATCTGCCAACTGTTGAATAGGTTCTGGAAGACGGAATAGAAAGCCAGGTAGACCGAAGCCAATGGGTGCAGGTAATGGTTGGCCATCCAGATGCCCATGGCCGAGTTCTTCTGCCCGAGCAATTGTCCTCCGGCAATGGTGTCGCCGTATTTGTGACCAATCCATTTGCCCAATCCGAACTGGATGACACAAAACATCAAGGCGGAAACACCGAGCCAAAGGATGTTGTACCAGTTTCCCTCTCCGTTGATAAAGATGAAATGTATGGTTTGACCTAGGGTCAAGAACAAGGCCACCGCCCAAAGGTAGAAGGCCAATCCCTTGAAACGACTGATGAAACGGTTGGCTTTGGGCCACACCAGTTGCAAGGCCAAGGCAACGAAGAAGGGCAGCCCGATGACCAAGCCGATGCGCCGCAGGATTTGCAAAAACGACGTCAGGAAAGGCATGTCCTGGTTGATGCCGATGAACGAGAAATAGACGGGTGCCACAACAGAGATGACCAGATTGCCAATGATGGAGAAGGAGGTCACCGTCTCACGGTCGGCCCCCAGCATCGTGCTGACCACCGCCACCGAGGCTGCAACAGGACAAAGCACTCCGATGAGGATGCCTTCGGCAATGATTTCATTGACATTTAACAACTTGAGTAAATAGTAACCGCCAAGGCTTACCGCTACCTGAAAGAGGATAATCCAGATGAACAGCGGCTTGAAACGCAACTTGCGGACATCGACGGCAGTGAAGGTCAGCAATAGGATGGTGAAGATGATATAGGGCACCACCACGCTCAAGGCGGCACAGTAGTCGTGCAGCAGCAACCCCAAGACGATGGCGATGGGAAGGACGTAACTTTTAACTTTTTGCATCTAAATCCAAATTCGGGCTGCAAAATTGCAAAAATAATGCGTAATTTTGCGGCCTCAAAAGAAAAAATTACCATGGACGCAACCCTGCAAGACCTGATGACGCGCCGCAGCGTGCGTAGCTACACCGATGAGATGCCCTCAAAAGAGGTAATTGAGGAGATCGTCAAGGCGGGCATGAACGCCCCCTCGGGCAAGAACCGCCAAAGTGCCATCATCTTGGCTGTGACCAACCGCATGGTGCGCGACACATTGAGCCGTCTCAACTCCGTCGTCATCGGCCGCGATGACTTCGATCCCTTCTTCGGAGCCCCTGTGGTGCTTGTGGTCTTGGCTGATAGCACGGTGTACACCTGGAAGGAAGACGGTGCCCTCGTGATGGGCAACCTGCTCAACGCGGCGCATGCCAAAGGCTTGGGTTGCTGCTGGGTGCATCGCGCCCGTGAGGTTTTCATGATCGACGAAGGTAAGGCGCTCCTGAAAGATCTCGGTATCGACCCCGAGCGGTATGTCGGCATCGGCAACTGCGTGATGGGCTATATTAAAGGTAATTACCCTGAAGCAGCACCCCGCAAAGAGAATTATGTCTATTGGGTAGAATAAAAAAACACTGAAACGAAGAAAGCCGACAGCTGTCGGCTTTCTTCGTCTATGTAGGAGGTTAAGGATTACTCTTCTCCTCCTTCTCCTTCGGGTTCACACCCCCATTGCTGTTGCTTTTGTTTTGTATCGATATCAATGCGATTCATCTGTTTTTCGATTTCCTCGCCCTCTTCGGGAGTCATTTCCTGGTCATAGGTGTTTTCAGTTGTTGCCATCAATTTGACGAACATTGCTATGGCAGCATTATCCAATTCTTCGCATGTAGTTGCTTTCTTGACCTCTTGCTCGTATTCGTCAAGAATCTTTTTCATGTCTTGGTATTGTTTGGTGTGTGGGTCAGCATTTTCGATGGATTCGATTTGGCTGCCATTGCTGCTGAATTGATTGGCATTTGCATTGGCAAATGAAGCCAATGACATCGATAGTATGATGATTACAGACAACATTAGTTTTTTCACTTTTAAATCCCTAGTTCGTGTCGGGCGCAACTGTTAGTTATGGTAATGCTTTGATTTTATTCCTTGATGAATTTCACGGATTGACGATTGTCGATGCGGATAAGGTAGTAGCCAGTGGGCAAGTCGCAGATGTTGATTTCAGAGTTGCCTTGTAGGGTTGTCGTCATGACCAACATGCCGAAGGCATTGTAAATTTGGATTTCATGTTCACCTTCCAGACCTTCGAAGTGGATCTTATCGTTGACAGGGTTGGGATAGATGGTGGCCTTGTCGCTGTTCTCGTCGACGCCCTCTGTGTTGATGAGGTTGGCGGTCAGTGTGCGGCTATCCGTAGCAGTGAAGGTATAGGTCATGGTTTCGCAAACTACGATGCCGTCTTCTGTCCAGTTTTGGAAGAGGTAGTTGTCATAAGGTTCCACAGTAAGCGTGACCTGATCGCCATAATGGTAAACGCCTTCTCCGGTGACATCGGCGGCATCAGCAGGATTGACGTTGACCTTGATGTCGATAGGCTCTCCCTCGAAGTTAGCCACAAGGTTGCGGTTGGCGTTCACTACAAAACTATAGGTGGCATTTGTGGAGACGGGAGTGCCGTTCTCAGTCCAGTTGACGAAGACATAGCGTTGGGTGGGAGTTGCACTGACCGTGCAGTTTTGGCCATAGGTGTAGGTCCCACCGCCAGCGACGGTGCCACCATTGTTCGGGTTCGATGACACATTGACGGTGAAGCTTTGCACTTGGAAGTGGGCCACAAAGGCAGCCGATTCGGTCACATTGAATGTGTATGTGGCATTGGTTGACACCTGTTGTCCGTTCTTGGTCCAATTAATAAAGGTGTAACCCGTGGCTGGTGTGGCGGTCAGCGTGCAGTTTTGGCCATAAGTGAATGTGCCTCCACCAGTGACCGTACCCCCGTTTGCGGGGTCAGCCGTGGCCGTGATGGTGTAGTTCTGCTGTGTGAAGTTGGCTACTAGGGTTCTGTTGCCATTGACGGTGAAGGTGTATCTGGCAGTGGTGGAGACCACATTGCCATTTTCAGTCCAATTGGCAAAAACATAACCATTGTTGGCGGTGGCTGCGACAGTGCACGACTGGCCTGCTGGGTAGGTGCCGCCACCAGTCACGGTGCCGCCTTGTGTCGGGTTGGCCGACACAGTGATGGTGTAGTTTTGCGGTGCGGCGGTGAAGTTGGCCACCAGGTTGCGGTTGCTCGTCACGGTGAAGGTGTAAATAGCTTGAGTGGAGACAACATTGCCGTTTTCCGTCCAGTTGGTAAAGGTGTAGCCATTATTAGCAGTGGCTCTGACGGTGCAGCTTGCATTTTGTTGGTAGTTGCCCTCACCAGTGACGGTACCACCAATGGTTGGGTTGGCTGAAACGGTGATGGTAAAGGTTTGTGGGGCACCGCCTACATTGATGTCTTGGATGTAAGGCTGGCGTTGCGGCTTGGTGACCACGATGCGCACCTGACCCGAAGTGATGCCGGCCGTGACGGGTACGCTGACCGAGCCGGAGGCGGGAACCAAGGCTACGCCTTTCAGCACATTGTTTTGCGAGATGGCCACATAGGAACCTTCTTGGGCGCTCACTTGGAACGAGGTGGCACCGGCAGGGAAGGTGCTGGCGTGGCTGACGTTGTTGGGGCTGGGATTCACACGGTAAGGCATGATGGAACCATCACCGAGGACATGGTAGGCCTGCCAATAATAGAGTGGGCTAGCACTGGTTTGATAGCTGCCAGCGTGAGCATAGCAAACGGCCAGATTGCCGAGGAAGACAATGGACGAAACGGTGTGATAGGTGTCATCCATCCAGATGCCGTCGTAAACACCTGTGGCTGTATTGTTGATGTTGGGCATCTGACCAAAGGTACTGGTGGCACCAACGCCAAAGTAATAATCCTCATACCAATAGGTTACAGGGCAAGAACCGATGTAGGAATAGGCGGCTTTATTTTCGCCACGGAGCATAGCCTCGCCGAAGCAAGGTTGACTATAACCGAAATTACCTGTCAGACAGCAGTTGCCCATGGCGAGGAAGTATTTGTTGGTGTTGGTGAGGGCATTCACCTGGCTTTTGGTCAGTTGAGGGTCTGACCAAGAGGTCTCGCTGCCGTGGGCTGTGTAGTTGACAAATCCGGTGCCTGAACTTAACGAGGCATAGCAATTCGTATAAGGTTGGCCTAACCAGTTATAGACATTGGTGAATCCATGCGCGGTATTGTAATAATACTGCATCGCATATTGGATGGTGGGCTTGCCGACATAATTGGTCCAATAGCTGTCCCAACCGGCGATGAGGGTCACATTGTTGAGATAGCTCGGGTCTGGCATCGTGTATTGCTCGTATTGCAAGATCTTGTTGACGATAGCAGTGACCTGATCAGCGCTCTCTGCCGACATACGGCTGTAGAACATGTCGGGGAAGTAGTCGCCATCGACGGAGCCATAGTACAAGTCAGTCACCTTTTGGGTGGCATTACCACTAGTTTTTCCTGGGATTTGTCCCGTATCGCCGACAAGGATGACGAAAGTCGGTGTAGCGCCTTGGTTGACGCCAGTGTTGTAAAGGTTCTGCACATAGGATTGAATGGCGTTATAGTTGCCGCCAGCTTGTGCCGTGGTCACCACATTCATATAGAAGCCCTTTTGGGTCTTCCAATTGATCCAGGGTTGCAAGGCACTGATATAGTTTTCCGGTGCGATGACAATCATGTGGACGGGATAGGCCATCAAATCGGGGTGGTCGGTGTAGACATCCATGATTTGGCGATAGTTGAACATCTGGCGATAGACATCGTTGAAGTAGGGGCTATAGGTGCTGAAAAGCATGCGCTCGGTCTCGGCGATGTCGGCACCATCGAAGCTCACTTCCACCTCGATGTTGTTGAACACGCGTAGGGTGTTGGAGGCGGGATTGTAACTCACGGGGTTGATGACCAACGATCCGACGCGAATGCCGCGTAGGGTGCCTTGCACCTCGATGCTGGCTTCAGGTTCAGTAGCGAGACTGCGGGTTTGGTAGGCATTGGCATTGTATACAAACTCGACATCCTCGGGTCTTTGGTCCTTGCGGACAGAAGGCTGGCGCGGGACAAGGGTGCCGATGCCATAGTCGGAGAGACGATAGTCCGTGGTTGAGTAGTTGAGAATAGTGACGCGAGGCGTGGCGCCGAAAGGCACAGCCAGCAGTTGGTGCGAGGCGGGCAGTTCGGGAGTGCCGATCTCGCCCGAGGCGTAAGTGCCTTCGATAACGATTTCGGAGAACATGCCGCGTTCGGTATTCACTTCAACGCTCTCGATGGAGCCGTAGTTGAAGGTGGCACGGAGCGAGTTGAAGTCGCTGTGGATGAGGTCGGTGCTCGATGTGCTGCGCAAATCGATGCGACCGTTCTGGGCCACGGCAATAAGGGTGCTTAAGGCCAGAACTAGGATGAGGGATAGTTTTTTCATCGTTTCAATAATATATTAATGTTGGCGCAAAAATAAGTAAAAATCGAAAAAACGCTAGGACCTTGTCTCATGGATTGGAAATTTTTTCTCATAAAATTGTGTTTTGAATTAAAATTATTCATACTTTTGCATAAAAATATGAAAATTCATACTAATCAAAATCATCAAACCATTATGCAAGAAGATAACGGAAAATACATCTTTGGTGTAGTAAAAGTGGGCGACAGGGGACAAATCGTCATCCCGAAAGACGCCCGTGAGATTTATGGCATCAAGGCGGGTGACAGCCTGTTGGTGCTTGGCGACTCAAAAGGCATGGCCATTTTGAAGACAGAGATATTCCAAGACAAAATCGATGAAGTGTTAGGGGAGGGCAAGTGATGGAACGCAAGCATTGGATGGATAACCTTCGTTGGGTGACGGTACTGTTGGTGCTGTTTTACCATGTCTTTTATTTTTACAACAACAAAGGAGTCTTTGGTGGCGTTGGTGGCTTCGGTGATTACCCAGAGTATCCGCAGTATCAAGATGTTGTGATGTATATTCTCTATCCTTGGTTCATGCCGATTTTGTTTTTGTTGGCTGGTATAGGCTCCCGTTATGCGCTGCAAAAGCAATCGGGCAAGGAATGGTTCAGGTCGCGTACACGCAAATTGTTGGTGCCTGGCACTATCGGCTTGCTTGTGTTCCATTGGATGGTCGGTTATTTCAATACCGTTGTAGCCGCAAGAGAAGGCGTTTTTGATGGCGTGCCAGCAGTGGTCAAGTATTTCATAATGGCCTTCAGCGGCACTGGACCATTGTGGTTCATCCAGGTGCTGTGGCTGCTGTGTCTTGTGTTGCTTTTGGTGCGTGCCATAGACAGAAAAGACCGATTCTGGAATTGGTGCGGAAAGGCCAATCTTGTTGTCATCGTCTTATTGGGTGTGTTATTTTGGGCGGGAGAACAGACGCTGATCAAGAATCCGCGACCGGAAACTCTGGATGGTCTGTTGAATTTGTACAAGCCCCTCTTTTATTTGGTTCCATTCCTGATGGGTTATTTCGTGTTCTCGCACGATGAGGTGCAGGAAAGGGTAAGAAAGGCGTGGATTCCGCTGATGGCATGTGCTGTCATTGCTGGCACAGTACTGATCGTTACCACCTTTGGCCAAGACAACACTTCTCCGCAGTATCTGGGCAGTCCGCTCAACTGCCTTTATGGTTGGCTGATGTGTCTTGCCATGATGGGTTGGTTCAAGGCTCGCTTTGATGGCACCAATCGCTTTGCCACTTACATGACCCAATCGAGTTACGGGATTTATATTGTTCATTATTTGGTGATTGCCTCGTTGGGTTACATGATGAAGACTTATACCTCATTGGCGCCTTGGATGATGTATGTCATCCTCTTTATGGCCGTGATGCTGCTTTCGCCTGCGATCTATGAAATCATCAAGCGGATTCCTTTTGTGAGATGGTGTGTGCTAGGTATCAAAAAAGAGAAGAAGCATGAGCAAACTGTATGATGGCATCCTTGCGAAGCAAGACCCTGCCCAGGTTGAAGGCTTGTCCCGCTTCTTCAAGACCGGCAAGGGACAATACGGCGAAGGTGATCAATTCTTGGGCATCAAAGTGCCTGTGACCCGTGAAGTGGTGAAACAATGTTGGCAAACCACTACCTTCGATGACTTGGAAGCATGCATTGCCTCCGAATACCACGAAATGCGTCTCGCCGCTCTGCTGACCTTGGTGCAGATCTTCAAGCATACGGGTAAGCGAGTCTCGTCCTCTTCTTCAGTCATTCCAGGCTCGACCCGGAATCTCCAACAGCAATGCATAGACTTTTACCTTACCCATACCCAATACATTAATAATTGGGACTTGGTTGACTTGTCGTGTTACGAACTGCTTGGTACTTGGCTTTTGGACAAAGACAGAACCCTGCTTTATGACCTAGCTCGCGATGGCAAAACGATTTGGGAGCAGCGCATTGGCATGGTGAGCACGATGCAATTCCTTCGTCACGGCCAGTTGGACGATACCTATGCCATAGCCGACATTTTCTTGGCCAAGCCCCAACCGCTTCACGATCTTTTGCAAAAAGCCGTAGGATGGCTTTTGCGTGAAGCTGGTAAGCGTGATGAACAGCGACTGAAAGACTGGCTGTTAAGCTGTTATCAGTCTATGCCTCGCACTATGCTGCGCTATGCGATTGAAAAGTTTTCAGTAGAGGAACGTCAGGGATGGATGAAAAATAAATAGGGTCATTTGTGTTTATAGAGGATTAATTCATATTTTTGCAAGCGAATAATAGTTTCATTAAAAGTTTAGTACCATGAATGAAATGTATGAAAATAACGTAGCTTCCTCGACTTCGACAAAGGAAAAATGCCCCTATTGTGGAGGCGTTATTGAAGCCGGCAGTAGATTTTGTGGGTATTGCGGCGGTAAGATAGAACGTCCAGCTCACGTGGTGGAAAATCCTCCGTATCAGACTCCTACCTATTCCCAAGGGCCAAAGATGAAGGCGCCTTTTGGTATTGGGGCAATGATTTGTAGTATCATTGGAATGGGGCTTCTCTTATTGTTCTTCATAATAGGAAACGATAATGAGGATTTGTATCCGTTTTTCGTTATGATGTCAATAACCGGTCTGGCAATAAGTATCGTGGGTATGGCGCTTGGTATCGTGGGTTGGAATAAAATAAAGGGCAATTTCAGCGCATATTCTGGCACCTCGAGACTGACCGTAGCCAAGATTCTGGGCATCATCGGTGCAGTGATTTGGTCATTGATAGTGACGATGATAATATCTATGCTTGTAGTGGATGGTAGTTTGGAAGGTCTCTTCTTCTTATAAGTATAAGATAGTCTGAGCATGCCGACCGACATTTCCCTTCATTTTGTTGAACAAGGTGGAGGCAAGCCGCTCATCCTCCTCCATGGCAATGGGGAGGATGGTAGCTATTTTAAGCATCAAATAAATTGTTTTTCTGCGGATTATCGCGTTATTGCCATCGACACACGTGGTCATGGGCAATCATCGCGAGGAGAAAAGCCTTTTACCATTGTCCAGTTTGCCGAGGACTTGCATGACTTCATGGACGAGAAAGGCATTGCAAAAGCCATCTTGTTGGGCTTCTCCGATGGCGGCAACATTGCCTTGACTTTTGCTTTGAAGTATCCCGAACGGGTGGAGCGGATGATAGTGGATGGCGCTAACCTCTTCCCGAGAGGCGTAAAGCCACTCTACCAGTGGCCCATCGAAATCGGTTATCGTATCGCAAAACTGTTTGCAAAGAAATCCGACAAAGCCAAACAAAACGCAGAGATGCTCGGCTTGATGGTCAACGAACCCCATATCGATCCAGTCGAATTGGCCCGTCTGACCCTGCCCGTCTTGGTGGTGGCCGGCACAAAGGACATGATTAAGGAGTCGCATACGAGACTCATTCACAAGAGCTTGCCTAATGCCCAACTGGCTATCCTTGATGGAGACCATTTTGTGGCGAACAAGAACGCGGAGGCATTTAATGCTGCGGTGGAGACGTTTTTGGGAAAATAATGTTACATTTGCAGGCGATTATTAATCCCTGTGAAATGAAAAAATTGTTTGTGTTTGTCATCGTGTTGGTTGTCGGCATGATGAATCTCTATTCCCTTCCGATTGACCGTACCCTTGCGCAATCAGCAGCCCAAAAGTTTGCCACGGCGCGTTTTGCCGATGAACGAGCCTTGCCAGAATTGGTGTATACAGGCCAAGACGAGGCGTTTTTCGTCTATAATGTTGGTGACCATTCTTTTGTCATCATCGCTGGTGACGATGCGCATCGTCCCGTCATCGGCTATTCCGACGAGTCGGCTTTCGATGCCTCCAACATCCCACCTGCGTTGGCGTATTATTTGGATGGCGTGGCCGAATGCATATTGCAGTTGCATCATGCCGTAGCCACTCCCGAGGTAGCTGCCGAATGGAACTCGGTGCTACAGCACGGACGCCTCATCTCACGCCATGGTGGTCGCGGAACGGGTTATTTCTGCCAGACGAAATGGAATCAGACCTATCCTTACAACTACTGCTGTCCCGACGACCCCGCTGGTTCGGGAGGACATGCCATCGTGGGTTGCCTCGCCACTGCAATGTCGCAACTGATGCGTTTTTGGGCCTATCCTGCCCAAGGCATTGGCAGCCATTGTTATTATCATGATGACTATGGCGAGATTTGTGCTGATTTCGGTAATACCACTTATGACTGGGACAACATGCCAAATGTGTTGGACAACACCTCTACGGAGGCCGAGAAACTGGCCACGGGAACCCTATGTTTCCATTGCGGTGTGACCATCGATATGGGCTATGGCCCGGATGGCAGTGGCGGAGCCTCGGGTCCCATCCCCGGTGTCATGCATACCTATTTCAACTATTGTGACTCCGTTGTGCAACTCCGCCGCGACGACTATGAGACCGAAACATGGAAAGCCATGGTGCGTGAACAGTTCGACATGGGTTGGCCGATGTATTATGGTGGCTGCGAGGACGGAGGATGTCACGCCTTCGTATGCGATGGCTACGATGACTTCGATATGTTCCACTTCAACCTCGGTTGGGGCGGCGGCTCCGACGGATGGTATCTCATCGATGATGCGCCTTACACGCATCCCGCCGACGCCATGTTCAACTTCGTGCCTGCCGAGGTCTATAACCAGACCCCATCTATGCCCACAGATTTCGCGGCGGTGCCGGTTTCCGACACTGACCTAAAGGTGCATCTCACTTGGACCAACCCTACAACCACGCTTGACGGGTCAAATCTAGTGGATATTGAAAGTGTTGTTATAATGCGTGACAATGAGGTTATCGCCACTTTGTCTGATGTCACCCCAGGGGCAACGCTCGAGTATGAAGATGCCGATGTGCCGCGTTACGATGTGTACCATTATGCTGTATACGCTGTGGCCAATGGTCGTGTGGGCAAGCATGCCAACATAATGAAGGTGATGGTAGGTCCTTCCTGTCCGTGGAAGATCATCATGACGACGAATTCGTTCCAAGGGTGGCGTGGTGGCTATATCAGCGTTTACAATATGGGAGGTCAGGAGTTGGGTCATTACACGATGACCTCGTCGACCACCATTTCGGTCGAACCTGATATGCCATTAGGCCGTTTGAGCTTTGGCTGGACGGCTCCCCAAGAAACCGTCAGCCAGATGGCCTTCGTCATCAAGGATGCGAACGGGCAAACGGTATATTCCTATTCCGGCTCTTCCGACGACTTGCCGTCGGGCGTTTTCTTTGAAATCAATAACACCTGCGGTGGCGATTTGTCATGCGGTGTGCCCGAAAACCTTGTGGCGACAACTCAAGAAGATGCCATCCTGCTGACTTGGGATGCCGTCGATCATCCAGGCTACGGCTACAATATCTATCGTGATGGCCTATTGTATCGCCTTATCCAGGAGGGCAATACCTTTTTGGATCAGACGGTTACGCAAGGCGGCCATTGCTATCGAGTGGCGGTGCTTTGCGAAGGCGGCGAGAGTGGCGAGTATTCCAATGAATCGTGTGCCACGGCGGGCCCCTGCTATCCACCTCGCAACCTCGATTTTGAGTTGACTAGCAGCTACAAGCCGAAACTGACATGGGAGAAGCCCGAGCCACATGAAGGTCTTTCGGGCTATTATCTCTTCCGCAAGGACGGCGATGGCGAATACCACCGCATCAAGTTGTTGGGCGCCTCGGCGTTGAGCTATACCGACAATGCATTGAACCAAGAAGGCGATTACTATTACCGTCTCTATGCCTACTATGGTGACTTGGATTGCACCTCGTCGCCGGCCAATCGTAAATACCGCCCCAACGAATTTGAGTTGCATGTCTACTATTCTCCCACGGGAATCAACGAAAGCGAAGCCTCGATAAAGGTCTATCCCAACCCGACGAGTGGAAAGATTACAATCGAAGCGGTAGGCATGACGGAGGTGTCGGTTTACAATACGCTGGGACAGTGTGTCTTACAGGAGGAAGTTTCAGGAGGACAAACGACTGTTAATCTTCAACAAATGTCCGAAGGACTCTATCTGTTGCGTGTCAAGACGGGAAAAGGCATCGTCTCCAAACGCATCACCCTTAAGCATTAATCAAAAAAACTCTAAACTCTAAACCCTCAACTCTAAACTATTTCTTACCTTTGCAGCGTTAATTATTTAAAATCATGCTAAATAAAGAAAATGTCATAGAAGTCCTGAAGGATGTCATTTATTTCCCCAAAGGGGACAATATCGTTGCCTTAAATATGGTTGAGAATCTGATGGTTAAGGATAATGCCATCCGTTTTGATCTGGTTATGGAGCATGCCAACGATCCGAAAAACGATATTTTGGTAAATGGTGCCAAGCGCACTTTGACCGAGGTGTTTGGTGAAGACCTAGAGATTGAGATCAAGGTGGTGGAAGAGAAGACTGCCCTTTCGAAGGTGAAACATATCATCGCCGTGGCCTCTGGCAAGGGCGGTGTGGGCAAGTCGACGGTGGCGGCTAACCTCGCTATCGCTCTGGCGCGTGCCAACCAGCGTGTTGGTTTGATTGATGCCGACATCTACGGTCCTTCCGTCCCGATGATGTTTGGACTCGGTAACGAGCAGCCCGCTGCTTTCGAAAAAGACGGCAAGACCGTGATGGTACCCATCGAGCGTTACAGCATTAAGTTGATGAGTATTGGAAGCTTCGTTGATGCCGACCGTCCGCTCATCTGGCGTGGTCCCATGGCCACCAGCGCCCTGAACCAGTTGATGAATGACACCCTCTGGGGTGAGTTGGACTGGATGGTCGTCGACATGCCTCCTGGGACAGGCGATATCCAACTGACCTTGGCACAACAATACAATGTGTCGGGTGCCCTCATCGTGACCACACCGCAGAAGGTGGCCTTTGCTGATGTGCTGCGTGCCGCGATGATGTTCAAGGAAGAGGCCCTGCAAATCCCGATCTATGGTTTGGTGGAGAACATGGCCTACTTCACGCCTTCCGACATGCCTGATAAGAAATACTACATCTTCGGCAAGGAGACAGGCAAGGAATTTGCCGAGCAATTAGGTGTGCCGCTCTTGGGCCAAATCCCGATTACGGAAAAGATTGCAGAATGTGGTGATGCTGGTACGCCCTTGGCCTTGGATGCCGACTCGCCGGTCACCAAGGCTTTCGACAGAATTGCCCAATCGATAATCAATGCATAAATCTTGTAGAGACGCGATTAATCGCGTCTCTACCAACGCAATAAATACATTTGGTATGGATAAAGAAACCATCCTCAGAAAAGTCAAAAACGTCCTCGAGCAAGTGCGTCCCTACCTCCAGCAGGATGGTGGCGACGTCAATTTCGTGGAACTCACAGACGACAATGTCGTGATTGTGGAACTTACAGGAGCTTGTGGCAATTGCCCGCATAGCAAAATGACCCTCAAGAACGGCATCGAATCCGTGATGAAAAAAGTCATCCCCGAGATTAAATCGGTGGAACAAGTCGAAACATTGGATTTATAATCAAAGGAACTACGAATTGAACAAATTGTGCGAATATGGTTTGGAATTTTGCAGCCAAGGCTGCGAATGGGTACGAATGAACCAATCGAGATGCTCATTCGTATTCATTCGGGCGCATGCGCCCCAAATTCTTCTCATCAATTCGTTGCATTCGTGTAATTCGTAGTTATATTAAACTGAAAATCAAACTAATTGTCTAACATAAAATTGAACGAAAATGAAAAAAGTTTTATTCTCATTAGTTGCCATGCTGCTCCTTTCGGTGAGCGGCATCGCACAAACGACCTACACAAAGGTCACCTCCGCCTCGGGTCTTGAGGCTGGAGCCAACTACCTCATTGTGGCGCACTATGAAGATTTAGGCGTCCTCGCTATGGGTTACCAAAAGACGAACAACCGTCATGCTGTGGTTGTGAGCGAAAATGGCGATGCCATCTCCGTTACGCCTGGCACTGATCCCACGAGCGAAACCGATGTGTTTGAGTTCACTTTGGGTGGAAGCACTGGTGCTTGGACCTTCTTCGACGAGGCCAAAGGTGGTTATCTTTATGCCGCAAGTAGCAGCAGCAATAATTTGAAGACCCAAACCACCCTCGATGCCAACGGTCAATGGAGCATCACCTTCAACGGCGATGGTACGGTTGAGGTGGTAGCCCAAGGCGAAAACGAGCGCAACAACATGCGTTTCAACCCCAACACCTCAAACAACGCTCCTTTGTTCAGCTGCTATGCCGAAACGTCGAATATCGACACCCGCGTCAGCTTGTACAAGGCTGGTGGTAGTAGCAATCCCGATCCTGAACCGAGCAACTATCCCACTGAATTTGAGGCTTTGGTAGATGGCACTGATGTCTATCTCGTCTGGGAAGACGCCATCGGTGAACAACTGCCTTCCAAGTACTTGGTTCTGGCCTCCACGGGCAACATCACTGTTCCTACCGACGGCACTCCCGTTCCCGATAGCGACATGGCCAAAAACGTGAATTACGGCACGCAAACCGTGACTTTCAGCGGCTTGCAAGGTGGTGGAATCTATCATTTCGCCATCTTCCCCTACACCAACAGCGGTGCTGCCATTGACTATAAGACCGATGGCACCTATCCTACGGAAACAGCTACTACGGAGGAAGTTTATGTTCTGCTCTATGAAGAATTCGATGAAGATCTTGGCGTGTTCTTTGCCTACGATGCCTACGGCGATCAAGGCTGGCACCAAGGTTCTCATCAGGGCACGACCTATGCCAATATGAATGGTTATGCTGAACAGGCAAGCCATCAGAATGAAGACTGGCTGATTGGTTATGTGGAAGTTCCGGATCTGACTTTCACCGATATTTTCATGGAGTTCCGTACGGCAATGAAGTTCGACGGCGACCCGCTGCGCGTGGCCATCTCCATGGATTATGATGGACAAAGTGACCCCAGCGACTTCGAGTGGGAGGACATCACCGACGCTTTCGACTATTCAACGGGTGACTACGAATGGGTTGAATCGGGCGAATTGAATGTGATCGATTATGCTGAAAATGGAAGCTTCTATATCGCGTTCATCTATACAAGTTCAGACGAAGCTGCTTCCTCATGGGAAATTGATTACGTGAAGGTGTGGGGTAAGTTCACGGCTGCCGTCAACGATAATGAGATGGCTTGTGTCAGCCTTTATCCCAATCCTGCCCGTGAGCAGGTGTCGTTCACTTTGGACAGCGATGCCCAGATCAACATCTTCGATGTGACGGGCCGTATGGTGCGCGAGATGAATGTCGCAGCCGGCAACGCACAACTCAATGTGAGCGAGCTTGAAAACGGCGTGTATTTCGTCAACTTCCGCTATGCCAACGGCACGACGGCTGTTGCGAAGTTCGTGAAGTTCTAATACAGACGCAACAGCGTCATTGCGAGGAACGAAGCAATCCAGAGAACCAGCTTATCCCCTGGATTGCTTCGTCATTCCTCCTCGCGATGACGCAAAGTGACAACAAGATGAAAAAGCTCTTCCTCATAGTATCCCTGTTCCTTGCCAGTTGGGCCTCTGCCCAGCAGGTGGAGCCTGTGCGCTATGAGGTGAGTCGTTGGAACAAGGAACAAGATTGCCATTTTCAGGCCATTGGGCAATCTGATGGCATTATGACCTACGAAACCGACAAGACCGACAAGGACAAACATCGCTTGTGGAGTTTCGCTTGTCTCGACAGTACCCTCTATGAGACCCGTAACGACTTGATACCCCTGCCCGACAAGGTTAAGTTCTCGACTTCGGGTAGCGACGGTCGTTTTGCGGCCTTCCTCTTTGTCAACGACGGCAACAAAAAAGCCGCCGACACACTTGATTTCATCGTGGTCTCGTTCGACAAGGAGAATGGCAGTTATCAGACCTTCTGGAACAAATGGGCTGAAAAGTCAGTGCCGCTGTCAGTAGAGGTTGTTAATGGCACGATGATGATGGCTGTGAACAACAAAGCAGGCAATGGTGTGTTGTATTTCTACAACCTGGCGAACAACCAATACCGCATGGTGACTCCTGCTTCAGCGAATAGCAATGTGTTGTTTCAAACTGATGCTTTCCAGAAAGAACGCTGTTTTGTGGTGGCTGCCAAGGAATATGAGAACAAGCGTTTCGTGTCGACTTCATTCATACTTTATTCTTCAACTGGGGATTTGCAAGGCAACTATCGCTACGAGAACATTCCCAGCGCTTCCTTGGGCCGTATGGGCTTCCGTTTCGATGAGAGCCGTCATCTTGTCGTTATCGGCACATTGGAACGCGAGATGGGCCGTAAGGTCAATCTTGAAGGCGTGACGGAGAACTTCGACAAAGAGAGCCTCGGTGTGGTATGGTTGCGCTTCATGTCTTCATCCCCCGAGAGCCATATCTACCTCTTTAAGGACATGCCCGAGATAGAACATGCCTTGACCGCCTCCGATCGGGTGCGTTTGCGTGAGGAGCGTTTAAAGAAGCAGAAAAAAGAGAATACCACCTTGTCGGAGATTGCTTTCCAGTTTCTGACGCCCCGTTTGACTGATTTTGGCGATTTGACTGTCTTCGCCCTGGAAGCGTTCATGCCCTATTACCACACCGAGACACGCATGAACTATGGCTATTACGGTTATTATGGCGGCTATCCTTACACCTACACCATCTTCGATGGCTACGATTTCTTCAGCGAAGTGCTGCTGGCCTTCGACTCCAATGGACAATTGCAGTGGCAGCAGTCGGTGAAGTTCGACAATGAACTGACATACGATCTCTTTCCCCATGCGGGAGAAGGGGTTTGTTTTGACGAACTGGTGGTGGCTTCGCCCTATTACAACCGTTTAAGATACACTGCTTTTGATGCTCAAGGTCAGGTTTTGATGAACCTGCAGGAGGCGAAACTGGCTCCCATCTATGGTGCCGATTATGTGGAAGACGAGTATTTCGCCCAACTCACTCCTTGGTACGACAACCGTTTTCTTATCTACGGTTCGCAAATCATCCAAAACAGTACGCAACCCAAGCCGAGACGAACGGTGTATTACTTGCAAAAGGTTCAATATGATTAAGTTATGATTGGCAGTTGGCTAAAATATCTGGTGCATCGCAAGAGTGAGTACGGCATTCATTCGCCTTTCGTCTACGATTTCATGTGCAAGGTGCTCAACGACAGCGGCTCCAACCGCGACTACGACCTCATGTTGAGAATCAGCCGTTTGGTGGATGGGAAACGGTTTGCGACGCGTTCCCGACGCAAGCAAGGGCGGTTCCTATATCGGTTGGTGCGTTATTTGGAGCCCGAGACGGTGCTCAGTTTCGGCTGTGTCTCGGCATTGAACACCAGTGCGTTGGCTTTAGGCAACCTGCAAACCAAGGTCTATCTGGAACAGACACCCGAATTTCAGGAGACCCTGTCGGCGATGGGTGTCGTCAATGTGAATCTCATCTCTCGCAATGCCGATGAGGAAGAACAGCTGGAGCGCTACAACACGGGCTTCGTGCTTTATGGCATCGAGGACTTCGGCGAAGACACGTGGGACAACCTTGAGGACGGAATGGCGCAGGCCGACGAGGACACAGTGCTCGTCTTTGAGGGCATCCACCACTCGCGCCGCCACGAAGCTGCTTGGGAGGCCATCAAGGCGGATGAGGGCGTCACACTTACGATGGACTTGTACAGCATGGGACTGGTCTTCTTCCGTGAAGGCATCGAGAAACAAGACTTTGTGCTGAAGTACTAATGCGGAATGCAGATTTTTGGAATCTTGAAATGCGAAGCATTGATTACATCGAATCTTCGATTTCAACGAAGTTAAATTAGAAATCTTGAAATGAAAAATATAACATATACCCGTACAGGCGACGAAGGCAAGACTTCACTGATAGGGGGCCTGCGTGTCGCGAAATATGACGATAGAGTAGAGGCCTATGGCACCGTCGACGAGTTAAGTGCTTTCATCGGTGTACTTTATGACCAAGAAGGCGTTACTGCCGAGATGAAGACCGTGTTGGACACTGTACAAAACAAGTTGTTCACCATCGAGTCGCACTTTGCCTTGGACGAAAACTCCGAGGTGAAGAAAATGATTCCAGTGTTGACAACCGATGATGTGGCCTATTTGGAGCATGAAATCGATGTCATGAACGAACAACTGCCCGAGTTGAAGAGTTTTGTCATCCCGGGTGGCAACCTTAAGGCAAGTCACGCCCATGTGTGCCGCACGGTGTGTCGCAGGGCGGAGCGTCAAGGGTGGCGTTTGGCTGCGCAGCATCCCGTCGATTCTCTCGATTTGAAATACCTCAACCGACTATCAGATTACTTCTTTGTTTTGTCAAGATTTTTTGGCTTTTTAGAAAATATTGATGAAAATAGTTGGAAATCAAATCAATAGAATAAGCATAATTTAGAATAAAAACCCCTTGTGGGTTAAAAAAATACTTGTACTTTTGCGCGCTCTAAACAAAAGGAAATAGACTATGTATTGGACACTAGAATTAGCCTCAAAATTGGAAGACGCTCCGTGGCCTGCCACTCGTGACGAACTGTTGGATTGGGCCTTGCGTACGGGCGCGCAGGAAGAGATTATTGAGAACCTTCAGGAGATGGAAGACGAGGGTGAGATATACGAACGCATCGAAGACCTTTGGCCTGATTATCCTTCGAAGGATGATTTCTTTTTCAACGAAGATGAGTATTAAGCGGTTTTCCGCCTTATTCCCTAACAATTAGGCTGTTATAAACTTGGGCATCAGAAGTAACTGATGCCCATTTTATTTAAAAATAGTATTGAAAATTGTAATAAACTTGGCTAAAACTTGGTACTTTTGCACCCATGTCTATCACTATTTCACATCGTCTCAAAACTGCAGTCCAACTTACCCGAGGTCTCTTCTTGACTGACCACAATCGGTCGCCATGGGGCCGTGTTTGGCAACTGCTCTCTAGGCTCACTTGGGAGCTGCCGCAGACCCTTGTGGGGTGGCTGTATTCAGTGGTGCGGGCTCTCGCAGGCCAGGTTGATCGTGTCGATACCTTTAGCGGTATTACCTTCGCAACGAAGAAGGATTGGCCTTATGGCATGGGCGTGTCGCTGGGTACTTTCGTCGGCCTGTGGGCCGCGCCATGGATGCAAGGCGAAGGGGAGAAGTATATCCTTGGCAATCAGTTGTGTCAGCACGAATTCGGACACACTGCCGATAGCCAACGCTTTGGGTGGTTGTATCTCCCTGTCATCGGATTGCCCAGTCTCCTGAACGCCATGGGCAAGGGCAATCATAATGTGTTTTGGACTGAGATTCGTGCCAACAACCACGCCAAACGCTATTTCACCAAGCATTATGGCATAGCTTGGAACGAAAGTGGCTATCCGACAAATAATATGGCTTAAATCACTTTTTCGTTGACTATCCTCCATTCTCCTGGCTGCAATTCATCCAAGGCAATGTTACCGATCTTGACGCGGATAAGACGCAAAGTGGGGAACCCTACAGCGGCGGTCATGTGGCGTACCTGACGGTTCTTGCCTTCTATGAGGGTGAGACGCACCCAGCTGGTCGGAATGTTGGCGCGATAGCGGATAGGCGGCACCCTTTCCCAAAGGTTCTCTGGTGCCTCAACGATTTCTGCTTGGCAGGGTTTGGTGCGATAGCCTTTGATGGTCACTCCTTTTTTTAATAGGTCAACAGCCTCTTGTGTGATTTGTCCATCCACTTGGGCCAGATAGGTACGCGGATGTTCGAATTTTGGGTCGAGCAGTTTCTTGATGAGTTTCCCTTCATCGGTGAGGAGAAGCGCGCCTTCGCTGTCGTGGTCGAGGCGACCGGCGGCATATACACCCGCGGGGAATCCAAATTCATCGAGAGCGCGATGACCTGCCTCTGGGGTGAACTGGCTGAGTACGCCAAATGGCTTGTTGAAAAGAATAACCATGGATATTGATACAAAAGTAAGTAGTGGCAAAAATACATTTTTCTGTGATGGCATCCAATGTGGATTAATAGTTTTTGCCATTAAAAATTGGTTTGATTTATAAAATACCTTATTTTTGCCGTTTGAAACTGATGGTTCGAAAGGCTCAATCACCATGCGAAAAGTAGTAACCAACTCGGATTTGAAAAAGGCCTTCGGCATGAAAGGCTTCTTCGGCACTTGTGTTGCTGGGCTTGCCTATGGAGCGCTGGAGCTTGGAAAAATCAACCGTTTGTTTGATGGAGCTGCTGATTATCAGGGGCGTGAGTTCGCCGACCATCTGTTGGAGAACATGAACATCACCATCGATGTCAGTGCGGATCAGTTGGAGAACATCCCAAAAGAAGGTGGCTTTGTCGTGGTCAGCAACCATCCATTCGGTGGCATTGAGGGTGTGATGCTCTTGAGTGCCATCGCCAAGGTGAGGCCCGACTTCAAAATCATGGCCAACTTCATCCTTTCGCATATCCCTAATCTCAAGGAGTGTTTCTTTGCCGTCAACCCGTTCGAGAACAATCCCGAATGGAAGAGCAGTGTGAGCGGCATCAAAGGTGCCATTCAGCATATCGCTGCTGGCAATGGATTGGGCGTGTTCCCCGCTGGCGAGGTGTCGCGCTATCATGGCCATGACTTCCCGGAGGACCTGCCTTGGAGTACCTCCATCGCTCGTATCATCAAGAATGCAGGCGTTCCCGTAATCCCAGTTTTTTGGGAAGGACAAAACTCGAAGCTCTTTTATGCTCTCGACAAAATCCACACCATGCTTGGCACAGCCCGCTTGACACGAGAGCTTGCCAACAAGCATGACACCTGCTTCAACCTGCAAATTGGCAAGCCTATCATGCCGGCTGAAGTAGCACTCTATGAGAATCCCAAGGAGTTGGCGGCCTATCTGCGCTGCCGCTCCTATGCGCTTGAAGCGAACATTCCAACTCAAGCGGTTGAGAAGAAAGTGGCGGATTTGGAAGATATTGATGCTCCAACCGACTTGTCGCTCATGTTGAATGAGTTGGAAGCCATACGCGAGAAGGCGTTCTTGTATTCCACTTCCGACTATGACTGCTATCTGGCTGATTACGAGGATATACCTAACCTTATGCACGAGATTGCCCGCCTGCGTGAGGAGACCTTCCGAGCTATAGGCGAGGGCACGGGCAAGAGCCTTGACCAAGATGAGTTTGACCGCCATTTCAAACAGATGATTCTTTGGGACAAGGTGAAACAGAAGATAGCGGGTTGTTATCGTCTTGGCATCGGCAGCGAGATTATCCCAAAATATGGCATCAAAGGCTTTTATGTCAGCACTTTGGTGAATTTCGACGAGGCATTTGCGGAACACCTGTCGAACACCATAGAGTTGGGTAGGTCGTTTGTCACTTTGGAATACCAGAAGGAGGTGTTGCCTCTGATGCTGCTGCTGCGAGGTCTTTCCGATGTGGTGGTGCGTTATCCCGAGGCCAAGCATTTCATTGGGCCGGTGAGTATCAGCTCTTGGTACCCCAAGTTCTATATGAGCATGATCGTGAAATATGTCACGGAGAAGCATCCCGTGAGTGAGGAGCTCGCCCACATGGCCACGCCGATGACACCATTCCATGAAGATTTCCTTAAGGTGGATGCAGATGTGTTGATGCAAGGCAATATGGATGGTATCGAGAAGTTTGACAAGTTCATGTTCCGATTGAGCAACGGCCAATACCGCCTGCCCACCTTGTTCAAGAAATATCTGAAACTTAACGCCAAGTTCCTCTGTTTCAATGTTGACCCCGATTTCAACGACACTTTGGACAGCCTGCTTTTCCTCACCTTCACCGACTTTCCCGAGGACGAAGTGATGCCGCTCTTCCGCGACAGCAGTGATGAAGAGAAGGAAATTGTCAGGAAACGATTCGGGTATATTTGATTTTCACGCAGAATACGCAGAATGCGCTGAACCTACCGGACGCAAACTTTGCGTCGCTTCGCGTTTCCCATAGTTCTGCGATTTCTGCGTGCTAAAAATATTATTCCTCTGATTCTTCTTCGATAGTCTGCGCAAAGAAAGTGAAGTTTACTTTGCCGTAGTGACGTTGTTCCATGAAGTGAGGATGCTCTTCAAAGTTTTGGCTCTTGTCGTGTTCCAATACGAACATTCCGCCTTCGCGTAAAAGGTTGCGTTCAAAAATGAGTTGTATTAACGTTTCGTAATGTTCGCAGTCGTAAGGCGGGTCGGCAAAGACGAGGTCATATTGCATCTGGTGCTTGTCAAGGAAACGGAACACATCGGAACGGACCACAAGCAACTCCTTCATGTTGAGTTTGTTGGCGGTCTCTCGAATGAATTTCACGCAGCCGAAGTCCTGGTCGACAGACACTACCTTGGGACAGCCTCTTGAGACCAGTTCGTAAGAGATGTTGCCTGTGCCAGCAAACAAGTCCAAGGCTTCGGTCTCCTCGAAGTCGAAGTGGTTCTCAATGATGTTAAACAGGCTCTCCTTGGCCATGTCGGTGGTGGGGCGTACAGGCAAGTTGTTGGGTGCGGTGATTTGCCGCCGTTGATATCTTCCTCTGATGATTCTCATCTTAATGCTTGGTAAAGAAGGTGATAGTATGGGAAAGGCACCTCGTCAAGCGACTTGCTAACTAGAAGTGCGTGTGGGTCTGTCACAAAGCTGATGTCTTTGATATAGCGTCCGCAGAGGTCTATGATCTCGGATGCCGGACGGATGAGGCCAGAGAAGCAAACGGGGATGTCATGGCCTGCCATACCGTTTTGTTCCATCGCAAACAAAAGGAAATAAGCGAAGTCTTCTTTGGTGACGAACTTAAAGTTGTTGAAGAACAACAGATTCCCCTCTTTTTTGATCATCATGTCGAAGTCGCGGTTGTTGACATGCACGAACACACTAGTCTCGTTGCCGTTTTTCATTGCACTGTCGATGAACAGGGTAGTGGAATGGATGCATTTGGCGTCTTTCCATTTATTCAACACCATGTCGCGCAGGCTTTTTTGCCAAGCAAAGACATTGTAGCAAGCAACGGTCTCCAGTCGTTCTGATGTGACGGTAGATCCTTCTGGGATTTGGAAGGTAAAGTCGAGGTGCTTGGCTTGCTCGGATTCATCGAACAAGGGTTCGGGGACCAAGGTGCACAAGCGGTTGGCAACGAGACAAGTCACAGACAGAAATGCCTTGTTGTTCAGGCCTTTCGATTCGAGTGCGCGTTCCAAGGTGTGGAAAAGGTCGCCGCTATCGTTCAGGAGGTCCGACTGGTAGCATTCCAAGGCGATGAGGGTGTGGCTCTCATTGTCGAGAAGGGCAAAAGAAAGACCACCCAATGAGAATTGGATGGCCATTCTGTATTGCGATGACTTCTCGGCATCAAACTCCTCGCCGAATTGGGAGATGTAAGGGTTCAATGATGCCGCCATTCATCTTGTCGGTTTAGAGTTCAACCTCCTTCTCCCAGTTGCCGTCTGTGGAGGCTTCATCCATTGATCCAACTTTTAGACCGGCATAACGGTTGATGTTTTCCTTCTCGGCCTTGGCGTTGTCACGACGTTGGTTCCATTCTTTCTCGCTGAAACCTGCTCCTGGAGTAGCCAGATAGACCTCGTAGGGCACTCTTGCTTCGAATACCGGAATCTTGATGACTTCGTTGCGGATGATGGTGCCCGCTTCAAGTTCAAACATTTCGTTGTTGGGAGCGAAAGGCACGTACTTGATGTCGGCGATGTTGAAGTCTTGTCTGGCGCCCTTGAGGGAGTCCATGACCTTAGAAAAGCCTATGGTGTCGTTGATGGTGCGCGTGAAGGTGGTGTCGGTCGGGTCGGGAACGATTTTCACGATCGGGATTTCTGCGGTTTGGCAGAATTGGATCAACGAGTCGAAGTCAGCCGTGTACTTATTGTTGGCGTTCTTGTAGAGCACTTCGGCATTGCGGATGTCGACGAGGCGCTCGACGACTTGTTTCTCACGCATCGTTTGCTCGTTTTTGAACTTGATGGGAGCTTGGATGCTCTTGACAACTTGCCATGCTAAAAGCACGATGATGGCAAACAGAATGATGTTGATGATGATGGATAATCCTTTTTTCATTGTAGTATGATTTTCTAATTATTTACTTCTTCTGATTGGCCGCAAAGTTAGGATTTTTTCTTTTATGTAGGCCAAAAAAAATCGTTTTGAAATCAAAAATGGATTTTATGGAAGTTTAAATATTTGTCATCCAAATACTTGCGAATCTTATCGGCGAGGACAATGAAAACCTGTAGCTCGTTTTTTTCTAGCCAATCAGTGGCATCGTCGTCGCGATTGATGGCTTTTGCGAAGGCTAGGTTGACCGTAAAATGGTTTTTGACGAGCCATTCTTCAGCTTTTGCCTCCTTGTCGATGACGCTGTCGATGGCAGCCAGATGGGGGAATCCGTGTTCCATGAGCCAGTCTTTGGCCTCATGGTCGCCTTGAATGGTGTTGCTCAAGGCACCCAGTTCGGGATAGCCGTTGCGCATCAGCCACTCGAAGAACTCTTCTCCGCCAGGTTCGAAGGTACAGCCGAAAGCCATCAGTATTTTTACGGGGTATCGGGTCATTGGTATTCGTCCAAACCGTTTTCGCCGCAAAGATACGCACAATTCAAATAGATTTTTTATTTTTGCACAAATATTTGAAAGCAAATGAAAACCAAGCAAGAAATAGTTGAAAACTGGCTGCCGCGCTATACGGGTCTGCCCTTGGATCAGTTTGGTAAATATATCCTGTTGACCAATTTCCAGAATTATGTGGATCGTTTTGCCGAATGGCAAGGTGTGGAAGTCATTGGCCGCGACCGTTCGATGCCATGCGCTACCGACGGAGAAATCACCATCATTAATTTCAGCATGGGTAGCGCCAACGCCGCCACCATTATGGATCTGCTGACTGCCATTCAGCCGAAAGCGGTGTTGTTTTTGGGAAAATGTGGTGGTGTGAAGAAAATCAACAAGGTAGGCGATCTCATTCTTCCCATTGCAGCCATCCGAGGCGAAGGTACTTCAAACGACTATTTCCCTCCAGAGGTGCCTGCGCTTCCGGCATTTAGTCTCGAAAAAGCCATCTCTACTACTATCCGCGACTATGGCCGTGACTACTGGACGGGCACGGTCTATACCACCAACCGCCGTGTGTGGGAACATGACGACGAGTTCAAGGACTATCTGCGCAAAATCCGTTGTATGGCCGTGGATATGGAAACTGCGACTATTTTCTCGGTCGGCTTCCATAATGAAATCCCAACGGGAGCACTGCTTTTAGTGTCTGACAACCCTATGGTGCCCGAAGGTGTCAAGACCGAGGAGAGCGACAAAGTGGTCAGCAAGAACTTTGTCGGTGAGCACCTGCGCATCGGTATTGACTCTCTTCGACAACTTATCAATAATGGTATCACCGTCAAGCACCTGAAGTTCTGATGAATTACGACCAGATCCTTTCCGACATTCACAAAAAGAATTTCGCGCCTGTCTATTTCCTTACAGGTGACGAACCCTATTTCATTGACATGATCTCGGACACCATCGAGAACGAAGCATTGGACGAGGCCGATCGTGCCTTCAACCAAATTGTGCTCTATGGCCGCGATGTCGATGTGGAGACTATTGCCAACCATGCCCGTAGTTTCCCGATGATGGGTGAGCGTATGGTGGTCATCGTCAAAGAGGCACAAGATGTGAAAAACTTGGAAGAGTTTGAGAAATATCTTGACACTATCCCGGAAACCACCCTTCTTGTCTTCGCCTATAAATACAAGAAGTTCGACAAGCGCAAGACCTTGGCCAAGAAGATTGACAAGAAAGGTGTTTGGTTTGAGTCGAAGAAACTGTACGACAGCAATATTCCGGGATGGATTCAGAATTACCTGAAGGGTGAAGGCTATTCCATCACGCCCAAGGCCAACCAGATGCTGGCCGATTATCTCGGCACCGACCTCCATAAAATTGCCAACGAGTTGAAGAAACTCATCATCGCCTTGCCCAAAAAGAAAAGCATCGATGATGCAGATGTGGAACGCAACATTGGCATTTCAAAGGATTATAATGGCTTCGAGCTGCAAAACGCCATCGGCAGTCGCGATGTGCTGAAAGCCAACCGCATCGTCAACTATTTTGGCGATAACGGGAAAGATAATCCGTTGTTGGTTACGGTGATAACATTGTATGGTTATTTCACGAAGCTCATCAAACTGCACACCACGCAAGACAAATCGCAGGGTAATCTGGCCAGCGTGTTGGGGGTGAATCCTTTTTTTGTCAAGGATTATCTTGCTGCTGCGCGCAACTATCCGCCTGCAACCTGCATCCGATGCATCTCCATCCTCCGCGAGTTCGACCTGAAGTCGAAAGGCTATGAGAGCGGGGATGTGAGTGAGAAGGATTTGTACAGGGAAATGATATTCAAATTAATGCATTGACTACGAGACGCGAGACTACGGGACTGCGAGTCCTTTGACAAGTTCATGAACTCGCCCCGTAGTCTCGTGTCTCGCAGTCCCGTAGTCAAAAGAATATGAGAATAGTAGCACAACGAGTAACTCATGCTTCCGTCACGATTGACGGTAAAGTGAAATCGGAAATCGGCCTTGGAATGCTGGTTTTGCTTGGCATTGAAGAAGCCGACAACGAAGAGGATGTGGAATGGTTGTGTCAAAAACTGACCAAACTCCGCATTTTCGACGACGGCAACGACTCGATGAACTTCGACATCAACCAAGTCGGCGGTTCGTTCCTCGTGGTGAGCCAGTTCACCCTTCACGCCCTGACCAAGAAAGGCAACCGACCGAGTTTCATCCGTGCCGCCCGTCCCGAGCAGGCCATCCCGCTTTATGAACTGTTTTTGAAGCGCTTGGCTGAAATTTCTGGCCGCGAAGTGCAAAGCGGCGAATTCGGTGCCATGATGGAGGTCGAGTTGCTGAATGATGGTCCTGTGACGATCATCATGGACTCGAAAAGACGCGAATAGTTTTCTCGCACGAAAACCTATTCCACCACAATCTTCCGCGTTTCGTTTCCCATTTTCACGAAATACAACCCCTGCGGCAATTCCACTTTTGTTTTGCCCTCGATTTTCTTGGTTAAAACAGTTTGTCCCAAAGTATTGGTGATGACGAGCATCCCCTGGCCTTCAATTGTCACGCTGCTGTTGGAAGGGTTGGGAAATACCTTGAAGATGCTTTGACGATTCTCGTTAATCTGGTCTGGCATTGTGCTAAACACTGCTGCTGGACTTGAAGGCGAAGCGTAATGCGACCGTGTCTCCTTCTTGCGTTGTGTGAAGGTGTAGGAGGTGCTCTGCGTCAGGCCTTCAAATATAGGTGAGGACTGCCAGTCTCCACCGTCGATATTGTATTCTCCGTCTTCAATGGCGACAAGCGTGATGCTCGTATCGGTGTTGCTCTCCATTTGAGGTGCATCGGGCATGGCCTGTTCTGCCTTTTTGATAGGACCGAAATAGGGCGAAGTTAGTGTCCCTGTGCAGTTTGCGGCAGTGACTTGCACACAAATCCTTTCGAAAATATCGTCTTCAGTCAAGGTGTAGGTTGAGTCAACGGCGCCTTCGATGGGTGTCGTGCCTCTCCACCATTGGTAGTCCAGCGTGCCAAGGTCAGGAATGGATGGTGTGGAATTCAGATTCGTTTCTGTGGTCAAAGTCTCTCCGAAGAAAGGTTCGCCTATAATAATGACTTCTCCGATTAATTCAGGCACGATACTATCGTTTAAAGCGCTTTCTATAGCTCCATAGGCGTTCAATCTCCTTCCCGAGGCTACCAATCCATCGAGCGAAAGCAGATGGTCGGCTCCGTTAAGCAGGTGATATTTCATGATAAGACTGAAATGAGCAGGGTCGTCTTTGCAGTCTTGCATCATTTCTTCGGGTAAGGCCGCATACATCAACGCGATGGTGCCAGCGACTTGTGGGGTGGCCATCGAGGTTCCAGTCATATTGCCGTAATTGTTGTTAGGAAGTGTAGAATAGATGGATGTGCCGGGTGCACCAATGTCAATGTTGTTGACACCATATCCAGCACTTCCATATTTTTCGTCGGAAGAAGTGGTGTTGGTGATGCCTATGAGATAATTTCCAGGACAGGCGGATGGGACATCACCCACCACATCAACATTCACATTCATGTTGGGACCAGCCCCACAACTCAATATGCCGACATCGCCCATCTCATCATACATCGCGCACCAAATGGGATAGTCGTTAGGGTCGCCGTAGTCAACTCCAAAAGACGAGTTGGTGGCTACGATGAAGGCGCCTTCTTCGCCCTGGGTCTCATTGTAACGAGCCCTCATCTCCAATGCGTATGCATAAGCTTCCACAACAATGGACTCGTCGCCCGAGCTGCCTGCGATGGGCATGACTTTCACATTCCAATTCACACCGCACACGCCTTTCTCGTTGTTTCCGACAGCGCCAACGATACCCGAAACATGGGTGCCATGGTTGTTGCTGCTGACATAGCCGTTGTGGTTGTAAGCATTCCAACCGTGGAAGTCATCAATATAGCCGTTACCATCGTCATCGATGCCGTTATATGGGATTTCGCGGGTGTTTATCCAGCAATTCAGGTCTTCATGGGTCCAATCAGCACCTCCGTCGATGACGGCCACCACGATGGTGTCGCCCGTTGCCGTGACACCGCCCGTGGTGAATTCCTCCCAGGCTTGTGGCAGGTTCATAATGGCAGGTGCCCATTGTTGGTAATAATAAGGATCGTCTGGAATCGCTTCGCGTAACGTGATATTGGTATGGTTGTTTTGGATGACACGGACATCTTTGTTGGCAGCCAATCGGTGCATTTTGTCTTCTCTGGGTCCTTTGTTGCCTGCGGTTTCAAAAAGCCAGATGTTCAGCCTTTCGGATAACAGTCTTTTCGGTTGGATGTCCATACCGGTATTGACGGCAAAGGTCGAAGCGTCAACACCTTGCTCCAACCAAATGATGAACTCATTTTCAACATGGTTGGCAGATTGTTGTGTTTGTGGCTCTTGTGCGTAGGACAACACGGACAAAAGCGCCAGTACTAAAAGGATTGTGCGTTTCATGTTAGATTAAATTGGATGATAGTGATAGTTTGAATAGTGACGGCAAAAGTATTCAAAAGAATTGAAATACGCAAGATGTCAAAAGAAATGTCTATTTTTGCAAATCCTTCAACTGAATAACTGAACAACTGATAACTGATACAATGGATAACAAACGATTAGAGAAAGTCAATAAACTGATTCAAAAGGAGTTGAGCGACATTTTCCAAAAGGAATTGAAGCCTGCCGTCCCGATGCTGATGATTACCGTGACGCATGTGAGGGTCACCTCTGACCTCGGATATGCCAATGTGTATTTGAGCGTCTTCGGTGTCGATGACAAGAAGAAGGTGGTGGAGGAGGTAGGTCAAAACGCCAAAGCGATCCGAGGTTTGTTGGGCAACCGGGTGCGCCATCAGATGCGTGTCATCCCCGAGTTGCGCTTCTTTGAGGACGATTCCCTGGATTATATCGAAAACATTGACAACCTGCTGCATCCCGACCAGTGAGACTGCCGCTGTTCATAGCAAACCGTTACCTGCTGGCCAAAAAGAGCCACAACCTGATTAATATCATCACATGGATTTCCATCCTTGGTATTAGTGTAGGTTCTTTTGCGCTTATTGTGGTGTTGTCGGCCTTCAACGGCTTGGAGAAGGTTATCTCTTCGATGAACAATCGCCTAACGCCTGATTTACAAATTGCTACCGTTAAAGGCAAAACCATCGACCTGACCACATTCCCATTGGGCCAACTTAAAGATATTCAAGGTGTTGATTATGTGATTCCTACGATTACCGAAGACGCTCTTTTCCGTGCAAACGAGAAACAACATATCGGTCAAGTAAAGGGTGTGGGGTTGGAATACCAACAGATTGATCGTTTGAACGAGGTCGTTTTTGGTGATACCGATTTGGTGCTTTCCGACGAAGATGAACATTATTTTGCCGTGCCAGGAGCAGGCGTGGCGTGGTATCTTGGCATCAATGCCTATAACCCCTATGCCATGGTGCGCGTCTATGTGCCCAAGCGCGGCAATGCCTCTTTGATGAGTCTCGAAAACAGTTTCAACTCTGATGTGCTGACTGTCCAAAGTGTCTTCTCCACCGAGCAGGAACAAGATGAGAAAATGGTACTCGTACCTTTTGACTGGCTTTCGGAACTTCTTGAATACGAGGATAAAGCAAACAATGTAGAGCTTTTCCTCGCCCCTAATGCCGATATTAATAAGGTGAAGAAAGCTGTGGCATTCCTCATAGGTGATGACTATGCGGTGAAAAACCAGCAGGAGCAGCAGGAAACCCTGTACAAAATCATGCGTTCCGAGAAGTGGGCAGTCTATGTCATTCTCACTTTCATCTTGATTTTGGCCACCTTCAATGTGGTAGGATCACTCTCCATGCTGATGATTGACAAGCGTAAAGATACGGAGATCTTAAAGGCCATGGGTGCCGACAACCGGCTGATTCAGCGAGTGTTCATGAATGAGGGCTTGCTCATCTCGGTGGCTGGAGGTCTCATCGGCTTGCTGTTGGGCGTCATCTTGGTGCTTTTGCAGCAACAGTTCGGTTTCGTGAAATTCGGCACGGGAGGCAACTATGTGGTGGATACTTATCCTGTTTTGTTGAAATTGAAAGATGTGCTTTTGATTTTCGCCACGATTTTGGTGGTGGGCTGCACTTCGGCTTTTCTTACCGTGCGCCATGCCATGCGGAAATCCGCCGATCAGAAATCAAGGTTAAACGATAGATAATATCTTGGTTTCTTGTTGATTTGCCCGTCTTGTATCCCCCAAGCCACATCACCTCTTACGAAATAACCGAAGATACAGGTGCGCAATCCCACTCCGATGCCGCCCACCAGAGGTTCTTTCATCTCGGTGACAACGATGTCCAAGTTGCCGTCGCTGATGTGTGTGTTGTAGAGTGAGTTGCTCGGGTCGTAAGGGTTCCAGCCTGTCCAAGCGGTGCCGAGGTCGCCGAAGGCAACGATTTGGAAGTCACGGATGAATTTCATGTTGATGGGTCGATTCATGAAATAGCTGAACACGGGGAATCGTAGTTCGCTGTTCAACACGACGAAGTTGTTGCCGTTGCGGATGTTCTGGCTGAAGCCGCGCATATTGGTGGCAAGGGTTTGATAGGCATAGTTTTGCGAGTAGTCGACAGGTGCCCCTTGGTCGAAGGAGGCCAATATCCAGTTGTCGACACCGCCCATGTAGTAGATGAGTTTTTGTTGTCCGAACGAACTGCTGCCCGCGATGCGGTTGGCCCAGATGAAGTTGCGGCTGATGCGGGTGTAATGGCGGTAGTCGAAGCCAACGACGATCATGTTGTTGGTGTTGCGCGCAATGCGTTGGTAGTATTCGGCAAACACTTTGCCACGAGCTCCGACAAGCAGATTGGTCCCGATTTTCTTTGAGTTGTCGTAAACGAGTTCAGCTCTCACTCCGCCCCAGTTTTCATACCTGTCTTTGTCAGCTAGACTATAGTCATCAATGGCCAAATTGACTCTATGGTCAAGGCGGTAGATAGCTGTGCCACGAAGGCTTAAGATCTCGTTGAATGGATAGCTCAAGGTATAGAACGCCTCGTTGGTGAAGGTGCGGTAGTAGTAACTTGAGTAATCGTCGGTGACATAGCGGTGTAGGGTGATACTCTTGTCGAGGCGTTTGCTGTAGTCGCTGAAACGCAGCATGTATTCGTTGTTGGTGAGGCTGGTATTGAGCTTCACGCCGAGTTCTATCTTATAGTCTTCCATCAGGTCCTTCATCTTGGTGCCTAGGAAGATGTTGAAGCCCGAGTTGAGATAGATGGGGGAGAAGCCGCCGGTGAAGGGTTGGTAGCTGTAGTTCATGCTGGTGAAGTCGATTTGGCTCATCAGTTCGTCAGCAAAAAGCTCCACATAATAGTTGTTGGGGCGTTGTATGGTGTCTTTCTGCCTCGGTCTTGGTACTTCATCGATGCCTTTCACAACTTGAGATGAGTCGTTTCCAAGAGGCCCGCCAATGGCATGTTTGCGACGTGCGAATCGGTAGCTCGATGAGAAACGGTGCTTGGAAATGGGCTCCGCTATGGTGTCTTTCTCTTTCTGGATTCGTTCGTCGAGCATCCTCTTTTGGGCGTATGGATTCATCTGCCGGACGGTTTCTTCATGGCCGCGGAGGATAGGTGACATGAAGAACTTCTCGCCTTTTTGGTCGGCCATCAGTAGGGCGGCTTTGTGGTCGCGAGGCTGGTAGGCATAGTCGATGATGTTGGCAGAGTAGTCCGTAAGTTGTTCTTTCTTGCCGAAATAGCGGTAATGAACGATGGTGTCGATATGGCTGATGGCGCTATCGAATCGGATTTGGTAAAGGTTATAATAGCCGCTGGTGTCGTTGAGATAGAGCAAACTGCCGTCTTTCAATGGCTCTGGCAGTGTGTTGTTGGAGTAACGCTGTTGGGTGAGGTTTTGGAGCATGTCACCTTTATTAATATAGTTGTAGGCATAAAGGTCAAACTGCTTGTTTTGGAAGCCGATTTTGTCATCAATTTTCAAAGTGTCGTTGTCGCGGTTTGAACTGAACACGATTTGGCGGTCGTCGTATGTGAAGACAGGGCTCAAGTCGGTGTGCCAGTCGTTGGTGATTTGCTCCACCGTGTTCGAAAACAGGTTATAGACATAAATGTCGGGTTTGCCCATACGGGTGGCAGCAAGCACAATTTTACGGCTTTTGTGTGCATAAGAGAATGAACTTACCTTTTGAAAATCAAATAGATAAATATTTGCTTTTTTGCCCGAATTAATGTCCAAGTTATAAAGTTGGATTTTGCCTTCCTCTTCAAGGATGAACGAAAGAATCTCTCCGTTGGGGTGCCAGGCCAAGAGCGGGAACGATGTGTCGATGTTCTCGTCGGAGCGGTAGCCTGCCTTGAAGAGTTGTTGCCGCTTGCCTGTTTGAAGGTCTTCAAGCCAGAGCCGTATCTTGCCTTCGTCGTTGCTGACATAGGCGATGTATTTGCCGTTCGGGCTGATGGATGGTTGCGTAAAGGTGCGGTATTTCTTGTACTTCAAGCGCATGATATCGGTGGGCTGGTTGACCAAAAGCGTCTCATAGCGTGCTTTGTAAAAGTCGTACCATTCTTCAACCAATGTCTTGTATTCTTTACCCGTGACATACAATAGGGCTTTCTTGACATTTTGGGTGTTCTCGGCCAAGGTCATGATGTCGTTGAATGACTTGCTGCCGTATTGTTCGTCGATGAAATTCCAAAACGAGTAGCCTGCAATAAGTGCATCATCATCGCGCAGATGGTTGATTTTCTTGTAGTTGCCTGATATGATGCCGCGTTGCAATTGGGCTTCCTTATGGCTGTCCCAGTTGCCGGCGATATAAGTCACCAATCCATCTTGGAACCATTGCGGGATGTTGTAGCGGTAAGAGCTGCGGATTTGTGAGCCGATGCTAATGCCGTTCATCACCTGGCTGAACAGCAACCTGGCTATGCCTTCACGGATTTGTGCCTCGAAGTGGGTATAGTCGCCATCAAAGTAAAGGATGACTTTCGACCCGATAATTTTGGTAATGCCGCCCGTGTTGCCGTTCTCCTCTTCTTCAAGGTTGATGTTGCTTTGCTTGAAGTCGCTCTTGCTGTTGAACACGATGAACTGGATTTTCTTTCCGAAACGGCTGCTCAATCGGGTCTCGAGACGCGGGATTTGGTCTTTGGCATATGCTTGAGCATAGCGGGCGAGGTCATCGCCACCTTGGTAGAAATATACGTCGAAATTGTCATTCTTGTAGTATGACCAATGGAAGTCACCCCACTGTACGCGGTTCTTCCCGAACGACATATTCATGCCGTTGTAGAACTGGGCATGAGCTGGAAGCATCACCGCCATGAACAGCAACAAGAGAATCGCGTATTTCGTTTTCAATGACATTTATATTTAATACCGAATTAGCGGACAAAGATAGGTAAATTCTTTAGAATACTGCGGAAAAATCCCTACCTTTGCCCCGAAAAACACATGCTACAGTCCCAGAGCCCTGAGCCCACCGAAGGGTCGAAGGGCCGCCTCAAAACAGTTATTATGCTCCAATTCGAACAATTTGTCTTCAACCCTTTCGCGGAAAATACCTATGTCGTATACGATGACAACACTAAAGAGTGTGTCATTATCGATCCAGGATGCTCTAATGCTTCTGAAGAAAACGAACTCTTCGGATTCATCGACAGCCATCGCCTCAAGCCGCTAATGGCCATCAATACACATGGCCATATCGACCATATTGTAGGCAATGCAGCAGTGAAAAAGCGTTACGGCATCGAGGTGGCGGCGCATCCCAATGTGAAAAGCGATTTCCAGCGGTCGCATCAGCAGGCACAGATGTTTGGGCTGCCTTTTGATGGCGAGAGTGAGTTGCCGGACCGCGACCTTGAAGATGGCGAAATCATCAAGATAGGGGAGAGCACCCTTGAGGTCATCAGCACGCCAGGCCATGCCATGGGCAGCATTAGTCTTTATGCTATGATGGAAGGCTGGGTCTTCACTGGCGATGCCCTCTTTTGCCGTAGCATCGGCCGCACCGACTTCCCCGGTGGCAACTACGAGCAACTCCGTACGAACATCATCGAACGCCTATTCCATTTGCCCGACGACACAGAGGTTTATTCTGGTCACGGCGAAAGCACCACGATTTTTGACGAAAGAAGATACAATATGTTCCTCTGATGAAAAGGTTGTTGCTCATAGTAGCTTTTTCCCTTTTGTCAAGCTGGGCCGTTGCCCAAGAGGGTGTCCAAGTTGTGGATAGCCTTGAGAGCCTTTTGTCGAAGCAAAAGGGTAGGGAGCGTATAGAAACCATGCTGGCGCTGTCAGAAGCGTTTTATGAGTTGTCATTTGACGACTGCATAGCTTGGGGTGAAAAAGCCATAAATGAGGCAAAAAGACAGGGATGTCCCGATTTGGAAGCAGATGCCAATTATGCGTTAGGTGAATACTATGGATATCACATTGATCTTGATTTGTCTTATGCATATTTAAAAACTGCTTATGATTTGCATGAGTCGATTGGAGATGGAGCGAAGGCTTTTGAAGACATTTGGAGGCAAGCATATTTTGAACATGTCTATGGAAATGTTGATACGGCTTTATGTGTGTATGAAAAAGCGCTGATTTTGGCTGAACAGAGGAATGATACACTTGGAATAGCAAAAGTTAACTCCAATAAAGCCATCCTGCAATATCAAAAACAACAGTATCAAGAAGCTGAGAGAACCTTTATAGCAGCAAGAAAGGGTTACGATTTGCTTAATGATAGCATTGTGGTTGTTCATATTGATGCAAATTTGGCTTGTCTTTATATGGAATGGGGTAAGGCTGCCCAAGCGAAAAGCCTTTTTTTGGATGTCATCCCTAAGTTGGAAGCTGTCAGTGATTATGGTTGGTTGATTATGGTATATAAGAACTATGGGCAACTGTTTGTGAAAGATTATCACGATTTTGATTCGGCGAGTTATTATTATGGGAAAGCTTATTCCATACTTGAATTGCTGGAGTCAAATGGTATTGGGGTTGAGGCAAACAGTAAGGTTGATATATTGGTTGAAATGGGGAATGCGTTATATAATAACGACAATTATAAAAAGGCTGAAGGTTGGTATTTAAAAGCATTTGAATTGGCGGAATCATCATCGTATGCTTCTGGACAGATGATGGCATGCCTTGGATTGGGGATGGTGTATTCTTATCTTTCACAGCCTGTTAAGTCTCTCTATTATTTGAATATGATTGATGATTTAGAGTCAAAATCTGGAATCACCATCGCTTATTCTACAATAAAACTACCACTGATTTTGAATTATGCTCGTCTTGGCAAGTTCGATGAAATGGGGAGTGAGCTTAAAGATTACAAGGAACAATATGATGGCCTCATACGCGAGAACAGTGATCTGTATGACCAAATCAGTTCGCTTCAAGATGAAACGCAATGGCTTCATTCCAAGTATGAAACCCAAAATACAATAATAGAAACCCTCCAATCCCAACGTGACAAGTATCGTTTGGCATTCTTCGGTTTGTTGGCTATGGCTATTTTTATCCTTGTCTTGGCGATTGCCTACAAAATTGTTCGGAAAAAACGAGCAAAAGTGTGAAGTCATGAAATAAAACCCTAAATTTGCACGAATTTTTGAATCTTAAATCTTAAATCTTAAATACTAAATCATGATCGAGAAAATCACATCATCACAACAAGCTATGGACCTGGAAGCCAAGTACGGTGCCCATAACTATCACCCGCTGCCGGTCGTCCTCGCCAAGGGTAAGGGCGCCAAGGTGTGGGACGTCGAAGGCAAAGAGTATTTCGACTTCCTGTCGGCTTATTCCGCAGTCAACCAAGGCCACTGCCACCCGAAAATCATCAAGGCTATGACCGACCAGGCTGAGCGCCTCACCCTCAGCAGCCGCGCCTTCTATAACGACGCACTCGGCGTGTGGGAGAAATATGTGACCGAATACTTTGGCTATGACAAGGTGCTGCCTATGAACTCGGGCGCCGAAGCCGATGAGACAGGTCTGAAACTTGCCCGCCGTTGGGGTGTCGTCAAGAA
The DNA here is from genome assembly GCA_900318085.1 of uncultured Bacteroidales bacterium. Taxonomy (GTDB): domain Bacteria; phylum Bacteroidota; class Bacteroidia; order Bacteroidales; family F082; genus Limimorpha. Next base: position 147,437 of record ONJF01000002.1, read on the forward strand.
GGGTATTCCTAATGACAAGGTGAAAATCGTTTGCTGCGAAGGCAACTTCCACGGCCGTACCATCACCATCATCACGATGAGTAACGACCCCGAGTCATATGCCAACTATGGTCCTATGACTCCTGGTTTCATCCGCATCCCTTACAACGACCCCGATGCTCTGGAGCAAGTACTGGCCAAGGAAGGCAAGGAAATCGCTGGTTTCCTGCTGGAGCCCATCCAAGGTGAGGCTGGTGTCTATGTGCCGGACGATGGCTACCTGAAGAAGTGCTATGATATCTGCAAGAAGTACAATGTGCTGTTCATGGCCGACGAGGTGCAGTGCGGTATCGCACGTACGGGTAAGATGCTGGCTTGCGACCACGAAGGCGTGCGCCCCGACATCCTCATCCTAGGCAAGGCCCTCGGTGGTGGTGTGGTGCCGGTCTCCTGCGTGTTGGCCGATGACGACATCATGCTGAACATCAAGCCTGGTGAGCACGGCTCGACCTTCGGTGGTAACCCGATTGCTGCCCGCGTGTCCATCGCCGCCCTTGAGGTCATCAAGGAAGAGCACCTGATGGAAAACGCTGAGCGTCTTGGTAAGATCTTCCGTGAGGAAATCGGTAAGATCAAGAGCCCGATGATTGAGAAGGTGCGTGGTAAAGGTCTGTTGAACGCTGTCATCATCAAGCCCAAAGACGGTAAGGAAGCTTGGGATGTGTGCTTGAAGATGCGTGACCTCGGCCTGCTGGCCAAGCCTACCCATCAGCACATCATCCGATTCGCCCCGCCCTTGGTCATCACCGAAGCCGAGCTCCGCGAAGCCATCGAAATCATCAAGAAGGCCATCGCCTCGTTCGAATGATGAAACGAATGAAAAAGCCCACCGATCGGTGGGCTTTTTTATTTGATTGGAATCTCTTTGAAGATGACCTCGACGGCATCCTCGTATTCCTTCAGTGCATTAAGCTTCTTTATCTTTCGCCAAACTACCTGCGGCTCTTCAAAGCTGTTCATCAGATACGACCACAGCTCCTTCATGCGCCCCAGCACCTTCGGGCTGCCACCGGCATGGTGCAGACGGTCTTCATACAGGTCGAGGACGTAATTATGCAGACGTTCCGTTTTGTCGTGGTTGGGAGGGCACACGTTGTGTGTCCCAACGGGTTGCCCCTGTAGGGACGCATTGCATGCGTCCGCTATGTTGTTTTTAATCTGTTCAGCCAAGAACGGATTTGCCAAAATGCCTCGTCCGAGCATGAACTGCTCAATAGTTTTGCAGGCTCCTGAGCCTGTCGAAGGACCGTCATTCAGAATACCATTAATCCTTATAAAGCTTTCCACCGAAACAATATCCCCATTATATACCAAAGGTGCATTAATAGAAGGAATTAAAGCCTTAAAGCGTTCCACATCAGATTCTCCTTTGTAAAGCTGCTTGCCGATGCGAGGATGGATGATTAATTCGCTTATAGGATATTTGTTGAAGATTGGAATTATGGCATCAATCTCCTCCGGGCTGAAATACCCCAAGCGGCATTTCACACTGAACTTGATGTCGATTTCTTCGAAAATGCGCTCCAGCATGGCATCCACCTTGTCGGGGTAGGGCAGGAGGCCACTGCCACGTTTTTTATTGGCCACCCTCGGGAAGGGACAGCCCATGTTGAGGTTGATTTCCTTGTAACCAAGTTGTTGACATTGTTTGGCGAAGCGCAGGATTTCTTCTGCATCTGTACTAAGAATCTGCGGGGTCAGTGTCTCAACGTCATTACAGTGTGGGTCAATTTCTTCGCCTTGCAGGTTTTTGGCGTGTTCCTCCTTGTGGATACCTGTAAAGAAAGGAGTATAGTATTTGTCGATGCCACCGAAATGCCGCTTGAACACATTGCGGAAGGGCGCGTCAGTGATACCTTGGAAGGGACCTAACGACAACTGTATGGGGCGTTCCCTGCATGTCATACCGAGCGAGGTATGAGCGAGTGTATCTGTGCAGGTCTTTTCGCTCATTTTTTCTTGGCTGTTTTGGCCGTTTTCTTATTCTTGCCAAGATCAATGAATGTCTTGGCAATTAATGTAATGAGCATGACAAAAGTGAGGTAAACCGCAATGCGGCTGAGATAATCACCGTGTTTCGCATAGAAAGTAACGCTGGTGTTGGCTTTCAAAGTGGCGCGTATGGCATCAGGCACCCAGTAATGGGTCTGCTGCAATACGTCGCCGCGTTGGTTGATGAAACCGGAGCGTCCCGTGTTGGCAGAACGAGCGATGCAACGGCGACTTTCGATGGCGCGTAACTTTGAGAACTCAAAGTGTTGGCGATAGCCGGGCGTGTGGCCCCACCAGCCATCATTGGTGATGACGAAAAGCAGGTCGGCGCCTTTCTTGGTGAAAGAGCTGACATATTCACCAAAGGCCGACTCGTAGCAGATGGCAGCCCCAATCTTATGGTCGCCGAATGTCATCACTTTCGATTCTGGATCTCCTTTCAGTGTGCCACGTGCGATGCCCATGGTGAGGCTGAAGTTGCGCAAGAATCCCATCCACTCGGGGATGGCTTCCACCGCGGGCGTAAGGTGCGACTTGTTGCGGTGCTGCAAGCCGACGCTGTCGATGAGTAAGGCTGAGTTGTGGCAATAGTAGTATTTGTCGGTTTCACCCACCTGCCGCGCCGGGAAATCGTCTTCCATGCCTTTGGGCACCCATTCATAGGTGGTGCCTCCAATGACGAAAGCCAACTGCGGGAAACGACTGACATACCCATGCAATGTTTTGAGGGCCTTGGATTTATCAAGTTCATGAAGCCAGATGCCTTCTTGGATGGCCGATTCTGAACTGACGATAAACCGCGTGTTTGGGGTCACCAGAGGCAGCGAGAGATTAATGTTGTTTTGAATCACTTGGTCATAGAAATTGCTGTCGAACTGCTCGTTCCATGGGTCGCAGTTTTGCTGCACGACGATGACCTCGGTGTCCTCGCCTTGTTCCTCGTAGTGCTTATACATCGACTTGCTGATGACGATAGGCACGATGATGATGATGGCCTCAAGACCAATGCTGATTAAGATAGGTTTAGCTTCTTTTGAACTAAAGAATTGAAGAATGTTGGCAATCAAGATATTGACTAACAAAACCCAAAGAGTTCCCCCAGCCAAGCCCGTGTATTCGTACCATTGCACCCAGCTGACTTGGCTTGAAAAAACACCACCCAAGTTGAGCCAAGGCCATTTGACAGCCCAAATGTAGGTGAGCATCTCAAAGGCCATCCAATATGGAATAAGGAAGAAGTTACCCCATGGGTTGTTGCACACTTTCTTTTTTGTGAGATGGAACAGCCAAAATACAGTGGCCATGAAGATGGCATTGAGAGCCCAAGCCATGATGGCGGCTGGTGTGGCATTCCATACCCACCACGTTGTGGCTGTGTTCCAAATCAAGAAGGCAAAGAAACCGAGCCAAAATACCTTGCCACCGTCGCCTTTTGCTGCACGGTCTTCGATAAGCAGCAGCGGTACGAATCCAATGAATATCAGTGGCACAACGCCCCATGTGGGCCATGCCGCTGTCAGCAAGCCGCCACTTAAGACAGCCAATAAAATATTGCGAGTTCGTAGTTTTGGAGCAGGACCTTGCGTCCTTTTCTCCTTCTTCGCTTTCTTCTTGTCCATTCCTTTTCTAAAATTTCGGGCAAAGGTACGATTTTTTGTTGGCAACAGAATGGATACACCCGTTTTTCAACGAATCGTCCATTCGTATCACGAAAAAACCGTATCTTTGCAGAAAATTATGTCTGATGAAGAGAACCTATCAAGTCGCGGGCCAGAAGTTTAGCTTGGAAATGCCCGATGGCAACTCCTATTGGAAGAGTATGCAGTCTTATGAGCCCTTTCTTGTGGAAGATGATGGGGAGTGCCTCTTCACTGTCAGCCTGCTTCAGAATCTTCCGGGCATTAGTGGCAAACAGTTCGTGAGGACCGATGAGGGCGAGTCGGATGGCTTGTATTTTGAGTTATCGGAGCTTAACGGCGAATGGCTTTTTGTCATGCTCAAACATGGCGAAGACCTGCCTTTGGTGTATCTCTTCACCGACAAGGCCTTCAAGCAAGGACGGATATATCTCGAGAGCGATGCCGTTTTTTTGATGCACACTATGCTGTTGCTGCTTTTTTCTCTTGCTACTGCCGGCCGTGGCGCTTTGATGATGCATGCCTCTGTGACTATGTGTGACGGCAAAGGCTACCTGTTTTTGGGTCGTAGCGGAACAGGTAAGAGTACCCATAGCCAGCTATGGATAGACAATATTCCTGGCTGTGAGTTGCTCAACGATGACAACCCAGTGCTTTACATTGATTCAGAAGGCATTATTCGCGTCAGCGGTACGCCATGGAGCGGTAAGACGCCTTGTTATCGCAATATTACCGTCCCAGTGGGCGCCATTGTCCGTATCCGACAAGCCAAGGAAAACAAGATACAAAGGTTGTCGTTTCCGGAGGCTTATGCAATTCTGTTCGCTTCCTATTCTGGATATCATGCCCTGCGTCAACTGGCGGATGGCTACCATGCCACTTCCGAAAAGGTTGTCACTTCAGTGCCTTTCTATGTACTTGATTGTCTGCCTGATGCTGATGCCGCCTTCTTATGTCATAATACTGTTGCCCACTGATGGAAAAAACAGATAATAGTGCGAGGATGGAGCAATTGCTTGCAGAGGGCAAACAAGTCCAACTGACCCCTGTAGGAAGTAGCATGTTGCCTTTCATTCGTGGCGAAGTCGACAGCGTGGTGCTCCGTAAGCCCGAGTCACTTCGCGTGGGCGACATCGCCTTGGCACCCTATCAAGGAAGGTATGTGTTGCATCGTGTTATCCGAATCGAAGGCGATACGGTGGTGATGATGGGCGATGGCATCGTGAAGGGGACGGAGAAGGTCGGCAAATCGGCAGTGTTGGCAATAGTAACAGAGATAGTCAAAGCGAATGGCCGACATCGCAAACCCACTCGTGGGCGCTTGTGGAGACTCTTGCTGCCTGTCAGGCGCTATCTTTTGAAAGGCATGCGAAAATGGAATCAACTATTTGGAAAACAATAAATACACAATTAATATGAGAACGAAAAAAGGCTTGATAATGCGCACCTTGGGCAATGAGTTTATTCTTGTCGACGAGGGCTCCAATCTGACCGATTTCAATCGCATGATCTCGCTCAATGCGTCGGCTGCGCTTCTCTGGGAAGCCGTACAGGACAATGAATTTGATGCTGCTGCATTAGTCGACATTTTGCTGGACCATTATGACATCACTCGCGAGGTGGCCGAACACGACATCGACGCTTTGATTCTGAACTGGCGCGAAGCAGGGATTTTGGAAGAATGAACATGACAACCTCGGAAGCGCATTACTTTTCATTAATGCAGGCGGCTTTATGGGGCACGCCAGTGAATCTTAATGGAGACGTTGATTGGCATGAGATTATGGGTATTGCCCGGTTCCATGCCACTACCACGCTCGTTGCCGATGTGGCTTTGCGTTTGCCCGAAGGCGATCGTCCTTCCGATGATAGGCAAGCCAAGTTAAAGGGTGCCCTGCGGTCGAACCTTTTCAGCCAAATCGAATCGAAGCAAATACTGACCAAGGTGGTGACCACACTGCGCGAGAATGGCATTGAGCCGGTGCTACTCAAGGGCTTCGGCCTTGCGCAACTCTATCCTAACCCCGCCTTGCGACAGTTTGGCGATAACGACTTGTTTGTGGGCTTGTCCTGTTTTCATGAGGCCTGCGCTTTGGTACGTTCGCTTCCTGGCGCATACACATGGTGCATGGAAGTGGATGCTGGACGCCACTATAATGTGGAGTTTGGTAAAGTAGTGTTTGAAATACACCGTGTCAGTGCCGAAATGACCGACTCGAAGGAGAATGCCTTGTATGCCGCCATCGAACATGATGGTTTGGTAGCGCATCTCCAGCAGATTGATCTTGATGGTTTTCCTATAAACATACCGTCTAAAGAGTTTATGGTGTTTTTCACCTTTTTCCATGCATGGCATCACTTCACCACTACTGGTGTGGGCTGGCGTCAGGTGAGTGACGTGGCCATGGCCCTACATGTCTATCACGGGCAGATTGATCTCGACAAACTGCGCCAATGGTTGGAAACTATGTGTTTGATGCAGCCATGGCAGGCTTTTGGTTATCTCATCGTGAACTGTTTGGGTCTTCCTGAGAACGAGATGCCTTTCTTTAATGCATCGTGCCGGCGCAGGGCACAGAAGGTGTACCATCGTGTGATGGCAGAAGGTAATTTCAGACGCCCCAACCGTTTCAAGAACCAAAAACCGAAAAACAAATTACTTCACAAACTACACGCTTTCATACTTGTCTTTATCGATTTCTTTCACTTGGCAAGCGTGTTCCCACGATACGCTTTTAAGGAGTTGCGAAACTCCTTGAAACATGGGTTTAGAAAAAATCTTTTTTAAAAAATGACTTTTTTCCACTGCGTATGAATTAATTTACTACTTTTGCAGCCGATTTATAAGCACTTATTGGCTAAATATTTAATTAACAAACATAAGTAAAACCTTAAAAACTAACAAAAATGAAAAAGATGAACAACTATGAAGCCCCTAAGGCTGAAACAATTGAAATGCTTAACAACGTGGTGGTTGTGATGTCCACTATCGGTGGTGGCGAGGGTGAGACAGAAGAATAAGTCTAAAACTGCAAATTAAAACCATTAAAAACCAACAAAGAAGTTACGAGATGAAAAAAATGAACAGATTATTTGTGGCATTGTTTGTTGCCGGTTCTTTTGCCATGCTGCTTGGCTCGTGTAAGAAAAACGATACTGCATCAACCATGACCATCGGATTGCCTCAATTTGAGGAGGAAATGGAAGGCAGAGCCTATATCGACATTACCAACAATAATTCCTTCAAGTGGAATGCTAATGACCAAGTGATGGCTTACAACATTGATGCCGCCGATGGCACACAGACTGTCAAGGCCATTTGGAGCACCAATGCCAGCGCCGAAGGTAAAGCAACCGCCTCTTTCACGGGTCCCGACCTCGGCAGCAAAAAAGATCATTACTTTGTTTTCTATCCTTGCGACAAGGTGGCTAGCGGTGAAGAACCTTTGGATGCGAACAACTTCGAGACCTTTACGGTGGCCGATCAACAAGACTACACCCTTGTTAATGGCAAACCTACGATTGATCATGTCGGTATGGCTATGGCTTGCGAGACTTCAGACTTTAAGTCTTTCACGCTGAAGCACATCTTTGGTACATTGAAGCTGAGACTGACTGGTTCGGGCAAAGTTACCAAAATCATTGTGGAAGACAAGAGATTCAATCTGAGCGGCAATGCGAGCATGAAGCTTCATGCAGTTAAAATGGGAAAATTTACCGCCCTGCAAACCCTTTTCGTAGGGTCAGATGATCCCTATACCAATACTACTTTCGTGAGTGATTGGAATTCTATCAAGAGTGACTTGAGCTACTCGACCCAAGGTGGTGGAAAGACCATGACCCTCAACTGCCCCAGCGTTCAGCTGAGCAGCACCGAGACCTTGTTCTTCATCGGTCTCCGTCCGGGCGCTCTGAAGTATGGCTACAAGATTTATGTGTACACCGAAGGTGCTAACGAACCTCAAGTGTTCGAAAATGCTGCTGATTGGCATTACGGCATCAAGGCTGGTGTTATTAAGAACCTTGCCCTTAGCCTGAACTGATTGTAAGAGTTACGAAAACAAAAAAGCACCTCCTCGGGGGTGCTTTTTTTTATGCCCTATACACACAGAATGACAACAAAAAAAGAGACGCCAAGCGTCTCTTCTTTGTGGTGGTACCGACGGGAATCGAACCAGTGACACGAGGATTTTCAGTCCTCTGCTCTACCAACTGAGCTACGGTACCTCCGTATTGCGGCTGCAAAAATACGACTTTTTTCTTTCTTGACAAGAAAAAATCTCCAAAAAGAACATTTTTTTTGTTTTTTAAATTCTTTCGCATTGAATATCAAAAAGATAACAAAATGAGCTGATAAAATAGGCAATAAATATTTGCTCAACGAGTTAAAAAATCGGATATTTGCACGCTCAATTGGGTGTGCAACGCAATTGTATTGAATATGAAAACATCATTGTTGAAAAGCATTTTGGTCGTTTCGATGCTGGCTTGCTTTGGCTTTAACGCTTTTGCCCAGGCCGATGTGGATTCGCCCTATTCCTTGTTCGGTATCGGGCAGGTGAGAGAAAAGTCGATGAACGGCAGGTTGCAAGGCATGGGAAGCGTGGCTAACGCCATGTTTGGCAAGGGAATGATTAATGTTGAGAATCCGGCCTCGTATGCCAAGATTGACTCTTTGGCTTTCCTCTTTGACGCTGGCTTCTATTTCAAATCATCGACTTTCAGCACCTCCAGCCTCTCGGAGCAATCGAGCAACGCCTCGTTCGACTATGTCGCTATGGCCTTTGGCCTTACGCCTTGGTGGAAGCTTTCGCTCGGCGTGCAACCCTATAGCACCTCGGGTTACACCATGCTTGTCAACAAAACCTTGCCTGACATCGGCAAAACTACCACGCGTTTCAGAGGTAAGGGTGGCCTCAACCAGGCTTTCATAGGCACTGCTTTCAAGATTGGCGACCATTTCTCTTTGGGAGCCAATGGCTATTATGTCTTTGGTGACAGCCAAGCGGAGACCACGCTATATTTCCCCGATTCGTCCTACTACATCGGTTCGCGCCGTAGTGTCGATGTGATGGTGAAGTCATTCATGGTTGACTATGGCTTGCTTTTCGATACCGGCCTCGGTAACGACATGAGCCTCAGTGTCGGCCTCACCTATCAACAAAGCCTGAATCTGAAGGGCAGTCAAACCTTGTTTATCCGTTCCATCGAAGAAGACATGGACACCGAGGTGGAATATGTCATTGATACCGTCGCCTATGGGACCTCCAATGCTAAACTGACCATGCCTCAAGGCATCGGCTTCGGAGTGGCTTTGCAGAAGAACGAGCGGTGGACCATTGGTGCCGACTTCAACTGGACGCAATGGTCGAAGTTTGCCCGTCAGGGGCATACCGAAGGCCTCACCGATTCGTGGAATGTGTCGGCAGGTGCTGAATTCACGCCGCGCCATACTTCCATCAGTGGCTATTTCTCGCGTGTCACCTACCGCTTTGGCGGCTTCTATGAGAAAGGCTTTGTGCGCCTTTCTGGCAATGATGGCAATGCGTATAATATTAATAAGGTAGGTGTCACGGCAGGAATGTCATTGCCGTTGCCTCGCACGCTCTCCAAGGTCAACCTTGCCGTGGAATTGGGTCAATACGGCACCCACCAAGGCGGCTTGATTCAGGAACGCTATGTCAGGATGAATGTGGGTATTTCGGTGTTTGAGCATTGGTTCATGAAACGGAAATACAAATAAGGAATCTGTCCAAATCATTTTGGAACGATATTTGAAAGAAGAAAATAACAAGTCAAACAATTAAAATACGAAGCGATGAAAACGAAGAAATTTTTGATGATTGCCGTTGCGATTGGAATGGCAATGAGCGTAACCGCCCAAGAGGCTGCAGAGTCGAAGTATGGCGCCGACAGTGTGGCCTGCGTGACCAACCTCTCCATCTACGGTGAGGCCTACAAGCAGTGGGAAGCTGCCAAGTTTGCTCCCGAGTCCATTAGCATGGAAATGGTAAACGCTTGGCGCGAGGTGTTCCTCAACTGCCCGCGCTCCAGTCAGCTCATCTACACAAGAGGTGAGAAGATCATGGACTACTTCATCCGCACCAACCCGAAGGAAAAGGATGCTTACATCGACACCATCTGCTTGATGATGGACAACCGTGCGAAGTATTTCCCGACCGACCCCAAGACGGGCGCATCGCAAGTGGCCAACATCATGGGTCGTAAAGGCTTCCTCATGTACACTTACAACAAGAATCGTTACGAAGAGGCCTATAACGTGCTGAAGGATGCCGTCGACATGGATGCCTCGCAGATGCAGGCCGCCTACATCGATGCCTACTTCAGAGCTGCCATCGATATGGTAAACAACGACAAGGCTGAGAAGATGACGGTCATCAATGTCTATCAGGAACTTTCGGAAGTCGTCGACAACAATATCTCGGCTTTGGCTGATACGGAAGCCGAACTGGTTGCCGCCAAGGAAGAAGCGGAAGCTGGTGGTGACGCCGATGCCGTTGCCAGTTTCGACAAACAACTCGAGAAGAACGAGAAGTCGATCAACAACAACAAGGGAACGAAGAGCAACCTCGACAACCTGTTCCAGCCCTTCGCTTCTTGTGAAGACCTGATCAAGGTGTTCAGCGCCAAGATGAAGGAGACGCCTGATGACGTGACCCTGCTCAAGCGTATCACCACCATCCTTGATAAGAAGGACTGCGCCGACTCGAAACTCTTCTTGGATGCTGCTGTCCGCCTCAATGAGTTGGAGCCCAGCCCCGAGGCTTCCTACAGCTTGGGTATCAAGTTCTTCAAGGATAGAAAATGGAGCGATGCCGCCACCTTCTTTGAGCAAGCCACCAAGACCGACAATAACGACCGTAGGTATCGTGCCTATCGTAACTTGGGCATGTGCTACGAGAACATGGGTAGCTTGGGCCGCGCACGCGACATCTACAGAAGAGCCGCCCAGGTCGACCCGACCAACGGCGAGCCTTACCTCCTCATCGCAATGCTCTATGCCGGAAGTGCCAAACAGTATAACGGTGACATCGAGAGAGGAGCTGTCTACTGGGCTGCCGTCGACAAGTGCCAAAAGGCTAAGTCACTTGACCCCTCTTGCTCCGACAAAGCCAATAGCCTGATTCGCGCCTACACCGCTGCCTTCCCGTCGATGGAAACCATCTTCTTCAACGACTACAACGAAGGACAAAGCTTTAACGTAGGCGGATGGATTGGCGAAACGACCACCATCAGAGCAAAGAAATAATTGATACGCCTACTCAAGATAGGATTCACTCTCAACATCACAGCCCTTGTGGCTGTGATGTTGTTTTCGTGTTCAAACCCCGATGCCATTATTCAAGCCATGGGATCGGACGACACGCTGTCGGGCATTATTGCCGACAGCGTGGTTTTCTATCGCAGCGACTCGGGCATCGTCAACCTCGAACTGCATACCCCACGCATGGTGCGCATGGAGACTGATGAGGACATCATGGAGTTCCCTTTGGGATTTGATGTCTATATGTACGACAACCAAAAGAAGACCACTGAACTTCATGCCGACTATGGCAAGAGCTATGGCTCATTAGGTCTACTCGAAGCTCGTGGCAATGTGGTGGTTCAAAACTTTGGCAGTGATGAGACGATGTATTCCGACAAAATGTTCTGGTATCAGAACCTAAAGATGATTTACACGCGTTCTCATGTCAAGATTGTCACGCCCGACAAGCAGATTGAGGCGGATAGCCTTGTGGCTCGTGAGGATTTCTCGGAGTATACCATGTATTCGGGTAGCGCCCTTTTAGATGTCGATGAGGAGGAATAAGCCATGAACCACTGGATTATTGTTGTCGTCACGCTAGTTTTTTCAGCCCTTTGCTCGGGCCTAGAGATTGCTTTCAACAGTATCAATAGGCTTCAGTTGGAAGTGGAGTTGACCAAGAATAGCTTCTCGGCCAAGCTTATCCGATTGTTTTTCAAGAACCAGTCGCGTTTTATCACTTCACTGCTGTTGGGCAACAATATTGCACTTATCGTTTATGGTATGAGTATGTCGCAACTGTTGCTGCCTGTGGCACAATGGATGTTGCCCGCTTCCCTCGAAAACGATTTCATGATTCTGTTGGTGCAGACCGTTCTAGCCACTTTACTCGTGCTTTTGGTGGGCGAGTTTTTACCCAAGATGTTGTTCCGCATCAACCCCAATGCCATCCTGTCGTTCTTTGCCTTGCCCACCTTTGTTTGCTATTGCCTTCTATATCCGCTGATTTTGATCTATACGGGTGTCTCGGAATTCATCATCCGTTATGTGTTGCGCTTGAAGGTCGACAGACAAGAGTACAAGTTCAGCACGGTGGATTTGAACGACTACATTGCGGAATATGCCGACCCGGAGGAGGCGGATGAAGACATGCAGCAGGAAATCCAACTTTTCCAAAATGTGATGGAGTTTCGTTCGGTGAAGCTCCGCGAGTGCATGGGGCCGCGTAACGAGATTGAATCTGTGAAACTGACCGATAGTATTGATGTGGTGAAAGCCCGTTTCGAAGAAACCAAGCACTCCAAGCTCATCGTGATAGGGGAGAGCATCGACGACATCGTGGGCTATATCCATCTCAACGACGTGGTGCGTGTCATCGCCGAGCATCGAGAGGCGACATTGAACGACTTGGTACGCACCATCGACTTCTTCCCAGAGACTTATACCGCCGATCGCCTTTTGAAGCACTTCATCCAGAAACGGCAAGGGGTGGCCGCTGTTGTCGACGAGTTTGGTGGAACAGCAGGCATTGTCACTATGGAAGATGTGGTGGAAGAGATCTTTGGAGAGATTGACGATGAGTATGATGTGGAGGACGAGGTGGAGAAAACCGTTGATGACAACACATTTGTCTTTTCTGCCCGTCTCGAAATAGATTATCTCAACGATAATTACAAGCTCGACCTTCCTGTCAGCGACGACTATGAGACACTCGCGGGCATGATTCTCCATTATTGTGAGAGCATTCCTGAGGTCGGCGAGGTGCTTGAAATCGGCAATTATAAGGTCAAAATCCTCAAGGCATCCCACATGAAATTGGATGAAGTTGAACTGAAAATCAAGTCTAAATAATTGATTTTCATGTTAATGAGGTGCGGCAAAATGCGTCTCCTTGTGGGCTGAAAAATAAAAATGAAACATTTGTCCTTTTGAGTTGAAATCTTTACTAAATTTGCACGCTCAAATTTGAAGTTTAATAATCAATAGAAAAATAGAATTATGGCAGCAATTGAAAAAATCAGAAGACACTCCGGATTGCTTATTGCAATTATCGGTATCGCATTGTTAGCGTTCGTCTTGCAAGACCTTTTCTCAAGTCAAGGAAGAAATTCGAGCGGCCCCAAGATTGCGGTCGTCGATGGTGATGAAATCTTGGTGAGAGACTTTGAGCAACTAAAGGATAAGAGTCTTGAGCAAAGACGGTCTTCGTCGAGCACGGGCAATCTCTCTTCCGCTGAGACCTATAGCATCTACAACAACACCTTGGAAGAGATGATCAAGAACAACCTCATGACTAAAGAATATGAAGCAGCGGGTATCGGCATTACCGACGAGGAGCTTCTCGACCAGATGACGGGTGACCATCCGCACGAGTGGGTGGTGCAGAGCTTCGGAGGCGAAAACTTCGACAAGGCCCAAGTCACCCAATATCTCCAGAATCTCAAGGATCTTCCTGCTGAATACTATGACCGTTGGCTCGATTTCGAAAATGCAGTGAAAGACAACCGCTTGGAGACCAAGTTCAACAACTTGGTGAAGGCTTCTTATTTCCTTCCCACCGCTTTGGCCCAGAAGTATTATGAGAACAAGAACATGAAAGCCTCTGCCGATGTCATCGCTTTGCGCTATACTACCATCCCTGATTCGACTGTGGTTGTGACCGATGCCGACAATAAGGCTTTCTATGAGGAAAACAAATCTCGCTATGAAACCGATGAGCGTCGCGACATCGAGTATGTGGTTTTTGAAATCAAACCTTCTCTGGAAGACCGTCAAGAAGCACTGAAATATATCACAGACATTAAGCCTGACTTCACTGCTGCTGAAAATGTGGCCAGTTTCGTCAATGCCAATTCCGACAAGCGTTATGACAGCACTTGGTATGGTCGTAAGGATGTGTCAGAGTTGGTCGAGCAAGCTGTATTCGATGGTGGCAATGGCATAGGTTATGTGTATGGACCATATGAGGATGGAGAAGCCTTCAACTTGGTGCGTATCGTTGATTTGCAGAGCCGTCCTGACTCGCTGAAGGCCAGCCATATCCTGATTGGTTACAAGGATGCTTATGGCAGCCAAGACACAATCAGCAAGGAAGCAGCCGAAGCCAAGGCCAACGAGTTGCTGGCTCAACTGAAGGCCGCCAAGAACAATGACGAGTTGTTCGCCGAAATGGCTTCTCAATACAACACCGATGCTACCAAGGATAAAGGTGGTGACCTTGATTGGTTTACCGATGGCGCTATGGTTCCCGAGTTCAATCAATTTGTGGTTGAGAACCCTGTCGGCACATTGGGCGTCGTTGAAACCATTTTTGGCTATCATGTCGTGAAGGTCACGGGCAAGACCCAACCCCAGCCCAAGGCTCGTTTGGCCTACTTGACCCATGAGATTACTGCGAGCACGAAGACTTATCAGAATACCTTTGCAGAGGCCAACAAGTTTGTGTCGCAGAACAGAACCTACGAACAATTCAACCAAGCCATCGAGGATCAAGGCCTGACCAAGCGTACCATGCCGAGAATGAACAAGGCTACCTATCAAATCACCGGTATCGATAATCCACGTGAAATCGTCCGTTGGGCTTTCGATGGCAAAACCAAGAAGGGTGATGTATCAGATAAGGTCTTTGAGCTTGACAACATGTTCGTTGTGGCTGCCTTGACGGGTATTGTCAACGAAGGTTATGCTCCTTTGGATGTTGTTGCCGAACAGTCAAAATATCAGATCCTCAACAAGAAAAAAGGTGAGATGGCTGTCGATAAGATGAAGGCTTGCGGCAATGATGTGAACAGAATGGTCAATGAGTTGGGCGCCGAGTCGACTTCGGTAAGCGACATTACCATTGATTCGCGTGTGTTGGGCAACTTCGGTGTTGAAGCCGACATCGTTGGTACCCTCCTTGGCATGAAGGAAGGCGAAGAAGTGGGTCCCATCGCGGGCAACAGCAGCGCTTTCATCATCAAAAACGTGAAGTTCACGCAGCCTGCCACTACCAATGATTTTAGTGACATCATCAGGGAAAAGACTAGCCAGTTCACGAATAAAGTGCTCAACAATGGTGTGTACAATGCCTTGAGAAACAACGCCAAGATCAAGGACAACAGAACCGAAGTTTATTAATGGAATAATAAGTATAATTGTTTTCATGGTAGGAAAAGGGTGTGTCACTTCCTGTGGCCACCCTTTTTTATAATAAACCATAATAACCGCGACTTTTTTCCGTTCTTTTTAAACATTGAAGTAAAACCAAAATCATTTGTCTGATATGAAAAAACTAAAATGCTTGATGTTTGTTGCAGTCGTAGCTTTGTCGCTCGTTGGCTGCCAAAAGGCCGTTGAAGTATCGTTCGATGGCACTGTGCCAGAAATAGAAGCCCAGGGAGGCTCGGTGGAGGTCGCGCTGAAGTCGAATGGCGATTGGACCGTAAGCTCGAGTGCCGAATGGCTGGCTGTGACGCCTACTTCGGGCAATGGTAATGCTACATTGACCCTTACTGCAGACGCCAATACTATGGAACCAAGGTCGGCCCAAATAACGGCTTCCACCAAGGACAATACCGCTGTTTTGACTGTAACACAGCAGGCTCCACGGTACTATATTAATGTCACACCAAAAGAAATCAGATGTGACGCTGAAGGAGGTGAGTATGCCATTCAGGTGTCATCGAATATTAATTGGACTGTCTCTGTACCTCAATGGATTACCAGCTCGGTCAGTGAAGGTTCCAATGATGCCACGGTGACTTTGACGATTTCGCGAATTGAGGGAGATTTTAGCGAGTCTCGTGATGTTGAGGTCTTTATTGGTAATTTGATCACTTTCGACAAAGTGCATGTTGTGCAAGCCTTAGACCCTGTATTAGGCATTGAAATATCTCCTTCGGTGCTTGAATTTGTTTGCACAGGCGAGACGAAGACGGTAGCCATCACCACCGAAGATGCTTGGACGGCTTCTGCTACGGCTGAATGGATTGGTTTGGACCAGTCGGAAGGCCAGGGTGATGCCACAGTCAGCGTGACACTGGGCGAAAACCCCGAGTTTGTCCAACGCCAAGCCACCGTTGCCTTCGTTACAGCAGGCGGTGTTCAGACCACCTTGATCGTGAGACAAGAGGCTTCACCTGACCCGCACTTCTTGGAGGTCTCTCCGCTCTCGTTCCAGTTTGGCAAGGATGGCGGAGAAGCGGAAATCAACATAGGATGCGATACCGATTGGATCATTGGCTTGGCTTGCGACTGGTTGTCTGTTTCACAATATGAAGGAACAGGCAATGCCACTGTCAGCTTAATCGCTGAACCTAATGCATTAATGGAGCCAAGGACGTTTGCCTTTCCTGTCAAGTCGGGTGATTTATGCTTTGATGTCAGCGTGACTCAAGAGGCTGGTGACGAACAGATCTATGCCGAGTTCTCGGCGGACACCTTGTTTGTGGCCTTTAATGGTGGACTGCAACACTTGGAGTTGACATCCAACACTTCGTGGACGCTTCAAGGAAGCAATTGGATTTCTTTAATTACCTCTTATGGCGAAGGCGATGCCTCATTTGACATTGCGGTTAACAGCAACCCGGACCTGGAAGAGCGTATAGGCTTTGTCAATGTCATTCATGGCGGTCAATTGCTTGATGTCCTGGTTGTTGTTCAGGAAGGGAAGCAGGAAATCCTAGAGGTTGATGTTGCCGAGATTGACGCACGTCCTGAAGGTGGAGAATACACAGTGCATATCACTTCAAATTTGTCGTGGACAGCAAGCGTTGATGTCGATTGGCTGCATTGCGAACCGACGAGTGGATTTGGTCCCAAGGACTTGACTGTTACGGTGGATGCGATGTCAGGCTTGCGGCCACGCACGGGTCGCATTAAGATTGGTGGTTCAAATGGTGCGGAAGTAAGTATCATCGTGAACCAACACTAAACGAAAAAGGAGAGCCTAAGCTCTCCTTTTCTTTTGTGATTTTATAGGGATTAGAACCCCATCCCGAACCAATACCAGAACTTGTTTTCCATTTCCTTCCAGGCTTGGCGCGTTGAGGCGGCGAAGTCGGAAGTGTATTGGTTGAGGAGCTCGGTGGCTTCCTTTTTCTTGCCTTCGGAGATTAAGGCTTTGGCTCTGCCTTCAACAGCGGGAATCTCGTCGAATGCCTTTTGCTCGAAACGGTTGGCTGTGCCAAGCAGGGTTTCTTTGGTGCGGCCCCATTGCACGGTAGCCAGCTTGTTGGCCTTGCGATAGTGCCAAATCCAAGCCTCGTCGCGGTAACGCAGCTGACCACATTTGTCGAATCCTTCAGGCAGGGTAGTGGAGCCGGAGAAGATGGGGATGCGCGGGCTTTGTCCAGGGTTGTCGCAGGCCATCCAGCAGATGGCACCGATTTCATCTGGCATCCAACTGCGGCATTGGATGATGTGGTGGTAGCTGCTCCATGCCACGGCCACAGTGCGTTGGAAGTTGATGGTGCCAGGAGCGAGGTAATTAATGGTGTTCATCATCGCACTGCCCACCCATGGGTTGGCAATGGGGCTGATGATGGTGTCATCAACCACACCGTCGTCGGTGCGTTTCTTCGCGACCATCTTCACATTGCGTGTCATATCCATGTCGGTGCCCTCGTAGGTGCTGCGGAAGAGTTCCATCACCTTGCGCACGTCGACGTTTTCATCGGGTTTCACGGAGAAAGGTAGCTCGGGCATCTCGCGGTTGAGGTTCAGCGAAGGTGCCAGCTGACTGAGAATGAAAAACTCGCGATCGCTGTAGTTTTTACCGCCGCCATATTCGGCGCGGAAGGCCTTCCAGAAGACAAAGTCGCCCTTGCCGTCCCAAAGGCCATATTTCTTTGCTACGGCCTCGCAGTTGTCGGAGCAATAAAAGTCCTTGCTCTTGCGCTCCAGCTTGCCTATGCGGGCGATATTGGCCGAAACGCCCACTTCGTCGTCTGGGATGCGTTTGGCTGCCCAAACGCCACCGATTTTTTCGGGACCTTCGCCGAGGATTTCCATCTGCCACACTTCGTTCTTGTCGGCAATGGTGATGCATTCGCCGCCGTCGCCATAGCCGTATTCCTTCACCAGTTTACCAATGAGTTGGATGGCATCACGGGCGTTGTCGCAGCGCATGAGGGCAACACGCTCCAGTTCCTCGATCATGAACATGCCTTTGTTGTTCACCAAAGTGTCGGGACCCGAGAAAGTGGTCTCGCCGATGGCTAATTGTTTTTCATTAAGGCAGGGATAGGCAGTGTTGAGATAGGCATAGGTGTGTTCCACTTGGGGTATCTCGCCAGCGAGTTCTACTTTGCGGTTGTCGAAGGGGTCTTCAGTGTGCATGGTGCCTTTGAAGACCTTGTGCATTTCGCCTTTTTCGTGGTCGGCAGCGGCTTCCCAGCGCATCCATGTGCGGTAGCGGCCATCGCAGGTATGGGAGGTGATGACGGAGCCGTCGGTGGAGGCTTTCTTGCCCACCATGATGCTGGTGCAGTTGGCGCCGACGCGTTGTTCGTTTTCGTCTTGTGCCATCGTGTTCAGGCCGATGAGCAGAAGGGCGGATAGGATTAATGATTTGAATTTAAGCATGATAAAGCAGAATTGATAATTGAATTGGTCCTTCGACAAGCTCAGGGAGCTTAACTTTTGTTTTGAAAGTCCAAAAATAGGAAAGAAAATGGTAGGTTGAGAGGTTTGGAAGCAAAAATCTACTTATTCCCAAAACAATTCTTCTGCCACGCCGTCGGCGAAGAGCATCTGTTCGTCGGTGAGGTAGAGGAATTCGCGTGTTTGTGAGAGCCTGCCTTGGGCAATCAAGGGCTGGGCATGTTGCTTGCAATAGGTGGAGACATGTTCGCCCATTTCGCGTTTCAGCCACTTCAGGTCGATGCCCCAATGCGTGCGCAAGCGGAGCATGACGTATTCGTCGTATTGCTGCTCTAGGGTTAATTGTTCGACTTCCAACACCGAATCCTGGACGCGCTTTGCGTCATTGCGAGGAACGAAGCAATCCAGATACTGAAGCTCTTTGTCTGGATTGCTTCGTCGTTCCTCCTCGCAATGACGTGATGCAGTAGAGAAAACCTCACAATAGCGTTCAACGCTGGATACATTCCATTGTCGTGAGGTCCCATCATAGGAATGCGCTGAAGGTCCGAAGCCAATGTATGGTGTTCCGAACCAATAGCTGGCGTTGTGCTTCGAATGCATCTCACGACGGCAGAAATTGGAGATCTCATAATGCAGATAACCGTTTTCCTTGGCGCGTTGGCAGAGGATGTCATAATCACGTAAGGCATCCTCTTCGTTGACAGGCTGCACCTTTCCTAGTTCGATTTGTTTGGTCAAAATGGCATTGGGCTCTAGGGTGAGTGCATAGGCCGAGAGGTGGGGGATGTTCAATGCAAAAAAGAGGTCAAGATTGCGGTTCCATTGCTCGGCGTTTGAGGTAGGCAGACCATAAATCAAATCAATGCTGATATTGCTGAAGCCCGCTTGTTTGGCCCAATCGATGCATTGTCGGGCGTGATGTGAGTCATGGCGACGGCTTAGATACTTCAAGTCATTGTCGAAAAAGCTTTGGATGCCGATGCTGAGCCTGTTGACCCCAAGTTGCAGTAAGCCTTCGAGGTATTCCAACGACAGTGTGTCAGGGTTGGTCTCGAGGGTGATTTCAGCGTTTTCGGCGATGGGGTACGTCTCCTTAATAAGATGCAGCAGCTCGCTGATTTCCTTTATGGATAGTAAGGAAGGCGTGCCGCCGCCGAAATAGATGGTGTTGATGGTGGGCGTGTTGTGATTACCCTTCAGCGCAGGGGATTGCGGGTCAAGCCCGCAATGAGGTCCACGCTGAAGGTAATCCTTTCTTTCCACAATCTCCGCTTTCAAAGCCTCCAAGAAGCGATCTTTCAGCTTCAAGGAAGGCAGCGAATAGAACCCGCAATAGGCGCATTTCGAGTTGCAGAAAGGAATATGGATGTATACACCAGCCATCTTACTTCTCGATAACCAGTTTCACGGTCTTTTCTCCGTCATTGGTTTTGAGACGCACGAAATAGATGCCGTTTTGCAGATGGCTGATGTCGACTGTCTCAATATTTTCATTGATGTTCAGCATACTTTGGCCCATGATGTTGAACATTTCTACTTCGGCGAGGCCAGTACCTTCGAAGTGAAGCATGTTCTGGGCAGGGTTCGGATAGACCTTGGCTTCCTTGCTGTATTCTGGGACGGCATCAGGAATTAACTCTATCGAAAGTGGGGCGCAGGCCGATTCACAGTTGTCGTCGAACACGGCGATGACGACGTATTCGTAGGTTTGGAAGAACTCAACTTCGAAATCCACATATTCGGGCATTTCCAGGAATTCTTGCAGAAGCTCGCCATTTTTCTGGATGAGGTAGCCTAACAAGTTGCCCGTTGAGCCAGGTTCGGGTTCGGTCCAGTGCAGATACACTTGTGATACGTCACCGCCGGTTTCTGCCTCCAAGTCACGGACGGGATTGCAACTGACGACTATCTCTTCTTCACGAATCCAGCCCATGCGGTCGTTGCTGCCTTTGTAAGTGCCGAAAACAAGGTTTTTATCGGGCTGATTCAGTGCGTAGGCAGTGACATACACAGGGTCGTCAGGCGAGAAGTTCTGGACATAGGTCAAGGTGACGATTTCTAAGTTGCCGTCGCCATCGATGTCACCGAAATTGGCACCGTTCATATAGGATAGGCCTTGCGGACGGAGCGGAAAGCCTTCGGTCACCTCGGTGCCGTCCATCTCCCAAGCGCGGATGTAGCCTTGCTCGCTGTCCATCAGGTTGAAGTCGGTGATGATTTCGTTTGCGCCGTCGCCATCGATGTCGGCTACGGAAATGAAACCTTCGATTCCAGAAGTCAAGTTGAGCGGGAATCCAGATGCCACATTTCCGTTCATGTCATATTGGTAGAACACATTGCCTTCGCCAGAGACGCCCATAAAGATGGCATATTCGTCACCGTTTTTGACCACTGTCGGAGCGGAGTAGGTCCAATAGGAGACGGGTTTAGGCCATCCCGTTCTGTACTCTCCCGTGTGGGCATCGCGCACATAATGGTTTGGATTGTCGCCATGACAGGCACCAACGATGCTCCAATTGCCATCGCCTTCGAAGTCAACCACGAGCGGCGATTGATAGGAGTATTTGTAGGCTTCTTCGCTGTCCACCCTATACATCTCTTCTCCGGTATGGCTGACGCAATACAAAGCTGTGGTTGTGGAAACGAACATCTCAAGGAAGCCGTCACCGTCGATGTCGGCCAAGGTAGGTGTAAAGGCGGGAGTTGAGGGTAGCTCGAAGGGGAAGCCTTCGATTTCTTCGCCTTGTAGGTTCCAAGCATGGATGCCGGCTGAAATGCTGGCCGAGGCCTTCCCTCGACCGCAAAAGATGATCTCCAAATTACTGTCGTTGTTGAGGTCGGCCAAAACGGGAGCACAGATGAGAGGGTTGTTGTTGGTGACTGTTGCCATCAAGACGTTGCCCGAAGCATCAAAGACGTTGATGCCGCCACGAGCGTTGCCATAGGCGGTAAGGGATACGATTTCAAGTATTCCGTCTTTGTTGATATCGCCGACAGCAGCAGGATACTGGGCCATGCCTCCCATCAAAGGTTGTGTCCAAAGTACGTTGCCTTGCCCGTCGATGACGTTGATTTCCTCGTTGTGGCAGAGGATGATCTCATCGGCACCGTCATTGTTGAGGTCGGCAAGGGCAAGGCCGCGCATGGGTTTATAGGTGGTGTTGGAACTGAAGCTCAGCGGGAAACCAGGCATGGGTGTCAAGCCGTCGCGGCTTGCTGGCGGCAGTTGGGTAAGTACGCTTTCAGTTTTGATGATACCGTCTTCGTCGATGAAAGCCCGTGTGATGGGTTGCTGAGCAACTAGTACAAACGAGAGGGAGAAGAGGGCAAGCAATAGTAGTGTCTTTTTCATAGTCAATGGTTTTGAAATAACGGAAAGGCCGTCTCATTGCCGGTATCACCAGCAAATGAAACGGCCTGAAATCCTTTAATTAATGATAGGGATTATTTCTCTTTTTTGCAGCAGCCGCAGATGCACTTGTAGCAAAGACCAGCGAGGCAGGCACCCACAAGCGGAGCCACGATGAAGAGCCACACTTGACCCATGGCGCTCCAGCCATCGCATTTCGAGAACAAGGCGACGCCAAGCGAACGGGCGGGGTTGACCGAGGTGTTGGTCAGCGGGATGCTGATGAGGTGGATGAGCACCAGGGTGAGACCGATGGCCAGACCGCCAAACTTGCCGTTGGCATGGCAGCTGTCGGTGACGCCGAGGATGACCATCAGGAACACGAAGGTCAGCAGGGCCTCAACGAGGAAGGCACCCCACAACGAGATGGCTTGGTAATCGGCGTTGCCGGTGGCAGCGGCGAATTCCTGACCAAAGCCGTTGGAAGCAAACACGCCAGTGGCACCGCCACCGATGGCATTCCAAATGGCTAACAGCAAAGCGCCGGCGATGATACCGCCAATGAACTGGGCAGCCCAATAGACGAGCATTTCCTTAAAGCTCATGCGGCCGTTGACAAACACGCCAAAGCTGACGGCAGGGTTGAGGTGGGCACCCGAGATATGACCAATGCCATAGGCCATGGCCACCACGGTAAGACCAAAGGCGATGGCTACGCCAAGGAAGCCAACATGGCCAAACAAAGCGGTACCGCAACCGCCAAACACCAAAACGAACGTGCCGAACAATTCGGCGAAGAATTTGTTACTTGTCTTCATAACTGTTTAAGTTTTAGTTAGTTATAAGTTAATTGGTTTTCTTTTTGTCAACAAAACTATATACGACCAAATTCTTTTGGATACCGCAAAAATACAAAAAACTTGAAAGAATACAATTTTTTCATTTTTTTCGTAACCCATTTTTTCTATTTTTGCAGTGCATTATTATTGAATTATGAGGATGAAAAAGAGCATAATAGCATTGCTGATTATTTTTGGGTCGGGCTTTTCAGGTTGGGCCCAAGAGCATCATGCCTATCGTTTCTCGTTGGAGGACTGCATACGTTATGCATACGCCAACAGTTATGAACGCAAGTCAATGGAACTCACGGGACAATCACTGGAAACAACCTATGAGCAGTCGAAACAACAACGTTTACCCAACGTGAGTGCTTCGGTGGGACAGAACTTCTCGAACAATGAAAACGGTTGGTCGACATCGGGCAATGTGGGTGTAGGCTCGTCGGTGACCATCTACCAAGGTGGCAACATCAACAATACCATCGAGCAAAACCGCCTAAACATGGAACGCAACGCGGTGCAGCTGGAGCGTTATGATAACCAACTGACAGCGCAGATTCTGCAAAGTTTCGTCACCGTCCTTGGCAACCAAGATTTGCTGAACTATCAACTTGAGGTTCTCAATACGAGTCGCGCGCAGTTGAACCAAGGCCGAGTGCGCCATAAGTTGGGAGCTATCCTTGAGAGCGACTTCCTGCTGTTGGAGGCACAGTATTATAGCGATTCCAACAATGTGGTCGATACGCGCATCAACATAGAGAACAACCTGATGGACCTGAAGGTGTTGCTTTCAATGAATCCAACCGATGATTTGGAGATTATAGCGCCCAATACAGAAGACCTCGACGACCTGAAAGCGTCGTTGCCAACAGAGGAAGAAGCCATCAATCTGGCGATGGATTATATGCCTGATTTGCGTATAGGTGACTACGACATCCGATTGGCTGAAAAGAGCGTCGACATGGCACGAGGCAACTATTTCCCTTCCATCACTGCGAATGCCAATGTCGGCATGGGCGTACTTTCGTTTGATGAAGACGGCAACAAGAAATGGTATGGGACGCCTACGGAGTCGGCAGGCGTTTCGATGAGCATCCCCATCTACAGTCGAGGTCAAACCAAAGCCAATGTGAAGAAGAGCCGCATCGCCTTGGAACAAGCTCAACTTGACTACGAACAGTCGCGGCTGAATGTGCGTCAGACCGTTGTGCAAGCCTATCGCAATGTGTTGTCAGCCTATAATGCCTATAAGGTGTCGCAGGTAAAAGAAAACGCATATAGCAAGAGCTTCAATGCATACAACATCCAATATCAATACGGCACCATTACCACGGTGGAATTGCTGCAGCAGCAGAACAACTACCTGAATGCCCTCAATTCATACATTCAGAACAAGTATTCTTTGGTGATGCAGCGCAAGATTTTGGACATTTACATGGGCAAAAAGATAGAGTTATAAGTTTAGAGTTGAGAGTTTAGAGTTGTAGGGCTGTCACATCGCGGCAGCCGCGAGAAAAACGAAAATCGAAAAATACGATATATGAAGAAAAAAGGGAAAATATGGTTGATTGTCCTTGGCATCGTCATCGCTGCCGTGGCTGCGATTCTGATTGTCAAAGCCACTAAATCAGCCAATAAGGAATTAGTAGTCCGCACCCATGTGGTGGAGGAATACACCATTGAGAACACCGTCACCGCCACGGGCACCATCGAGCCAGTGGAGACCGTTGAGGTCGGTACCCAAGTTTCGGGTAAGGTGGAGAAGATCTACGTCGATTTCAACGATGTGGTGAAAAAAGGCCAGTTGATGGCCGAGTTGGACAAGCAGACGCTCAACCAGAGTTTGAGCCGTGCCAAGGCCAGTCTCACTTCGGCCGAGAGCCAACTCAACTACGCCAAACTCACTTACGAACGTACCAAGCAACTCTACGAGGCGAATGCCGCTACTTTGGCAGCCTACCAGGAGGCTCAAAACAGCTACACGCAAGCACAGATGAGCAAGCGCAACGCGCAAGCCTCTTATGACCAGGCTCGGGTTGACTTGGCCTATGCCGAAATCTATTCGCCCATCGATGGCATCGTGCTCGATCGTGCGGTGGAGGTGGGTCAGACGGTGGCCGCCTCATTCAGTACGCCTACGCTGTTCACTTTGGCCAATGACCTGACCAAGATGCAGGTGGAGGCTGATGTTGACGAGGCCGACATCGGGCAAGTGAAAACAGGGCAGCGTGTGACTTTCACCGTCGACGCCTACATGAACGATGTGTTTGAAGGTACTGTGAATCAAATTCGTATGAAGCCAACCACGACAAGCAATGTGGTGACCTATACTGTCATCATCGAGGCACCCAACCCCGACCAGAAGCTCTTCCCAGGCATGACCGCCAGCGTGACTATCGTCACCGAAGAGCAAACGGGTTTGGCTGTCCCGGCCGAGGCCTTCACCTTTACGCCCGACGAGGCGGTGTTGAAAGCCATCCGCAAAGCTGAAAAGCCCGAGGGTCAACGTCGCGAGCCTCCACAGGGCGAACGCCCGGAGATGGATGAAGCATCGGCGTCCGGTCACACTGTGGTTTGGCTAAAGAAAGGCAATGATATCATGCCACGTCCTGTCAAGGCAGGCATGAGCGACGGGGCTTACAGAATCGTCGAACAAGGTGTGCAGGCTGGTGATTCAGTCGTGCTGTCGGCACAATTTGTTGCCAAGGAAAAGGCCGTGAAGAAGGGTGAGAACCCCTTCATGCCTGGTCCTCCTGGAAGAAACAGGAACAACAACCAGCAACAGAAAAAATGACGTCTGACGTTATGAATGAGAAGCAATCCATCATCAAGGTTGAGAACCTCAAACGTACGTTTGTCGTTGGCAGTGAGGAGGTGCATGCCCTCAAGGGTGTGTCGTTCGATATATGCCAAGGTGAGTTCGTGAGCATCATGGGTTCGTCGGGAAGCGGCAAATCGACCTTGCTCAACATTCTCGGTTGTCTCGACCAACCTACTGCCGGCGAGTATTACATTGACGGCATCTCGGTGAGGACGAAGTCCAAAAACGAGTTGTCGGAGATTCGCAACCGCAAGATTGGCTTCGTGTTCCAGTCCTACAACCTCTTGCCACGTACTTCTGCTTTGGAGAATGTAGAGTTGCCTTTGGTGTATAATCCCGATGTGTCGCACCGCGAGCGTCATGAAAGGGCACAGCATGCCTTGGAACTTGTGGGTTTGAAAGACCGCATGGGTCACATGCCCAACCAACTCTCGGGAGGTCAGCAGCAGCGCGTGGCCATCGCCCGTGCCTTGGTCAACGACCCGGTCATCGTGTTGGCTGATGAAGCCACAGGTAACCTTGATACCCGCACTTCTTACGAAATCATGAGTCTCTTCCAGAGTTTGCACGAACAGGGCAAGACCATTGCGTTTGTAACGCATGAGTCTGACATTGCGGTATTTACGAGTAGAACCATCTTTCTTCGTGACGGCCACATCCTCCGTGATGAGTCCGTGACGACCAAATCAGCGGCAGCGGCGTTGGCAGCTTTGCCCGTAGAAAACGATTATTGACCATGGATATCCTGAACCTCATAAGAATTTCGGCGAAAGCCTTGATGCGCAACAAGACGCGCTCGGCCCTTTCCATGCTTGGCATCGTCATCGGTATTGCTGCCGTCATCGCTGTGGTCAATTTGGGTGAGGGCTTGAAACAAAGTACGGCGAATCAGCTCTCCGATATGGGTACCAACCTCATCATGGTGATGCGTGCCAACCAACGGCGTGGTGGCGTCAGCATGGGCTCCAGCAATGTGCAATCGCTCAAGGTAAGAGACTGTGAACTGATTGCCAAGAACGCCAAAAATGTCACCATGGTCAGTCCTGTGGTCAACAGTGGTGGCCAATTGGTGAATGGATCCAAGAACTGGTCGGGAACGGTGTATGGTGGCTCGCCTGACTATTTGGAGATTAGGAAATACGAGATTGCAACAGGCGTCAACTTCACCGATGAAGATGTGAAGAAATATGCCAAAGTCGGATTGGTAGGACAAACCATCGTCAAAGAGTTGTTTGACGAGGATGAAGATCCTATCGGCAAGACCATCCGCATTGGAAATATGCCTTTCAAGGTCATTGGTACGTTGAAGGAGAAAGGCCAAAACGGAATGGGCATGGACCAAGATGACCTTGTGGTGATGCCTTATTCAACCGTGCAGAAGCGTATGTTGGGTGTCGACTATATCCAGCAAATCGTGTGCTCGGCCGCTTCCGAGGATGTGGCAGAGGCCGCTGTGGAGGAAGTTGAGAGCATTTTGCGTGTTTCACACAAGATTCCAGACGGTGGTGCAGACGATTTCGAGGTGCGCACCCAACAGGAGATGTTGGAGATGATGACATCGATGACGGGCATGATCACCACGGTGCTGGTTGCCATTGCTCTGATATCCTTGCTGGTGGGTTGTATCGGCATCATGAACATCATGTACGTCACCGTCACCGAGCGCACTAAGGAAATCGGTCTGCGTATGTCGATCGGTGCCAAGAACTCGGCGATCTTATTGCAGTTCCTCACCGAAAGTATCATTTTGAGCCTTATCGGAGGTGTCGTTGGTATGTTGCTTGGATTGTTACTCTCCTATGTGGCCTCGATGGCCATGTCGTTGCCTTTTGTCGTGAATGTGTTGTGGATGGTCATCGCCTTTGTTTCGTGTGCCATCCTCGGCCTCATTTCGGGATTCTTCCCCGCCTTGAAGGCATCGCGCACCGATCCGATAAATGCCTTGAGATACGAATAAAGATAGCGTTGCCATGAAAAACATGAACTTGAACGAAGTCGACAACTACCTTTCGCTAAAGCGGATTGTCATGATGACACTCGCCATAACGATAGGCTATTATTCCTTGTTTGCGTTGAGTCATTATTTTGGCAGGCCTTCTTTTGCCGATGCCAACGAGCAGGAAGAGTTTGAACGCGAGAAAGAGCATGTGGTGGGCGCCAACGAATATGTCTTTGGGACATTTCAAAGAAAATTTCCAGCGTTGTTTCAAGCAGATAGGTTCCAGCCTGGCCACAAGTTCGACAAGCCCAGGTTCTCCCATATTTTGCTGTTTAATGTGCCGTTTACCTTCCTGATGATTTTGTCGGTATTTCTATACAACAGAAAGGTGATGAGCCGGCACTATGCGTTGCGCCGTAACGAATTGATGATTAATATTGTGGGAACCTTATTGATTGCTGGATTCTTAAGTTCGTTGTGTACGATTATCCAATTGTATATCTGGCCTTATGGCCCCGTTCCCCGGTCTTTGATAGGATATATCAGTAGAGGCATGTTGGGTGATTTCACCTTGGTCTCCATTGCTTTTGTATTCAGTTATTTGCAGCGCTCGCTTTATCAGCAAAGACGAATAGCGGTGGAGAACGAGACGCTTCGTGCCGAGAACCTTAACTCGCGCTATGAGACCCTGAAGACCCAGATGGACCCGCATTTTCTTTTCAACTCGCTGAACACCTTGAAGGCATTGATTGACGTTGATGCCGACAAGGCTGGCGATTTTGTCCACCAGTTGTCGACGGTGATGCGCTACACCCTTAAGAACGAGGAGGTGGTGACTTTGTCACAGGAACTTGATTGCGTACGTTCCTACTGCAGGATGATGAAGATGCGTTATGGCGACAATCTCATTTTCGACCATCATATCGACCATGAAAAATATGACAACTATTATGTCTTGCCCCTCTCCATCCAGGGCTTGATAGAAAACGCCATCAAGCACAATGTCATCTCATCGAAACAACCTCTCACCATCAATATCTTGACTGATGATGAAAACCATTTGGTAATCAGCAATAAGATCCAACCCAAGATTGGAAAAGAAGATGGAACAGGCATTGGCTTGGCCAATCTTTCGGAGCGATATCGTATCAAATGGAACGAAAATGTTGATATTTTTGATGATGGAAAGATTTTTAGTGTAACTTTGCCCCTTAAACAAATCGAATGAACCATGAAAGCTCTAATTATTGAAGACGAATTGATGGCTGCGAAGACGCTCAAGAAGCTTCTTGGAGAAGTCAGCCCAGATACCGAAATCGTTGGCGTGCTTGAGTCGATTGAGGACAGTGTCGATTGGATCAGTCAACATCCCATGCCTGATCTCATTTTCATGGACATTCATTTGGCTGACGGGTCGTCGTTTACCATCTTTGACCGCGTCACGGTCACCTGCCCGGTCATTTTCACCACTGCCTATGACGAATATGCCTTGAAGGCCTTCGAGGTGAACAGCATCGACTATCTGCTGAAGCCCATCAGCAAGGAGGCGTTGGAGCGTGCCGTCGCAAAATACCATAACTTGGGCAGGGGTCTCGAGCAGCAGCAGCTGGAAGCCTTGCTGAAGCATTTGGGTGCCAAGCCGAAATTCAAGAGCTGCTTCCTGCTTCCCGAGCGCGACAAGTTGGTGCCGCTTCCCACCAGCGACATTGCCTATGCCTACATTGACACCAAGACGGTGAAGTTGGTCACCTTTGACGACAAGACTTTTTACATGAACCAGACTTTGGACGACATTTTGGCGCAGCTCGATCCTCAGATGTTTTTCCGCGCCAATCGCCAGTTCCTGATATCGCGTAATGCGGTGAAGGACGTCTCCGTTTGGTTTGGCAATAAACTGGCCATCAACCTCACTGTTGAGACACCCGAGAAGGTCATCGTCAGCAAGGCTCGTGTGGCCGAGTTCAAGGCTTGGTTTGTGTCGTAAGCCTTATTCTTGTGTTGTGTATTTCTTGTTAGCAAGACTTTCGGCGTAGCTTTGTAGCACGGCTTTCAGAAAGTCCTCATCACTTTTTTGCGGATTCCCTTCTTTAATCTCCACCACTTTTTCGGTGTTGAAATAGAACGTCGTCGAGTCGGTGATGCATTGGTACATTTGGTTGATGCAATTGAAGGCAACGGGTTTCCGTTGCGGTTCGTTGAACACATCACGGCCGAAGGCGAAGTAAGGCTCTTTGTTGCCAAGAAGTCCAAGGACGGTAGGCATGAGGTCGAGTTGCTGGACGGTGGTGCTGTCGATGCCTTGCAGAGTGCCGTCGGGAGTATAGAGGAATTGGATGATGGAAGAGCGTCCTTTCATGGTGCTACGTGTCTGTGGGTCGTAGGCAAGGGGTGCCACATGGTCGGCCACGAAGACGAAGATTGTGTTGCAGAACCACGGTTCATTTTTGACGCGTTCGAAGAAGGCGCGGAAAGACATGTCGGTGTATGCCACCACGCGTTGTTCGGGGTTGTGGCCGTGGGGTACGATGTCGGCATAGTCGGGCGGCACGCGGTAGGGATGGTGCGAAGTGAGGTTGAAGACCGAAGCGAAGAAGGGCTCCTGCATCTTGTCGATTTCATCAGCCATAAAAAGGAAATAGGGCATGTCGTAGACACCCCAGAAAGGCTCTACGGTGCTGTCGTTCACAGGATAGTCATTCTCGTATTCTTCTCGGCAATAGCATTTTTCGACGCCAAACCTTTGCGCCATTTCCTCAAAGCCCATGGAATTGTGTTCGCTGCCGCTGAAGAAGGCCGTTTCGTAGCCTTGTTTGGCCAATATTTCGGGCATGGCTTCGAACTCGCCGAAAGTCTCGGGCATGGTGGCAAACGAGGTCTTGAATGAGGGGATAGATGCAAAGATGGCGGGCATGGCCTCAATCGACTTCATGCCGTTGGCGTAGGCGTGGGTAAAAGTATAGCCTTCCTGCATCAGCGAGTCGAGGAAGGGGGTGCAGCCTGTTTCGTTGCGATACAGTTCGGGGCAGAGGTATTTTGAGTGTTCCTTGCTGAAACTCTCCATGATAAACACCACAACGTTGCGCTGACCCAGGTCGATGCAACAACTGTCGAGATCATGCTCGGGACTATAGATGCGATTACATTCCTCGTCGCTGAAATAACTTACACGGTCGTATTCAGTTTCTTTGTCGAGCGATCGGAAGAAACAATAAGGGTTGCTGAGCGTGAGCCAGGTCTTCTCGGGTGAATACTCCGCTGCCTCGCTCATCTTGGTCCAAGGTTTGGTGGGGTTGACGGTGCCGCGTATTCCGCAAATTGTCAGAACGACGACTATCATGGCGGCGATGGAGTTGACGAGGTAGTAGCGTCGCTTGTTTTCGATGCGCGTAGGACGATATATGATGTAATGCCAACTGTAGATGAGCAATCCGATGAGTGCGAGTGCAATGATGATGACAGGCAGGTTATGTGTGATGAAGTCAAGGATGATGGGTAAGTTGTTGCTATTGCTGGTGAAATGGGTGTCCTCAAAGGTGACGCGCTTCATGGTGTGGGTGAAGTAGATGATGTCGGCGCTGTTTAGGATGATAACGGCGGAGTTGGTGATCAGGTAAATAGCATACAAGATACCTTGGTACCAACGCCGTTCGCGGAAGTGGAAGGGCAGGATGGAGAGGAGGATGAACGGAGTGTTGGCCAGAAGCACCGACATGAGGTTGAAGCGTAGTGCGCCTTTCGCGATGCTTAAGGTCTCGCTGAAGTCAGAGATATGCCCTAAATAAGGTTTGTCAATCATATAAAAAGCCACTTGCAGGATGGCCATGATGACATAAACCGCCAAAAGACGCAGCAGAAGCGTGGTGAAGTCGTTTTGCCAGAGCGGGTTACTGTCCTTATCTTTTCTCTTCATGGTTTTCGGTCTTTTTTTGAGTCGGCAAAAATACTATAATTTTGTACAGGTTGGTCGGTTTTTGTGGCGCAAAAATTAAGTTTTGATGGTATTTTGGTGTTTTTATAAATATCTGTTTTACAATGAATTGATATACTTATGAAAAAAAAGTTGTTGAAAAAGGTTCATTGTATTGAAAAAGGTTGTACTTTTGCACCCACAAACGATGCTTCCGTAGCTCAGTTGGTAGAGCACCTGACTCTTAATCAGGGTGTCCAGGGTTCGACCCCCTGCGGGAGTACAAGAATAAAGCACTGATTTTCAGTGCTTTTTTTTTTGTTTTGCAACACTTGCGCAAAAGCAGCTTGACTACATGATGGCTGCTTTTACCTCTGAATGAGTATTATTTGCCTTATAGTTTAAACCCACATTCGCAGCAGAATGTCGGATTTCCAATGATGGCATTGCCGCATTGTGGGCAGACAGGCCCATCTGAAGGAACTTTGTCTTTTGTTTCCTCGGCCTCGGGCGCTGGGGTGTCTGTTTGATTTGCTTCTCCATATTCTTGGGGCAATACGAAGGCGCTTTTAGGGTTTTGTCTGTTGCTTAACACGTAAACATCAGGCCCATATAAATACACTCCAGAGGATTCTTCGATTTTGTTTTCTTCTTTATCTTTATCCATATCGTTGATTACTTTATTACGCTAAACCCTTCTGTGGCAAAGGTCTCCAATTCGTTTTTTTCGTTGACATAGATGTAATACGCTTCCACGTCGTCCATGCTCTCGATGAGCGGCAACGACTTCTCCATACCCATCACCATGCAGATGGAGGCCAAGGCGTCGGCCCAAACGGAACTGTTGGCCATTATCGTTACACTGAGCACCTGATGTTCGACGGGATAGCCTGTGTTGGGGTCGATGCAGTGGGAATAGCGTTTGCCGTTGCGTTCCACATATTTTCTGGTGCTGCCCGAGGTGACCAAGCCCTTGTCGCACAAAGCGATGCGGGTGTGGACCACCTGCTCCGAGTCCCAGTTGTCGGCGGGCTTCTCGATGCCCACAATCCAAGGCTGCCCGTTAGGTTTGGCGCCACGCGCCATAATCTCGCCACCCGTGTCGACCAAGTAGTTTTTGATGCCCCGACTGTCCAAAAATGAAGCGATCAGATCGGAAGTGTAGCCCTGTGCTATGGCATTGAAATCTAAAGTCATGGCAGGATTCTCCTTGACGACCATTCCGTTTTCAATACGCACTTTGCGATAGTCGACCAATTGCTTTAGGCTGTCAATGAGTTGAGGCGTGATGCTGTCGCCATGCTTGTAACTGAAGCCCCAGGCAGCCACGATGGGCGAGATGGTGGGGTCGAAATAACCGCCTGACAAGGCAGCAGCCTCTTGCGCGATACGGAAGTTGTCGACGAAGATGCTGTCAAGCGTGACATCTTCGTTGCGGTTGACTTTCGAGATGACCGAAGTGTCGACCCACAAGTTGACCGACACATCCACAGCATGGAAAATGGAGTCGATCTCATGTTGGAAATTGCGCTCCTGCTCATCGTAATAGGTGATGGCATAATAGGAACCTTGTGCCTCGCCTTGTAGCATGATTTTCTTTGGCTGTTGGTTGCATGACGCAAGCAAAGCGATGAATCCGAATAGTATGGCAAGTCTTTTCATGGTGGTTAGAATTCTATTATGGCACTCCATTTCCAGGCGAAGTTGTCCCAGACCCTGGGTAAAGTGTAGGCACCATAGCGGTAAAACACACCCGCTCCGACTTTGGCGAAAGGAGAGGATAGTATCCCGTCAATGACGAAGCCGCTCTCGAAATAGCCTCTCTCCATCGTCTTGAAGTTTTTGTCGGGAAAAGCGGCAGCGCGGCGCATGTCGCCCCAACCGATGTTTGTGGCTATGGTGAGTTCAGGTCTGAACCACTGCGAGTTTGTCTTCCAGAGCATTCCATTGAAGTTGTGGCTCAGATAAAGTGCAACGAAACGGTCGCAGAAAAACTCGTCCAAACGCATGGTGCTGAAACTACCTGGTGAATAAAGCCCAAATCGTTCGTAGGTGCCTAGGATATTGAAGGTCTCCACCACCGGACACGATTCGGTGGCATATCCCATTTGCAATAATACTTTGGAGACGCCTAGGTAGTGGGTGTAGAAATTCTTGGAGACTTCGAGCTTGAAGCGGTCGTACTCGAATTGTCCTCCAAAAAGGTTGGGGAAGGCATGTTGGTAGGAAAACCACACGATAGGAGCCGTCGTGCCCAACGAGCGCAGCCCTTGTGGCGTGCTGAGAAACTTCTCATTATAGGCAAACCTCAGCTTGACCTCGGCCACTGTGAAGCGGCCTTCCGTCAGCGAGTCGGTGGGGATGTGAAAGTAATTGGTGTTATACCATTTATGGCTAGTACTGAAGTTAAGGTAAGCCTTGAAGTGCCGGGCAAAGCGGGTCGAGTAGGTGACATCGAAACGGTTGCGTCGCGAGTGTATGTTTTCGTAGAATGTGTACTTGTAGCTCGATGTGGAGAGGAAAGAACCGCTCTCTTTCTCAAGCATTCCGCCGAACTCTCCGATGGGTTCCGACCTGTGGGAGTATTGGAAATCGAGTTCCATTTGTCGTTGGCGGTTGAGTTTCAGTTTTAGGCCACCGCTATAGTCCAGACTTTTGATTTTGGTCCAATAACCAAAGGACCCCCTGATGCTGAACCAGCGAAAGAGTCGGTCGTTGGTGCTGGCACCGAGCCCGAAATATAAGCCTCGCGTGCTCGAGATGTTGAAGATGTTGCCAAGGTCGAGGTTAATGGGACCAACGGGAATGGCGGATTCGTTCAGTAACTTGTCGGTAAATCCGAGCACGCGGTCGAAGATGTCGGTGCCTTCAGTGAGTGAGTCGACGAGGATGTAGGTCGACTTGATGCGTTCGGTGAGCGAGTCGATGCGGTGGGCGTCCCAGAAGGTCTCGTCGCGGTAGCCGGCATCGGGATCTACCTTGATTTCGATGTCGGAAAACTGTCGCTTGTTGAGTTCGGGGTTGATTTCGATGTCGGTGAGATAGCTCTTCCCTATGGCTACCATCGACAATGCGGTGCCTTCCACATCAGCAACGATACTTGGAAATTTCAAGTTGGTGTTGAGTTGCTTCGGGAACCATTGGCCTTCTACTTTCTGGTAGAGTTGTTGGATGTCGGCGACAAATACCCCGCCTTGTTCGTTGGGCGAGGCTTTGACACTCTGTAAAGCCCAGCCGTCGCTGTTGACGGTCATGGTGCCGCGAAGGCCGTTGAAGTTGCTGCCACGCATGGGGTGGAATGAAATCACATAAAGTGAGTCATTCTGCCCAATGGGATGGACCGCCTCTAAAGTAAAGAAATAGTGCGTCTTGCTGCCGCGGCTGATAGGGTTCACATAGTCGGTGCCGGTGATATTGACGGTTTCGTCGTAGAAGCTGACGCTCTGCATGCTATTGACCAAATAAACGAAAGTGGGGTTCTTCATGCCGGCGATTCGGGTGCCGAGCACGTTTTGTAACTTGCGGTCAGGCGCCTTGAAAAGCACCTCCGAAGCGGTCTCCATCACCATCAAGTCGCTCTTTTTCAGGATGCTGTCGAACATCTGTAAGGCACCGCCTTCTTGCTGTTGGGTCAAGGCATTGCCCAACTCGGAGCTGTCGACGGTGAAGACCATTTGGTCATAGATTTTGTAGCTGTACGACTCCAATGAATTGGGGTTGTTGGCATGTCGATGAGCCATCAGGCTGTCGATGATGCGATGGGCGGGATTCTCGCCGGCTTCCACGGTCACTTCGTTGAGTTCAAATGTTTTGGGTGTCAAAGCGACATTACATTTCTTTTGTTGGGCCTGGAGCTCAATTTCCTTGGGCTCATAACCTATTGACGAGAATTTGACCTTGTGGATAGGCTCGTTAGCATGGATTTCGTATTTTCCGTCGATATCGGTGATGACGCCTTGCAACCCCTCGTTGACGACCACATTGACGAAAGCCAGCGGCTGGCGGTTGCGCTCATCGGTGACTTTGCCGCTTAAGGAGTGTTGCGAAAAAAGAGGGTGAACCGAAAAGAGAGAGAAGATGAGGAGCAGAAAAGCCTTTATGCCGAAAGAGGTTCTCATTCTTGCGTCTCGATTAGGTAGATGACCTCGTTGTCGCGCTTCATCAAGTATTGTTCGCGAGCCACTTTTTCCATGGTAGCCGTGTCGTTTTGCAAGGCGTTGAGGTATTCCTTGCTCTCCGAGATTTCCTTCTCGTAATACTCAATTTGCTGCTTTTGGTCGTTCAGCGACTTCTTGAGTCTGCGTTGCTCGAAGAGGTTGAACTGGTCGATGACGAGGATGACCAAGAGGAAGAGTATGGTGGCGTATACGTAGCGGTTGTTGAGCTTGCGTAGGATATTCTTGAATGTCGACATGGCTTTGCGCTTTTTTCAGTTTGCAAAAGTAACATTTTTCTTATTTTTGCACCTTATAAAACCATTAAAATTATCAACAATAATTCGATAAACTCATTGACATGAAAAAAGTGATTGCAACAACGAAGGCTCCGGGCGCTATCGGACCTTACAGTCAGGCCATTGAGGCCAACGGAATGGTGTTCATTTCGGGTCAACTACCCATCAATCCTGCCACGGGTGAGATGCCCGAGGGCGTCGCTGCCCAGACCGAGCAGAGCATGAAAAACCTTGAGGCCATCCTCAACGAGGCCGGCTGCACCTTCGACAATGTGGTGAAGTCGGTGTGCTATCTCGCCGACATGAGCTATTTTGGCGAGATGAATGCCGTGTATGGCAAATATTTCAAGGGTGACTATCCTGCTCGTGCCGCTTTCGCAGTGAAGGAACTGCCCAAGAAAGCATTGGTCGAAATCGAAATGATCGCTGCAAAATGAAAATCGTCTTTTTGGAGCCTTTGGGCTTGAAAGTCCAACAGGTTGAAGCCGCCTGTGAAGGTCTGAAAAAGGCCGGGCACGAGGTGGTTGTCTATCCTGACCGCAACGAAAATCCGGATGAGCTGAAGCGTCGTGCCGAAGGTGCCGAGGTTATCATCGAGAGCAACATCCCGCTGCGCAAGGATTTCCTTGATGCCTGTCCCAACCTGAAGATGCTCTCCATCGCCTTCACAGGCTTGGACCACATCGACATGGAGGAATGCCAAAGGCGTGGCATCCTCGTGAAGAACGCGGCGGGTTATAGCACCGAGGCTGTGGCCGAACTCGCCATCGCCATGATGATTGATGTGTACAGAAAAGTGCTTGAAAACGATGCGATTACGCGCCAATGCCAGCGCAAAGGCATCATGCCTGGACGCGAGATTGGCGGCAAGACCATAGGCATCATCGGCATGGGCAACATCGGTCAGCGTGTGGCCCAATTGGCGAATGCCTTTGGCTGTAAGGTGTTGGCCTGGAACCGAACGCCGAAGCAAGTCGAGGGCGTGACCTTTGTGGACAAGTGGACCTTGCTGAAGGAATCCGACATTGTCACGCTTCATGTCGCCTTGAATGCCGACACGCGTGATTTCATCACCGAGAAGGACTTTGCTTTGATGAAACCCAGTGCCATTATAATCAATACGGCTCGTGGACCTGTTGTGAACGAGTTGGCCTTAGCCAACGCCTTGAAGGCAGGGAAGATAGCGGGTGCGGCCACTGATGTCTATGGCACAGAGCCGCCTCTAAAAGAGGACAATCCCTTGTTTGATACGCCTAATCTTATCATGCTGCCGCACATCGGCTTCGCCACCGAAGAAGCTTTTGTCCTTCGGTTGGGGATTGTGGTGCGAAACGTTGAAGATTATTTGCATTAAGAATGTGGAATGTGGGATGAAACAAACGCCATTCCTCATTCCTCATTCTTTGAGTTGAATTTAGGTCTGAAGATTCTGTCCGCCGTGACGAACGCCTCCTTGAAACGTGGCTTGATGCGGCGCAAGCATTTCTCGGCCTCCACGCGGTTGCGGAAGTCACCGGCACGCAGGCGGAAATAAGGTTCGGAATAGGTCAGGTAGATGGGTATGTCAGGGAAGGCACGCTCAAATTGGGCCTTCACGGACTTGGCATGGTCCAAAGCCTCATTGCCGATTTCCATGAAGATATGGATGCGGTAGCCGTTAAACGAGCTGTCCATCTTGTAAAGTGACCGTTGCTTCGCGATGAGACTTTCGATGCGGCTGTCTTGGTCAACATGCACAGAGCCATGGCTTTGCGCAAAGGCTATCGTGGCCATTGCAATGAATATGGAGAGGCATAGGATGCGTTTCATGATGAAATGGTTTTAGGCTGCAAAGATACATTTTTTTGAGAATATCCCAATTTCCGCCGAAAGTTGTATCTTTGCGACCTAAAACAAACCTATGAACAGTAACCTTGATGCCAACGCTTCCCACCTGTCGAAGGCCGAGAAAGACCTCGAAAACGCCTTGCGTCCCGACATGTTTGAAAGTTTTGCGGGACAGAAGCAAGTGGTCGACAACCTGCGCGTTTTCGTGAAGGCCGCCGCCCAGCGTGGCGAAGCCCTCGACCATACCTTGCTGCATGGCCCTCCGGGACTGGGCAAGACCACCTTGTCGCATATCATTGCACATGAACTTGGCGTTGGCATGAAGATGACGTCTGGTCCCGTTTTGGACAAACCAGGTAATCTGGCGGGGTTGCTCACCAGCCTCGAGCCTAACGATGTGCTGTTCATCGACGAGATCCATCGTTTGAGTCCTGTGGTGGAGGAGTATCTTTACTCTGCCATGGAGGACTTCCGCATCGACATTATGTTAGAGACGGGTCCCAGCGCCCGTAGCATCCAAATCACGCTGAATCCCTTCACCTTGATTGGTGCCACCACCCGTAGTGGTCTCTTGACGGCTCCTCTGCGCTCGCGTTTTGGCATCAATTTGCGTTTGGAGTATTACGATGCAAAGACTTTGTCCAAGATTGTGAAACGCTCGGCAGGTATCCTGCGTGTGCCCATCGATGACACGGCGGCCTTTGAGATTGCCCGTCGCAGCCGTGGTACGCCGCGTATCGCCAACCTCTTGCTGCGCCGTGTCCGCGACTTCGCCCAAATCCAAGGCGACGGCACCATCACTTTGGATATTGCTAAAATTGGCCTAAAAGCCCTCAATGTGGACGAGCATGGTCTCGATGACATGGACAACAAGATCCTTTCGACCATCATCGACAAGTTCAAAGGTGGTCCTGTGGGTGTCAACACCATCGCCACGGCAGTGGGCGAGGACCCCGGCACTATCGAAGAGGTCTGCGAACCATTCCTTATCCAAGAAGGCTTCATCATGCGCACGCCCCGTGGCCGCGAATGTACCGATTTGGCGTATAAACATTTGGGAAAGACGCGGATTAAACCTACAGGGGAGATGAGCTTGTTTGATTAATATTTTCTTCTTCAGTATTGCAATTTCCAGGTTGGTCTGTTCCTGCTGCTCATTGATGTCATTTTGGTCATGCAGGATTTCCTCGATATAGGCGTTCAACTGATCGACTTTATGGGAAAGTTGCTCCATTTTTAGGTCGACTGAAAGCATTGTTGCAATTGCCTTTCGCATTGCAATAAAAGCCCTTGTCACCATCACGCTCATTTGTATGGCACAAGGGCTATGTAATACAGAGGCAAGCATCACAGCACCATGTTCGGTGAAAACATAAGGAGGTGCTGACTTGGGGCGTTTTTGTGGCGATGTCATCACATTTTGTGACGACAGATTGCTAATCCTCTCAATTTCAATCCATTCCTCTTTTGATAATTTAAACATGAAATCCTCAGGGAATCGGTCTGCATTACGTTTGACTGCTTGGTTGAGAGCTCGTGTCTCTACTCCGTAAATACTGGCGAGATCGCGATCAAGCATTACCTTTTGCCCTCGAATTTCATAGATTACATTCTTGATGTTGTCGATGTTCGCTTTTTGCATATCAAATTGAATGCTTTTGATTGGTTTGGTTGTTTCCATACTAATACTTTTGTGATTTTACGCTGCAAAATAACGTTGCTTGGCAAGAATGAGCCGTTGATAAAACGTTTGTAGTCGATTACAGTCGTTTGTAGTCGTTTGCTGTCGGATAAATCATTGGTTTTTAGTTGTTTGATTACGATACCTCAATTGTATTAAACGCAACAGTTTTATTGAAAAGTTGAAAAAATACTATAGTTAGCATAAGTATTCAGGTATTTTCCTTATTTTTGCCATTGGATTTGGTTCGCCAAGTCTGTTTTACAGAAGCGTTATGCTTGTCTTGTAGGTGAAAACGTAGGAACTTTTCATTGAGAATACAAGAGATGGCATGATGGTTCCGCGCTTATAGCGTGGGCTGTTATACATGCTCGTATTCTCGGGTTTCCTACGACCTTCATCTGCAGCGTGGCATAGTCAGTTCCACGCTTCTTTTGTATCAACAAATCTGGGGAATAAAGGATTCTCCTATGCTTTGGGGACTGAGAGCTGTAATAAAACAAGATGAAAAGATTACTACTAATGCTATTGTTAGTTGCTTCAACTACTGTTTTCGCGCAAAAAGAGGTTACGAAGTTTCTCGGTATTCCTGTTGATGGTTATAAGTCAGAAATGATACAAAAATTGAAGGCAAAAGGTTACAAGTACAATAGTACGACAGATTACTTGGAAGGAGAATTTAATGGTCGAGATGTTGAAATTGCTGTTGTGACAAATAACAACAAGGTGTATCGTATTTTTGTGGCAGATAAATATTCAGTGGATGAAAGTCAAATAAAGATTAGGTATAACAATTTATGCCAACAATTCAGCAATAATGCTAAGTATCTAACACTTAAGAATAATAGTATACCAGAGAGTGAAGATATTTCGTATGAAATGTTGGTAAATAAAAAGCCATATCAAGCTGCATTCTATCAGGTGCTTTCAGATGAAGATACAGATGAGGATATTTTAAATAGGCAAGTTTGGTTTGATATATTTGAACAATATGGAAAATACAAGATATTGATGTTTTATGACAATGTATACAATCAGGCGAATGGAGATGATTTATAGTCCTATATTCAGCTCTTTTATCAAAAACCAATTAATATTAGCAAGGCTGTGCTTTTTTTGCTTTTAATACCTCTGGGAATCAAAAATAATACCTATTTTTGCGGTATGATTAAACAAACTGATTATGCCAGAATTATTTAGACAGTATGGTTTTATTTTTATGTTCTTTTCCCATGAACATGAGCCAATCCATGTGCATGTGAGAGGCCACAATGGCGATGCCAAATTTGTTTGGGATGGAGAAGGCTTTGTGTTGGAGAGTTCAAACAACATCAAAGCTAACGACTTGAAACGTATTGAGCGTGCCATTCATGAAAACGCCGACATTATCATCAATCGTTGGTATGAAATCTTTAAACCAGAAGACGATGAAGATCAATAAAATATGGTTTGAGGGCGAGTGGATCTATGGCCTTGGCGATGATGGAAAGACCTATCGCCAGTCGCTACTTTGGTATAAAGATTTGTTGAAGGCTTCTGATTCGGAACGTGAAGAATATGAAATCAGCACGATCGGCATCCATTGGCGAAATTTGGATGTGGATGTCAGTTTTGAGAGTTTTACTTACGATGAGGCGGAACCTTCTGAGTTGCAACGCTTTTTCTTGACCCATCCGGAAATCAATGTTGGACAGTTTGCATTGAAGGCAGGTATTAATGCTGGATTGCTTCGTAACTATATCAATGGCTTTAAAAAGCCTTCCCAAGAACGAGAGCAACAGATTTTGCAACAAATCCATCAATTAGGTCAAGAATTTGCGGCTGTTACATTCTAAAAAACTGTATTTTTGCAGTTTCTTTCAAAAACCGCAAAAACACCTCGTTGTATGGACTATAACTTTACCGAAATCGAGAAGAAGTGGCAGCAATACTGGCGCGACAACAAAATCTATAAGGTTGATATTGACCACAGTAAGCCGAAATTCTATGTCTTGGATATGTTTCCGTATCCTTCGGGAGCTGGCTTGCACGTGGGACATCCGCTGGGCTACATTGCCTCGGATATTTATGCAAGATATAAAAGGCTGAAAGGCTTCAACGTGCTGCATCCGATGGGTTACGACGCCTACGGTCTGCCCGCTGAGCAATATGCCATCCAAACGGGTACCCATCCAGCCGTGACGACCGAGAAGAACATCAACCGCTACCGCGAGCAGATGGACAAGATCGGTTTCTGCTACGACTGGGACCGTGAGGTGCGCACTTGCGAGCCAGGCTACTACAAGTGGACGCAATGGACATTCCTTCAGTTGTTTAACTCGTTCTACTGCAACGGCTGTCAGAAGGCACAACCTATCAGCAAGCTGATTGCTCGTTTCGAGGAGAAAGGTACCGAAGGCCTCAATGTGGCCGAGAGCAAGCCGTTGAGCTTCACCGCCGCCGAGTGGAAGGCAATGAGCGAGAAGCAGCAACAAGAGGTACTGATGAACTACCGTCTTGCCTATCAAGCTGAGGCCATGGTGAATTGGTGCCCTGGCTTGGGTACGGTGCTCGCCAACGACGAGGTGGCCGACGGTCTCTCGGTTCGTGGCGGCTTCCCCGTGGAGCGCAAGTCGATGAAGCAATGGCAGCTCCGTATCACGGCTTATGCCGACCGCCTGCTTCAAGGTCTCGAGACCGTGGACTGGAGCGAATCGGTGAAGGACTTGCAGCGCAACTGGATTGGCAAATCCATGGGTGCTTCCGTTATCTTCAAGGTGGACGGTAAAGATATCGATTTAGAGGTGTTTACGACGCGTGCGGACACTTTGTTTGGCACGACCTTTATGGTGCTGGCTCCTGAGCATGAGTTGGTAAAGGAAATCACCACGCCTGAGCAACGCGCTGAGGTGGAGGAGTATATCACCCGCACCAAGAACCGCAGCGAACGCGAACGTATGGCTGAGGTCCGCAAGGTGAGCGGTGCCTTCACGGGTGCCTACGGCATCAACCCCATCACGGGTGCCAAACTGCCCATCTGGATTGCCGACTATGTATTGATGGGTTACGGTACGGGCGCCATCATGGCTGTGCCTGCCCACGACAGTCGCGACTTCGCCTTTGCCAGCCATTTCAACCTGCCCATCATCCAAGTGGTGAAGAAACCTGGCACCGAGGCCACCGATCCTTCCACATGGGAGGAGAGCTTCGACGCCAAGGACGGCGAGCTGGTCAACTCGGGCTTCCTCAACGGCCTGACTGTGAAGAAAGCCATTGAGCGTATGATTGAAGAACTGGAGAAACTCGGTGTCGGCACGGGCAAGACCAACTACCGCCTGCGCGATGCCATCTTCAGCCGCCAGCGTTATTGGGGCGAGCCATTCCCGATCTATTATAAGGACGGCATGCCTTACGCCATGGACGAGTCGAAACTTCCGCTTGAGTTGCCTGCCATCAGCGAATATAAGCCTACCGAGACGGGTGAGCCGCCTTTGGCTCGCGCCAAGAACTGGGTCACCGAGGAAGGCTATCCCATCGAGACCAACACCATGCCTGGTTTTGCTGGTTCCAGCGGTTATTATTTCCGCTACGAAGACCCGCACAACGACAAGGAATACTTCAGCCGCGAAGCCAACGACTATTGGCAGAATGTCGACCTCTATATCGGTGGCGCTGAACATGCCACTGGCCACTTGATCTACAGCCGCTTCTGGTGCAAGTTCTTGTTTGATATTGGTTTGTCATGCAAAGACGAACCTTTCCAAAGGATGATTAACCAGGGTATGATTCAAGGCCGTTCGAGCTTCGCCTATCGTGCCAACATGGAGAAACTCTGCGAATATGGCGTGTGGCAACTCATCAAGGACAACAAACTCGGAGTGAAGTTCGAGAAAGACTTTAAGGACGGTCGCCGTCGCTTTGACTTCTTTTGCCCCGAGAAAGGCATCCTTATCGAGATTAACCGCATGGGCAACCTCGAAAAGGTGGTTGAGCCTTGGCAGGACTATGCCGATGAGAAAGGCTACAAGCTCTTGCTTGTCCCGATTATCGATGTCGTTAACGACTTCAAGGAAGGCTCTCATGTCGTCGAACAGAAGATTAGGGATTTGGTTGCTGGCATGGATGTCCCCGTCTTCATTGAAGGCGAGGCCTATCATGGTGGTCCGTTGTTCGTCTCCAAGAACCTCGAAGGTCGCGAGCAGTTCAGCGACCCGATTCATGTGGACATCAACATGGTGCGCAACGACATCCTCGATGTGGAAGCGT
Organism: uncultured Bacteroidales bacterium; assembly: GCA_900318085.1. Lineage (GTDB taxonomy): Bacteria > Bacteroidota > Bacteroidia > Bacteroidales > F082 > Limimorpha. The sequence goes on from ONJF01000002.1 coordinate 191,020, forward strand.
TCCGCCAGTGGCGCGATGACCTGAAAGATGCCCAGTTCATCTTCGAGAAGGACAAGGATGGCAACGATATCTTTGTCTGTGGCAACGAGATCGAGAAGATGTCGAAACACGCTCCGTCTCTATGAAATGTTCCTCGGCCCCTTGGAGCAATCCAAGCCTTGGGATACGCAGGGTATCGAAGGCACTTTCCGCTTTGTGCGTAAGTTCTGGAGGCTGTTCCACAACGAGAACAACGAGTTCTGCGTCAGCGACGAACCTGCCACCGCGCCCGAGTTGAAGAGCCTGCACAAGCTCATCAAGAAGGAAGAGGACGGCATCGAGAGCATCTCGTTCAACACGGTCGTTTCGGCCTTCATGATTTGCGTCAACGAGCTGGCCGACATGAAGTGCAACAAGCGTGAGATCCTTGAGCCTCTGACGGTGATGATTTCGCCTTACGCACCGCATATCGCCGAGGAGTTGTGGCACCTGCTGGGTCATGAGACCTCAGTGGTGAACGCCGCATTCCCCGCTTACGACGAGAGCAAGACTGTGGAGAACAGCTTCAACTATCCCATCAGCTTCAACGGTAAGATGCGCTTCAATATGGAGCTGCCCGTCACGATGAATGCTGACGAGGTACAGGCCGCTGTGCTTGCCGCCCCTGAGTCCGCCAAATGGCTCGAAGGCAAGCAGGTGCGCAAGGTGATTTATGTGCCTAAGAAGATCGTCAATATCGTTGTGGGGTAAAATAGGAGTTTTTGCGAATTGAAATCGATTGTGTTCCAAATATGGAATATAGTTGGTTTTAGCCCAGCAAATCCAACGCATTGCCAACGATTTCCTGATGCATCGACTTCTCCAAAGCGTCAAAATCCGCTTTCAAGACCTGTTGTTTGAAATTTCCGTCTTCCAAAAGGCAGATTTCGTCGCATGTTTGGGTCAAAGTCGTATAGATGTGCGACGACATGATGACGGTCTTGCCCCTTTGTTTCAAGGCCTTGATGATGTCGAAAACCAGCACACTGCTTTGGAAATCAATGCCATTGAAAGGCTCATCGAAGATATAATAAGGCACATCTTGAAGCAGTATGGCGAACAAGGCCAATTTCTTTTTCATGCCCGTAGAATAGGTTGAAATGTAATCGTTTAAGGGCAATTCAAAGATGTTTCTGGCGGCTATGTTTTCAATCTTTTGGTTTCGAGCGTTGCAGACAAACTGCACATATTCCATACCAGTCATCAACTTGTAGAAAAATAGTTCCGTCGGCAAATATCCGATGTGATTCTTTAAAGGGCGACGCTCCGAAACAATCTCCCCTTTGCAGGATTCAAGGCCCGTCATGCAGTGGAACAAGGTCGTCTTTCCAGAACCGTTTTTCCCAACAATGCCGTAAACCTTATTGTCTTCAAAGGTAAACGACAAACGGTCTAGAACGACATGGGAACCAAAGGCTTTTGAAATTTCAACAAGTTGAATCATAGGTAGTTGTTTAGGTTTTTCTTGGCTTTGCCAAACAAGTAGAATGTCAAAGGAATCGGAAGGAGAGCTAATGGAGGATAGATGGGACAAATCACACAAGCGGCAAGTAGCATTACGTCTCCAATATGAAATGGTTTAGGGAACTCGGTGTATCTCAATAAGATAACAACGGTTAGATTCAAGAGGCCCATCAAAACAGCCAACACGAGAAATCCGATGTATTTCGGGAAAAAGACAGACAACGCCACGATGGGCACGACAACTAATGAAAAAGCGTAGATGGCAGCGGTTTTCAGTTTCTGGAAAAGGAACTGTTTGGGCTGCGCATCATGGAGCCAAACATAGTATTCTGGTTCCATTTGGCAATAATACACCATGCAAGTGATGAAAACGACATATGTAGCAACAATGCCCAAGTTGAAGTTGTCGTGGATGACGGCCATCAGCACTACATAATAGAGAAACAGAATCAATGGAAAACTGACGCGAAAACCTATTGCGAACTCGAAAGGCCTTTTTGAAAACGGCGTGGGTAAGGCTGGAAGGTTCATTCTTTTTCGGTTCCAATTAGCGGTAATGCCCCTAAAAAAAGCGATGATGAGTAAACCCAATGCCAAAAGGAACTGCCTGCGAATCAGCAGTACAAGGCTGAAAGGGAGAACGAGCAACAGGTTTTCAACCGTTCGGAGAAGGAGAAACTCGCGCTTGGAATAGCAAATTTTCAGGAACTCGTTGCGTCCATCGCTGCGAAAAGGATTCATGGCAAGCACTCCGGCAGCGAGGTAAAGCCATGGGAAATAAGTCTTTTGCGGCCAAAGTACCGCTGGCAACACCATCACCACCAAGGCCAAAAGCGCGTATCCAACCACAGGAGGCAGCCCGAAATGTCTGATGCTTCTTGAAAACAGTTTGAATTGCCAGGAAAAGTAATGCTGGATTATTTCCACAACCGATAGAATTATATGCTTTTAACGCAAAAGGGGTTGCCTTTATTGCAAAAGCGTCAATAATCCCAATAACCCATCCCAAAATGCCAAAGCGGGATGATGTTTTTTCAAATCGAGGAAATCTTCCCTCACTTTTTGCAAAAATCGCGGAATTATTTCTTCGTTTTCATCTCAAACACCACCGCGTGCGGCATCTCGAAATGGTTCGGGAAGTCGATGCGGTAACGACCATCAGCCTCTCTGCAAAGGGAGGCTTTTTTGTTGCAGCCCAAGACCTTGATTCTGCCCGTTTTCAGGTTCATGCCCTTGCCGTCGAACCAATAGGTTTCGGGCACGGGACTTTCCTGCTCGTCCAGAAGGAAGATGCCATAGACCTTGTCACCCTTCTGTGTGAAACGGAACTTGCCGTAGGTGAAAGGATAGATGGGCCTTGTGCCATAGATGGACTCACCGTTCACCTGCATCCATTCTCCGATTTCCTTCATACGGAGCAGGGCGGTGTCGGGCAGGTTGCCATCGGCATCGGGACCCACATTGAGGAGGAAGTTGCCGCCTTTGGCCACGATGTCGCATAAGAGGTGGATGAGTTTGTTGGTGCTTTTGTAAGTGTCGGTCGAGACATACGACCATGAGTTGCCCATCGACATGCAGGTCTCCCAGGGATAGGGAAGGAGCGAGTCGGGCACTTGTTGCTCTGGGGTCTGGTAGTTCTCGTATTTTCCACCTACGGAGCGGTCGACGATGATGAGGTCTGGGTTGTTCTCGCGGGCGATTTTTGCCACCGTGGGCATGTCGATGTCTTGGATGTAGCCTTGGCAGCCCAACCAGGGACGCGTTTCGTCGTTAACGCTCCATTCGGGACGCACCCAGCCGCCATCGAGCCAAAGGATGTCGATGTCGCCATAATTATGGGTGAGTTCGCGTATCTGTCTGTGGGTGAATTGTTTGTATTTCTCAAAACGCTCGGGCATGGCCGTCGGGTCGTAGTTGACATTGCGGTCGGGGGTGGCCCACTCGTGTGCCCAGTAGTCATCGCAGTGCCAGTCAGGTTTGGAGAAATAAAGGCCAGTCCAAAAACCTTTTTCGCGGAAGGCTTTCACCACTTCGCCAGTAATGTCAGCTTTGGGATTATTTGAGAACGGACAGCTTGGGTCGACGGTGGAGTAGGAGGTCTCCTTGGTGCCAAACATGCAGAAGCCGTCGTGGTGCTTCGTGGTGAAGACGACGTACTTCATGCCTGCTCCTTTGGCCGCCTCAGCCCATTTTGTGGGATCAAAGTGTTGCGGATTGAAGGTTTTATTAAGGTTTTGGTAATCAGTCTTGTATTGGTAATAATCCGCTCCATTGCGGTTAATCCAAGGCTCGTTGCAGATGGACCACGACTCCACCACTTCCCATTGGGCGTAGATGCCCCAGTGCATCATAAAACCGAACTTCAGGTCCTGCCATTGGCTGATGCGGTTCGTGATAATGGGGTCGGTTTCAGGGCGTTGGTCGTCGGTTTGGGCGAAGGCCATCATGCAAACAAGGCATAAAAACGTGGAGAAAAAGCACTTCTTCATGGTCAATCAGATTTATCGTGCAAAGGTAGGAAAAAACGGCTGTCTATTTGTGATTTTTCCATACATATTTAAACTAATGGAAGGAGTTAGAGTGAACTGGAAAAGCGAACAAGGACGAAGGGGCGCAACTTTAAACATTAAGGATGTATTATTTGTTTTTGACGATAAAGATTGTTTTCCTATATTTGCAAATTAAAAAATTAAATAACCCTTTATGATTATGAATAAACCGTGTCTTTTGCTGTGCTCAGCGCTGCTATTGGCCTGTGGCATAATGGTTTCCTGTAGTGGAAACCAAACCCCAATGGAATTGCCTATGACGAAGTACGAGACCAAGGTGCTTCAACCGGAACCCAAAACGTATAACATGTTGTTCCCAGCAACGACTTGCGGCATCACTGAAATCAAGGTGTATCCGCAGGTTGAAGGCATTGTTACGAAGAAAAATTACACTCCTGGCACCATCGTCCAAAAAGGCCAAACCCTCTTTGTGATCGACCCGACCGAGTATCAACTCAGCGTGCAGTCTGCCGAAGCTAACCTTAAGGTGGCGAAAGCCAATTTGGAGACCACGAGATTGCAGTATGAGTCGAACCAGAAACTGTTTGAAAAGAGAATCATCAGCGATTATGTGCTCAACACCAGCCTCAACGACTACAATTCGGCGCAGGCTTCGGTTTCGCAGGCTCAGGCACAACTCAACATCGCTCGGACCAACCTCGGCTATTGTACCGTCACATCACCGGTGACAGGCTTCATTGCCGGCAACGAATTCAACGTGGGCGATATGGTTTCAAGAGCCAAGTATTTATGCACCGTGAGCGACATCAGTAAGGTGAAAGCCAACTTCTCCATCACGGAAACCGACTTGCTGAGCATGGTCAAGGAATTTCACTTGATTAATGGCAAAAACGGCATGGAAGGCCCCAACGGCTCTCTCGTCAGCGACGTGCTGCCCAAAGTGAAACTCAAGCTGAAGGATGGCTCCATATATAATAATGATGGCAATATTACCGTGATTGGCGCTATCGTCAACCAAACCACGGGTACGTCGTCATGCGAGGCTGTTTTTGACAACCCTGACGGCGTGCTTCGTTCAGGTTTGTCGGCCAACGTCATCATTCCAGTTTCGCTCAACAGCGTGCTGAGCGTGCCTCAAACGGCCGCCGTGCGCCTGCAAGACCAGATGATGTTCTACCGCGTCAAGCAAGATGGCACGGTGGAAGGCATCATCTGCAAGGAAGTGTATCCCTCAAACGACGGAACGGAATATTATATTTTCGAAGGCTTGAACGCAGGCGACGAAGTGGTCACCAATGGTGCGGGTAAGTTGACGAATGGACAGAAAATCAGATAATCTGTAGGGCTGTCACACTGTGGCAGCCGTACAATAATAAATGTCTGTCACATTGTGGCAGCCGTACAAATAAAGAGTTTAGCGTATGGAAAAACCAATAAAACAAAAATATTTCGTAAAGCACTGGGTGTCAGCGCTTGTCGTCGCTGTGCTGGTTTGCCTTATCGGAGTGGTGGGACTCAATTCGTTATCGATTGAGCAATACCCTAACATTGCGCCACCACAGGTCGTCATTTCGGCCTCTTACACCGGTGCCGACGTTGCATCTATCATGAAATCGGTCATCATACCCATCGAGGAGCAGGTGAACGGTGTGGAAGATATGATGTATATCTCCTCATCGGCTTTCTCCAACGGTAGTGCCGAAATCAGTGTGTATTTCAAGCAAGGCACCGATGCCGACAAAGCCACGGTGAATGTGCAAAACCGCGTGAGTCAGGCCGAAGGCAAATTGCCTGCTGCAGTGACCCAACAGGGTGTTACCGTGCAAAAGAGTGTCAACTCCATCCTGCAAATCCAGTCTTTGGAGAGTACCGACGACAGGTTTGACCAGAAGTTTATTATCAACTACTTGGACATCAATGTAATACCGCGTATCAGCCGTATCACTGGTGTGGGTAGCATCAAACTCCTCGGCGATACCTACGGTGTACGTATCTGGATCAAGCCGGATGTGATGGCCTCATACGGCGTCACCAGGGAAGAGATTATCAATGCCATCAATGAGCAGCACATGGTGTCGCCCGTGGGTAGCATCGAGAGCACGGTTAACAAGATGGACATTGAGTTCAAGGGACAACTCAGCGAAATGAGCGAGTTCGGGGAAATCATCCTGCGTGCCACCCCTGACGGCGAGGTTTTGCGCTTGAGAGACGTGGCCGACGTGGAGTTTGGAACCAAGACGTACTCCTTCCGTTCGAAGGTGGACGGACATCCCGGAGCAATGTTCTTCGTCAAGCAGGCACCGGGTGCCAACGCTACAGAAGTCAACGCGGAAATCGACAAGGCGATCAAGGAAATCTCAAAGTCGTTGCCTGCTGGATTGGAGTTCAAGCAGATGGAGACCTCCGATGACTTCCTTTACGCCTCCATCCACAATGTGGTCGAAACCCTTATCATCGCCATCGTCCTCGTTATCCTCATCGTGTATCTGTTCCTACAGGATTTCAAGGCGACGTTGATTCCTTCGGTTTCCATCATCGTGTCGTTGGTGGGCACCTTTGCCATTGTGTGGGCCTTGGGCTATTCGCTCAACCTAATCACGCTATTCGCCTTGGTGTTGGCCATCGGAACCGTCGTCGATGACGCCATTGTGGTCGTTGAGGCGGTGATGACGAAGATGGAGACAGGAAAATACACCGCCGCATCCGCCACCAGCGAGGCACTCCATGAGGTGACGGCAGCCGCTATTTCAACCTCGTTGGTGTTTGTCGCCGTGTTTATCCCCGTGACTTTCATCTCGGGCACCCAAGGCACTTTCTTCAAGCAGTTCGGTTTCATTATGTCGGGTTCGGTGTGCCTTTCCACCCTTTCAGCCTTGACCATCTGCCCAGCCCTTTGCGCGCTTTTGTTCAAACCGAAAAAAGAAGGCGAAAAAGAACATAAGGGAGTCAGCTATTACGTCAAGCAAGCATACGATGTGGCATTCAATGCCATGTTGAGCAAGTATATGAAAGGCGTGAGCAAATTCATCAAGCGTCCTGCTGTTTCTTGGATTCTGGTAGCGGTTTTCAGTGTTGGTATGGTATGGTTGATGAAGAGCGCCCAATCGGAACTTGTCCCTCAGGAAGACCAGGGCTTCTTCTTCGTCGATGTGCAAACCACACCAGGCACCTATCTGAACGAAACGGAAGCGGCGGTCAGTAAAGTCGAGAATTACGTTAAATCAATAGAGGATGTCGAACTGGTTAGCGCCGTGTCAGGCTTCTCCATCATGAACGGTGGTGCGGGCACCAACTACGGCACCTTGATGGTACGAATGAAAAACTGGGAGGAGCGAGACTTCTACAGCGTCGCCACCGTGCAGAACCAAATCACATTGTGGTCGATGGAGAATATGCCGGAGGCCGATGTATCCGTGTTCCAGATGCCTCAGATTCCGGGCTATGGCTCAGGTTCGGCCATAGAGTTGAACCTCCAAAACAGTTCGAGTGACGATGACGCGACCTTCATCAATTATGCGACCGAGTTCACGCAGAAATTGAATGAACGCCCAGAGGTGGCCATAGCTGTGGCTACCTATTCGGCCAACTATCCTAAATACGAACTTACCGTTGATGTGCCGGCTTGCATTAGCAAGGGCATTTCGCCGAGGACCGTCGTCGAGACCATCGGCACTAACCTTGCCGGATCGTATATCGGCACCTACACCAAGTACGGCAAGGTGTACTATGTGATTGTGGAGGCGGGCAATGAGTATCGCATGGAGCCGAGCACGCTCAACAACATTTACGTTCAGGCAGGCGAAGAAATGACTCCAGTGTCGGGGTTGGTCACCATGACCCCGATCATGGGCACCTCGCAGGAGCGCCGTTTCAACCTGTTTACCTGCTACAACATTAACCTGATTGCTAACCCAGGCTATACTTCGTCGCATGTGCGTACCGCCGTCGATGAGGTGATGGAAGAGGTGTTCCCCGAAGGCTACAGCTATGAGTTTGGCGGTATGGCGCGTGAGGAGGCTGCCAATGCCGGTTCCAACACCACCGCCATCATTTATGCCATCGCCGTATTGTTGGTCTACCTCATCCTCGCCGTGTTGTATAACTCGGTGTTTATCCCCTTCGCGGTGTTGCTGTCCATCCCGTTTGGTATCTTTGGCGCTTACTTGTCGGTGCGCCCCTTGGAGGCGCTGATGGGCGTGGGAGTCAACGTATATGTGCAGGTAGGTGTCATTATGTTGATGGGTTTGGCGGCCAAGACTGCCATTCTTATCACTGAGTTCGCTGTGCAGAAACGCAAGGAGGGCATGTCGATTTACGATGCTGCCGTTGGTGCCTGCCAAGACCGTCTGCGTCCTATCCTGATGACCGTTTTGACCATGATTATCGGTATGATCCCGTTGATTGTGGGCACGGGCGCAGGTGCTGTGGGTAACAAGTCGCTGTCCATCGCCGTGGTGGGCGGTATGACGGTGGCTATCATCGCCATCTTGTTCGTCACGCCGGCCTTGTACATTGTGTTCCAAACGATTCACGAGCGCTTGACACCTGATAAAGACGATGTTGAATAAATTAAACAATGACCGCTATGAAAAGATATATAGTTTTGATATGTGTTGGGTTCCTGCTGTTGCCTGGCTGCAACCTCTATAAGAAATACGATTCGAAAGCCAACACCATCACAGGCAACCTTATGGGCGATGTGATGAATCCGCAAGACACCTTGTCAATTGGCGACATGAGTTGGCGTGATGTCTTTAAAGATCCCAATCTCCAGAGCCTCATCGAAACGGCATTGGTCAACAACACCGATATGCGCACCGCTCAACTCACCATCGAGCAGGCGCAAAACGTGGTGAGGTCGGCCAAATGGGGCTATGCGCCCACTTTGTCGTTCTCTCCCAATGCCTCCTATAATTATCAAGGTGGAGCTGGTGGTTACAGCGTCCAAATTCCCGTCAGGGCGAGCTGGCAGTTGGGTATTTTTGGTCAGAACCGGAGCAAAGTCCGTTCAGCCAAGGCAAAACTCGCCTACGATGAAGACTTACGTCAAGCAGTGCAAGTCGACTTGGCCGCCAATGTCGCCAACCTGTATTACACCTTGGTGATGCTCGACCGCCAGTTAGCGATTTCCGAGGCGACCGAGATACTGTATCAGGAGTCGTACAACACCACGAAGGCCTTGTTCCAGGCGGGTACCTACAACAGCCCTGCAGTGTATGAGATGCAGGCTTCGTTGGAGGCTTTGCGTGCCGATATTGTAGATTTGCGCTACGGTATCGCTGCTACCGAAGCCTCGCTCTGCGTGTTGCTCGCAGAGCCGCCGCATCACATCGACCGCTCTTCTTTTGAGCAATTTGAGATGCCCGAGCAGATTCACGTCGGTTTGCCCATTCGTTTTCTTGATGCTCGTCCCGATGTCCGTATGGCAGAGCGCAATATGGAAATTGCTTACTACACCACTCAGCAGGCGCGTCAGTCTTTCTATCCTTCGCTCAGCCTCGATGGTCTGTTTGGCTTAGCCGGTACTTTCAGCGCGCTTGACCTCATCGGTCAGGCCGTAGGCTCGTTGACGCAGCCCATCTTGCAAGGCGGACAGCTCACGGCACAGCTCCGTAATGCCAAAGCCGAACAAGAGAAGGCCAGTTTGGAGTTCGTCCAGACCCTTTACAATGCTGGTAGTGAGGTGTATCAATACAAGAAAGCCATTGAGACGGCAGAGGAAAAGACCAGCCACATCGACATCCGCGTCAACGCCCTGCAAGAGGCTTTTTCGGCCACTACCGAGTTGATGAACCATGGCTCGACCACTTATTTGGAGGTCCTCACCGCGCAGGAGTCGTTGCTTTCGGCTCAACTCGCACAAGTGGAAAACCGCTATGAGCTGGTGCAGGCCCTCATCAACCTTTACACCGCTTTGGGTGGATTTGGGAAGTGAGTTGAAGATACGAAAAAACCACGATTCGCAGCATATGCTGCAAGTCGTGGTTAGATTCTATGTGATGTCGGAAGGTTATTCCTGTTCCATCATGGCTCTGACTTCCTTGGCTTTCACGGTGTAGATGTTACCATCGGCATCGCAGAAGCAGAAGGTACCGTTGTGGCGGCAACGCATAGCAAGCAATCGTTGCATCGAGAGGTCGAGACCGCTCATCAATTTCTTGGTGAAGGACGAAACTTCATTCTTCTTGGCATTCACTGTTACTGTTGTCATATTGTCTGATTTTTTTGAATTTTTCTTCATTGTAAAACTTGATGGATTTGATGTTTCCTTCGGCGATGACTTCGGAGGGCATGATGCTGTTGTCGATGAACAGAAAGTAGTCGACAACGGGGCAGTAAAGATGAAACAAGTTCTTGATGCCCGCTTTGTAACGCCTGCGGATGATACTGTCGTCCACATGATGACCGCCATGCTTCACTCGCTCGGCAACACGCTGGATGGCCAGTTCGGGGCTTTGCAGCCAGAAATAAATTAGGCTGGACTTATAGCCTTGCTCGCGTGCTTTGATGATAAGGGAGTGGTAGGATTTAGCGGCCAAGGTGGTCTCGATGGCAAAGTCTGCTTTGTCAGCGATGAGTTTCTTGATGCGCGACAACATCAGGCGGCCGGCGGCGACTTTGGCACCGTCGGGGTTGAGCGGCGACAGACCCTTGGCGATCTCGTCGCAGTTGACGAACTCCTTGCACTGCAGTGTTTCGGGTAACACAGTCAAAGAGGCGGTCGTCTTTCCCGCTCCGTTGCAACCTGATATGATATATAAACTCGGCATCAATTGAATGATTTGCTCGTTTTCGTGACGGCATTTTTCGTGCCAAATCACGCTGCAAATATACAACTTTTGTGAATAAGTCAACAATTTTCCACACTTTTCCACGATTTTTTTTGTGGATTCCGTATTAAACCCCTGATAGTCAAAGATTATCCTGACCGATTATTTTTGTCCCCATTTGCAAAAAAAATAGTACTTTTACCGCCTCAAACTGTTGCAATGAAGATTCGTTTGTTCATCGGAATGATTGTTTTGCTTCTAGCGGTATGCTCCTGCCAAAAGCCGGTGGAGTACCCTATCGAGCCAAAGATTGCCTACGAGGGTTTTACCTATTTGATGAATCCCGACAGCACCTTCAGCGGCGAGGGCATTATTTCGTTCTCCTATACCGATGGCGACGGCGACCTCGGCCTTGACGACAGCGACACGCTGCCGCCTTTCGGTTTCCGTGACGCACATTATTATAATATGGTGATCGATTACCTGAAGTGTGAGAATGGCGTTTTCGTGAAGACGCCATTGCTTAGCCCTCATGTGCCGACAAGTCCCGCCGATACTCTTGTGCTTTACGACACCGTGACCTTCAACGCCCGCTTCCATCGCCTGCGTGACAACGATGAACCAAAAGCCATCAGCGGCACGATGGACTATAGGCTTATAGTACGGAATCCCTTGTCGCCTAACGACACGATCAAGTTTGAAATCCGCCTCCTTGACCGCGCCTTGCATGAAAGCAATGTGATACAAACCGACCCAATCTTCACCAATCCTTTATCGAAATAAAATGTATAGCAATATGAAACGACTATTCTTATTCTTGGTATTGTTACTGTCTTTTGCCACCATACAAGCGCAAACTGCCGGCGAAGGCATTGACGTGACCCACTATGAAATCCATGTTGGTGATTTCGATTTCGCCAATCGGACATTGCAGGGCGAGACCCATATCGAATTCACTGTAACAGCCAACAATATCACTACCATCGTGTTGGAGTTGAAGAGCCTCACCGTTAGCGATGTGGACTGCGACTTCACCGATGTGCAGAGTTTCAGTCAAGAGGGTGATTTCTTGACCATCAACTTGGCGGAAGCCCTGGTGGCCAACGAAAACGCGACCCTTATCATGCGCTATGGAGGTAACACCTTCAGCGAGACCTGGGGCGGCGTGGAATGGGATGATCCCAACTACGTCTATAACCTTGGCGTAGGTTTCGATAGCCAGCCGCACAACCTCGGCAAGACCTGGTTCCCTTGTGTCGACAACTTCACCGACAAAGCCACCTACGACGTGTATGTCACCACGACCAACGACAAGAAAGCCATCTGCGGCGGCGAGTTTGTCGAGACTATCGACAACGGCGACGGCACCTCCACTTGGCATTGGATGACCCCGCAGGAGATTGCCACCTATCACATCTCCTTTGCTGTTGGCGAGTATGACCTTTGGGAGGATGTCTATCACGGCATCGAGCGCGACATCCCTATCGAGGTCTATGCCAAACCGAGTCAGATGAACAATGTGCCTGGCACTTTTGTCCATATCAAGGAAATTATTGGTTATTTTGAACAAATACTTGGGCCATATCCTTTCAACCGTATCGGTTATGTGAGCACCAAGAAAGGTTGTATGGAACACACCGACAACATCGCTTTCGCTTCGAGTATCATCAACGGCAACACGGGCGGCGAAGAATATGTGGCCCACGAGCTATCGCACATGTGGTCGGGCAATCTGGTGACCTGTGCCGAGGCGGGCGACATGTGGCTCAACGAGGGCTTCGCCCAGTTCTGGGGCGCCTTCTACCGCTCGGGCGTGTATGGCGAGGCGGATTACCAAAACACCATGTCGACAATGGTGAACAACGCGGTGAATAATTGGCAAACGAACCAATCACATTGGTTGCCTATCAACAACATGCCTCTGGATTTGACTTACGACAGCGATGTCATCTACAACCGCGGCGCCGTCATCGTCAGCACGATGATGAACTATATGGGACGCGAGAACTTCCTTGCGGCCATGCGCCAGTATTTCCAGCAATATGCCTATCAAACTGCCACTTCCGAGCTGCTTTGCGAGGCCTTGACCCAGTATTCCGGCATCGACATGCACGACTTCTTCGACACCTACGTTTATAGCGCGGGGATGCCGAGCCTTTATGCCAGCATCATCTCCGTCAATCCGGTAGGCAGCCAGTATGAGGTGACGCTCGACTTGCGTTATCAGCATATCGGCGACACGCATATCGGACAAAGCAATGGCTATGACATTACTTTTATTGGCCCTGATTTCCAAATGGCAACGGAGAGAGTGGAGTGGGATGGTCTGCATGGCGAGACTACCGTCACCCTTGACTTTTCACCTCTAGGTGTGGTCGGCGACATCGCCAATGGCTGGCTTGATGGCAAGACACAGAAGATTTTCATGCTGAAGTCGACGTCGATGAGCAACTTTGCTAGATTCAGAGTCCAGCCGGAGACGCTTACCGACTCTGTGTTTGTTGCCATCGAGAACCATCTGGTCGGCCCTTACGACGACCCTCTGATACCCTATCTGACGATGTCGTCCAAGCATTTCTGGACTGTGAACCGCTATGATTTCGGTGAGGCCACGGTGACGGGCATGATCGACTTCACTAGTGGTTCGGAGAACGACATCATCCACTCGGTGAACGACTCGGCCACGGTGTTGTATCGTCGCAATGCATCGGAGGCATGGCACGAAATCGAGCATACTTGGTATCCAGGAAGCACATGGAAGAACGGTCGTCTTGTCTTCGAAGACTTCCAGCCGGGTGACTATGCCATCGCTGTTTGGGACAAGGCTTCCTTAAAACTGGATGAGCACCTGGAGCAGGGGAAGGCTATGCAACTTTATCCCAACCCCGCCAAGGGGCGTGTCAATGTGTCGTGGGGCGAACCCTCCGATGGACAAATCCGTATCATCAGCGCGGAAGGCAAGGAATTGCAGCGTGTCGAATACAAGCAAGTTCGTAATGTGGAGATCGTGACTTCAGGTCTGCCGCAAGGATGGTGCACTGTGGTCAGACTCGACAAGGATGGGAAAGTCATGGAAACGGAAAAACTAATCATCAAATAAATCAACAACATGAAAAACTACACATTAATGGCCCTGCTTTGCTTGATGGGTCTTTTCTTCGCCTCATGCAATGGAGGCTCGAAGACAGAATGGGAAAACTATTATGGTTACACCAACAATGACATCATTGGAACTTACTCATATTCCAATGTGGCCGATGCTTTTGATGGCGTTGAAGGTGCGGGACGCTATGCTTGCGACAATGCCGAAATCAGCGTCGCACCGTATTCAGGGAGCCAGGTTGAGTTCAAGATCAACTGCCCCAGCCAAGGCTTCAACAGGACATTCACCGGCAAGCCTTCGCCCAATAACGACGACTTTATGGTGCACATGTCAAGCGGATATCAACACTATGGCTCCAATAAATTGAGAGCCTATAATGTGACGGGTTATGTGCTTAAAAACACGAAGCAACAATTGCGTATGCACGGTTATGCTGCGGTCAACACCTATAAACTGATTGTGCTTGAAACCGGAGGCGTTGATACCATCCCCGACAATGGGACTTATTATTATTTCGATGTCATTAAAAACTAAATACGTACAACGATGAAAAAAGTTATTATTGCTTTAGCCGTCCTCGTGATGGCGTTTGGAAATGTGGGTTTCGCCCAGCGTAATACCCATTTGAAATCAAAGGCGACAGCCAATGTACTCAAATACTATGGCGTGCGCGATGAAACTACTGTGGTGCCTCAACTTGCCCAATGGATGACCGAAGACGGTGAGACCTATCGGACCACCTACACCTACGATGAATATGATTATTATCTCATTGAGGAAGTCACCGAGTTTGCGGGTGGGTCATCATGGGAAAACTATTATAAGTTGCAGTATGAATATGACTTTTACGGCAATGTGATAGAGGCTCTGGCTCAGTCGTCAATGGGTAATGGTTGGGTCAACGAGGCAAGGGCTTCCTATACTTATGAAGGCGATCAGCCGAGTGAGGTCGTTTATCAGAACTGGGAAGGCGGTGCATGGGTGAATGATACGAAGGAAGTATACAATTACAATGGTGATGTGACCACAGTCTTGTATTGGGACTGGAACGGAAACAACTGGACTTCGGATGAACTGTATACCTACACCTATAGTGGAGAGACCATCGAATTGCTCATCCAATACATGCAAGGTGGTGCTTGGCAGAACGATGAGAAACAACTATTTACTCTAAATTTTGACGAGAGGGTCGTGGAAATTATTGAACAAGAATGGGTCGGCACTTCATGGGTTAACGATGAACGAATTAGTTATCGCTATGTTGGAGGAGTTTACCCCGATAAGACCGTTGAGGAATGGAACGGTTCTGCATGGGAAATTGATTGTATGTATGACTTCGTTTATGACCAGGGCAACGCCAAGGTGGGTGAGTGCAAAAAACCTTCGGGAAACGACTGGGAACCTTGCGATGGCGATATCGAGATGGCTTTCGGCTATAGCGAGAAGAGCAATACTTATTATGGCTGGAGGGTCGAAATCAGCTATGTCGACCTCACCAGTGTCAATGAGGATGCCCAACAGGTTAGTTTCTTGGTCTATCCCGTGCCTGCCCAAGGCGAGATTTTCATTGAGGCCGAAGGCTTCCAAAAAGCAGAGATCTATAGTTTGACGGGCCAAAAGTTGATGGAAAGCCTGCGAGATAGGATGAATGTGAGCGCCTTGTCATCTGGCCTGTATATCATGAAGGTCTATGACCGCGAGGGCGGTTGCGCCACACAGCGTTTTGTAGTCAAATAATCCATGCCATGAAAAGAATAAGTCTTATCGGACTCTTGCTCTTTTTGGGCCTCATAACGGTTTCCTGCAACAAGGAAAAGAAAGGCTACACTATTGATGACATCGTAGGAGAATACACCTTTTCCAATGCCGCCGACGCTTTTGAAGGATCTGAAGCGGAAGAGTACATTTATCTCTGTGATGATGCCGTCATTACCATTGCCCGGGATGGAAAGAATACTGTGGATTTTAGGCTTTCATGCCCTGAAGAGGACCACAATGCCCATTTTAATGGTGTCCCTTTCCAGAATGAGAACGATTCCGTTATCATGATGTCGTATGATTACGGTTATGGCAAGTTCCCGCCCAATGAAAGCAAGGTGTTTGCCAACGTTTCAAAAATGGAGGGTAAGATTCGGTTGCAAGGCTATCACTATTTTTATAGTGGCTCGTCGGGCAATTCGTATTGGTATTATTTTGACGTGATCAAAAAGTGAGTGAGGCAGCTCTATGACAATCCCCCGACAGTTTACTCATGTCGGGGGATTGTTTTTTCATTTCTTCAAGGTGATTCTAAATGTTGTTCCTTCGCCTATCACAGAGGACTTGACGAAGATCTTTCCCTTGTGGTAGTCCTCGATGATGCGCTTGGCCAGCGATAAGCCTAATCCCCAGCCGCGTTTCTTGCTGGTGTAGCCAGGGTTGAACACCTGCTTGATTGTCGACTTCGGGATGCCTTTGCCCGTGTCGCTCAAGTCGAGGTGGATGTGGTCGCCGTCATCAATGAGGTCGAGGGTGATCTTTCCGTGGTCGCCCATGGCATCGACGGAGTTCTTGGTGAGGTTTTCGAGCACCCAGCGGAACAGCGATGGAATCAGCGGCATGATCAACTCGCCCTCGGGCAGGTTGATTTCGAAGTCAAACTTCTTGGAGAACCGTTTTTGCAGGTAGTCCATCGTGTCGCGGATGAGGTAGTTGATGTCCGTGGGCTCGGGCACAGGCACAGAACCTATCTTTGAGAAGCGGTCGGTGACAATCTGTAGCCGCTCGATGTCTTTTTCCATCTCGTACGTGCCAACGAATGGCTCGTCTTGCATCTTTAGGAGTTCTACCCAGCCCATCAGCGAGGAAATCGGCGTACCCAGTTGGTGTGCGGTCTCCTTGGCCATGCCTGCCCACACTTGGTTTTGCTCCGAACGACGGGCGTAACTAAAGAGAAGGTAGGCAATTAATAGGAATAGTGCGAATACAACGAACTGTATGACAGGGTAGTAGCGCATCTGTTGCACCAAGTCGGTAGTGCGGTAGAAGATGGTGGCCTTGCCTTTGTTCATGAACTCGATTTGCAAGGGATCGTTCTCGTCGCGCATGATGGCTAGCTGTTGCCTCACATAGTTGGAGTCCTGCATCATGAGTGAGTCGAGGTTGCCGAAGCTGAGGATGGTGTCTTGGGTCTCGTTGGTGACGATGACGGGTACACCCATTGAATTCAGGGTGATTTCTTCCATGAAGTGGTCCGACATGTCCTCCAAAACGGCCTTCAGGTCGGTGTAGATCAACGACTCGTTGTAGTAAAGATACTGCACAGAGCCGTAGCCTGGATCGATTTTGATGGGCGGGAATTTGGAGTAGGAGTCTTTCATCTCTTCGTCAAAGGTCTTCTTGCCTTCTTGAGCAGGTGGCAAGTTGCTGGAGAAGAGAATGTTGTCCTTTGTATCGGTGACCACCAAGGGAATGCTGATGTTGTTGCGGATGATGTCGAGATAAACGGCAGTGTTGTCGTTCGACGAGATGTCGATGACGCGGCGATAGGCGTTGGCCAACAGGTCGACGCGCAACTGTTCCTGCTCGCTCACCTTTTTGAAGAATTCCTCTGTCGAACTCATCATCACGGCATGTTGCTCCATGGCGGCGGCCCACATCTTCACCTGCTTGACCTCTTGGTCGGCGATGGATTTAACAAGGTGATTGGTGTACCACAACGATGCACCGATGATGAGCAAGGCGACAACCGCCAAAGCCCATTTCCAACGTTTTTTGTTTGTATAGAGGTTCGTTTTCACAAGGATAAAAACGATAATGTTTCCAAATTATTATGCAACCTATAGTTCGGCTGGATTTGTGATCCGGTCGAATGGAATCGGGGATTTGTAATCCCCAAGAAGTCACATTTTCTTTCTCATCCTTCCCACAGGAATCCCAAGTTGTTCCCGGTATTTGGCCACAGTCCTGCGTGCTATGGGATAACCTTTCTCTTTCAGCACCAACATGAGCTGCTCGTCGGTCATGGGGTTGGCTTTGTCTTCGTTGTCTACCGCGTCTTTCAGGATTTTCTTGATTTCACGGGTCGACACCTCTTCTCCTTCCACATTGGTGATGCCTTCGCTGAAGAAGAACTTGAGCAGGAAGGTGCCATAGGGGGTCTGCACATATTTGCTGTTGGCCACGCGTGAGATAGTGGAGATGTCCAAACCGACCTTGTCAGCCACGTCTTTGAGGATCATGGGTTTGAGTTTGGTTTCGTCCCCAGTGAGGAAGTACTCTTTCTGTATGTCGACGATGGCTTTCATGGTGACATACAGCGTGTTCTGACGTTGATTAATGGCGTCGATGAACCATTTGGCCGCGTCGATTTTCTGCTTCACGAACTGCACGGCTTCTTGCTTGTTGCGCGAGTCTTTGCTGCTCGAGAATTCCTCCAACATCTTGAGGTATTGCTTGCTGATGTGTAGTTCGGGCGTGTTGCGGCCGTCCAATGAGAGCTCCACCTGACCATCTCTGACGAAGACAAAGAAGTCGGGGGTGATGTAGTGGATGTTCTTGGTGCCCGAACTGGAAGCATCGGCGGGTTTGGGGTTGAGCTTGAGGATTTCGTCCAAAGCGGCTTTCAGTTCGCGGTTGCTGACTTCCAGTTTCTTGGCGATCTTGTCGTAGTGTTTCTTGGTGAATTCTTCAAAGAAATCCCTGACGATGGTGACGGATAGGCTGTAGTCGTTGTAAGGGTTCTCTTCCTGTAGGCGTTGCAATTGTATCATGAGGCATTCCTGCAGGTTGCGGGCGGCGATGCCAGGTGGGTCGAGTTGCTGTACGATGCTCAACACTTCGGCCACCTCTTCCTCTGTGGTGGATATATTCATCGAGAATAGCATGTCGTCGACGATGTTGGGGATAGGACGGCTGAGGTAGCCGTTGTCGTCAAGGTTTCCGATGATGTATTGCCCGATTTCGAGCTGTTTCTCGTTGAGGTCGTGGTAGGCGAGCTGCTGTTGCAGATAGTCTTGGAAGGTCTCCTCATTGGCGATGGGAGCCTCATAGGGGTCGTCATCGCTGCTGTAGTTGTTGGTTTGCAATCGGTACGAATAATCATCTCGGTCTTCTTCAGAGAGGTAGTCGCTTATGTCGAACTCATCATCTTTGCTGAAGTTGACTTCGTCATCGTTGTAGTCGTCATTCTCGCCATTGTCATCGGCAGGTTCTTCAACGGTTGGCTCGTTGTCATCATAGTCGTTCTCGTGGCTGTCTTCAAGGGCGGGGTTGATTTCCATCTCCTCCTTGATGCGTTGTTCGAGTTCGATTAATGGCAGTTGCAACAGCTTCATCAGCTGGATTTGCTGCGGCGACAGCTTCAGTTCCTGTCGCTGGGTTTGAGTCAATCGTTGGTTGGGCATCTCTTTATAGAATTATGAGTGCGGAATGCTGAATGATGAATTGAAGGCACAGCCCTGCATTCCGCATTCAGCATTCATCATTCAGCATTAATATAAGCAGTTTTTAGGTGTTCTTGGGAACGGGATGACATCACGGATGTTGGTCATGCCAGTGATGAAGAGCAGTAGACGCTCGAAGCCCAAGCCGTAGCCGGAATGCGGCACCGAGCCGAAGCGGCGGCTGTCGAGGTACCAGTCCATAGAGGCCTCGGGAATGCCGACTTCGTGCATGCGGTCAAGGATCTTGTTGATATCGGTCTCACGCTCTGAGCCACCGATGATCTCGCCTATGCCAGGGAAGAGCACGTCCATGGCGCGGACGGTCTTGCCATCTTCGTTTTGCTTCATGTAGAACGCCTTGATCTCCTTCGGGTAGTCGGTCAGGATGACGGGCTTCTTGAAGTGCTTCTCGACGAGGTAACGCTCGTGCTCCGACTGCAGGTCGACGCCCCAGCCATCCACGGGATATTGGAACTTGCCCTTCTTGTTGTAGTTGGAGTTGCGCAGGATGTCGATGGCCTCGGTGTAGGTGAGGCGCACGAACTCATGCTCGAGCACGAAGTGCAGTTTGCTGATGAGTTCCATCGACTTGTCTTCTTCCTTCTTGCCCTTTTCTTCGTCCTGCAGGCGCTTGCTGAGGAATTGGAGGTCGTCCATGTTGTTGTCCAAAGCATATTGGATCAAGTATTTCAGCATCTCCTCGGCGAGGTCCATGTTGTCATTGATGTCATAGAAGGCCATCTCGGGCTCGATCATCCAGAACTCGGCCAGGTGGCGTGTGGTGTTGGAATTCTCGGCACGGAAGGTGGGGCCAAAGGTGTAGATCTTACCCAGGGCCGTGGCTGCCAACTCGCCTTCTAGTTGACCCGAAACGGTGAGGTTGGTCGACTTGCCGAAGAAGTCCTGCTTGTAGTCGACATTACCTTGCTCGTCGCGAGGCGGGTTGTTGAGGTCGAGCGTGGTCACTTGGAACATCTCACCAGCGCCTTCAGCGTCGGAGGCAGTGATTAATGGCGTGTGGATATTATAGAAGCCTCGCTCGGTGAAGAACTTGTGGATGGCGAACACCATGGCATGGCGCAGACGCATGACGGCACCGAAGGTGTTGGTGCGGAAACGCAGGTGGGCGATGTCGCGCAGGAACTCCAAGGAGTGCTTCTTGGGTTGCAGTGGGTATTCATCGGGGTTGGCGGGACCAAATAGGCCGATCTCCTTCACGGAGAGTTCCACGGCCTGCCCACTACCCATTGAGGCGACGAGGACGCCCTTGGCCCAGAGCGATGCACCGGCGTGCATTAATGCCAGTTTTTCTTCGGGGATGACGTTCAGGTCGATGACCAATTGCAGGTTGTTGATGGTCGAGCCATCGTTAAGGGCGATGAAGGCCACATTCTTGCTGCCGCGCTTGTTGCGCACCCAACCCATAACAGTAATCTCATTGTCAGAGGCTTGCATCTGCAAGGCTTGCTTGATTTCTACTCTTTTCATTTTATATTGATAATCTCTTTAAAAGCGTAACTAATTCAACTGCAAAGTAACAAAAAAAAACGTCACGGTCAGCCAAAATTGCTGTATATTTGCAAAACCTACAACGAACAGTGTTCTTATGGCAAACACTTACACACAATTGTACACTCACATTGTTTTTCACACGAAAAGCACGGGTGTCGTCATGCGCGATGAGGATTTAAATCGTGTGTTTGAATATATAGGTGGCATTATCCGCAGTGAAGGTTCTATACCGTTTGCTGTTGGTGGTGTTGCCGACCATATTCATGTTTTGATGACGTTGCCGAAGACTGTCACCATGTCGGATTTTGTTCGTGTCATCAAGGCGAAAAGCAGTAAGTGGTTGAAAACAGTGGATGCGTATTATGAGCCATTCCAATGGCAGGAAGGTTATGGTGCTTTTAGTGTTAGCCCATCTTTGATGGAACGGACTACAAAATATATTTTCGGTCAGGCGGAGCATCATAAAACCAAAACGTATTATGACGAATATTGCGAAACGTTGAAAGCGTATGGAATCGAATATGATGAACGATATGCATTTAGGGATTGACGAGGCGTATTCCTGTCACCCCTCTGGGGTTCCGACAGAGTCGGCGGTTTGTGGTCAGCAGGAGTTGCACAACCTGCTTAATGTCCTGCGTCCCTACGGGACTGCGCGGAACCCCGTAGGGGTGACGGACATTAAGCAGGCGGATTTATCCCCTGCTTTTACACATAACGCCCCCATCATCATCGCCGGCCCCTGCAGCGTTGAGAGCGAGGAGCAAATCCTCGCCACGGCAAGAGCCTTGGCCGAGATTCCCGAGGTGAAGATGCTGCGCGGCGGCATCTGGAAGCCGCGTACCCGCCCCGATGCCTTCGAGGGCATGGGTGAGCGAGGCCTCGTCTGGCTCCGTGAAGCGAAACATGAAACGGGCTTGCCTATCCTCACGGAGGTGGCCACACCCGAGCATGTGGAGTTGGCCATGAAATATGATATCGATGCCTTATGGATTGGTGCCCGAACGGTGGTCAACCCCTTCTCGGTGCAGCAGCTGGCAGATGCCTTACAAGGCGTCAACATCCCCGTGTTTGTCAAGAATCCGGTTTCACCTGATCTGAAATTGTGGATTGGTGCCTTCGAGCGTTTCCAAAAAGCGGGCGTGACCCATCTTGCGGCTATCCATCGTGGCTTTGCCTATTATAAGGAATCGCCCTATCGCAATTACCCCATGTGGGAGATTCCCATTGAACTGACGCGACAACTCAATGTGCCGCTTATCACCGACGTGAGTCATATCTGTGGTAACCGCGAGTTGCTGCTGCCCACGGCACAGAAGGCTCTTGACTTGGCTTCCGATGGATTAATGATAGAATGTCATATTAATCCTGACGAGGCTTTGACAGATGCCAAGCAACAAATTACCCCAGAGGCTTTGAAGACGATGCTGGCGTCATTGACTTTCCGATCGAAGCAGTCATGCCATGTGGAGCGTGACTTGGCAGGATGGCGTGGCGAGATTGATGACATTGACGCTGAATTGTTGCAGTTGTTGGCCCGTCGCATGGAGATCAGTGCGCAGATTGGAGAATACAAGAAGCAGAACAATGTCACCGTGGTGCAGATGGACCGTTGGAAGCAGGTCCTCGACGGACTCATGGTAACTGGGCAGGAGCTTGGCCTTTCGCCTATATTAATTAATAAGGTGTTTGAGGCTATCCATCAAGCCTCCATAGATCGGCAGGCCCGTATCATGGAAGACGAATAAGGCCCGACCTTGTGGGACGAGCCTTGCCGTTATACGCCGCCGCGTATATTTTGATGCACCAAATTCAGTAGTATTACGATTACGCTGCAAAAGTAGCCCAAGCCTGATGACTGGGCAAGAAAAACCGTCTCCACTTTTTCAACAAGTATCAACAAATTGACGATAATTTGCTGATTATTAGTAAAATGGTGTAGTTTTGTCTAATTGGAAATAACCAATTTACTTCCGTCATACATGGTGTGGTATTGCACCAAAGGGAAGACGACGGTGCCGTCGGTGGGGAAGTTGGGCACCATGTCAAACTCCTCGCTGATGATGATCTGTCCGTTGAGGATGTTGTAGTAGGCATTATTGCAATGGTCGACTACATAAGGGAATTCAACCACAAGGCGAGTGGTGTTGCCTTGGCTGTCGGTACAGGCGTCCGGGTCGTTGGGCGGGATGCGGTCGTAGGCCAAAAACTCGTAGTCGCTCAATTTATAGACGATGATGCCTCGGCTGGTGCTCTCGATGTCGGGCGTCAGGTAGAGCCAACCGCTGACGAAGTTCAATTCCTGATATTGCAGCGTGTTGGGGTAGATGGTGATGGGGGTAGGGAGGATGGGCCTGACAGGGTTCTCTGGAAAGGAATGGCATCCGTGGAGAAAGGGCAGGAGCGCCATTAATATTAATAGGTGTAGTTTTGCGCGTTTCATCATGACAAAGAAACGCGGTTTTTCCTAAAATCGTATCTGATTGCAGGAAAAATCTTATTTTTGCGCTCAAAACTAGTTGTCATGAAGAAACCAACCCAACTGATTTCCTTCCTGCTGGTACTGCTTCTGCTGTTCAGCGGGTGTGCATCTTCGAAGTCGAGGGCCATACGCAAGGCCGAGCGTCAAATGGAACAGCAAGAACGGGCTGCAGCCAAGCAATACGACAAGGCCAAGACGTCGCACTACAAGCGGCAGGCGAAGAAAACCAAGCGGATGATCAAGAAAGACAAGCGTCATGCCGAGCGGATGCGTCGCCATCAACGCTCCAATCCGTTTTTCTGATTTTACCCGCCAGGGAAGAACTTGTCACTTATAATACTTAAATGATAAGTTATTAGGCTGTTGAAGGATTCTGTTACGAAAAAGTGCGCTTGAAACGGCAAAAAAACGTCTCAAAATGGTTTATTTGCAAACGATTGAAAATCAAAACTATATAGAAAGAGATTGTTTTTTGTTGAAAAAAAAACGCTGAAAATGCATATTTTTCTTGCGTACTTTCAAATAAGGTTGTAATTTTGACGACTTTTAATGCACCATTATGCACCAAACAAAGTAGTATTACATAAAATTACAAGGTATGTTTAAAAATTTACTAATGACCCTTGCCATCGTCCTGGCCACCTGCACGATGACCATGGCCCAGTCGCAAGGAAGACTCAAAGGCAAGATTACCGATGAAACAGGAGAAGGCGTACCATTTGCTAACGTCATTGTTGAAAAAGGCGGATCGCAAGTGGCTGGCGGCTCCTCGGATTTTGACGGTAACTACGACATCAACCCGATTCCTCCGGGAACGTATGACCTCAAGGCGAGTTGTATCGGCTACAATGCGTTTGTTGTGAAAAACATCGTCATTCCGGCCAACAAGATCACCTTCTACCCCATCAAGATGACTAGCGGCGCAATCAAGATTGACGAAGTCGTGGTCATCGATTACGAAATCCCTCTGATCTCGGCGGATAACACGACACAAGGTGCTACCATCACTTCAGAAGAAATCGCAAAGTTGCCGGTCCGTTCGGCAGAAGGCGTCGCCGCTAGCGTCGGTGGTGTGTTCTCGCAAGACGGTGAAGTCGGCTCCATCCGTGGTTCTCGTGAAGGCGCCGTCTACTACATCGACGGTGTGAAGGTCATTGGTAGCTCAAGCGTGCCTCAAAGCGCCATCGACCAAGTGGACGTCATCTTGGGTGGTACTCCCGCTATGTACGGTGACGCCATGGGTGGTATCATCAACATGACCACCAAGGGCCCCAGCCGTCAGTGGGGTGGTGGCATCGAAGCTGAGTATTCGATCGACGGCTACGGCCACGGTCGTCTCGGCGGTAGCCTCCAAGGACCGCTGTTGACGGTGAAGAGAACCAATGCCGAAGGTCAAGAAGAGAAAGACGCCCTCCTCGGCTTCTTCCTCGCTTTCGACCTCACGCGTAACAAGTACGGCTATTCTTCAGCCGTGGGTTATTGGCAAGCCAATGACGACTGGCTGCAGAAGATCACCGACCAGCCGCTGACCCTTTCGGGCCTTGGCACCGGTTCGAACCAAACTGCTGCCTACACGCGCAAGGACAACCTCCACGACACCAGATTCCTCAGCAACACGACCAACCAGAGCATCAACCTGACTGGTAAGATCGACGTGAAGACGGGTAAGAACACCAACCTCACCTTCGGTGGTTCGATGGTGCTGTCGGGTGGCCACTATGCCAACGGCAGAGGCCAGTATTTCTTCAACACCGACAAGAACTATTTAGACAAGTCAGGCACCTATCGTGGCTATGTCCGTTTCAGCCAACGTTTCCCCTCGGATCCTGAAAGCACCTCGTTGGTCTCCAATGTGTACTACAGCTTCCAGGCTGACTATTCACGCTATACGAGCCAATCAGGCGACCCCGACTTGTGGGACAACATCTTCGCCTATGGCTATCTTGGTAAGTTCAAGACCACCCGTGAGCCCAACTATTACTTCCTGCAAGGCAGTATCGACTCTGTGATGGTGGACGGCCAATACAGAACGCTCAGCAATGTTTGGGTGCTGAACAACTACTACGACACCAATGTCGAGTTTACTCCGGCTGACTACAACCCCAACCTGGCCATCTATGCCAATAACTACTTCGACCTGTATAAGGATTATGGCGCTGAGGGCTACTACAACAACCTCTCCAACATCATCCTGAACAACGGTCTGATCAACGGCATGTCGCCGAGCCGCGTCTATGGCATGTTCGCTGTTCCTGGCACCATCCAGACCTCATACGACAAGGTTGTCAATGACCAGATTGCTGTCAATGTCAACGGTTCGTTGACCCTCGGACGTGGCGACAACTCGCACGATATCAAGTTGGGCTTCCAGTATGAGCAGCAAAACAACTCGCGTATGTTGTACAACAATAACTCGTATAACTACAACTACTGGACCCTGATGCGCGACTATGTCAACTACCACATCAGAGAGCTCGACCTCAACAATCCTTATGCCACAAGTTATGATGGCTTTGCCGATACGGTCATGTACCACAGATTGTACGACAAGGACATGCAATATACCTTCGATGCCCGCCTGCGTAAGGCCATGGGCCTGCCCGTGGATGGCAAGGAGTGGATCCTCATCGATACCTACGACTTCAACAACAATACGGTCAGTTACTATGACGAGGCTGGCAAGCTTCACGAGAACGCTAAAGTGGATGGCGGTCTCGACATGAGCATGTTTGGCGCTGATGAACTCACACGTAATGGTAACTTCTCGGTTTACTACTATGGCTATACATACGACGGCCACAAGAAGTACGGTCTCACCGAGCGTCCTTCACTCACCAACTTCTTCAACGATACTGACGATGAAGGCATCTTCACCCGCCCGATTGGTGCCCAACAGCCCATCTACATGGCCGGTTACATCCAAGACAAGTTCGCCTTCAAAGACCTGATCTTCAACATCGGTGTTCGTGTCGACCGTTTCGATGCCAACCAAGACGTGCTGAAAGATCCTTATATCCTCTATGACTACTATACCGTGGGCGACTTGAGAGCCGGCCGCATCCATCTCGACGATCAGTCCACTGTTGACATCCCGGACAACATCGGTGACGACTACGCCATCTATGTCAACAAACTGGCTGAGAAGACCGCCGTTGTCGGTTATCGTAATGGTAACACCTGGTTCAACGAAGTCGGTGCTGAAATCAGCGACCCGAACGTCCTCGACATGGGTACCGGCGTTTCGCCTTGGATTAAGGACCAATATATCGATATGGACAAGCGTAACGTCGACATCAACTCCTTCAAGGACTACGATCCCGCTTGGAGCGTCATGCCTCGTATCGCTTTCTCGTTCCCGATTTCCGACGAAGCCTTGTTCTTCGCTCACTACGATGTGCTGACCCAGCGTCCTTCCAGTGCCTTCTACTGCAGCCCGCTGTACTACTATCGCTTCAATGAACTTTCCGACGATATCGCCAACCCGAACTTGAAGCCTGCTCAGACCATTGAGTACGAACTCGGTTTCACACAGAAGGTGACCAACACCTCTTCGCTGACCATTTCGGGTTACTACCACGAACTGCGTAACATGATTCAGATGTACCGTTTCAACGGTGCTTTCCCGAAGGCTTACAACTCCTTCAGCAACCTCGACTTTGGTACTGTCAAGGGTTTGACCGCCAGCTTCGATATGCGTCGTACCAAGAACGCTCGTATCCGTGCTAGCTACACCCTTCAATATGCTGACATGACCGGTTCATCGACCTCCACGGCTTCTGCTCTGATTGCCGCTGGTGTTCCTAACCTGAGGTCCACCTTCCCGACCAACGCCGACCGTCGTCACGCTTTCAACCTGACCCTTGACTATCGTTTTGCTGATGGCAAGAACTATGATGGTCCTGTCATCCACCGCAAGAATGGTAAGGATGTCCAAGTGTTGTCGAACACTGGTTTCGCTCTGACGGTTAACGGTGGTTCGGGTACTCCCTTCACCGCTTCTCGTACGGTCAGCTCCCCGATTTCGGGCGGCAACAACCTGTTGCAAGGTACCTACAACGGTTCTCGTATCCCCGCTTCGTTCCGTTTCGACCTCCGTGTCGACAAGGACTTCAACTTCATGATGGGTGCTAACGAGGCTGAAGGCAAGAAGGGCCGTGCAGCTTTCGTGAACGTCTACCTGCAAGTGCTGAACCTACTCAACTCGAAGAACATCGTTGGCGTGTACAATGCCACGGGTAACCCCGACGACGACGGTTATCTGTCGGCTCCCGAATGGCAGCGTGAAATCAACAGCCAGATTGACCCGCAGGCCTTCATCCAGATGTACTCCTTGTATGTCAACGCTGGAGGTAATTACTCGATGCCTCGCCACATCAGAGTCGGTTTGAGCTTCAACTTCTAAAATGCGAGACTATTCATAACGATAAATTATAAGTATTATGAAGAATATATTTCGAATTTTGCTTGCGGCGCTGATTATGGTTGGCGCTGTGATTCCCGGAAAGGCTGAAATGTACAAGTATGAGCAGCAGGGCAAAGGCCAGCGCGCTCAAACCGCAGCCGGATGTACGCCTTCGTCATCGTTCGAATGGCTTGACATCAACAACGTTAGAACGCGTATCAACTCTGGTGGTGACATGTGGTGGGACCTCCCTGCAGGTACCGGTTCCAAGTACTTCATCCCTGCCAACGGCTCTGCCACGTCCCTGTTCGCCGGTTCTCTGTGGATCGCCGGTGTCGACGTCAATAACCAGTTGAAGTGCGCCGCCCTGCGTTTCCGTCAGGTCGGTAACGACTACTACACTGGCCCTCTGACTGTCGACGGCATGGCCTCCATCACGCCTGAGACCTGTGCCCGTTGGGACAAGATCTTCAAGATCACCCGTGCCGAAGTGGACCAGTTCCTTATGGACTACCAAAACGGCAACACGTCCGACATCCCGTCGATCATCAAGAATTGGCCTGCCACGCGTGCCGCTGAAGACCCAGATGGCATCGCCTACTACCTGGCTCCTTTCTATGATGCAGACGGCGACGGTGAGTATGTCCCTGAAAATGGTGACTATCCTTACTACGACATCTCCAACGAACTCTGCCACACCAAGATTCCGACCATGGAAGAGGAAGTCTATGGCACCATGCACGGCTCCATCCTTGCCGACCAGGTGCTGAAAGGCGACCAGACCCTGTGGTGGATCTTCAACGATAAAGGTGCTTCGCACACTGAATCAGGTGGTCAAGCCATCGGTATCGAAGTCCGTGCCCAAGCTTTCGCTTTTGCCACGAACGACGAAATCAACAACATGACTTTCTATAGCTATGAAATCATCAACCGTTCGACCTACACCTTGACGGGTACCTACTTCTCGCCTTGGACCGACGTCGACCTCGGCTACGGCTGGGATGACTATGTAGGTTGCGACGTTGCTCGTGGTCTCGGTTACGGCTACAATGGTTCGGCTGTCGACGGTAGCGGTGAACCCGAAGCCTATGGTGCACAACCTCCGGCGATCGGTATCGACTTCTTCCAAGGCCCTTACATGGATGCTGATGGAATCGACAACCCTAAGTATACGTTTGAACAAGTTTTCGACCATGTTGACCCCGCTACGGGTGATAGTATTTTTGTCAATGACTCGACCACCGCTTTGCAAGTGGTTGACGAGAGCATCAATGGTGTGAACTTCGGTAACGGCATCATCGACGACGAACGTTTCGGTATGCGCCGTTTCGTGTATCACAACAACAGCTCGGCCGATAACGGTGACCCGAGCACTGCTCCTCAATATTACAACTACCTGCGTGGTATTTGGAAGAACGGTGCCAAGATGCGCTACGGCGGCAATGCCTTCACCGGCAACGATGTGGTGGGTCCTGAATGCGACTTCATGTTCCCTGGCGATTCTGACCCGTGGAACTGGGGTACCCAAGGCACTCCTCCCAATGGCGGCTACAATACCGATGGTCTCTACTGGTCAGAAGAGCAGTGCCAAAATGCTCCTAACGACCGTCGTTTCATGCAGTCGGCAGGCCCCTTCACCCTGGAACCTGGTGCTGTTAACTACATCACCTTCGGTGTGCCGTGGGCACGTGCCACCTCTGGCGGCGCCTGGGCTTCCGTCGAATTGCTGCGTGTAGTCGACGACAAGTGCCAAGCTTTGTTCGACAACTGCTTCAAAGTCATCGACGGCCCCAACGCTCCTGACCTGACCATCCGCGAACTTGACCAAGAACTTATCATCTATCTGTCGAATACGGCTATCTCCAACAACTACAAGGAAGGTTATGTCGAAGTCGATCCCGAGATTCCGACTTCCATCGTTACTGCTGTTGAAGTCGTTTACGACTCGATTCACGCTACCCTTGATAATGGTAACGATACCGTCTTCCTCGTTCCCGTCGCTAATCACTCTATCGAAATGGAATGCGACAGACAGTACCGTTTCGAAGGTTATAAGGTGTACCAGTTGGCCAACGGCGAAGTTGGTGCCGATGAGCTGAACAACACCGATAAGGCCCGTCTGGTGTTCCAGTGCGATATCCGCAACAATGTGGGTCGTATTATGAACTATGAGTTTGACGAGTCATTGCAAGCCAATGTGCCCAAGCTGAAGGTCAATGGCGGCGACGCCGGTGTCACCCACAGCTTCGTCATCACGGAAGACAAGTTTGCCCAGGGCGACAACCCGAACCTGGTCAATCACAAGACCTACTACTTCATGGCTGTAGCTTATGCCTACAACAACTACCTGCCCTATTCACAAGAGCCTGGCGTTGAAAACGGCCTCCTCGGTCAGAAGAAGCCCTACCTCGAAGGTAGAAAGAACATCCAAGTCTACTCTGCAGTGCCTCATAAGACCATTAATGGTACGGTGCTGAACGCCACCTATGGTGACAAACCCGCCATCACCCGTTTGGTCGGTGTTGGCAACGGTGGCAACGAACTCGAACTCTCGCAAGAGACCATCGACGAAATCATGAGCAAGCCTTTGGCCAACGACTCGACCAACCGCTTCGGTAATCCTAACTACCCGATTGCCTACCACCCGACTTACGAGGCTGGCTATGGTCCTATCGACGTTAAGATTGTCGACCCGCTGAATGTCAAGTCGCACCGCTATGAGCTCTGGTTCGGAGACATGACCGAGGTATACACGCAGCGCATCACTGGCGATGCTGAGATCTTTGGCGATTCCGCTGCTCGCTTGGTGAACCGCTGGTATCTGAAGGATTTGGATGAGCCCGTAGAAGAAGGTGTCAATCCTATCGCAAGCGATACCACTACTATCTACACCAATGAGCAAATGTTTATCGACCGCGGTATCTCCATCAACGTGAGCCAGACCTATGACATTGGTCGAGTGAAGATTGGTTACTACTTTGAGGATGTCGATCCCGAAGGCATCGGTCCCGAAGACTATCACGACTACGCTGCTGTGATTGCCCCCAACAACGGTGTGATTACTTCCTCTATCGAGTTTGACGATCCCACTCAAGTGTGGCTCGACGGTATCAAGGACGTCGATGTTCCTGAATCCTTCTTGAACTGGATCCGTTCTGGTACGTATGTCGATATGGACAACGCTTCTAACAATGACTACGCCATGTCGTCGAAGAAGACAAGCAAGGGCGATAGCAAACCTTGGGACCCGACGGAGAACTTTGAGAAGATCGCCGGTCGTACTTGGGCTCCCGCTCTGCTGACCACCTTCTCAAGCCAAGGTGATGACGGTAGGAACCCCGGTCCTTTGTACTCGGCTAACTCGCGCTTTGACGATGTCTTCAAGTGCACTTCCAGCCTCGACATCGTGCTGACTGCCGATAAGTCGAAGTGGAGCCGCTGCCCGGTCATCGAGATGGGTATGGACAAGAACCTGAACGAAGGTGGTGCCGACCGCTTCTTCCTGCGTAGACACGCTTCCGTCAACCAAGATGGTAAGACCTGCGCTCAACTTGGTGTTCAACCCAACCCGAACGACCCGAACAACCCGGCCTTCATCGGTGAAAATGGTATGGGATGGTTCCCCGGCTATGTCATCGACGTGGAAACTGGCGTCCGCATGAATGTGGCCTTCGGTGAGGACTCTTATCTCGCCGACATGAACGGCCGCGACATGATCTTCAATCCTGCCAAGGTGCAGAAAGTTACGGCTGAGGACAACACAGGTATGCTCCAGACGAAAGATCCTGCCATCTTCCGTGGCGCCGACGGCGAACCCGTCTTCGGTGGCAAGCACTTCGTCTACATCTGGCGTATGGACTCCATCGTGATGCCTAACTCCTCACCTTGGAAGCAAGTCAAGAACTACGGTTACGACGGTGGTCAGTTGCTGTACAACACCATGCACTTCATTGAACAAATGACCAACTCTGGTGCTGCCAGGACCATGAACGCCAACTTCTACCAGCTGGTTGAATGGATTGGCATGCCGATGGGTATCGAAGGCATGGAGTGGTTGCCTGAAGGTAACGCCTGCCGCATCCGTATCCGTCTTGCCAAACCTTACGGTCCTGGCTATGGCTATGAATTGCAGACCGCCAACAACGACCTGATGATTAACAACCTGAATCCGAAGTACTCCTTCACAATCGAAGGCTGGGATCCGACCCTCAACGATCCTGAAAAGACTAACGAAGACCTTAACCTCATCACGGTGGTGCCTAATCCCTACTATGCTTACGATGCATATGAAGGCAATGCACTGACCAACAAGGTGAAGATCACCAACCTGCCCAACAAGTGCGTGGTGTCCATCTTTACGATGAGCGGTACCAAGGTGCGTCAGTTCCGCAAGGACAACGAAAGTCCGAGCATCGATTGGGACCTCACCAACTTCGCCAATACGCCCGTGGCCAGCGGCTTCTACCTGATCCATGTCAAGGATCTGACCAGTGGCGGCGAGCGCGTCATCAAGTTCTTCGGCGCTATGCGTCAAGTTGACCTGAACACATTCTAAACAAATGTAATTGCTAACCGTAAATAATTTATCATCATGAAGAAATCATTTAGATATATCGTATTGAGTTTCGTAATCCTTTTGGGATTAAGTACTCCTCAAGCATTTGCAGGTAATAAAGACCGTTCAGGCCAAGCTGGCGCAGCAGAATTGTTGATTAACCCTTGGGCTGCTTCGTCGGGCTGGGGCAACGCAGGTATGTCGTTTGTCCACGGCGTGGAAGCCATCTACGGTAACGTGGCAGGTATCTCATCCTGCAACACCCTCGACCTGAACTTCACCCACACCAGCTGGCTGGTTGGTGTGGGCAACGACACGCGCATCTCGTCGTTCGGCCTCTTGGCCCGCGTCGGTGAATCGAGCGTGTTGGGTCTGTCAATCATGTCGTTTAGCATCGGTGAGATTCCGATTACCACGGTCCAGAACCCTGATCCGGGTACCCTCGGCACCTACAAACCCAACCTGATGAACATCAACCTGTCGTTTGCCAAGGCTTTCTCCAACAGCATTAGCGGCGGTTTCAACCTGAAGATCATCAGCGAGTCCATCAAGGATATGGGTGGTGTTGGTGTGGCCTTGGACGCTGGTATCCAGTACGTCACTGGTCCTTATGACAACGTTCACTTCGGCATCACGCTGAAGAACATTGGACCCACCATGAAGTTCTCGGGTGACGGTATCTCGCTCCGCGTGTTCATGGACAATAGCAGTAACCAGCAGTTCACGATGGTGCAGCGCGTCGACGACTTCGAGTTGCCCACGCAGTTGAGCATCGCCGCCGGCTATGACTTCATCCTTGGTGAGACCAGCCGTCTGACTGTTGCCGGTAACTTCTGCTCCAACTCCTTCACCAACGACCAGTTCACCTTAGGCATGGAATATGGCTTTAAGGATCTGTTCATGGTCCGTGCCGGTTACACCTACGAGAACGGCATTTGGTCGAAGGGTGGCTTCCAAGACAACGATGGCTGCATGAACATCAACCGTGGCCTCAGCGCCGGTGTGTCAGTGCAAGTTCCGTTGTCGAAGAAAGAAAACGGCCTGAAACTCGCTGTGGATTACTCCTACAGAGACACCTACGTCTTCAATGGAACTCACAGCGTTGGCGCCAGAATATTTTTCTAAATCTGACCTCGGATTAAGAAATTATTCGTATCTTTGCAGTCGCAAACCAAAAGTAGACCCTTATTTCGGTAAGGGTCTCTTTTTTGCAACCTGTTTAGAAATCAAATAACAAGAATTATGTCTGAAATAAAGTACTTTACCCCCGAGGGGTTACAAAAACTGAAGGACGAGCTCGACGACCTGATCCTCCGCGAACGTCCGCGCATCGTGCAAGCCATCCAGGAAGCACGTGACAAGGGCGACCTTTCAGAGAATGCCGAATACGACGCTGCTAAAGAAGCCCAAGGTCTGCTTGAAGCCAAGATTGCAGAGCTGCAAGACCTTATCTTCAACGCCCGTATCCTCGACGAGTCGAAGATGGACAACTCAAAGGTGCTGCTCTATTCAACGGTAAAGATCAAGAACGTCAAGTCGGGCATGGTGATGACCTATGCCATCGTGCCAGAGAAAGAGGCTAACTTCAAGGAAGGCAAACTCTCCATCAACTCGCCCATTGGCCAAGGTCTGCTTGGAAAACAGGTAGGCGATGTGGCCGAGATTCAGGTACCCGCCGGCAAAGTGAATTTCGAAATCATTGAGATCACCCGATAAACCAACGACTATGGCTACCATATTCTCTAGAATCATTCAAGGCGAAATCCCTTGCTATAAGATTGCCGAGGACGAGCGTTTCTTCGCTTTCATGGACATCAACCCTGTGGCCGTGGGCCACACTTTGGTGGTTCCCAAACACGAAGACGACTATATCTTCAACCTCGATGATGACGAACTCGGTGCCATGATGGTCTTCGCCAAGAAGGTGGCCAAGGCCATCGAGAAAGCCGTACCCTGCAAACGCATCGGCGTGGCCGTCATCGGATTGGAAGTGCCTCACGCGCACATCCATCTCATCCCCATCACCCAAGAGGGTGACATGGACTTCAAGAAAGAACATGTCCACATGAGTGAAGAGGAGTTTCGCGAAGTGCAGAAGCGCATCGTTGAGAATCTCTAATATGATTTAATGAAACGGATTTGTAGAGACGGTGCATGCACCGTCTCTACATTTTTATTACCTTTGCGGCAAATACTACCGCGATGAAAAGAATCACCTTATTGATACTGGCCTTTGGCATGATGACGGGCTTGTTTGCTCAGGATTTCGACCTGCCCTGCGGCAACATCAACTACAAGCCCCAGGTGCAGACCGTGCTGCTTTATGCTGACGACAACCAGCTCAATGACCCTATCATCCCTTTGGAGGACATGATGGAACGTCTCACCCTTTCGTTCGACGTCATCGATGGCGAAGGCGAGGTGCTCAACTATACCTTCATTCATTGCAGTTACGACTGGCGACCCACCGACCTGCAACGCCTGCAATATGCCTCTGGCTTCGACTCTGACCGATTGGATGACTACGCTTTCTCGCGCAACACCTTAATCGATTATGTCAACTATCACCTCAAGTTTCCAAAAGATGACATGATGCCCCTTCTTTCGGGTAACTACCTGCTTGTTGTTTATGGCGATGACATCAATGACCTCTTTTTTACCCGACGTTTCATGGTGATTGACGAAAAAGCCCATGTGGGTGCCACCGTGCCACGCTATCCCGACGAGTTGTCGCTTACTGATACGCATCAGCAACTCAATGTTAGGGTGGACATGAACAACTATCTGACGGGTAACACGCAGCAATACAGCCATCTGACCATTAGGCAAAATGGCAGATGGGACAATGCGGCCGAAGGCTTGAAACCCACCTATGTCTATCCCGACTATCTCTCGTTCGAGCATCATCCGCAGACCGTGTTTGAGGCTGCCAACCAATACAGAAGATTCAATACAAGCAACTTCTATTTCCAGTCAGAGAATTTGGCTCATATCAGGCAAACCGACGAGTCGTTTGAGATTGACATTGCCACTTGTGAGTCACGAGCTCGACAAGCCTACGCTTCCTACGAAGACATCCATGGCGAGAAATTCATCTACGTGGAAGACGAGAATTTGGACAACGCTACCGAGGCCGACTATTGCCGCGTCAACTTCTTTTACAAGAGTGAAGCCCCGTTGACGCATGAGGACCTCTACATCATGGGCGCCCTCAACGACTGGTGTTTCAATGACAGCAACAAGATGACCTACGACTACCGCTTGCATGGCTACACCTGTTCGATGGTGCTCAAACAGGGCTACTACAACTTTATGTTTGTCACCGTCGACCGCAACACCTATGAGGTCACTACCGAACTGACCGCTGGCAACCATTGGGAGACCAATAATGTCTACAAGTTGTATTTCTACTATTACAATGCCCTCAAAGGATATGATGAATTGGTCGGCTATTCCACAGTAAATTCACATTAATTTAAAATTCAAGATTTAAAATTTAAAATTGGATTCGGCTTCGACGGATAGAATCACATTGTTTGCTGAGGTGTTGCTGCCGATTCCGGTACCTGGCACCTTCACCTATCGTGTGCCGTACGCACTGAACGATCAGGTACGTGTGGGTCAACGGGCAGTGGTGCAATTTGGCAAGAGTAAGATCCTGTCGGGACTTATTGTGGGATTGACCGAACAGGTGCCCTCGGTAGAAGTCAAGTTCCTTACCGACCTGCTCGATGACCAGCCGATGGTCAACGAGAAGCAGTTGAAGTTTTGGGACTGGGTGAAGACCTATTACATGTGCCATCCTGGAGAGGTGATGCAGGCTGCATTGCCTTCCGCCTTGAAGCTGAGCAGCGAGACCACCGTGGCTCTCTCGCCCGACTACCAGCTCGACTCTGTGGCTTTGAACGATTTCGAGTATCTCATTGTGGAAGCCTTACAAATCAAGCCGAGAATCACCATCAGCGAGGTGAGCAAGATTATCGGTTTCAAGAAGGTGATGCCCTTCGTTCACAGCATGATGGAGAAAGGCATTCTCG
Organism: uncultured Bacteroidales bacterium; assembly: GCA_900318085.1. Lineage (GTDB taxonomy): Bacteria > Bacteroidota > Bacteroidia > Bacteroidales > F082 > Limimorpha. Next base: position 227,296 of record ONJF01000002.1, read on the forward strand.
TGATGGAGGAGGAGCTGAACGAGAAATATAAGGCCAAATACGAACGTTTTGTGCGGCTTGCGGCGGATTATCGCGATGAGGCCAAACTCCATGAGTTGATGGACACACTGACAAAACGTGCCTATAAGCAACTGGAGGTGCTCCTCGCCTTTATCACCCTCGGTGGCGATGCCGACAACGACATCATGGCAAAGGCACTTCTGGATAGGGCCAAGGCTTCTTCCACTATCCTGAAAGCTATGGTTGACAAGGGCATCTTCGAGGCCTACGAACGCAAGGTCAGCCGTCTAAAAGAGTTCAAGGTGCAGACCGATGTCGATAGCATTCAACTGACAGAGGCACAGCAGAAAGCCTATGAGGGCATCAAGGCTGGATTTGGCGAGAACAAGCCCGTGTTGCTTCATGGTGTAACCTCGAGCGGTAAGACCGAAATCTATATCAAACTTATCAAGGAGGCCATCGACCAAGGCAAGCAGGTGCTTTATCTCCTGCCAGAGATTGCACTTACAGCGCAAATTATCAATCGGTTGAAAGAATATTTTGGCGACAGGTTGGGCGTTTATCACTCGCGGTATGGCACCAACGAGCGAGTCGAGGTGTGGGAGCAGGTGCGTGGCTTCGGACAGACGCAGTCCCCAAAACACCAAATCATTATTGGTTCGCGGTCGGCTATCTTCCTGCCATATTCCGATATAGGCTTGATTATCGTTGACGAGGAACATGACAGCAGCTTCAAGCAAGTCGATCCAGCACCGCGTTACAACGCCCGCGATGCCGCCATTGTGTTGGCCGCCATGCATAAGGCGAACATCGTTTTGGGCTCAGCCACACCTTCGTATGAGAGCTACTACAATGCCTTGAATGGTCGTTATCGTCTGGTGGAGATCACAGAACGCTATGGCGGTGTGCAGATGCCCGAAATCATCCTCAGCGACATGCGTGTGGAGCGTCGGCGCAAGACTATGAAGGCTGACTTCGGCAGCACCTTGCTGGATGCCATGAAAGAGACCTTGGAGGAGCACAATCAGACCATCTTGTTCCAAAACCGACGCGGATTCTCGTTGCGCATTGAGTGCGACGATTGTCATTATGTACCGCAGTGTATCAACTGTGATGTGAGCCTCATCTACCACAAGAGCCAGAATGTGTTGCGCTGCCACTATTGTGGCTACACGGCCAGCGTGCCGAGCGAATGCCCTGTCTGTCACAGTCCTAACATCCGCATGCATGGCTTTGGGACGGAAAAGATAGAGGAGGATTTGAGCCTTGTCATGCCCGAAGCCAAGGTGGCCCGCCTCGACCTCGACACAACCCGCTCGAAGAACGACTACCAGAGCATCTTGGAGCGCTTTCAGGACAAGGAAACCAACATCCTTGTGGGCACCCAGATGGTCACCAAAGGCTTGGACTTCGACTCGGTGAAGGTGGTGGGCATCCTCAATGCCGACAACATGCTCTCGTTCCCTGACTTTCGCGCCTTCGAGCGCAGCTTCCAGCTGATGGCCCAGGTGGCGGGCAGGGCAGGACGCAAAGGCAAGCAAGGCAAAGTCATCATCCAGACCTACGAACCTGCGCATCCCGTGTTGCAAGATGTGTTGCGCAACGACTTCCGGGGACTTTACGACAAGCAGATGGTCATCCGTCAGCAGTTCGGCTATCCGCCCTTCTATCGTCTGATACTCATCCGACTGAAGCACAAGGACTACCAGAAACTCAACCCTGCAGCGGCAGAGTTGGCCACTATGCTTCGACCCATTTTCAAACAGGATCTGCTTGGGCCTGAATACCCCGTGGTTTCAAGGGTCAAGAATTTGTATATCAAGCAGATGATGGTGAAATTTAGGCGCGATTATAACACACAAAAAGTGAAAGAGTTGATCGCCAATCAGATACATCTCTTCCAGCAAAACTCAGAGTATAAGGCTGTGCAAGTGCAGATCGACGTCGATCCGATGTGATTTTCTCCAATAATTCTAACTACCAATTGCTTGAAAATGCCTATTTTTGCAGTTTCCAAAACGAGCATATTAATCCCTTTTATGAAAAGACAACTCCTTGTAATACTGGCACTTTTGTTCAGTCTTCCGTATACCTACGCCATTACTGTTAAAGGCCGCGTTATCGACAATTCGACAGGCCTTCCCATGGAATATGCTACGATACGGGCTTGCACCTTGCCCGACAAGACTTTCGTTTCAGGCTGTGTCACCGACCCCTCGGGACATTTTACTATGGAACTCGAGAAAGGCCGTTATGAGCTTGAGGTGCAATATATGGGGTTTAACACTTCCTATAAAACCGTTAACCTCGACGGCTCAAAGAGCACGGTCGATGTAGGCAAGATCAATCTCTCGCCCGACAGCCGCATGCTGAACGAAGTGAATGTGGTGGCCGAGAAGAGCACCTACGAGATGACCTTAGACAAGCATGTGTTCAATGTGGGCAAGGACGTGGCCAACACTGCCGGCAACGCCATCGAGGTGCTGGAGAACATCCCCGCCGTGTCTGTCGATGTGGAAGGCAATGTCAGTCTACGTGGTGACGATGGCGTGCGTATCCTCATCGACGGCAAGGAGTCGGGCCTCTCGGGCATGAGCACCCAAGATGCCTTGCGCACCTTGCAGGGCGACATGATTGAACGCATCGAGGTTATCACCAACCCTTCGGTGCGCTATGATGCCGAAGGCTCGGCAGGCATCATCAACATCATCTTGAAGAAGGACAAGCGTCAAGGCTTCAACGGCGCGGTCAACATCAGAGGAGGTTATCCTTGGATGTACGGCGTCAGCCTCTCGGGCAACTACCGCCTGAAACGCTGGAACTTCTTTGGTAGCTACGGTTTCAACAACCGTCGCAATATTGGCGGTGGCATCAATAGGACAAAACGCTTCAGTGATATCATGGAAGGCGATACCCTATTCACCCAACTCACCGACCAGACCACTGAACGCAGGATGAACCGCATGGGCCACAATGTTCGCGTGGGTGCCGATTATTATATCACAGACCATGACATCGTGAGTGCCGCATTCGTCTACCGTTATGGCAAGCTGGAGACGCATCCTGTGGTGCGTTATTCCGATGAGTATCCGCTTTGGGACTCCGCTTCGTATGATGTGCGCGCCGAGGACTATTGGGAGTATGACCCGATGTATGAGGTCACCCTTGACTATGACAAGACCTTTGAACGCAAAGGCCGCAGCCTGAAGGCTAATGTGCGTTTCTTCACCAATACCGAGAATGCGGGCTCCGACATCAACGAGTCGCTCTATCCTAATGCGGATGCGCAGCAGGCTTTATGGACCATCTATCAGAAGACGGGCAACGACCAGCGTATGCGCAACCTGCAGGCCAGCATCGACTATGTGCATCCCTTCCTCACCAAGGCGCAGTGGGAGATTGGTGGTAAATATACCAATCGCAACATCTTGAGCAACGACAGCGTTTGGCAGAAGAATGACGGCATTTGGGAACCATTGTCCAACTATTGCTACGACTACGAATACAGCGAACAGGTAGCCGCTTTGTACACCAGCCTCGGCAACGAATGGGGCCGTTGGTCGGGACAGGTGGGACTGCGTGCCGAGATGACCGACATCTTGACCAACCTGAAAGGCTATGCCCATGACGGCAACGACTCCATCAACGGAGGCAAGCCTTACTTTGACTTCTTCCCGAGTGCTCACATCAACTATTCGGTGAATGAATTCAACCAGTTCCAGATCAGCTACACACGCCGTATCCGTCGACCTGGCTTTTGGCAGATGAGCCCCTTCCGTTCCTATAACGACAACCGTAACATCCGCCTAGGCAACCCTGCCTTGACGCCGACCTATATGGACAGCTACGAACTCGGTTACATCCATTTCTGGGACAAGGCTAGCTTCAATTTCACAACCTATTACCGACATGGCACCAATATGATTCGAAGCTACACCTACGAGGATGACGGCGTGTTCTACAGCATGCCTATCAACTTTGGCAAGGCCGACGATTTTGGCGTGGAGATGGTGGCCCAAGGCCAGATGACCAAGTGGTGGAACCTCAACGGCAACGTCAACTTCTTCCGTTCACAATTCAATGGTAAAATCAACGATAAAGTATACGATGATGCCACTTGGATGCTCTTTGGCCGTGCTGTGTCGAAGTTCAAAGTGAGCAATTGGTTCGACCTGCAGCTGACGGCCCACATTATGGGCCCGCACAAGGAGCCTTTGGGCATGCGTAAAGGCAACTGGTGGATGGACCTCGCTGTGAGCAAGGAAATCTTCAACGGCAACGGTACCATCACTTTCAACGTGCGCGACTTGTTCAACTCACGCAGCTGGGGCGGCGAGTCGTGGGGCGACGGGTTCTGGCAATACAACACCAGCACTTGGAACCGCCGTTCGTTCTCGCTCAATTTCAACTATCGCATCAACCAGCAGAACATCAAGCGCAACCGTCCCGATGGTGAAGGAGGTGGTGACGATGAAGGCGGCGGTGGCGGCGAAGAACAATCAGAAGAGTATTGATAAATGAAGGAGGCGACCCACGGGTCGCCTCCTTGCTTATGACAGCTCTTGTAGGACTGTCATGTCATGGCAGCCGCTTTGAAACGAGCGGCTGCCATGGTTACGGCTTATCATTGCATGACCGTGACGCGTTTCACTGTCATACCGTTTGCCGTGTTGACGCGCACCATGTACATGCCCTTATTGAACTGGGCCATGTTCAGGGTGTATTCGTCGGCGTTGACTTCGGTGTCGAAGACCACCTGGCCGAGGACGCTCACCACCGTGATGTGGTTCATGCCCGAGGCTTGGATGGTCACGTTGCCCTTGGTTGGATTCGGGAAGAGGGCGACCTCGTCGCTCTGTTCGTTCATGCCGACATTGACAGCGATAAGGACATAGTCCTGCGTCAGGTCGTCGGCATTCAAAGCCGGGACAGACTCACAACCGTCTTCATAGACTGTGCGGACTTGGTAATAGTAGTCGGCAGAGGTCTCGGGCGTGTCGATGTACTCGTAGTAGGTCTGGCCTTCAACGTAAGGCACTTCACCGATGAGGGTGTAGTTGACATTGTCAGTCGAACGATACACGTTGTACTTCACGGGAGCACCGTTGTCGTCGCGCAAGCTTGTGGCGTTGAACGAGCTCATGCTTACAGGCTTCACAACCAGGTTGGCCTCGCGGGTCATACCGTTGGTGAAGTGAGTGCTAGTTCCATCGTTCATCGTCAGGAAGTCACCCTTGCCACCATTGGTCACGTGGACAAATTGGATGAAGCTATAGGTGTAGCCGAATGATGACAGCGGGACCCACATGTCTTGTACGCCCATCCACATGGTGTTCGGGTCGTCAAGATAGGTCGTCATTGGGGCAGGAGCGTCGATGGAGCCGTCGGTGTAGAACAACACCCACAGGTTCTGTGTTCCATCGATAGCCACAGGTTGATCGAGTTGGATAGGCTTCAAGCCTTGTTCGCCATCGATGTAGTAGGTCTGCGAGGTGATCTCCGTTTGAGGAGCATTGTCGCCGCCAAGGTAGATGTGCACTTCGCAATTGCCAGTCAGCTCGGGATCGCCAACGTCAATGTACCAGATTTGGTCAATCACTCCGCTGGTAAAGCCTTGCTCGGCAATCATGCTGGCAGGATACATGCAACCCCAATAGAACGGGATGCCTTGTGCGCCAAGGGTACCTTCAACGGGGATTTCATCGTCGATGGGCAGGTAGGACAGCCATTCGTTGCCAGGAACGGGTTGCTCACCCCACCAAATCTTGGATTGGTCGGTCGCCGTGAGGGCTTCGCCGTGGATGGTGATGTCGCTTTCACAAGCCTGGGCAATCTCGATGCACTCGGGGCAGCTCATGGCATAATAGTAGTTGTTGTCGGGCAGTTCGGCCGTGCCGGGATAGACCATGCGGACGCATACCTCGCTGGCATTGCCAGTGTATTCGTATGTGTTGGTCGGGACGGGCACAAAGGCTTCCCATTCACCGTCGGCAAAGATCATGGCACCGATGCAGTCGGTCTCGCCAGGTGTCGGAGGAGGTGTGGTGCCTTCCTCGATGTAAGCGCGAATCATCCAAGTGTAGTTCAGTGTCGGAGCGGCCTCAAGGATGTCCATCCAATCAACGCCGTCCATAGAGACCCAACGACCATTGGCATCGCCAGTGTTGTCGCAGCAAGCCGCAGGATAGGTGGCGCCACTTTCGTTGAAGAACACCACCCAGACGTTCTTGGTCGGGTCGATGGTGACGGGCTCGGCAAAGGTGAACTCGACGAAGTCTTCAGCACCTGTGAAGGTCACGTCCATCTGTCCTACCTGGTTGGCGGGAGCCGTGGCGCCGTCGTTGTAGATAGTCACATTGCCCGTCATGGCCATGTAATCGTAGGCCGAAACTTTGGTTACGGTGTTGCCGTTGTAGCTACCAGCGGGGAACATGACAGCCCAATAGAACTGTCCGCCGCCCGTACCGATGCCGTCCACGTTGACACCGTTGTCGTAGTAGTACCATTCACCATCGCGGTTGGCAAGGTTCTCGGCAGTACGGATGGCACTCGCCAGCGTGGCCACATTCTCGCCCGTAGGCACAGAAACCATGCCGTTACGGTCGGTGATGGTCAAGTTAATCATGTCGCCCGTGCCTGAGCTGGAAAGCGTGTAGGTGTACATCTTACCGGCTTCATACACCATGTCGTCACCTTTGCTCTCGGCATTGCCGCTGTTGCCAGCAAACCATATCGTGCTGACTTTGTCGGGGTTGATGATGGCGTAGTCGTAGGTGCCAGCGGGGATTTCGATGGCCACGCTGTTGTTGACGACGATGTTGGCAGGGTTGATGCCATAGTCGGCGTTCTCGGGAATCGTGTATTCGAAGCCGTCGAAGCTGCCGATTTCGTCGAAATACATGGCGGCTGCGAGTTGCGTGTACATCGTGGCGTCGGCATCAAGCAGCATCTGATAGCCGGAACCATCGCCCCAAATGTCGGTCGGGACGTTCAGCACGACCACGGCATTCTCGCCCGGTTGTGGCGGAGGAACGGGACCCGTGCCAGTCGGGTAATCCCAGCTGATGGTGTTGCCGTTGACTGTTACACCGTTGAGGGTGCCATTGTAGTGTTCACAACTTTCGTATTGCCACACGCATTCTGTCCAGTCGCTCATGCCGGTGCTGTAAACGGCAGCCACCTTACAGATGTAGTGCTCGCCTTCTACGAGTTCGTCGGTGTCGACTTGGCAGAACGGGTGCTCGGTATCGGCATTGAAGATAGGTTCGCCGTCGATGCTGGTGCACATCACCTTAAAGTACTCAAGGTGACGGTCGCCTTCGCCAGGGGTGCCATTGGGCTCCCACATAGCCCAGCCAGTACGGGAGACATAGAGGTTGTCGACACCGTAGATGATCTCAGTCATCACATAGCGCAGATGGGTTTCATCCCAGATGTGGACGGTGTCTTCAATCGGATAGTAACCGTCGAAATCGATCTTCACGAGGTAATCGCCCTTGCGGAAGCTGTCCCAGCTGTAGAAGCCCGTCTCATCGAGCGTGATGGAGGCCATCGGGTTGTTGGCTTGTTCGTTTTCGTTCAGGTTGACGAAACTCACTTCGATACCATCGGGGTTGTCGGCGCTGTTGAGCAACACATTGATGTCGACTAGGCCGTCGCCGAGATACATGCTCTTCTCGAGGCAGTTCGACCAGATGGTCTCGCTCTCACGAGGCAGGGCAAGTTGGTTGAGGTTGCCGCTGCCAGGAGTCGGAGTTGGGCCAGGAGTGCCACCATCTTCGAGGTAAGCACGAATCATCCATGTGCCGTCCAAAGCACCACCGGTAGCATTGTACAAGCCATCCCAGCTGATGCCGTCCATAGAGAGCCACTGGCTGTTGTCGTCGCCGCAATATTCAGCATAAGCAGCAACATATTGGCCATCGGAGTTGTTCATCACAATCCAGAGGTTCTGGGTAGGATCGATAGCAATAGGCGCGCTCAATGTCCATTCGGCAAAGTCTTCACTGCCGGTGCAAGTGTAGGCTTCGGTGCCAACCAAAGTACCAGGAGCAGTATCGCCACCTTGGTAAATCAAGATGTTACCAGTGTGTGCAGTAGCATCATACATGCTCACCTTGGTCAACATATTGCCTTCATAGCTGCCACCAGGGAACATCACGCCCCAGTAGAAGGAGCCACCCGTAGTCAAACCGATAGCATCAATATTGACACCATCGTCATACATTAACCAACCGTCTCTGTTGGAAGCGCCATCGTTTTCAGTATGGCTACCAGCGGTAGTGCCATTCTTTGCAACGAAGTTACCTGAAGTTCTGTTGACGGCTTGAGGAGCAGTCCAGTGGATCGGAGTTTCGATCATTTCGCCGCGGTTGCCCTCATAAACAGCACCGACACCCCACTTGTAGATACCAGGTTCGAGGTCGGCCCACTCAACGTCGATGTAGACGGTGTCGGGCACCCAAACGGTGGCCAACAGCACGGTGTTCTCTTCGGTATAAGGACCATCGTTGTAGCAGTTCGTACGATACACTCTGTAGTGTGACAGGGAGCGATTGCTATCAGCCATCACTAACTGTCTGCTTGAAGCATTGGGGTTGATGCTCTCAGAAATCACCCTATTGTCGCCCTTCGCAATGGTACGGAGTCTGCTGTCGATCTTGGCGCTTTGACTCATGGCTAGAGGAGCATTTTGGACACTCTTGGCAGAGCCGAGAACCACGCTGCGACCCGAACGGTCGGTGAAGTAGTTGCGCATGGTCCAAACGCCACCGCCATAGTTTTCCCAGCCTTCGCCGGCATTCCACCAGTCACCATTCGGGTTGTTGTCGCTGTTGCACATGCCAGCGGGATAGCCCAGGCCACCAGCCACGTTCACTTGCCAGATGACCCACAGGTCTTGGCTGCCGTTCACCGTAACAGGAGTGTCAAGATCCCAGTCGACCCATTCACCGAGACCAACGGGCAGGTCAACAGTTTGGGTGGACACCAAGGTACCTGCACCAGGAGTGTCGCCGCCTTGGTAGATGTTGCAGGTGTAGTTGCCACCCACAGCACCATAGAGGTCGTCGCTGAACATGGAGACCTTGGTCAGCAGGAAGCCGTTGTATTGGCCAGTGATGCTCGTCGGATAGTGGTAGCCGAAAGCAGGTTGGTCAGTCAGGTTCGAACGCAAGGCGTCGTTGAACTCGCCTTCCAGATAGGTGTGCCAACCGGCACCCACAGGTTCGGGTTGACGGTAGAAGGTGATGTAGTCGACATAGAAGCAGTCGTCATTGTTGTTCACGCTGCCATCCTTCTCATATCTCCACTGGAAGGTGTGGTCGCCAGCGGTGATGGGGAACTTGCGCTCGCCCCAACTGCCAGCACCGGTGTAGCTACCCATCTGGGTACCATCGATGAAGAAGTAACCATAGTCCCAACCTTGTTCACTCGAGATCTTGCCGAAGAAGCTCATCTCGCCGTCGGCGGGAATATTGACCGTCACGGTCATGTTGCTGATGACGCTGTTTACACCAGCACCGCCGCTCTTCATGCAGTAGGTGCCTTCATACGGATCGGTGGTGGTGATGCTCCAAGGATAGTTGGCGTCGATCTGCCAGTCAAACAGGCTGAAGTCGCCCGTCTCGAAGGGCTCGATGATCTCCTCACCAGGCAGGCCGCAGCCCCAGTACACCTTGACGTAAGGGCTCTCCGGGTCGAGGCTGTCGGGATAGTACTCGGCGATGACGGTGCAAACGGGATCGAAGTTCTCGTCCATGAGGAAGTTCACGGAGTCCACTTGGGCGTCGTAGGCCACGGTGAAGGGCAACGGATGGACCGTCACGACATCCTGATAGCCTTCCTTCGAAGCCACGGCATTGGTGTAGGTACCGGCATAGACCTGCTTGCTGTAGTAGCCATTGGCATCGGTCGTGGCAGTGTAGGTCTGGGTGTCGCCAAACTCATCTTGACCCGTCAGGGTGACGATGGCATTTTCGATGCCGGTTTCGCCATCTTGCTCCCAAACATAGCCGTTGATACCCGTCTCGTTGGTGTAGCCGCTCACCTGCACGGTGATGGTGTTGGAGGGCATCGATTCGCCTTCGTCATAGATGGCGGTCACATAGTATTCATAGCCGTCCATGTTGTATTCCAGCGGACCGTCCACATAGCTCGTGGCACTCACATCATTGGTGTTGGTCTCGCCCACCTTCTCGCCATTGCGATAAATGTAATAGGTGCGGAAGGTACGGTCTTGGATGGCCGTCCAACTCAAAGTGACTTCTTGGTCGTCGAAGATGGTGTAGTCGTTGGCGACGAGGTCATGAGGCTTGTTGAGATGTGTGGTGAAGCCCCAGATTTCGCCGAGGGTTTCGCAACCTTCGCTGCCGTTACGCACATCCACTCTCCAGAAGTAGTTGGTGTTGTTCCAAAGGTCGGTCACCGTATAGCTTTCGGCGAGGTCGCTTGTCCAGTCAACGAGGACGGATTGCGGATGCTCCGGATCGGGATAGTAGGTTGTGCCGAACACCAAGCGATACTCCGTGGCGAAGTCGGGCAGATGCCATTTCAGGGTCACGCTGGCAGGTTCAATGCTGTCGGTGTCGTCAGCTGGAGTGGGACCGTAGGCCTGCTCGGGGCAGGGCATGGGCTCGGTGTTGATTTCGACTGTGAACGGGTCGGAAGTCGAAGAGGCTACGAGATAATAGGTGCCAGGGGTGACGGGCAGGTTCTCGATGACGGGACCTGCACTGATGTCGAGGCTGCCAGGATTGGGATTCGTGTTTTCGCTATAAGTCAGCGTGACATCGTCAATCCAAATCTCGTATTGGTCATAATCCAAATGGTGGAAAGCCACCCAAACCTCTTGACCGGCATAGGCGCTCAAGTCGACGGTGTGCTCACGCCAGTTGTTATAGCGGTTGTTGTGGCTGAAACGCACAGGGGCGTGATTGCCGCTACGGTCGGCCGTGCCGCCCCAAACCATCGTGAAGTCGCTGGCGGTCGGGTTGTCGGTAGTGGCCACGCAGACCTCGAAATAGTCGGGATAGCCGTCGGAGCCATAGTCGACAAAAAAATTCAGGTTTGAACCCGTTTCCATGAGATACTTCTGGGGTGAGACGAGGTAGTTGTCGGCATCAATCGAAGTATAGGTGATGTCGCTGTAGGAAGCAGAGACCGCGAAGCCATCGGTGCCGTCGTGGCCCAGGCCAGTGTAGTCATAGCCCGACAATGCCATGCTGTTGCTGCTGTGGAACCAGTCGTTGCCGTCACCGTCGTTGTCGATGGTGGTCCAGTCTTGAAGGCCGCCTTCAAAGTCGAACACAGCGGTTGAACGGTTGTCGCGGCCATTGACTTGCGGGCCGGTGTAGTTGTTGTGGGCCATGGGACCTCCTTCACCGTAGAAATCCTCGGTGTAGAGGGCCACCTTGCCGTTTTCGCCGTCGCTGACGCTGGCATTCAGCACCGCATCGGCATCGATGACAAGCTCAAACACGGCGTCGTTGCCTTCCTCGATGTTGGGGAAAGGAAGCGTGTAGTCGTTGTGCATGCCTGCGACCGTTTCCACATAGGGGAAGGTGATTTCATCGTGCGGTCGCGGCATTTCGACGACGTCAGGAATCTCGGGAGCATAGAACTCAACGGTGACGGGCCAAACGGAAGCCGTGCGGCCTGCTTCTTGGTAAATGGCCACGAACTGGCGGTCGACAACGCCGGCTTCCACGCCATTGGTGCTGATGTCGAGGTCAACGGTTTCGTCGCGACCAATCAAGAAAGGCATTGCCATGTCACCCAGGACGAAGATACCGTCTTGGGGCGTGAAATCGAGGGTCGTCACCGTGGCGGCGGCACCTTCGCTTTTCAGTTGGAAGTGGAAAGGCTCCATCCAGGCCCCGACGGGACGGGTGCCCAAATTGAGGGTGTCCACTTCTTCCTCATTGACGAGGGCTACCAAACGGTGCTCGACGGGAGCACTCGCTTCGTAGACGAAAGTGGTTTGGGGCAGGAAATCGCGCACGATAGGCGTGATGGCTTCAAGGCTGGTGTAGCTGTAGTTCTGCACACAGGCTCCTGGAGCGTCGATGCCCTTGAAAGTGATGGATTTGTAGTTACCTCTTATCGGTTGATAGACACCGATCAACAGGTTACCACCATGGTAGGTGTAGGGAGTGGTAAAGTCAACCACCAGTTGCTCGCCCGTTCCGTCGAGGGGACCTTCGTAGACGATGGTCGCACCCTCAGTGCCATGGAACGCACTCATGGTGGTGTAGTCCACTTCCATCAGGAAAACTTGAAAAGTTCCAGTCCAGGCCTCCAATGCAGGGAGGTCGATCTGGAACCTCAAGCTTGTGATGTCACTGTCGGCCATGCTGGCAAGGTCGGCAGCGGGCGTCACGAACTCCGCCTTTAGGTAGGCGTCGGCGTAAAAACCATAAACCGGCACATAAGCATTAGTGACAGTGCCTGTGTTTACGGTCAGCTCTTCGGCTCTCACCAGACCAGTTATGGCCAGCAAGAGCACCAAAACCATAGAAATTACTTTTTTTTGCATAAAAAAAAGATTTGATAATTAATAATGATTGAATAAAACTTGGAGTGTAGAATGCACTCTGCATACTTTAGTTGAAATAATGGCTTGTAGAATAACAATGAAAAGAAAAAATGCCGCAAGACGGACAACTTGCGACATTTTTAAGCAAAAATTCACCTGTTTGATTAACCAAATCAATTCAGTCAGCAAGTTAGGTGCAAAAAGTCTCCCAAAAGTAACTTGGTGTTTGGACATTGCCGGCAAAATATTCCGAAGCAAAACTGTTTCGGAATATTTGTATCTTTATGAATCAGTTTAGATAAAATCTCCTATCTTTGCGCCATCGTTTTATGCATAAAACCTTGCGCTTATGATATGCTTTTTCCAATCTGATAATCAAAAGGTTATCGCTGTTGATTCCAAATCCGAGCTTTCGAAGGAAACAGTCTCCAAACTCTCTTGGCTGTTCGGCAATGCCGAAAAAATTGAAAAAGATACGGTGAAAGGACATTTTATCGGTCCGCGTCGTGAAATGATTACGCCTTGGAGCACTAACGCCGTCGAAATCACCCAAAACATGGGCATCAAAGGCATCGTCCGCATCGAGGAGTTCCACAAGGTGGAGTCGAAGGACGCACCCTACGACCCGATGCTCCAAAACCGTTACAAGGACCTCGACCAAAAGGTGTTCACCGTCGACCGCAAGCCTGAACCGCTGCAATATATTGACGACATCGAGGCCTACAACCAACAGGAAGGTCTGGCTTTGAGCGAAGAGGAGATGGAATACCTGAAAGGCATATCCGAAAAGATTGGACGCAAACTTACTGACAGTGAGGTGTATGGTTTTGCACAGGTCAATTCCGAACACTGCCGCCATAAGATCTTCAACGGCACTTTCATCATCGATGGCAAGCGCATGCCCAACACGCTCTTTGCCCTCATCAAGAAGACCTCGAAGATGAACCCTAACCGTCTCGTTTCGGCTTATAAGGACAATGTGGCCTTCATTCTCGGTCCCAAGGTGGAACAGTTCGCTCCTGCCGAGCCCAACAAGCCTTCTGCCTTCCAGATAAAGCCCATCGAGACGGTGATTTCGCTGAAAGCCGAGACGCATAACTTCCCGACCACTGTGGAGCCTTTCAACGGTGCTGCCACTGGTACGGGCGGTGAGATCCGCGACCGTTTGGCTGGTGGTCAGGGTAGCCTGCCTTTGGCGGGCACTGCCGTCTATATGACCTCCTATCCCCGCACGGAGCAAGGCCGTGAATGGGAGAAGGACATCGAGCCGCGCAAGTGGCTCTATCAGACCCCGGAAGAGATCCTCATCAAGGCTTCCAATGGTGCCTCCGACTTCGGCAACAAGTTCGGCCAGCCCCTTATCAACGGCAGCTTGCTGACCTTTGAGCATAGCGAGAAAGAGACTTTGGGCTATGACAAGGTCATCATGCTGGCGGGCGGCATCGGCTTCGCCAAGGTGAAGGACGCCAAGAAGCTGGAACCCGAGGAAGGTGATGTCATCATCGTGTTGGGCGGCGACAACTACCGCATCGGCATGGGTGGCGGTGCGGTGTCGAGCGTCGACACAGGTCAATATAGCAACGCCATCGAGCTGAACGCCGTGCAGCGTGCCAACCCCGAGATGCAGAAACGCGTGAGCAATGTCATCCGTGCCATGGCAGAAAGTAGCGACAACCCCATCCGTAGCATTCACGACCACGGCGCGGGCGGCCACCTCAACTGCCTCTCCGAGCTCATCGAAGACGCAGGCGGTGTGGTCTATGTCGACAACCTGCCCGTCGGTGACCCGACCCTTTCCGACAAGGAGATCATCGGCAATGAGTCGCAGGAGCGTATGGGCCTCTTGGTCAACAAGAAGGACATCGCTCTCATCAAGGAGACTGCCGAGCGCGAGCGTGCCCCTTATTACGAGGTGGGCGAGGTGACAGGTGACGAACGCCTCCGTTTCGTTCGCAAGAAAGGCAAGGCCCCCATCGACTTGGCCATCTCCGACTTCTTCGGCAGCGCCCCCAAGACGATATTGAAGGACAAGACTAAGCCCTATCATTTCAAGAAGATCAGCTATACCAAACGCGACATACACAAATACCTCAACAATGTGCTGCAGATGGAAGCCGTGGCTTGTAAGGACTGGCTCACCAACAAGGTGGACCGCTCCGTGACCGGTCGCGTGGCACAGCAGCAATGCGTGGGTGAGGTGCAGCTGCCGTTGAGCAACCTCGGCATCAGCGCCTTGGACTACAACGGCAAGCGAGGCATCGCCACGGCTTTGGGTCATGCCCCGATTGCGGGCCTCATCGACCCGGCCGCCGCTTCACGTCTCTCGGTCTCCGAAGCCTTGACCAACATCCTCTGGGCCCCCATCGAAGGCAACCTCGCCGGGGTTTCTTTGAGTGCCAACTGGATGTGGCCTGCCAAACAGGAAGGCGAGACGGCCCGCCTCTATGAGGCCGTGAAGGCCTTGAGCGACTACTGCGTGGCCTTGGGCATCAATGTGCCGACGGGTAAGGACAGCCTCTCCATGACGCAGAAATACCCCAATGGCGAGAAGGTCGTCGCTCCTGGTACGGTCATCGTCTCCGCTGCCGGCGAGGTGTCGAACATCCGCCAAGTGGTGCGCCCCGTGGTGAAAGCCGACGAGAACACCGAGCTCCTTTACATCGATTTCTCGAAAGACGGCTTTGAGTTGGGTGGCAGCAGCTTTGCCCAAAGCATCGGTGCTATCGGCCAGGCCGTTCCCGATGTGAAGAGCGTCAACTACTTCAAGAAATGTTTCGATGCCATCCAAAAGCTCATCGAGAGTAACCTTGTCTTGGCGGGTCACGATGTGTCGGCAGGTGGTTTGATCACCACTTTGTTGGAAATGAACTTCGCCAATACCACTTATGGCATGAACCTCGACATGACTGCCTTCGACAAGGATGATCTGATGGCTGTGTTGTTCTGCGAGAAGCCCTCGGTGGTCATCCAAGTTTCCAACGACGGCATCGCCAACCGCATGCTGCGCGAGTTAGGCATCAACTTCAAGATGATTGGCAAGCCGCAAGCCAAACGTCAAATCAACATCGCACACGGCGACCACAACTATATCTTCGACATCGACGAGCTGCGCGACACATGGTTCAAGTCGTCATATCTCCTCGACCGCAAGCAGAGCGGTCCCCGCAAAGCCATGGAGCGTTTCATGAACTACAAGAAACAGTACCTGCACTATAGTTTTGGACGCAGCTTTACCGGTACCGCAACCAGCCTCGGCATCGATATGCATCGCCGCAAGCCCACGGGCATCAACGCGGCTATCATCCGCGAGAAGGGCTGTCAGTGCGACCGTGAGATGGCATACGCACTCTATCTCGCTGGCTTCGATGTGAAGGATGTCACCATGACCGACCTCGCCACAGGCCGCGAAGACTTGACGGATGTCAATATGATCGCCTTCGTGGGCGGTTTCTCCAACTCCGATGTGCTCGGTTCGGCCAAAGGCTGGGCAGGCGCCTTCCTTTACAATAAGAAAGCCAAGAAGGCCTTGGATGACTTCTATGCCCGTGAGGACACCCTCAGCCTTGGCGTGTGCAACGGCTGCCAGCTGATGATGGAACTCGGCCTGCTCTATCCCGACCATGAAGAACATCCCGTGATGATGCACAATGACTCGCATAAGTTCGAGTCGGGCTTCCTCAATGTGGAGATCGGCCAGAACGAGAGTGTGATGCTCAAGTCGTTGTCGGGCCGCCGCCTCGGCGTGTGGATTGCCCACGGCGAGGGTCGTTTCTACTTCCCTTGCTATCGCGACCAATACAAGATCGTGATGACTTACGGTCAGGACGAATACCCGGGCAACCCCAACGGCAGCGACTGGTCGACGGCCGCAGTCTGCTCCAACGACGGTCGCCATCTCGCCATGATGCCGCACCTCGAGCGCGCCTTCCTGCCCTGGCAGTGGGCCTATTATCCTGAAGATCGCAAGAACGATGAAGTGTCGCCTTGGATGGAGGCTTTCGTGAATGCCCGTAAGTGGGTGGAGGAGAACAAGAAATAAGACCAATCAATTACAAGTTCAACTATAATTAGAAAGGGAAAGCTTATGAAAAAACTCTCATTAGTCTTATTGGCCATGTTGGCCTTTTCATTCATGGGGTGTCAGGGATGGCTAAATACCGACGACCCTACCCCAGAACCGGAGCCCGAGCCCAATCCGGAAGTGGAGGCTGTGATTACACTCGAAGAAACTTCAGTTGTCCTGCATAGTGGTGACACCTGCCAGATTCAAGCCGAGTGCGAGTTTCCCATCACATATTCAAGTGAGAATGAGTACTATGCAACGGTATCAGAAGAAGGTCTGGTGACTGCGAATTTTGTGGGCGCCACTACCATCAACCTTGAGGCGGAAGGTGACTCTAAAACCTTTGAGGTGACGATTGAGCCGGTAAGCAACCTGTATCCCGAACCCGAAATCGAAATCGGCATGTCAAAGGATTCCATTATTGGAATATTTGGCGAGCCGGTTGTTGAAGAAGATGGAATATTGGGATTCACCGACTATTCAGAGAATGTCACGATGTTAATGGTCATGATTGACGAGGAAGACCTCGTGACCGACTATGCTGTCATCTTGGAAACGAGCTTTGAAGAGGAGCTGGATACATTCCTTGGGGAGAGATACCTGTTTGTCCAGGAACAGGAAGGTATGAAGATCTATATCAACGCCCTGTCTATAGAAGAAACCTCGATGCTCATCGGATCGCAAAATGTTGAAGGCGAATTCTTGATGGCCATCTATACTAGCTATTCTGAAGAAGAAGCTAAAGGGAAAGCCGAAAGCTTTAAGGCTATTTTGAAAGCTTTGGGCAAGTAAAGTATAATAGTAAATGAAAAGAACCGGTGGGGCGACTTGCTCCGCCGGTTTTTATGCAAATGGCTAAAATCAACAAAACCAACGCCTGCCGCATCCTCGACCAGAAGGGGATTGCCTATGAACTGATACCCTACGAGGTGGACGAGAACGACCTCGGTGCGCAGCATATCGCTGACCAACTAGGCGAGGACATCGACCAAGTGTTCAAAACCTTGGTGCTGAAAGGCGATAAGATCGGGTATTTCGTCTGCGTCATCCCAGGCAACGACGAACTTGACCTGAAGAAGACCGCCAAGGCCACGGGCAACAAGAGCTGCGACCTCATCCCGATGAAGGAATTGTTGCCGCTCACAGGTTACATTCGTGGCGGTTGTTCGCCCGTGGGCATGAAGAAACAATTTCCTACCTTCATCCACGAGACCTGCGAGTTGTTTGACTACATCTATGTCAGCGCGGGTGTGCGGGGCTTGCAGTTCAAGCTCAATCCCATGGACTTGATTCAGGTGGTGGACATGACCATTGCCGATTTGACCATCTTTGAATTGGGGCAGAAATGAGTTACACCATCCGCAAATCGACTTTAGCCGACCTGCCCGTCATCCTCAACCTTCGCGACCAAGCGCGCGAAATCATGCGTAGCTATGGCAACACCTTTCAGTGGCCAGACGGTTATCCCCGCGACGATATGTTTAGGAAAGACATCGAATTGGGCGGCAGTCATGTCATGCTTGACGAGAGGGGAGATGTGGTCGGCACATTCGCCCTGTTGCCCAGCCCCGAGGTGACTTACAATGTCATCTATGACGGTCAATGGCTGGATGACGAGCCCTACTATGTCATCCACCGCATCGCTAGCACGCCTGGCTCGCATGGCATCTTGGACGCGCTTTTGGACTATTGCGAAAGCCAAGTGCGCAATATCCGCATCGACACGCATGAGGCCAACATCATTATGCGCAAAGGATTGGAAAAGCATGGCTACCAGTATTGTGGCATCATCCACCTCTTGGATGGCAACGAGCGTTTGGCCTTCCAGAAAAGACTATAACATTCTTCTCCAGGGCAAGTAACCTTTACACCCTCGCCGTCATCGCGGACTCGATCCGCGATCTCCTAAAGAAAGGGACAATCCCTTTTCATCAGGAGATGGCGGATCCTTGTCCGCCATGACGGTCTAATGGTGGCGTTGTATCCCCTATCGGAAATTTTTCAATCAATATTTTCTATAATCTTATCCTCCTCACTCAAGTCGGGCACTAACCGTTGGATAATCTTGTAACGGTAGAAGAACCGGATGGCGACGACACGCACCACTGTATATGCCGGGATGGCCACAAGCATCCCGATCGTGCCGCCGATGTGGCCTGCCATGAGCAACACGATGAAGATCTCCAAAGGATGTGCCTTGATGCTCGTCGAATAGATGAGCGGTTGATAGATGAAGTTGTCGATGAGCTGGGCCGTGAGCATGATGGCCAAGATGATGAGGGCAAAGACCCACACGTTGACATCCAAGCCAGCCCCCACACCGAGTTTCAAGACGATGCCGAACACCACCCCGATGACCTCGCCGATGATGGGGCCTACATAAGGAATCACATTGAGAAGACCTGCGATGAAGGCGATGCCGATGGCATAGCTGAAGTCGAGGCGGGCGATGAGCCATAGGCCGAGGAAGTCGATCAAGGCCACACCAATCATCTCGATGAGGAGACCGACGAAATAACGCGAAAGCAGTTCCTTGATCTCGTTCAAGGTCTTGTTCAAGGTCAGCTCGTGCTTGTCGGGGACCAACGCGCAGATGATGCGGTCGAAAAGCCCCTCTTCCTTGATGAAGAAGAACGAGATGAAGGTCACGGAGAACAAGGCGACGAAAAGGTCGACTACCAATGAGGCTACCGATCCCACAATGCCACCCACCTTGCCGAAGTCGACCAGCTCCTGGACTTTCTGTATGAGGAGTGCCGCAATGTCGAAGTCGGGGTCGAGGTTGGGAAACACGCCGATGAACCATTGGTTTACCTTCTCGATGGGGTTGGGACCAACAGTGGAAGTGCTCCCCAAGGCCGAGGCATCGCGTATGATATTGGATATCAAGGGAATCATTTGGGTGACAATCAAGACCAGAAACGCGATGATGACCAGGATGGTCAGGATGGCCAGGAGCCAGTCGGGTGCCGACTTCCCCTTGATCTTGATACGCCTCAACAGCTTCATCACAGGACGCCCGATGAGCGACACCACGAAAGCCGCAATGATGTAGATCAAGACATTTTTGAAATAAAGGCATAGAGCTAAAATAATGGCCAGTCCGCCTAGTTTGATGATGTAACCCGCTAATCTATCGGTGTTTCGCTCGTTCTCCATTGGTTTTTCGTTTGGGTTTTGTGGTACAAAAATAGTTTTTTTCTCTCTTTGTATATGATTTTTGGTATTTTTGCGTTCGCTTAAAAATAAGTCTCACCAAATCTATTAAAAACACAACCCAATGAAGCGCATCTCTTTCATCGTATTCCTGTCCCTCTTTGCCTTCACTACCCTGACGGCTCAAAACTATGTCCCTTCTGCACCCAATGCCGACACCATTGACACCGCGACCGACGACCAGCGTATCCACGACTTGAACTCTGGCAAGGCCGTCGTCGAGGAGTCGACCGTGATGGAGATGCTCGACTTGGTGAGCACCCTCAGCACCACCAAGGACATCTATCTGGAGATCGACAGGGACGTTTGGAACAAGTATGGCTTCAAGGAGGGCGAGGTGCCTTATTACGACGACAGCGTCTACATGCAACGCATCCAGACGTTGGCTTACGAGACTTCCATGCCCTTGACGTTCAATGCGCACGTCAAGTCGTTCATCGACCTCTATGCCAATCGCCGTCGTCAACAGTCGAGCCGCATGTTGGGCCTCTCCTACGTCTATTTCCCGATGTTCGAGCAATACCTTTCGCAATATAACTTACCTTTGGAACTCAAGTACTTGGCCATGGTAGAGTCGGCCCTGAACCCCACCGCAGGCTCCAAAGCCGGCGCCAAGGGCCTGTGGCAGTTCATGCGTGGCACGGGCTCCGAATACGGCTTGAGGGTCAGCTCGTTGGTCGACGAACGCTTCGACCCCGAGAAGGAGACTGTGGCCGCCTGCCAATACCTGCAGAGCCTCTATGCCCGCTATGGCGATTGGTTCCTCGTGTTGGCTGCCTACAACTCGGGTCCTGGTACGGTCAACAAGGCCATCCTGCGCGCTGGTGGTGTCAAGAACTACTGGGCCATCTGGCCTTACCTGCCCGCCGAGACGCGTGGCTATGTCCCCGCCTTTATCGCCGTCACCTACCTGATGAACTACGCCCCCGAGCATAACCTCTATCCCATGAACCCAGGCCTGCTGATGCATGGCACCGACACCGTTTCGGTGCGCAATCGCGTGGCCTTTGACCAAATCAACGAATGCATCGGCGTGCCCATGGAAGACCTCCGTTTCTTCAACCCGCAATACACCAAGGGCATCATCCCTGGAACGCCAGAATACCCTTATGAATTGCGTATGCCCACCAAATACACGCTTCGCTTCGTCCAACTTGAAGACAGCATCTACAACTACGTGAGCAAGGCCGAGCAGGTGCGCGAGATTATCGAAGAGAAGGTGGAGACCGTCAGCGACAGCTTCATCCACACCGTCAAGAAAGGCGAGAGCCTCGGCAGCATCGCACGCAAACATCACTGCACGGTGGCCAACCTCAAGAAATGGAACCACCTCAAGCGTGAGACCATACGCCCTGGACAGAAACTCACCATCTACCGTTCGGGCGCGCCTATGGCCCAGGTGAAGAGCAATAACGATACGAAGAGCAGCAAGGGCTCCAAAAGCTCATCAGGAGGCTCGAAGCAGTCAGTCAAGACCCATACCGTCAAGAGAGGGGAGACCCTCAGCTCCATCGCACGCAAATATGGTTGCACCGTCAAGGAAATCAAGAAATGGAACAACATGAAGAGCGACAAGGTGCAAGCTGGACAGAAACTGAAGATCAAGAAGTAATACCAAGGTCCCTGAGCTCGTCGAAGGGCCGACCGCTAAAGAACGGCCTTTCGTCGGGCTCGGGGACCTGCAGATTACCATAACGAAAACACTTTCAAAAACATTAATATCATGAAAAACTATTTGAAAATCGCAGCATTCATCCTCATGGTTGGCCTGATGGCCTCATGCGACGATGGAGCGAGATCCAACCGCAAAGACCGTTCGGTGGGTGGTACCTCCGAGATTCTGGTCGTCACCCAAAACCCCGATCAGTGGGACGGCCGCATCGGCGACTCGATCCGTCACTTCTTCCTCGACTACCAATATGGGCTGCCGCAGCCCGAGTCGCGCAATGAGTTGGCCCACGTCACCACGCAGGGCTTCTCCGACATGTTCAAAAAGCACAAGTGTATTCTCGAAGTCGAGATCAATCCGAACCTCGAGAAGGCCATGGCCGAGACCTCGGAGAACGCTGTGGCTGCACCGCAGCGCTATGTGAAGATTAGCGCGCCCAGCATCACCGCCTGGGTCGAGTATTTCGACCGCAACAAGGAGGTATACAAACAGTGGTACGACAAGGTGGAGCGCGAGCGCATCCTCAACTTCTTCCGTCCCGATGTCGATGCCGACATTGTCAATGCCATCGTCAAGAAGTTCGGCTTCAAGCTCACCGTGCCGCAGGGTTTCTATATCGCCAAGAATGAGCCCAACTTTATGTGGCTCCGCAAGGAACTCGAGAAATCGAGCGCCGACATCGTCATCTACCAGATGCCTTACAAAGACACGCTC
Organism: uncultured Bacteroidales bacterium; assembly: GCA_900318085.1. Taxonomy (GTDB): domain Bacteria; phylum Bacteroidota; class Bacteroidia; order Bacteroidales; family F082; genus Limimorpha. The sequence goes on from ONJF01000002.1 coordinate 249,493, forward strand.
CAGTTTGAGACGCCCAGCCTCGTGGCCATGCGCAACATGATGGAGGGACAATACATCCCTGGTCCGTCGGAAGGCTCGTTCATGGGTACCGAGACGGAGTTTGTGCCGCCTTTGGTGACCACCGTGAAGGACTATCCTGCTGGTTATGCCAAGGAGATGCGCGGCATGTGGAAGGTGGAGAATGACTACATGGGTGGTCCCTTCGTGGCCTACACCTTCGCCGACAGTCGCACGGGTAATCTCGTCACAGTGGAAGGCTTTTACTACGAGCCCAACCAGAAGAAACGCACGCCGTTGCTCCAGCTCGAGTCCATCGCCTACAGCCTGAAGTTCGTGGAACCTGAAGAATAAAAGGGTCTCGCCTCAATTTTTAATCCTTGCCTGCCCCTTCTTCCAACAACACCATACGATGAGCGCCACCGTGACAACGGCACTGGCAATGAGAACCCATGTGTTTTGCGCTTCACCGAAATGGTCGACATCGACATTGATGATACCCTTGTGGTTGAGGTAATACACCACCACGGCACTGCCGTTGTTGAGGAAATGCATCAACATGCAGGTCCAAAGTGAACCACTGGTATAGAAGAGGTAGCCCAGCAGCATGCCGAGGAACATACGTGGCAGGAAGCCATAGAACTGGAAGTGGATGAACGAGAAAATGGCGGCCGAGAGCAGGATGGCGACATGCGGGTTCATCCTGCGCGTCAGCCCCTGTTGCAACACGCCACGGAAGGTGAGCTCCTCGCCGATGGCAGGGATCAAGGCGATGACCACCAAGTTGAACAGCAAGCCCCCAATGGTGTCGACCTTGAGCATCTGCTCGGTGGCGGCGGCAGCGGTCTCCTCCAAGGCCTTCAACATATCCTCGAGCGTTTGGAGCGCACCGCTCAGTTTCATATTCTCGTTCCATACCGTCAGCTGGTTGGTGACGGGCATCGAGACGAACATCACCGCGATGCCGGCGAGGAGAAACAACAGCCACGGCTTGTTGATGCTGCGAAAGCCCAAGTCACGCATCTGGTGTTCCTTGCGTGTGACGAAATAATAGACGATGGGGGGCACGACAAACATCATGATGGAGCTGATGCCCTGTCCGATTTTCAAGCCCGTGTCGCCCATCAGCATGAAAACGGCGCTTGCTGCCACCCCAATCAAGCCGCTGACCAATAGAATCACCAGGAAGATGAGGATCCTGATTCCCGTGGATTGTTTCAAGTTCTCTGACATGGTAAAGGGTTTTATTTTTGCTGCAAAGATACACTTTTTGTAATTTTGCAGTTGAAATATTGACAAACTACAGATTACACAGATGAAACAGAAGACGGTTCAAGAAATCAAGTGCGCAAACGCTCGATAAATACAGATTTCATCGGTGAAACCCATCTGTATCAATCCGCAACAAAGTTGCCAAATTCTTTCTGTAACAAATCAGTGAAATCTGTACAATCTGTAGTTATTATAAATATAAATTTTAGCTATGTACCAACTCGCCCACCTCGAATTCGACCATTATCCCTTGCTCCTCGCTCCGATGGAGGACGTGTCGGACCCGCCGTTTCGCTATGTCTGTAAACTCTTTGGCGCCGATGTGGTCTACTCGGAGTTTATCTCCGCCGACGGTCTTATCCGCGACTCGGTGAAGAGCATCAAGAAACTTGATTTTGAGGAGTTTGAGCGACCTGTAGGCATCCAAATTTTCGGCAACGCTGTTGATCCTATGGTGGAGGCGGCGCGCTATGCCGAGACGGCCCACCCTGACATCATCGACATCAATTTCGGCTGTCCGGTGAAGAAGGTAGCCTCAAAAGGCGCAGGTTCGGGCATCATGAACGACATCCCCAAGATGGTGGCCATCACCAAGGCCGTGGTGGAGGCGGTGAAGACCCCTGTGACGGTGAAGACCCGCCTCGGCTACGATGACGCGCACCGCGAGATCGTCGACATCGCCGAACGCCTGCAGGACGTGGGCATCGCCGCCTTGACCATACACGGCCGCCTGCGCACCACCAAATACAGCGAGCCCGCTGATTGGACCTTAATAGGTGCGGTAAAAAACAATCCTCGCATGCACATCCCTATCATCGGCAATGGTGATGTGGTGGATGGGCCCTCTGCGAAACACTATAAAGACACCTATGGCGTGGATGGACTGATGATTGGTCGCGCCACCTATGGCAATCCTTGGATTTTCAAACAGATAAGGCATTATTTGGAGACGGGGGAGGAGCTGTCCTTACCCGATGTGAAGGAACGCGTGCGCGTTAGCAAGATACAATTGCAACGTTCAGTGGAGTGGAAAGGAGAGCATATCGCCCTGCTGGAAATCCGTAAGCACTGGGCCTCTTATTTCAAGGGATTACCCAACTTCAAGCCATTCAAGATGCGACTGATGGAGACGCTGGAGGTGGAGGAGGTTTATAAAATATTGAACGAAATAGAAAACTATTATTAGATTCCCTTCGGGAATGGAGTTTATCCAATTGTTTAAATGGGCGGCGGCTTGAGACATCTACGATTTGTAAGTGTCATTAGCCGCCGCAGTGTACTATAAACGGTTTCGCCATTCCCGCAGGGAATCTCACGAAACCACTCCTTCCTTCAAAACCCCATTCTCAAACAGATTCCTCACCAATTCCTCCCTACTAATATGATAGGTATTGATGCCCAATGACTTGGCGACCTTAATGTTTTCAGCTGTGTCATCGATGAACAAAGTCTCTTCGGGCAGCAGGTGCTCGTGGTCGAGGATGAGTTCGAAGAAGCGTGGGTTGGGTTTTTCGAGATGTTCAGCGAAGGAGAAATACGACTTATTGAACAGTTCGTCAAACTCGTTGTAGCCAAAGCGCAGTTGCAAATCCCTGACATAGAGGTCGTAATGGATTTCGTTGGAGTTGCTCATCAAGAAAATCTTATAGTGTTTCCGGATCTGTTCCAAGGCGGCGATGCGTTCGCGTGGAATGTCCAACAGCATGGAGTTCCAAATCGAGTCGAATTTCTGGTCGGTCATTTTCTCTTGGCCGAGGATGGCTTTGGTTTTCTTGCGGAAGGTGGGGGCGGTGTAGATGCCAGTGTCGAATTTGCTCATGATGTCCATAAACTCCTTGGAATGAGCCAGTTCCGAAGTGCTGATACCCATTTTTTCGAGTTCTTTGTAGACAATGTTTTCGTCGATGTCGAGGACCACGCCGCCGAGGTCGAAGATGATGTTCTTGATTTTTGCGCTCATTTTTGATGAATTTTTCGGTCTAATTCGATGCAAAATTGTAAATTTGCAGCGCAAAAAGCAAGAAAAAACACTGAAAAGTGTGAATTTGCTTGGTTTTTTACGGTCCCATAGCGCAGTTGGTTAGAGCAACTGACTCATAATCAGTAGGTCCTAGGTTCAAGCCCTAGTGGGACCACGACAATACAAAAAACATGGATTGTAGGGCTGCCAATTCCCCCTTCCAAAGGGGGCGGGGGGATTGGACAGCCCTACACCAATAATTTAGGATCCCATGGAACAAGAAACCACCCCCAAGGCCCTTACCGATTTGGATGAGCTCGGCGAATTCGGCCTCATCGACCAATTGACGCAGGACTTCCCCTTGCGCAATGCCTCTTCGCTGAAAGGCGTCGGTGACGATGCCGCTGTCATCAACCACGAAGGGTATCGTACCCTCGTCTCGGTTGACATGCTCATCGAAGGCATCCATTTCGACATGACCTATTGCCCTTTGAAGCATCTTGGCTACAAGGCAGCCGTCAGCAATTTCTCCGACATCTACGCCATGAACGGCACCCCCACGCAGATTGTGGTCGGACTGGGCGTTTCGAGCCGCTATACCGCCGAGGCATTAGATGAGTTGTATGCCGGCATCCGCCTCGCATGCGAACGCTACCATGTCGACATGGTGGGCGGCGACACCACGAGCAGCAAGACGGGCCTTGTCATCTCCATCACGGTCATCGGCATGGCCAAGGAGGAGGACATCGTCTACCGCAGCGGTGCCAAGAAGAACGACCTGCTGTGCGTCACGGGCGACTTGGGTGGCGCCTACATCGGCCTGCTTATCCTCGAGCGCGAAAAGGTGGAGTTCCTCTCCAACCCCAACATGCAACCCCAACTGAAAGGCATGGAGTATGTGCTCGAGCGCCAACTGAAGCCCGAAGCCCGTAAGGATGTCGTGGAACAACTCAAGACCTTGGGCATTAAGCCCACCTCGATGATCGACATTTCTGATGGTCTCGCTTCCGAGATCCTGCACCTCTGCAAGGAGAGTGGCGTGGGCTGCCAGCTCTATGAGGACAAAATCCCGATTGACCCGACCACCGACAAGATGGCCAAGGAGTTCCAAATCGTGCCTTCGGTGGCGGCTTTGAGTGGGGGCGAGGACTACGAACTGCTCTTCACCATCGACCAGAAGGACTATGAGAAGATACAGACCCTGTCGGCGGACGTGACAGTCATCGGCTATATGACCGACGACAAAGGCGTGGCCGAGATGATCACCCCCGACAGCCATGTCATCCCCATCAAGGCCCAAGGCTGGGACCACATGAGAAAGAAGCAAGAATAGTATACTTATCACAATTTTGTAGGTTTGCAAGTTTTGTGAGAGATACACCTATGATAGAATTGCCTGAAATAGTGAAACAAAAGCTCGCCGCGCTGCCCAACAAGCCTGGCGTGTATCGCTATTTCGACAAAAGCGGCACCCTCATCTATGTAGGCAAGGCCAAGAACCTGAAACGCCGCGTCAGCAGTTATTTCAACAAGGAACAGACGGGCAAGACGCGCGTCCTCGTGAGCAAGATTGCCGACCTCGAATACAGCATTGTCGACTCGGAGTCGGAGGCCCTGCTGCTTGAGAACACGATGATCAAGCAGTACAAGCCGCGCTACAACATCATGCTCAAGGACGACAAGACCTACCCTTGGATTTGCATCAAGAAGGAGGCCTTTCCAAGGGTCTTCCTCACACGTCGCAAGGTGAATGACGGCTCGGAGTACTTCGGCCCTTATCCCTCGGTGCGCACGGCGCATATCCTCCTCGACTTGCTCGGTCAGGTGTATAAGGTGCGTTCCTGTCGTACGCCGCTGACGGAAGCGGGTGTCGAGAAAGGCAAGTACAAGGTCTGCCTCGACTATCATATCCACAAATGCAACGGTCCATGCGAGGGGCTGGTTTCGCGTGACGACTACAACGCCATGATTGCGGAGATCCGCGAGATCATCAAGGGCAATATGGGTGGCGTACTTCGCGACCTGAAGGCACAGATGATGGACCACGCCTCGCGCATGGAGTTTGAGGAGGCGCAACTCATCAAGGAAAAATATGACCTCTTGGAGGAGTACCGCAGCCGTTCCACCGTGGTGAGCGCGACCATCCATAATGTAGAGGTGTTCTCTTATGTCGATGACGATGAGACGTTCTATGTCAACTATATGAAGGTGATGGACGGTGCTGTGGTGCAAAGCCATTCCTTCGAGATGAAACGCCGTTTGGAAGAGACTGCCGAAGAACTACTGTTATTGGCTATTACTGAATTGCGGCAGCAGTTTGATGAGCCGGCAGCCGAAATCATCGTCCCGATGAAGTTGGACTATGCCCTTGGCGGGGTACAGGTGACCATACCACAGCGTGGCGACAAGCTGAAGTTGCTTGAACTCTCACGCCGCAATGCCATGCAGTATAAGATCGACCTTGAGAAGCAACGCACCCTCGTCGATCCCGAAAGACATCAGAAACGTGTCTTGAGCCAACTGAAAGAGGCCTTGCAACTGGAACAATTGCCCGAGGTGATTGAGTGTTTCGACAACTCCAACTTCCAAGGCGACTATGCCGTGGCGGGCATGGTGCAGTTCGTGAACGGCAAGCCCAACAAGGCGGGCTACCGCCATTTCAACATCAAGACGGTGGAAGGCCCCGATGACTATGCCTCAATGAAAGAGGTGGTCAGAAGGCGCTATTCACGCCTTATCGAGGAGGGCAAGCCTTTGCCCAACCTCCTTATCACCGATGGCGGTAAGGGACAGATGGAAGTGGTGCGACAGGTGATACAAGACGAGTTGCACGTCGACATCCCCATTGCAGGTTTGGCCAAGGATGACCGTCATCGTACCAACGAGCTGCTTTTCGGCTTTCCGCCGCGTGTGGTGGGCCTGAAGCCCAACTCGGAAGTGTTTCGCTTATTGGCGCATATCCAGGATGAGGTACACCGTTTTGCCATCACTTTCCACCGTAAGAAATTCGAGAAAGGCTTTATGCACTCCGAACTGGCCGAGATCAAGGGGATAGGGAAGAAGACGGCTGAGAAGCTGCTTTTGGAACTGAAATCGGTAAAAGGCATCAAGGAAGCCTCACTCGAGCGTCTCGCCGAGGTCATAGGTCCCGCCAAGGCAGAGATTGTTTATAAGCATTTTCATGGATAAGTAGATTCCCTTTGGGAATGGCGATCACCATTCCCAAAGGGAATCTCAATAAGGTTATCCCTTCAATGCCTCGGCACCACCCACGATATCGATCAACTCGTTGGTGATGACATTCTGACGGGCCTTGTTGTATTGGATCTTCAGTTCTTGCGACAGTTGGTCGGCATTGTCGCTGGCGATGTGCATAGCCGTCATGCGGGCTCCATGTTCGGCAGTGAGCGTGTCGAGCATGACGGAATAGAAATTTGTGCGCACTACCTTGGGGATCAGGTCGTTGACAAAAGTCTCCTTGTCGGGCTCCACGATGTAGTCAAAACTCGGACCTTCGCTTGATGCCACGGCCTTCAATGGCAGCATCACCTCGCGTGTAGGCACCTGCACGCCGGCATTCTTGAAGTGGTTGAACACCAGCTCCACACAGTCGACTTTCTTGCTCAAGAACAGTTCTACCATCATGTCGCTGATCTCCATGGCCAAGTCGTATGACATGCTCTCGGCCAACGGCGCATATTGCTTCTCCACTGGGATGCCGAATTTCTTGGCATAGTCGTTGACCTTCTTGCCCACCAGGAAGACGATAATGTTGTCAGCACCCAGCTTTTCCACATACTCGTCATAGGCTTGCTTGAAGAGCTTGCATATGTTGGAGTTGTATACGCCACAAAGGCCGCTACTTGACGAGAAAGCCATCAGTGCGACCTTCTTTACCTCGCGATGTTCGGCCAGCGGGATGCAGACTTCGCCCTCGAGGGAGCCGAGGTAGTTGGACAAGGCCTCGCTCAACTTGTTTTTGTAAGGCAGAAACCGCGTCGTGATGCCTTCGGTCTTCTTCAGCTTGGCTGCCGACACCATCTTCATCGCACTCGTGATCTTTTGTGTCGAGGCGACGGAAACGATGCGTGCCCGTATTTCTTTTAGTGATGCCATTTTTCTTCTTTTTGGCTACTGGCTACTGGCTTCTAGCTCCTGGCAGTTTCAACCGAGAATGTCATTGCGGGCTTGACCCGCAATCTCCTAAATACGGTGAAGTTGCCAGAGGCCAGAGGCCAGAAGCCGAAAGCAATTAAACGAAGTGTTCACTCAAATTCAACGCCTCTTCCTTCAGCACTGCCTTGATGTCATCATCGATCTTGCCAGCTTTCAGCTGTTCCATCACATCCTTGTGCTTCACTTCCATGATGTCGAGGAACTGCTTCTCAAACTCCTGCACCTTGTTCTCGGGGACCTTGCTCAACAGACCGTTGGTGCCGCAGAAGATGATGGCCACCTGCTTCTCGACGGGCATAGGTGTGTATTGCGGTTGTTTCAGTAACTCCACATTCTTGCGGCCTTTGTCCAAGATGGCTAAAGTGGCGGCATCGAGTTCGGCGCCGAACTTCGAGAAGGCTTCCATCTCGCGGAACTGGGCTTGGTCGAGTTTCAGGGTACCAGCCACCTTTTTCATCGACTTGATTTGGGCATTACCACCCACACGTGATACCGAGATACCTACGTTGATTGCGGGACGGATACCTGCGTTGAATAGGCTGGTTTCCAAAAAGATCTGTCCGTCGGTGATGGAGATGACGTTGGTCGGGATGTAGGCCGACACGTCGCCTGCCTGCGTCTCGATGATAGGCAGTGCGGTGATGGAGCCGCCGCCTTTCACGATGTCCTTGATGCTGTCGGGCAGGTCGTTCATCTGGCGCGCCACATCATCGTTCTTGATGATCTTGGCGGCACGCTCCAGCAGACGGCTGTGGAGGTAGAAGATATCGCCAGGGTAGGCCTCACGTCCTGGGGGACGACGCAAAATCAGGGAGACTTCACGGTAGGCAACGGCCTGTTTGGAGAGGTCATCGTAGATGATGAGGGCATGACGGCCTGTGTCGCGGAAGTATTCTGCGATGGCGACGCCAGCATAAGGGGCGTAGAACTGCATGGCGGCGGGATCGGAGGCGGTGGCCGAGACCACGATGGTGTAGTCCATGGCACCGTTCTGTTCCAGCGTGTTCACGAGGTTGGCCACGGTGGAGCCTTTCTGTCCGACAGCCACATAGATGCAGTAGACTGGGTCGCCGTTCTTGAAGTTCTCCTTCTGGTTGATGATGGTGTCGATGGCGATGGCGGTCTTGCCCGTCTGGCGGTCGCCGATGATCAGCTCACGTTGGCCGCGCCCGATGGGGATCATGGCGTCGACGGCCTTGAGGCCCGTTTGCAGGGGCTGATTGACGGGTTGGCGGAAGATGACGCCCGGAGCCTTGCGCTCCAGGGGCATCTCGTAGGTCTTGCCTTGGATGGGGCCCTTGCCGTCGATGGGTTGGCCGAGGCCGTCGACCACGCGACCCAGCATGCCTTCGCCCGCCAGGACGGAAGCGATGCGTTGGGTGCGCTTCACCGTCTCGCCTTCCTTGATGTCCTCGGTGGGACCGAGCAGCACCACGCCGACGTTGTCTTCCTCAAGGTTGAGCACCACGCCCATGGTGCCGTTCTCGAACTGCACCAGCTCGTTCGACTGCACCTTGTCTAATCCATAGACATGGGCCACGCCGTCGCTCACTTGCAGCACCTTGCCAATCTCCTCGAACTGAACCTTGTTGCTCATGTTCTGGAGCTGCATCTGCAGGATGCTCGATATTTCACTTGGTTTGATGTTTGCCATGTATGTTGAAATGTTGTTTGTTGACTGTTTAATTGTTGTTTGGTTGTAGAGACGTAGCGCGCTACGTCTCTACTATTTTAGTCTATTTTTCAGCGCGTTCAGTTGTCCCGCCACGCTGGCGTCCATCCTAGAGTTCTCGATGTCGAGGATGAAGCCACCGATGAGTTTCGGGTCGATGTGCACCGCTATCTCGGCATCTGCACCGAAGGTCTGCTTGATGAAGGCCTTGATGTGGTCGTAGGTTGCATCAGACAGTTCGGTGGCCGTGGTGACACTGGTGCTTAAGATATTGTGTTTTTGCCTATACATCTCCATGTATTTCATCGCAATGAGGAACATCTTGTCCTCGCGCTTATGATCCGCTACGAAGGCGATGAATTGCTTCAGACAGTCGTGCATGGGTTCGCCGATCGACATTTCCAACAGTTTCACCTTCTCTTCGGCAGGCACGATGGGATCGGCCAACACTTCATTGAATTGGGAGATGGCCAAGAGGTAGTTATGGGCGAAGCGGGTCAGACCGTCGTAGACGGCATCTTCGCAGCCCTGCTCTTGCGCTGTCTGGAACAGTGCGCGCGCATATCTCACCGATATTCTTCCGTTGTCCATAGTTTATGCCTCAATGCGGGGTTGGTTGTTGTTGAGCAGTTGCTCGATATAGGCGCTCTGCGATTCTTTGTCGCTCAACTCGCGCTGCAAAAGCTTCTCTGCGATGTCGACCGAAAGGGCGATGACCTCGTTTTTGATGTTGGCCATGGCTTCGGCTTGCTCTTTTTCGATCTTCAGGCGGGCGTCGGCCACGATCTTCTCGGCCTCCTGCCGGGCTTGTGTCTTCGCCTCTTCGATGAGTTGGGTCTTCAAGTCCTGGCTCTCCTTCAAGATCTTGATTTGCTCGGCTTGTGCCGCCGCCATGGTCTCCTGACGCTTCTGCTCGATGCCAGCGAGGGCGTTGTTGGCCTCTTCGGCGGCGAGGAGCGAATCGGAGATATGGGCGTTGCGTTTCTCAACGGCCCCCATGATCTTCGGCCATCCGGCCTTCGCCAAGATAAGGAAGACAATGACGAAGGCGATGAGCATCCATATCACTAATCCACTTTCGGGAAGAAATAGATCCATGTGTTATTTTGTTTAATAGTTGAATCGTTGATTGTAGAATGGGGACCAAGGGACTACAGGACGGTCCTTCGACAAGCTCAGGAACCTTAGGTCGTTGAGCTTGTCGAAACGCCCGTAGTCCCGTAGTCTCATAGTCTCGCGTCATTGTTAGCCGAGGGCGGCCAACAGGCAGACGACGATGGCGAACAGAGTTGCACCTTCGACGAGAGCGCCGGCGATGATCATACCCGACTGGATGTTGCTTGACGCTTCGGGCTGACGCGCCATGGCTTCCATGGCGGACTGACCGATTTTACCGATACCGAGGGCGGCACCGATGACTGCGATAGCTGCTGCGATGGCGGCCATACCCGGCACCAAATTCATCGCATCAAGAAGGATTGCTAATAACATAATGTTTAATTTTAAAATTGTTAATGGATGATTATTTAATTACTTGATTCTCAATTTTTAACTCTAAACTCTAAACTCTCAACTCTTATGATCGGGTTCATGTTGTGCCATGCCAATAAATAAGGATGACAATATGGTGAAAACATAGGCCTGGATGTAGGCCACCAGCAGTTCCAGCGCCGTCATGAAGATGGTCATGAAGATGCTGACGATGCTCATCACGCCACCCATGCCGGCACCATACATGCCGCCGATGATGAAGATCAGCGCCATGAGCACCATGATGACGATGTGACCGGCCAGGATGTTGGCGAACAGACGGACCATCAGGGCAAAGGGCTTGGTGATGGTGGAGATAAGTTCGATGATGGGCATCAGCGGGAGGGCCTTCAGGAAGATGGGCACATCGGGCCAAAGGATGTCTTTCCAGTAGTGGCGGTTGCCGAAGAGGTTCACAAAGAAGTAGGTCAGCAACGCCAGCACGATGGTGATGCTTAAGTTACCCGTCACATTGGCCCCGAAGGGGAAGAACGGGATGAGGCCGAACAGGTTGGCAAAGAAGATGAAGAAGAACACCGTCAGTAGGTAGGGCGCGAATTTCTTCACTTTCTTCTCTGGGATATTGGGACGGATGATGCCATCAAGAACCATGTAGGTGAGCCATTCGATGAGACCTTGGTATTTGGTGGGCTTGCCCATGGGGTTTTTCTCGTACTTTCTCGCGGCGGGTAGGAAGAAAGCCAGCAGGAAGGCGCAGACAAGGAAGATGCCAAAGGCGTTCTTGGTGAACGAGATGTCGAACGGGCGCGAAATGCTGCCGTCGGCTTTCACTTCCACTAGCTTGCCTGGATATTTGTCGGCGTTGATGGGCTCGATGAAGAAGTTGGCACCCTTGTGGTTGAAAGTCTCGCCCTCCTTCAGTTCGCAGATGTGCTTCGACGAGAAGATATGCCAATTGCCACCATCCTTGCATTTCACGATGACGGGCAGCCATACGCACACTGGTTTCTCGTGGATCTCCGTGATGTGGAAACAATACGAGTCGCCTGTGTGGCCGAAGATGAACGACTTGGCGTCAAACTTCTCCTTCTCCTCTGGCGCAGGGGCTTGGCGCTCTTCCGTCGGCGTCGGCACGATGCTGTCTTGGGCTTGCACCCAACATGGCATCAGTAGCGCAGCGGCGACGATGATGACAAGCGTGATATGACATATAATGGTTTTCATTCGATGCTTTCTTTGTTCGGGTTGTTGTGCTTGAGATAGTGGGTGTAGACAAAAGTCTCCGCGACCAATGCGATGAGGTAAGCCGCTGTCGTGATGATGACGAAGGGCTTGAAGCCTTCCTTGACAAACAAAAGGTAGAGCACGATCACCAGGGCGGTTAAGCCAAACTTGATGGCCTTGTACACATAGTGCCAGGTGAGTTTGCCAGGGTGTGCTTCCGTGTTTTTCACCATCATGTGGCAGAAGAAGGCGCCCAGGACCATATAGAGGTTAGGTCCTGTAATCATCCAATTGCTCCACCATTCTTTTTCGGCGAAGAAGCAGAGCAGGATGCCGTCGAGGACGATGCAAAGGAGCAGGAAGACTGCAAGATATTTTGTCAACACATTCTTTTTCATAGCTCTACGCAGATGGTCAAATGGTTATCGTGGTTTTCTGTAAATCCACCTTTGATGGCGAACTCCTTGTGCTCGCCATTGGCGTCGGTGAGGCTGATCTTGCCGGCCTCGAGGATGGCGACGATAGCGGCATGATGCTCAAGCAGGGTGAAAGGCCCCAACTTGCTCGGCACCGTGACGGAGCTGGCTTCGCCCTCAAACAGGGTCTCGCTCGGTGATATGATCTCTACTTTCATCTCACCTAATTAATTATTAGCGTTCTTGAGGAGCTCTTCGCCCTTGGCAATGGCATCGTCGATGGTGCCCACCAAGTTGAAGGCAGCCTCTGGGTATTGGTCTACCTCGCCGTCCATGATCATGTTGAAGCCACGGATGGTCTCCTCGATGGGAACCATCACGCCCTTGAGACCAGTGAACTGCTCGGCCACATGGAAGGGCTGCGACAGGAAACGCTGCACACGACGGGCGCGGTGGACGACGATCTTGTCCTCCTCCGAGAGTTCCTCCATGCCGAGAATGGCGATGATGTCTTGCAGTTCCTTGTTGCGTTGCAGCAGTTGGATGACGCGCTGTGCGGTGTTATAGTGTTTCTCGCCGATGATGTTCGGGTCGAGGATGCGCGAGGTGGAGTCGAGTGGGTCGACGGCGGGATAGATACCCAGCTCGGCGATCTTACGACTCAACACGGTGGTGGCGTCCAAGTGCGAGAAGGTGGTGGCCGGAGCGGGGTCGGTCAAGTCGTCGGCAGGCACGTAGATGGCCTGCACCGAGGTGATGGACCCGTTCTTGGTGGAGGTGATACGCTCCTGCATCTGACCCATCTCCGTGGCCAGGGTGGGTTGGTAACCCACAGCCGAAGGCATACGGCCTAACAAAGCGGACACCTCGGAGCCGGCTTGCGTGAAACGGAAGATGTTGTCGATGAAGAGCAGGATGTCACTCTGGCCGCTGTTGGTGTCGTCGCGGAACGACTCGGCTACGGTGAGGCCCGAGAGCGCCACGCTTACACGAGCTCCAGGCGGCTCGTTCATCTGGCCGAAGACGAGGGTGGCCTGCGAAGTGGCCAGGGCTTTCTTGTCGATCTTGGAGAGGTCCCAGTCGCCTTCTTCCATGGCTTTGACGAACTCGTCGCCGTATTTGATGATGCCTGACTCAATCATCTCGCGGAGCAAGTCGTTACCCTCACGGGTACGCTCGCCCACGCCGGTGAACACCGAGTAACCATTGTATCCTTTGGCGATGTTGTTGATGAGTTCCATGATGAGCACGGTCTTGCCCACGCCAGCGCCACCGAAGAGGCCGATTTTACCGCCCTTCAGGTAGGGTTCCAGCAGGTCGATGACCTTGATGCCCGTGAAGAGGACCTCTTTTGAAGTGGCCAGGTCTTCAAATTTGGGCGGCTCACGGTGGATGGGATATTCCGAGCTACGGTTGAGCTCACCGATGCCGTCGATGGCATCGCCCGTCACATTGAGCAGTCTGCCTTTGATTTGGTTGCCGATGGGGATGGAGATGGGCTTGCCGGCGGGGTTGACTTCCATGCCGCGCATGAGACCGTCGGTGGAGTCCATGGCGATGGTGCGCACCGAGTCCTCACCGATGTGTTGCTGGCATTCGAGCACCACGCGTTTGCCATTGGGGCGGACCACCTCAAGGGCGTCGTGAATCTTCGGGAGGTTGGCTTCACCATTTTCGAAGTAGACGTCGACCACGGGGCCGATGATTTGAGTGATAGTTCCTTTTGACATGTTGTATTTATGTTGTTTCTATTTCTTGAGTATATGAAGCCGCAAATTTATCAAATTATGTTTTCCGTTCGTCTTTTTTCGATAAAAAAGGGAAAAAAGTACCCGAAAGTGTCAATTGTTGAGATGGACTAAAAAGCTTTGTTTTTTTGGCCTTGGTTGATAAAATTCAGTTGTAGAATGAAAATAAAATCCTTGTTAGTTATAAAATCCTAATTTTGCAGTATGATTATTATTAAAGAGGTCACCAATAAGAAAGAGCTGAAGGCCTTTGTCCATTTCCCGAACGTCTTGTATAGGGGTAACCCTTATTATGTCCCGCAAATCGAGTCCATGGATCGGGACACCTTGACACCTGGCAAGAATCACGCTTTTGAGGTGTGTGAAGGCAAATGCTGGCTGGCCTACGACCAAAAAGGAGAGATTGTTGGGCGCGTGGCAGGCATCATCAACCACAAGTACAACGAGAAGACCGGCGAGAAGATATGCCGTTTCGGTTGGATCGATTTTATCGATGACCCTAATGTAGTCAAGGCGTTGATGGATACCGTTGAAGGCTATGCATGCGAGAAAGGCATGGACACGATGAACGGTCCGATGGGCTTCCTTGAGTTCGACGCTGCAGGCGTGTTGGTGAAAGGCTACGACAAACTGCCTACAGCTTACGGGAAATACAACGCACCTTATTACGAACAACACCTCCTCGACTTGGGCTATGTCAAAGATGCCGACTATGTTGAGTACTTAATCAAGGTGCCAGATGTCATCCCCGAACGCTATGCCCGCATGGCTGAACTGGTTTCCATCAAGAATAGCTTGCATCAGGCCGTTATCCACAATCGCATCGAACTGATGCCTTATTTGGATGGACTGTTCCGTTGCCTCAACTCGGCCTATTCAAAACTGCATGGTTTTTCGGAACTTACTCCTGGCCAATGCGACGACCTCAAGAAGCAGTTCTTGTCTAACATCAATGTGGATTATGTCTCCATCGTCCTTGATGCCGATGAGCATGTAGTAGGCTTTGGTGTTGCACTTCCCTCGCTCTCCAAGGCCATGCAGAAAGCCAAAGGCTCGCTTTTCCCCTTCGGATGGATACACATGCTTAAGGCACTCAAACAGAATGACACTCTCGACCTGCTGCTCATCGCCATTGACGAGAAATACAAGAACAAAGGTGTGAATGCCATGATTTTCGACAAGTTTGCACAAGGAATCACCAAAAACGGCGTTAAGTATATCGAGTCGACGCGCGAGCTTGAAGACAACACCAGTGTGCAGAACTTGTGGCGCTACCTTGAGCACGACTTGACCAAACGAGCCAGAACATATATCAAACATTTGGAAGGTTAAAGCTATGAAAACGAATATATTAAGACAAAACTGCGCCAAATATAGAGCTCCGCAAGAGGCTCAAGCCAAAGGCATCTACCCGTATTACAAGCCCATCGAATCGGAGCAGAGCACCGTGGTGAAAATCCATGGCAAGGATGTGCTGATGTTTGGCTCCAACAGCTACTTGGGCTTGTCCAACGACCCTCGCTTGAAGGAAGCTGCCATAGAGGCTGTCAAGAAATATGGCACAAGTTGCTCGGGTTCAAGGTTTTTGAATGGTACGCTCGACATCCATGTGGCGTTGGAAGAGAAGCTGGCACAATTGGTGGGTAAGGAAGCCGCCGTTTGCTTTAGCACTGGATTCCAAGTCAATTTGGGCGTGGTTTCGGCACTCTGCGGCCGCAACGACTACCTGCTTTTGGATAACCTCGACCATGCCTCCATCATCGAAGGCAGCCGACTCTCGTTTGGAAAGGTGTGGAAATACAACCACAATGACATGGACAGCCTTGAGGCGAAACTCAAGAATTGCAATCCCGACCAAATGAAACTCATCGTCGCCGATGGCGTCTTCTCGATGGAAGGCGACATCGTGCCACTGCCGCGCATGGTGGAACTGGCCGAACAGTATAACGCCGACATCATGATCGACGATGCCCACGCGTTGGGTGTGTTGGGCCATCAGGGTCGTGGCACTGCCGACCACTTCGGACTCACCGACAAGGTGGACCTCATCATGGGCACCTTCTCCAAGTCGTTTGGTTCGTTGGGAGGTTTCATCGCCGCCGACTTCGACATCATCAACTACTTGAAACATAACGCCCGCAGCCTTATCTTCAGCGCCAGTATGCCGCCCGCCAATGTGGCATCGGTGAGCAAGGCCATCGACATCATGTTGAGCGAACCTGAGCGCATCGAGCATCTTTGGGATTTGAGCAACTATGCCCGCAAGCAGTTCCAAGACCGTGGTTTCGACACAGGCCACAGCGAGACTCCCATCATACCGCTCTTCGTTCGCAACTCGGAGAAGGCTTTTTGGCTGTGTAACAAGCTGTTGGATGATGGCGTTTTCGTGACGCCCGTCATCGCTCCCGCCGTTCCCGAAGAAGATGTCTTGATTCGTTTCGCTTTGATGGCGACACACACTTTCGATCAGGTGGACGAGGCGATTGACAAGATTACGAAGGCTTTTCGTGAGATTGGTGTGATAGCATGATAGTTTTCATCACTGGCATATCATCAGGTTTTGGTTTGGAGACGGCAAGACTGCTCTCGCAGGAAGGCCATACCGTTTATGGTACGGTGCGTCGCGAGGTGGAGTCTTTGCCCAATGTGCATTATCTGCAACTCGATGTTCGCGACGGCGAAGCAGTGAAAAAGGCCATAGACGAAGTCATTGAAAAAGAAGGTCGTATCGATGTCCTGGTCAATAATGCGGGTATGGGTATTGGCGGACCGTTGGAGTTCGCCACCGAGGAAGAAGTCCGTTTGCAGATGGACACCAATTTCATGGGTTTGGTACATTGTGTCGATGCCGTATTGCCTTACATGCGTCAACAAGGCAGTGGCAAAATCATTGCCTTAAGTTCCATCGGTGGTCTGATGGGGCTGCCCTTTCAAGGTTTCTATTCCGCTAGCAAGTTTGCTATTGAAGGCTACTGTGAGGCTCTGCGATTGGAAGTCAAGCAGCAGGGAATCAAAGTGGTGGTGTTGCGTCCTGGTGATTTTTCCACAGGCTTCACGGGAAGCCGCAAGAAAGTGGCTGACGAGGCTGCTTTGCAAGCCTATCCCATTTACAAGACAGCCATTGAGAAGGTGGAACATGATGAAAATGGAGGCTTGAAACCTGTAGTGTTGGCTCGGAAAATCAGTAGCATCATTAAGAAAGAAAATCCCCGCAACGGCTATGTTGTTGCCTCCTTTGAGCAAAAGTTGTCCGTTTTTCTGAAGCGTATTTTGCCCGCCAAGTGGTTTGCGCGGATTTTGGGGTCATATTACAAGATTGCATCATAAATAGCCGAGATTCCCTTCGGGAATAGAGTATCAGGGGAATCTCAATGCAAAAATTATTTTCCGATTTCGTTTCTTTTTCTAAAAGGGATTGCTTAATTTTGCCCCCTAATTCAGAAATAACAAACAAATCGAAAAATATATGCAAGACAAACTGCAAGAATTGACCGACAGACTCTATAATGAGGGTTTGTCGAAAGGTAAACACGACGGCGAAGAGCTCGTGCAGAAGGCACAGGCAGAGGCAGATCGTATCATCGCCTATGCCAAAGCTGAAGCGGAACGTATCGTTGCCCAGGCCAACAAAGAAGCCGAAGAGCTGAAGACTAAAGTGGCCGCCGATGTGAAGATGGCAGCTACACAAAGCATCGCCGTGACGAAACAGGAGATTGAGAAGATGGTGGTGACCCACACCGCCTCCGAAGGTGTGAAGGCCAATATGGGCAATGCAGCCTTTGTGAAGGAATTGATCACTAGCGTGGTAAAGGCCTTTAATCCCGCGAATGCGTCGCCCGTTGATTTGAGTCTCATCCTGCCTGAAGCCTTGAAAGCCGAGGTGGAGCCTTTCGTGAAGAACGAAATCGCCAACCAGTTCAAGGGCGAGGTGAAGGTGGATTATTCCAAGAAGATGAACGGCGGATTTAAGGTCGCACCCAAGGACGGCGGCTATGTGCTCCAGTTCACCGATGACGAGTTCACCCAACTCATCGCTAACTACCTGCGTCCTGCCACCAAGAAAATCCTCTTCGGCTAATGGATAATTATGTCTATATCGTGGCCGGCTTGCCGGAACTGACCTCGGGCTTCGAGAATACGGGCTTCGACTATGCCGCTGTCAAGGCGTCCATCATGGAGTTGCTCTCCGAGAAAGACCAACAGTTGGTTGAACTTATGGAGGAAGGCTTCAATGAGGACAGTCTCGGCGTGGAGTTTTACGACAAGGCCGCCAAGAGCAAGAACCGTTTCATCCGCGAGTATTTCGACTTCGACGGTCGCCTGCGCAATATGAAGGTGAACTATCTGGCCAAGCGCCTTGGCAAGAAAGGGGAGGACTACCAAGTGGAACTGCCCGAGGCCGATTTCGAGGAAGGCAAGCAGATAGAGGAAATCCTTGCCGATGCCGACTTCGTGGAGCGTGAGCAGAAGATGGACGAGCTGAAGTGGGAGAAGGCCAGTGACATTGCCCGCATGGACTACTTCAACATGAATGCCATCCTTGCCTTCTTGGTCAAGGCCAAGACCGTGCAGCGCTGGGCCGAACTCGACGCCTCCAAGGGCCAGGAGATGTTCCATAAGCTCGTGCAGGAGATTCGTGGCACAAGTGCCAATTTGGATTTAAGTGTGTAAATAATAGAAACAACAACATATGAAAACAACAGGAAAAGTTACAGGAATCATTGCAAACCTCGTCACTGTGGAGGTGGACGGCCCTGTGGCACAGAATGAAATCTGCTTCATCGACCTCGACGGCGTCGAGCTGATGGCAGAGGTCATCAAGGTGAACGGGAACAAGGCGTCCGTGCAGGTGTTTGAGAGCACCCGCGGTCTGCAGATTGGCGACAAGGTGGAATTCCAAGGCTACATGCTTGAGGTGACCTTGGGACCTGGTTTGCTTTCGAGCAACTTCGACGGCCTGCAGAACAACCTTGCCACCATGGAAGGTGTGTTTCTGAAACGTGGTGAATACACCAAGGCCCTCGACGAAGAGAAACTTTGGGACTTCACGCCCATTGCCAAACCTGGCGATCAAGTGGTTGCCGCCGACTGGCTGGGCGAAGTCAAGGAAGGCTGGCTGCCCCACAAAATCATGGTGCCGTTCAACTTCAAAGGGACGTACACTGTGAAGAGTGTTGCGGCTGCTGGACAATACAAGATCACTGACACCGTCGCCACGCTGACCAACGCGGAAGGCGAGGAGGTGAAGGTGACGATGATGCAGAAATGGCCCGTCAAGGTGGCCGTGGGCGGCTATGTGGAGAAACCGCGTCCCTTCAAGGTGATGGAGACGGGTGTGCGTTGTATCGACACGCTCAATCCCATTGCCGAAGGTGGCACGGGCTTCATCCCCGGACCTTTCGGCTGCGGCAAGACCGTGTTGCAACACGCCCTCGCCGAGCAAGCCGACGCCGACATCATCATCATGGCGGCCTGCGGTGAGCGTGCCAACGAGGTCGTGGAGATCTTCACAGAGTTCCCTGAACTGAAGGACAAGCACACGGGTCGCTCGCTGATGGAACGTACCATCATCGTCTGCAATACCTCCAACATGCCGGTGGCTGCTCGTGAGGCTTCGGTCTACACGGCCATGACTCTCGGCGAATACTACCGCGCCATGGGTATGAAGGTGTTGCTGCTGGCCGACTCCACCTCGCGTTGGGCACAGGCCTTGCGTGAGATGAGTAACCGTTTGGAGGAACTGCCTGGTCAGGACGGCTTCCCCGTCGACCTCTCGGCCATCATCTCCAACTTCTACGCCCGCGCTGGTTATGTAAAATTGAACAACGGCCAGTCGGGTTCCATCACCTTCATCGGAACAGTGTCGCCTGCCGGCGGTAACTTGAAAGAACCTGTTACCGAATCCACCAAGAAAGCCGCACGTTGCTTCTACGGCCTTTCGCAGAATCGCGCCGACAAGAAGCGTTATCCCGCCGTCGACCCCGTCGACTCCTATTCAAAATACCTCGAATACCCCGAAATCATCGAGTATCTTGACAGCAAGATTGAGAAGGGGTGGGTCGACAAGGTGACGAAGACGAAATATATCATCCGCCGAGGCAAGGACGCCTAC
>ONJF01000013.1 GCA_900318085.1 uncultured Bacteroidales bacterium
GACGGAACTGGGGATGACAATTGAGGTCAAGTTACAACTGCCAAATGCCGTTTGTCCAATGAAAATCACGGAATTTGGAATGGTTACCGAGGTCAAATTATGGCAACCCGAAAAAGCTCTATGCATGATGGAGATCACAGAGTTGGAGAAGGTCACCTGTGTCAGATTTCGGCAGTTGTAGAAAGCTTCATTATTAATCACCTCCAAGCCAGTGAAGTACTGCAACTCGTTGAAGGAAGTGATGCTGGTGTTTTGGTAGAACGCGCTATTTGTCTCCCCTTCAGGTATCAGGCTCGTCACCGCGGCGGCTTCGGCATAGCTCAACTCGCCGTCGCCGTTGGCGTCCCAGTTATCCACGCAGATGGCCTTCACGGCGGGGTCGACGAAGACGATATTGCCTAAGTCGCATTGGATGTTGGTGAAGTTGCTCCAACCCGCTGCGGCTTGGTAGGCCGCCAACGAGCCGCATGGCACGTAGACGGGGATGCCAGTGGAGATACCATAAAAAGTATTGGTCTCCAACGAGGGCGGTGTAGCGGCCGGCACCGTCAGCGAGGTCAGGCTGGTGCAATCTTCGAACACAACGTTTCCGATGTAAGTCACGGAATTGGGGAAGACAAACAATTCAAGGCTTGAGCAAAATCGGAACGCACCGCCTCCAATGATAGTCACGGAATTGGGAATCGCTATCGAGGTCAGGCCGGTGCAGCCCCAAAAAGCCCCTATTCCAATCGCCTCGATATTATTGGGGATGACCGTGTTGATGCAGCCCGTCTTCAGTGTATTGGTGGCCGTCACGATGATAGCGTTGCAATTGTCGCGCGAGTCGTAAACGGTGTTGCCTGCTTCCACAACGATGTTCGCTAAGGCGGGGCAAGACATGAAGGGATTATCATGTATGTTGTGAACACTGCTTGGGATAATGATGGAAGTAAGGCTGGAGCAACCAGTGAAGGCATTGTTATAGATGGTACCAACACCGCTTGGGATGATGACGGAGGTGAGTTGTTCGCAAGAAAAAAACGCCTCGTCAAGGATATAACTCAATCCTGTGAAATACTGCAACTCATCGAACGAAGTGATGGAAGTTTCTCCGAACACAGTCCCCAGTTCCGTCACCGCGGCGGCCTCGTCATAGCTCAGCTCGCCGTCGTGGTTGGTGTCCCAGTTGGCCACGCAGATGTTTTTCACCTGCGGGTCGGCGAATTCGATACTTGTCTGTGGTGCGGAGAAGTAATCGAAGGTGGTCTTGGGCAGGAATTGGTAGAAGCCTAGGCCTCGGGTTTCTTCATAGCCACCAATGGCAACAGTGCTATTCTTGGAAACGCCGTACCATTTACTAGTAACATTATTACCACTGACCACTTGCTTGATGCCCACCTTCAAGTTGCCGCCCTGGTATAGGTAGGGTAGCGAAAGAACGACTTCCATCTTGTTGTTAGCGACGCTGAGCGAGGCGTTTTCCAGCACTTTGGTCATTCCAGTCCAATCTAAGGTTGTGCTTCCGAATGAGGTTTCTTCCACCTCGGCTAGGTACACATCGAATCGGGCATCGCCCCAACTGACGTTCGTATTAAGAGCATAGAATGTCAGCTTCGTGATGATGCTCTGTTGCATCGTCTGCAAGTCGGAGGCGGGGATGATGAACTGGCTTTTTGAATAGTGGTCGCAAAACCAGCCAAAGACAGGGATATAATTGTTGTCCTCAGGGCCGTTGTTCACAGTCAGTTGTTGCGGGCAACTTTCCACCAGGTTGGAAAAGCTGCTCCAGCCTGGGGCGTTTTGGTAGGCCTGCAACAAGCCGCACGGCACAAATACGGGAATCGTGGTCGGAACGTTATAGAACACGGTTGTGCCCAATGTGGGCGGCGTTTCGGGAAACGCCTTAATGGAAGTGAAGCCAGTGCAACGATAGAAAGCACCATTATCAATCGAGGTCACCCCCGTGCCGAGAGTCAACGACCCCGTGAAGCCAGTGCAGTCCTGAAAGGCAGTAGCACCTATCGAAGTCACGGAATTCGGGATAATGAGCGAGCCCGTGAAGCCGCTGCAACTCCAAAAAGTAGAATTCTGAATCTCAGTCACAGAATCCGGTATGGTTAACGAACCAGAAAAATGTGTGCATCCATAGAAAGCACTCATACCAATCGAGGTTACGCCCGTGCCGAAGGTCAGCGAGCCATGGAAGCCAGAGCAACCTTGGAAAGCTAAATGGCCTATCGAAGTCACGGTATTGGGGATGGTCAGCGAACCCGTCAAACCGGAGCAATTGAAGAAAGCCTTATAACCAATCGCAGTCACGGTGTAAGTAACCCCGTTATGTGTGACATAGGAAGGCAGTTCGATGTTCCCAGTGGGTTGGGTGTAGCCACTCCATGAACTTGATCCAGGACAAGTTATCTCCACATAGTGGTTGGTGGCATCGGTGATGTTGTAGTACAGCGTCTGCCCTGTGGAGCATATCGCGGAAAAGTTGTAGGCATACGCCGTTCCCATCCCCAAGGATAGGGCAAGGAGGAGGGCGAGGACTCCTTTTCGAATTGATAAAACTCTTTTCATAATGTTATATTTTTGTTGGTTAATTATCGTAGCAATAGGTTACCCTTGGGGTAATTTCTTCCTTCCCAACCACTTAAAGGTGGTGGTTTTCGCAACAAAAATATAAGGGATTATCGAAACGATTGTAAGTAAATTTACTTATTACGGCGAAAAACTATCAGCTTTTTGCCACCAATCCGGCATCATAGGCGTATTTCACCAAATCTGCCGTGGTCTTGAGGTCGAGCTTTTCGAAGATATGGCTTTTGTGCACTTCCACCGTGCGACGGCTCAGACCAAGGTGGTCGGCAATCTGTTGGGCCGACATGCCGTTGGCGCACAACTGGATGATTTCTATCTCGCGTGTCGAAAGGTCGGCTTTTGCACTGATGCGATATTGTTTCTCTTCATCGTCACCATCGACGCCAAACAGGGCAGTGAGTTCTGCCTTCAGCGTTTCCGGATCCACATCCTTGCCCAAATACCCATCCACAAGACCTTGGGTATGCGTCACAACTGTTTTATTCTTGATTTCGCCAGAAAGCAGGACTATTTTGGCCTTGGGGTTGAGCGCCCGCGCATGATGGATCACATCAACGCCATTGCCGTCGGGCAGGAAGTAGTCGAGCAAGATCAGGTCCACCTCATCGGCATGTTGATCAAGATAGCTCTTGGCCGACTTCACGTCTTCGACCTCGGCTACGACGACGCTGTTCACACCCGAATAGTTGAGCGACAAGCGTGTGCCCACGCGATAAATCGGATGGTCCTCCACCAAAAGGATTCTTATAGGCTGTTGTTGGGTCATGGTAATTATTTGTTTGTTTGACTGCGAGACTGCGGGACTGCGAGACCGCGGGACTGCGGGACTGCGGGGCTGCGGGATTTCATTTCTTAACGCTGAGTGTCACCATAGTTCCTTTTCCTTCTTCGCTTTCGATGGCTATGGTTCCGCCGTTGCGTTCCATCATCTGCTGGCTGACGAAGAGGCCGATGCCTGTGCCCGACTCACCGAAGGTGCCTTCGGTCGAAGCGGTCGTCATCTTCAGCAGTTTGTCTGGATTTTCGATGCCTTTGCCGTGGTCAATCACCTTAATCAGGTAGCGCTCGCCACCGTCTTCGGCTTCCAGCCTGATTTCACCGTTGGCGAAAGAGTATTTCACCGCATTCGAGAGGATGTTCTGCAACACCATCTCAATGATTTGTGGGTCGTCGTTGCCCATCCAATCCTTAGGTATGACATTGATGACCTTCAGTTGCTTCTGCTCGATTGCGAAGGCTTGGCTGTGCATCACCGTCTCGGCCAATTCGCACAAGTTGAAAGGCTCGGCTTGGCTCTCGTTGTCGCCCATCATGCCTTTCACCCAACCGATGACATTGACGGTCTTGACCCTCAAATCCTGGGTTGACGACTTCAGTGAGATCAGATAATCCTCCAGGTCATCAAGTGGCATATCGTTGATGTGCTTGCAGAGAATGTCGAGGATTTTCTCGTGCGACAGCAGCGGTGTCTTGATGTCGTGCGAGACCACGGTGAGCAGCTGGTCTTTGGTATTGTTGAGACGGGTCAGCGTTTCGTTCTGCTTTTTTCGTTGTATGGCGTTGCGGGCCAGCACAATGACCAGGATGAGGAGCAAGGCGGCCACAAGCAGCGACAAGAAAAGCAGGCGACGGCTTTGTCGGGTTTTCTCTTCCTGCATTTCCAGTGCATGCTCTTTCTCTGACATTTGGTATCTCACTTGGTAGTCGCGAATCAAGGCTTGCTGGTCTTCGTTGTAGATGGAGTCCCTCATCTTGTTGCATTCCTCAAGATAGCCGATGGCGCGTTCCGGGTGCGAGGCCTTTGTGGCCAGATATGCCCCTTGCATGCACTCCAGGTAGAACTGGTTATACTGGTTTTCTTTCGCGATGTCCAAGGCTTGGAGGAAGAGTTGCTCCGAAGCCATGTCGTCGCCACGGTCGTGGGCATATTGGCCGTGGAGCATGATGATGGCGGTTTCGAAGTAGAGTTCCTTTTCGTGTTGTGCAATGACGAGTGCGGTGTCGAGTTGAGCATGGGCCTCGTCGAGGCGTCCTGCCGCCTGGTAGGCTCTCGACAAGGTGATGTGCCTGTTGATGAGCTTTTCCTGGTTGTCGCCATATTGTTGCGACAAGGCCAAGGCTTGTTCGGCAAAGCCGATGGCCTCGGCTTGGGTTTTGTCGTGCTGCGGGTCGTCGGCTGCCATCAGTCCAAGTTGCATCAACCGCACTCCCGAGAGGTTCTGGTAATAGGTGGCCAAGTCGAGGTTGGCTGTCGTTTCGGTACCCACGTCGCCCAGCATCTCGATACATTTCCAGTACATCTCCTCCGACTGGTCGTATTCCTCCATGTCGAAATAAATCGAAGCGATGTTGTTGATGACATACCGTTTGTTGACGGAGGCCATCTCACCTCCGATTTCATCCATGATTTCGGTACAGAGGGTGTAGTTGCGTATGGCTTCATCATATTGCCCCATGCGCATGTAGGCCCCTGCAATGGTGTTGTAGCATCCAGCCACATTGTATTTGTCGTCAGCCTGTTCATAGAGTTGCAACGCCTGCTTGCTGTAGTCGATCACCTCAACGAATCGGCTCTCGTTGAAGCATTGCAGTATCATGGCCCTAAGGCTGTCGGCGTCTTGTGCCTTCAGCCCTATGGCGAGGCAGGCAAGGATAATCGTGGAAAACAGTCTTTTCATAACGTACTCTGTTTTATTTAAACAAATGGCAATCAATTAAAAGCATACTATTTTGCGTGAATTTGCAGTATTTCATAAACTTGCAATTTACGATATACAAAATTAGTATAGACTTCGGAAATAGCTATAAGTAAATTTACTTATTGGCTGGACTCATTTGAGTGTCATTTCCAATAATGCATTTGTATAATTGTTTCATAATCAAATAATTAAATGTTTTTACATAATATTAGACGCTTCAAAGATAGTATTATTTCGAAAAAAGCAAAACAGTTGAGTGTCAAGAATTTTGGGGAGAACCCTCAACAAGGGCAAAAAAAAGGCCGCCCCGCGGGGCGGCCTCGTTACTGTTTGGCTGCATTACTGCCTTCTATAGACGTAGCCATGTCCAGGCTGCAGTGTGGTGAGGTTGCCGCTCCAACCATTATTGTAGGTAGCTGTATGGCCATCTTTGTCGGTAATGGTGTCACCATTAACAGGCGTGAAGCTACCCAAGGCAGTGGCGATATCGGCGGCCTGCGTGCCCGTGTAGCCGAACCAGTTGTAGCCGGGCATGATGGTCATGCTGACGCCTGTGGCGGGTGCTCCACTCAGGGTAAGGCTGACAGGAGTCGTGGTCTCGATCTTATACATCTGTCCGGGATTGATCTCCGTCAGCGTGCCACTCCACTGGCCACCCTCATAGCGGGCAAAGCCAGCGTCCTGCGAGTTGATGAGGACAGCGTTGCCGCCGAGGGCCTCCTCAAGTTGCTCAAGCGTCATCGCCTTGGTGGGGGTCCACCAGTTGCAGCCGGCAGCCAAGGTGGGATAGACCTCGCCGTTGAGGCTGACGTTGGAGGTGATGTCGCCCGTGGCGACAGACATGGTCTCGTTGTAGATGCCTTGGCCGAGGCCGCCCTTGAGGCGGACATAGACATTGGCGGCGAGCAGGTCGGTGGTCGGGGTGGGTGGCGTCACCGGCTCTTCGCCCTCCACGATGGTGACGTCGTCGATCTTAAGTATCCATTGGTCGTAGCAGTCGAAGTGGCGGATGGCGATGTAACCCGTGCCGCTGTAGGCACTCAGATCGACGGTGAATTCTTGCCATTCACTACCTGAAGATGCATTGGGAGAATAAGTCCATGTCTGAACCGCAGTAAAGTCACCGACCGTGTTGTTGCCAGCCATCGAGACCATCACGGAGAATTTTTCTGCACAATAGCTGACATTCTGCACGCCAGCATGGAAGGTGATGCTGCCACCAAGGGTCACCTGGGGCGAGACAAGGTAGTTGTCGGGTGTGACGGCGGTGCCGCTGCCGCTCGTAGAACCGGAGATATAAGACTCGGAAAGCATGAACCCATCACTACTGTTGTAACCATAGCCACTGCTAAAGTCATTGTTGGTGGTAGGATATTCCGTATTATGCATCCAACTATTTGGCGAAGTGGTGGTACCTTGGAAGGTCGTCCAGTTTTGCCAGCCATCCTCGAAGTCGTAGGTGAGCGTTTCGCGGTTGCCCCTACTGCTTGCTGTGAGGGTCAGAGAGGAACCATAGGTGCCGTTCTCCGTATCGCTGATCTCGAAGTCGGTCGGGGCAGTGACGGTGATGTCGCCTGTGAGGTTGGTGCCGATGACGGCAAGGTTCTTCACCGATGATGGACCGAAGCCTTCGGCATAGGTAAAGTCGGCTAAAGTGTTGGGTGTGGCTATCAGAGTCTCACTGCTGCCAGGAACAGTCTTGGTAAAGATGACTTGGTTGTTGTAATTTGAACGTGAACCTGAACCTAAAGCCGAAGTATTCGCTGGACTGTAATTGGTGTTTCCTGCTTTGTATAGAGAAGTGTTGCTAGTAGTATAGTGGTAGAAATATAGTCTGTTCGAGTATGACAGAGCAGAATTGGTATTGTCATCTACTGTAAGCAACAAATTGCTGGTCCCGTTATAATCAAACGGAGTGTCTAACGTAATAGTAGTCCATCCAGAAGCTTCAAAAGTCACTGAACCTGAGAACACTTTATATGTTGAAGATTGCGAAACCCAATCAGAAGTGCTCGAGAAAGAGGCTTTCGTGGTGTGTGAAAGATAAATCTCAAGTGTTCTAGTTGTTGACTTGGAATTGGAAACCTTGAAAGCAACCTTTGTAATCGTCCCCGCTTCGCCCACTTCAGAGGCAGTGAAGATTTGTTGTGACACAGAGTACTTTTGGTATGTGTTTGTCGGTAGGTTGATATTGTTGTTTGTTCCGCTCCCAACAGTCACATCCCCACCTTGAGGAGAACCGAAGAGACCGACAACGGTCACATCGTAGGCTGGTAAGGTGAACTGGTTGTTCGTCACTACGACGGTGGTGTTCACGTCGCCCGTCTTGAAGACGATCCAGGTGCTCAAGTAGTAGCCATCCTCGGGCGTGGCTGTCAAAACAACAACCGTTCCGGGAGCGCCTCCCGTTGTTGATGCCGTCACAGTGCCGTGCTCCACCTCGGCCACGGTGACAGTGCAGCCGCTGACGAAGGTGGCATTGATGGTGACATCGCTGTCGGGCATGGTGAACTGGTTGCCGGTCACCGTGATGCTGTTGTTGCTCGCATCCCTCACATCCCAAGCCGAGAAGAAGTATCCCGAAGCTGGGGTGGAACTCAAGGTGACGGTCTCGTTCTTGTAAGCTGTGGTCGGGTTAGCGCTGATGCTGCCGTTCTCGACGGGGTTGCAGGTCACGCTGTGGGCTTGCAAGGCCGTGAAATTGGCCGTGTATGAAGCGTTTTGCGTGACGGTAAAGGTATAAGTCGGGTTGGTGCTGACCACGTTGTTGCCCATCTTCCAGTTGGTGAAATCGTAATGGGTATTGGGGGTGGCCGTCAAGGTGCAGCTGGTGCCAGAATAGAAGGTCCCTCCCCCACTCACCGTGCCACCGGCTGTCGGGTTGGCCGACACCGAGATGGTGTATTGCGGGATGGCGGTGAAAGTAGCTGTGTAGGTGGCACTCTCCGTTACCTCGAAGGTGTAGGTGGCGTTGGTGCTGACCACGGTGTTACCTTTCTTCCAGTTAGTAAAGGTGTAGCCTGTGTTTGGCGTCGCCGTCAAGGTGCAACTCATGCCCGAGTAGTAGGTGCCAGCGCCACTCACATTGCCTCCGTTGCTCGGACTGGCCGTTGCGGCGATGGTATAAGGCGTGCCACCATTGACGGTAATGGTACCGAGATAAGTCACCTTGTTATATCCAAACACACAAAGTGTGAGCTCTTGGTTAGCCGTCAAAGTGCCATTGATGCTGATGTTGGCCGTGGTGCCGCTCACGGTGGCCTTGCCCAAGATGTTGTGATCCGCGTCGGTGATGGTAGCCACTGCCCCACTGCCGTTGTTGACAGTGACGGCATATGAGGTGGCCCCTGGGGTGATGCTGCCCGTGTGGGTGACCGTCATGGCTTGCGGGGTCTTGGTGCGGAGCATTAAGGTGGGGTCGCCGTAGAGGATCCAGGCTTGATAGGTGCCCACTGCTTGTTGTTCCGAAGTGCTGTAGTGGTCGAAGATACCCATCAGACCGTTGATGGAAGTACCGCCCCACGTGTGCTTGATGTTGCTGCTATAGCTCTCCACGAGGATGTCGACGCATTCGTCCTGAGCCCACATGGGCGGAATCCAAGGTTGGCTAATGTATGACATCAAGGTGCCTATAGCACCCGTAGGATTGCTACCGTTGGTAGCATTCATCCAAGCCTCGGCGAAGCAGTCGCTGCTGTGGTCGTATTTACCGACGAGGCAAGCCACCGACCAGATGAAAGGCAACTTGTTGTCATTGGTCAAGGCGTTAACATGGCTATTAGCGTAATAAATATAACCAGAGGTGTTAGCGCCCCAAGCCGTCTCCTGTCCATGGTTGGCATAGTTGATGATACCCACGCCGCTGTTGATGTCCGAAGAGATGGTGGCGGATGAACCATCATATCCCGAAAGATTGGCATAACGCTGATAAACAGTTGTATAGCCATAATTTAACAAATCCGTACGAATGTTGTTAATATGCTGGTAGTCGTCTTCGTTGTTATGCCCAGAGCCGCCTTCCTTTCTCGAGATACCTTCACCTATCTGAAGCCATGACGCGGAAGTGGTAAGGTCGCGCTCGTAGGTGATGACACGTTGCACTTGCGTGCTTACGCGTGAAGCACTGCTAGCGGAGAAACGGCCGATGAAAACATCGTTGTAGATATCGCTACCCACAATCTGGCCGTAGGCGTTGTCACCAAGACCACTGTAAGATGAGCCACCGCCCGAATAGGAATAACCCGGGATCTGCGCCACATCACCGACGAGCAGCACATGGGTCAGGTTGTTGTTGGCGTTGTATTGGCTCTGAATAAAGCTCTTGATGGCCGAGTAGGTGCTGCCAGCGGTGCTGATGCCCACGATGGTGGTGTTCACGCCGCGGGTCTTCTTCCAGTTGACGAAGTCGGTCATCGAGCTGATGAAGTTGTCGTAGCAGATGATGAGCAGGTCGCCTTCCTCATCGAGGGGCGTGTAACGGTTCATCGCGGCTTCGTAGTTGATGAAGTGGCGCTGGTAGACGCTCTTGAAGTCAGGGTCCATCTTGACAACGTTGCTACGACGGCTCTCGATGGTGTTGCTGCCGTGGTCGTCCACCTTGTACATCTCCACCGTCATGTTGTAGTACACGCGGAGGGTCTTAGTGGCAGGGTTGTAGGCAAAGGGATAGACCACCATGTTCTGGCCACGGAAGTCGCGGATGATATAAGGTTCATAAAGGCCTATGTTGCTGGCTGGGAAGAACGCATCCTCGCTATAGCATGTGCCGTATGTGTAAGGCACATCCTCGGGGTTGATGGTACGGGGGAAATCGCCCTTCGAAGGGGCCACCTCGATGCCTTCGAAGTCACGATACTGGGCATCGATGACGCGGATGCTCATGCGGGCCTTGTCGCCGATGAGGACAGGGATACCCGTCATGGGCATGTCGGGTTCACCGGCATGGGCGGTGCTGACGGCCTTGGGCAGGGTGACGACTTGCGCCTCACCTCTCGGCGTGGTGACGGAGGCGGTATAAAAACCAGGCACCTGCACGTTGACTTGTATGCTGTTTTCGGAGCTGCTGATGAGCTGGGTGCGGTAGGTTTCGGGCTGACCGCCCAGGATATTGTGCCATTGGGGCGCGGCTTGCTGGGCGAAGAGGCTCAGGCCGACGGCCAGAAGGAGGCTAAGGATGATGCTTTTCTTCATGATCAGATGTGTCTTTAGTTCTTGGTTTATTGTTGACATTTGTTATTTCACCCTGACCGCTGACCTTGACCCTGACCAACTTCAAAATGTTGTTGGGTCAGGGTCAGGGTCAAAGGTCTGGGTCTGCTAGAATGACAGTGTGCGGCTTTGCGTGGCCTTGCTATAGTAGACATAGCCATGGCCAGGCGTGAGGGTGAAGGCGCCGCTCCAGCTGCCGTTGCTGTAGGTGACGGTAATGCCATCCTGTGCGGTGATGGTGTCACCGTTGGTGGGCGTGAAGCCTACGAGGGCGGTGGTGATGTCCTTGGCCTGTGTGCCAGTATAACCGAACCAGTTGTAGCCAGGCAGGAGGGTCAGGCTGACACCTGTGGCGGGTGCACCACTCAAGGTGAGGCTAACGGTAGCCGTGGTCTCAATCTTATACATTTGTCCGGGGGTAATCTCCGTCAGCGTGCCGCTCCAAGCGTTGTCCTCGTAGCGGGCAAAGCCGGCGTCCTGCGTGTTGATAAGGACGGCGTTGCTGCCGAGGGCGGCTTTCAGTTGCTCAAGCGTCATCGCCTTGGTGGGGGTCCACCAGTTGCAGCCGGCAGCCAAGGTGGGATAGACCTCGCCGTTGAGGCTGACATTGCTGGTGACATCACCTGTGGAGACAGCCAAGGTCTCGTTGTAGACGCCTTGGCCGAGGCCGCCCTTGAGGCGGACGTAGACGTTCGCGGCAAGCAGGTCGGTGGTCGGGTTGGTCGGGTTCACGGGAGCCTCGCCACCTTCCACGATGGTGATGTCGTCGACCTTAAGTATCCATTGATCGTAGCAGTCGAAGTGGCGGATGGCGATGTAGCCCATGCCGCTGTAGGCGCTCAAGTCAACGGTGAACTCTTGCCATTCGCTGCCTGAAGTAGCATTGGGGGCATAGGTCCACGTCTGGACCGTAGTAAAGGCGTTGGCAGCAGTGTTGCCTGTCGTCGACACCATCACGGAGAACTTCTCAGCTGCATAACTGACGTTCTGAACGCCTGCCTGGAAGGTGATGCTACCGCCGAGGGTCACTTGGGGCGAGACAAGATAGTTGTCGGGCGTGACGGCGGTGCCGCTGCCGCTCGAAGAGCCAGAGATATAGGACTCGGAAAGCATGAATCCATCACTGCTGTTGTAACCATATCCGCTGCTAAAGTTATTGTTGGTGGTAGGATATTCCGTATTATGCATCCAGCTGTTTGGCGAAGTGGTAGTGCCTTGGAAGGTTGTCCAGCCCTGCCAGCCGCCTTCGAAATCGTAGGTCAACGTCTCACGATTGCCCCTGGTGTTGGCTGCAAGTGTTACCGTGCTGCCATACGTGCCGTTCTCCTCATCGCTGATCTCATAATCAGACGGAGCCGTTACAGTAATGTCATCCGACAGGTCGGTGCCGATGACGGCGACACTCTTCACCACTGACGGACCGTTTCCCTCGGCATAGCTGAAGACTGCCATGGCGTTGGGCGAGACAGTAAGCGATGCGTCATTGCCAGCTACTGTGAAAGTGAAGGTGACTTGGTTATTAGAGGTAACCTGGGTACCAGAACTGGAAGAGGCTGAGGCAGGATTGTAGTTGGTATCATCACTGAAAATCCTCAAAGCGCGATTAGCACTAGTAGAATAGACATAGAATTTTGGCGAGTTGCTCGAACTGCTCACATAGGAGCCCGTGTTATCGTCCATACAGACAAGCAGGTTGCTCACGCCATCATACTCAAAGGGGTTGGCCAAAGTGATGGTAGTCCAACCTGAAGAATTGAAAGTAACGCTGCCACTGAACACCTTGTCACTGTTGGAGCAAGTCGCCCAGTCGGTACCACTACTGAAAGCACTCTTGGAGGTGTGTTTCATATAGAGGTCTATATTTCTAGTAGCGGATTTGGAGTTCTGTACTTTGAAGGCGACGGCGGTGATGGTACCGGCATTCCCGACTTCCGCTGCAGTATAGATTTGTTGCGTCAAGCAGTATTTGTAGTATGCGTAGGTCGGCAAGTATTGGTTCGAATTTGTCCCGCTACCAATGGTTATTTCAGCCTCCTGGGTCATCTTGAAGATGCCGACAACGGTCACATCATACGCGGGCAGGGTGAACTGGTTGCTCGTCACGGTCACGGTGGTGTTCACGTCGCCCGTCTTGAAGACAAGCCATGTGCTCAAGTAGTAGTCGGTCTCGGGCGTGGCTGTCAAAGTGACAACCGTCCCAGGGACGGCACCCGTCGTCGAGGCGGTCACGGTGCCGTGCTCCACCTCGGCCACGGTGACGGTACAGCCGCTGACGAAGGTGGCACCGACGGTGACGTTGCTGTCGGGCATGGTAAACTGGTTGTCGGTCACCGTGATGCTGTTGTTGTTGGCATCCCTCACGTCCCATGCCGAGAAGAAGTAGCCCGAAGCCGGAGTGGCACTCAAAGTGACGGTCTCGTTCTTGTAGGCCGTGGTCGGGTTGGCGCTGATGCTGCCGTTCTCGACGGGGTTGCAGGTCACGCTGTGGGGCTGCAAAGCCGTGAAGTTGGCCGTGTAGCTACCCGATGCCGTAACGGAGAAGGTATAGGTCGGGTTGGTGGAGACCTGTGCACCATTGCTGGTCCAGTTGGTGAACTCATAGTGGGTGTTGGCCGTGGCCGTCAGCGTGCAGGATGTGTTCTGGTAATATGTGCCTGCTCCTGTGACGGTACCGCCTGCGGTTGGGTTGGCGTTGGCCGTGATGGTGTATTGCGGAATCATGGTGAAAATGGCCGTATAGGAGGCGTTGCCGGTCACCGTGAAGGTGTAGGTCGGGTCCGTGCTGACCTGAGTGGAACCCTGTCTCCAGCATATGAACTCATAGCCTGTGTTCGGCGTCGCCGTCAAGGTGCAGCTGGTGTTCCCGTAATACTGGCCCGCGCCGCTCACCGTGCCTCCATTGCTCGGACTGGCCGTAGCAGTGATGGTGTATTGTGTGCCTCCCACGATGCTGATGGTACCAAAATAGGGCTGGTATTGCTGGCGGGTGACGACCACATAAAGGGTGCCACTGCTGGGGATGGCATTAGTGAAGTTCACGGTGGCCACACCCGACAAGTTGGCCTCGGCAACGCCGTAGATGACCGAGCTGTTGTCGGTGACGGCGACGTATGAACCCGCCAAAGCGTTAACGGTGATAGAGGTGGTACCTGGTGTGACCGTGCTGGGTATCGTCACGGTGTTCACTTCGGGTTTGGTGATGTAAGGCATCACGGAACCATCGCCAAAGGTGTGGTAGAACTGGAAGTAATAGTGGGCCGAGTTGTTGCAGTTGCCATCGGTGATACTAGAATTGGTATTGCCGTTGGTGACGGCCTGCTGCACGGCGAGATTGCCAAGATAGAGCAGTGCTGACGCCGAGTTCCAATATTGGTCTTCAAACATAATATCATAAACGCCTTTTGAAGAAGCCGATTGTGTCGGGTAGTTGCCTTGAGAATATGAATGTGCTCCAACTGCCCAGTAAAAGTCCTCATACCAATAGGAATAGGGCGAGCAGCCAACGTAGGCAACGGCACCGGCATTGGGAACACGAATCATGGTTTCCGCAAAACAGGCGTTGGTGCCTATGGCAGAGCCAGGAGAATAGGTTGTCGTGGTGTTGTTGAAGTTACCTGTCAAGCAGCAGTTACCCACACCAAAGAAATACTTGCCCGTGTTGGTAAGCGTGGCCACGTGGGCGGCAGTCATTTTGGGCTGATACCACTCTTGCTTGTCGCCGTGTGCGGTATAGTTCAAGAAGCACACACCGTTGTTGATGCCATTGTAGCAACCGTTGTTTGTTCCAGAATAACCCTGTGTCGAGCTTGTTGACACTGTGGCACTGATGGTGCCGTTTTCAAAGCCACCATAGGTGGTGTTGCTTGATTTGAAGTAATAGTTCGTGGCATAGTTGATGGTGGGCTTGGCCACTCTGGCTGTCCAATTCGAATCCCAACCACCGACGAGGATAACATTGTTCAGGTAGTTACCGCCATCGGTAAACTCGTATTTCTCGTAGGTCAGCACTTTATTGATATAGTTGGTCAAGTGCGTAGTGTTCTCCACCGAAATACGACTATAGTACATGTCGGGGAAATAATTGCTCGTGCTTGACGAGAAATTGACACTTGCATAACCGAGGTCGGAAGCACAATTGCCTATTGAAGAGTCAATGTTTTTCGTCATATATTGCGGCACTTGCCCTGTGTCGCCAATCACAACCAGATAAGTGTAGGCGTTGCCTGCAGAAACAGAAGCGTTGTACTTAGTCTTAATGAACGAAGCGATGGCGCTTGCCGTAGTACCTGTTTCGCTGGTATAATAGATGTCAACATAATAGCCCTTCTGGAGTTTCCATTGCAGCCAGCTGTTAAGAGCGTCATTTCCTTGGAAACCCGAATAGCAGATCACCAACATCTTAACCGGTGTGTTGTAAAAGTCAGGGTGGTCGGTGTAGGCGTCTCTTGAGGGACCGCCCATCAGCATGTCGATGTTGAAGATTTGGTCGTAAACGCCCTGGAAGGCAACGTTAGCCGTACTCTTGAACATACGTTCCGTGCCTTCAGCGTCGCCGCCTTGGAAGTCAACGCTCACCTCAATGTCGTTGAACACTTTCACGGTACCGGCGACGGGATTGTAGCGGACGGGTTGAACTATGAGACGACCTAGCGTTATGCCACGCATGGTACCAAGCACCTCGACCATGGCAATCGGGTCGTCATTGTAGCTGTCGCGAGCATAGGCGGCCTCGCTGAAGGCATATTCTACCGTATTTGGATCAACGTCCTTACGGATAGGTGCCTGCATGGCCGCGACCGTGCCAATGCCATAGTCGCTCAAGGTGTATTCAGTCTCAGAATGGGCACCTACCGTAACAATTGGCGTAGCTCCTGTGGGAATGGCGATGAGCCTTGTAAACATCGGTAACTGCGGTTCGCCAACATTGCCATTGTGATAAGCGCCATCAATGTGGATTTCAGACAATTCACCACGTGTGGTCTCAATTTTTTCGGCATTAAGGCTAGAAAAAGAGAAGTTGGCCCTCAAGCCCGTCATGTCGCTCTTCACACATTCGGCCTTGTCGGCGGAACGCAGTTGTATCTGTTGTGCCATGGCACTCAGGCCGAAGGCAAGAAGCAATAGTGAGAATAGTACTTTCTTCATCGTATGTTATGTTTGTTATTTATTCAAAAGTAATGTTACGGCTTTCTTGGGCGTTGGAGTGGTAGACATAGCCGTGACCCGGAATTAGGATGAAGTTATCATCCCAACTGCCATTGGTGTAAGTGGCGGAAGTGCCATTCTCTGCGGTGATGGTGTCGCCTTCGGTGGGAGTGAAGTCGCCGAAAGCCGTGGCAACATTCTTCGACTGACTACCTGTGTAGCCAAACCAGTTGAAGCCCGGAAGGAAGGTGATCGTAGAGGTCACTGCATCGCCGCTCAAGGTGAATTCCGTTGCTACGGTGGTCAGAATGCGATACATCTGTCCCGCGACTATCGTATCAAGAGTGCCGCTCCAACTTTCGCCGTCGTAGCGGACAAATCCGTCATCTTGCGAGTTGATGAGGATGGCGTTGCCAGCAAGAAGGGTTTCCAGTTCACCCAAGGTCATTGCGACAGTGGGGGTCCACCAGTTCCATTCAGCATCGAGGGCTACCGTGGTGGGGCAATCGCCTTCTTGGTAGAAGGTGATGTTGTTACGCTGCGTTGTACTGAGGGCAAAAGAACCATTATTGCAGTACAAGTAATAGTTGGTGCTTCCACTCCAACCACTTGACACACTCACATATATGCCGTTCTCATCAATGTGCCACCTACCAGTGCTACTTTGACTCTGGACCCAAGCAAGGCTGCTCCCATAATTGGATTTTGCCAAATAGCGACCGTTATAGGAAATATAATACTGTCCATTGTTTCCATAGGCAGTCAGAGTGACTTGAGGGAGTGTAGTGCCTTCTTCCACCGAGAAGCCGTTGATGTTAGGCTCTACAGTGGCCGAAACGCTTGTCACATTTGAGTTGTTCTGACCTGGCACATATAGCGTCTTGCCCTCGAGATGGCCCATGATGTATGATGTGTCAGCGGCAATGCCAGTCACGGCATTGTAGCATTCCGTCTGCACTTCGCAATGGCCAAGATTCACAGTGAGATCCACACGCTGTCCGTCTGTTATGGTGACATCAACGGTTTCGGTGCAATACCCACTCTTCCTAAATTCAAAAGTATAGCTGCCACCTTTAATGGGTCTGTGAAAATCACCCACTGAATGCGTAGTGACAAACGAAGTCTCACTGTCGTGGTTGAGCACTGTCACTTTCACGCCTTCAATAGGTAGGCCAGTGTCGGCGTCACGCACCACGCCATGAACGCCATTACGGCATTGCTCCATGAAGGCCAGCATGCTGTTGTGGTTGTAGTTCCAAAAGTTGGGCAACTGTGAAGCAGCAGGGGTCTTGGTGCTGGAGCATTCCACGGTCACCTCGCGGCATTGTCCGTAGGCATTCATGTAGTCCTGCCGGCTACCTGTGATGACATACCAGGCAGCGCCGCTAGTGACGCCATCAGAATAGGTGTCCGACATGTAGGAGGAATAGACCTGTCGGGCGATTCGGACATATTCGGTACAGACGTATTCATACCAATCCTTGTCCGCGTGATCGTCGTAAACGGCATCCCAAGGATAGTTCATCACCTCTGCCCCACCGTGATAGTTGGCACTCATGGTGAACAGGTTCTCGTCGCCCATGGCCATGGTCCAAACGGTCTCATCCTCATAGCTGTTTCCATCGGGATGAGCACCTTGGTAGTAATCTTTGTAATTGCGGTTAAGGTCGACGTTATTACCATTATAGCGCTGGGCGCTATTGACAGTATTGTTGCCCCCTTTATATGTGCCATCGGGGTTAGTCAGAGGCATAATATAGATGTCGAGATCGTTCACCAAGTTAACGATACGGCTGTCGGTGCTGGTGCATAGTTCGTCAATAAGGCGCAGCATGAGAATCATACCCGTAATCTCATCGCCATGCATCGTAGAAGTATAAAGGAATTTCGGCTTGCCTTCGGGGTTCCCATTGTTGATGCGGACCCCTAGGAGTTGGCGATGGTTTGTGGTGGAAAGCGTGCCCAAGCTAAACAAAGTGCATTCACGGCCTTCAATAGCCTTGTTTGGGAAGCCTTCCATCATGGTTACATACTGGGTGTATGTCAAATACTTGTTCCAATTATAGGTACCCTGGCCGTCCCACATTTCGACATTGGCGCGCAGCGAAGGCGGCGTCTGCAACTCCAGTTGGTAGCCCAAGGCTATCAGTCTATCGTATTCCTGTTGGTTGGCGTAGGCCACCACGTTACGGCCGTCGGTGCCGTCGACGGAGCAGATGCGGCTGAGTTCCTGAATCTGAGAGGAGTCGTCAACGCTGAGGGTGAAGTAATACTCACCGCGGTTGCGCATGAGTTGTTGGAGTTCATCTTGGCTCTGGGCCATGGCTGTGCTGCCAAGGATGACGGCACAAAAAAGGCATACAAAACGTAAAAGCTTCATTTTTCTTAAAAAAACAAACACGCAAAGGTACAAAAAAAAGTTGACTTGCAAGACAAAGAGGGTTTGTTTTTTGCGGATTTTGGAAAGTGGTATTAAGGTGAATGGGTGTGTGTTGACTCCCCCGCCCTGCGGGCACCCCCTCAAGAGGGGGACGCGCGAAGCGACGACTAGGACAGACCTAGACAGCGTCCGGTAGGCGTCCCCCTTCTAAGGGGGGCAGGGGGGATTCAACACGCACACCAGCAGGCAAATTAATCCCTATTTACAAAAAACCTTATCTTTGCATGATTTAACTTCCATGCCATGAATTTCGAAGACATTACCCCTGACTATCTTTACCAACAAGGCATCAATCCTGATGGTTTGTTGTTTAGCAGATATCATCTTCCGTATAATCCAAAGCTTAAAGAATTCAGCAGGGACATGCGTCGAGACGGAGAAAAAGCCGAGGCAATGCTTTGGAATCGTCTAAAAGCGAAACAATTAGGTTTTACTTTCAACAGGCAGAAGCCGATTCTAAACTTCATTGCGGATTTCTACTGCAAGGAGTTGAACCTCGTAGTTGAAATCGACGGAGCCTCCCATTTTTCTGCCGAGGCCCAGCAAAGGGACAAGGAAAGAGATAGACAGATGCAGGCGTTGGGATTGGAAATCCTGCGAGTGTTGGATGGTGATGTGCGTAAAGATGCAGATAGGGTGGCTTGTTTCATTGAGGAACAGTGCAGGGGGATTCAAGAGAGAATTAGTAAGAACGAATAAAAGGAGTCAACACATGTGATTAGTTTGGGTGTGTTTTGACTCCCCCGCCCTGCGGGCACCCCCTCAAGAGGGGGACGCCTACCGGGCGCAGAACCTACCGGATGCTGTACAAGCCCGTCCTAGTCGTCGCTTTGCGCCGCGACCGGAGGCGTCCCCCTTCTAAGGGGGGCAGGGGGGGGGGATTCAACACGCACACCGGCAGGCAAATTAATCCCTGATTTACAAAAAAACCGTATCTGGAAGAGGAAACCTCTTTAAATGAGTAATAATCAGAATGTTAGTGTCTTCGATTGAGTAGCCACCGAAATATACACATATCCCTTACCCGGCTGGAGGCTTGTGAGTGTACCTACCCATGCATTGCCGTTGTAGATGGCGAAACCGCCGTCCTGCGAGACGACCTTGTCGCCTGTCGCAGGATTGATGCCGAGGGCAGTGAGGGACAGCGGTTCCGTTCCCGTAAAGCCGAACCAGTTGCAGCCCTGCGTGATGGTGACCTCCACCCCTGTGGCAGGCAGGCCACTCAAGGTGAATTGGCATGGGGCACTGGTCTGGATGCGGTACATCTGCCCGAGAACAAGCTCGGTAGGTGTTCCGCCCTGCGACTTGATCTGCATAAGCGTGTCGCCAAGTGCCGTTTGAAGCGCCTCAAGGGTCGTTTCCACCGTTGGTGTCCACCAGTTCCAGCCAGCTTCGAGGGTCACATACTGCTCGGCAGGGTAATCCTCGAGCTCAGTGCGGCGGAAGAGATAAACGTCCTGCTGACCAGAGGCATAACACGAAAAGATATCGTTTTGGTTGTTGTATTTCAACAGATTATGTGAATTGCTGCCTTGCGCCGCAAGGGTGGCCGTACCCCCCTCACCTATCGCGATGCTCCACTGTCCATTGGCATTGTTGGATGCCTGCGTCTTCAAATGGTTAGCGCTGCTACTTGCCGCATAAAGATAGCCGCCGTTATTACCCCACCCTGCATCAAAGAATGTCCAAGCCCCAGTACTTCCACCCAAAGTCAGCTCGCAAACAGTATTGTCAATGGTGGAGATGATGTCATTCTCAATCGTGACATCCGAGGCACTGCGATTGTTGGAATTTTGCGTGGTTCCCAAGGCCTTGTCATTGACCACATTGACAATCAGATAAGTGCGACCTGCAACGAGTTGGTCAGTCGAGGTGACGAGCTGGTACTCCTGCACGAAGCTCTGCGGAGAATAGGTGATTACTGCGCTCACGGTGACATCGCTGGCGGGCATCTCAAACTGGTTTTCGGTGACGGTGACGGCGTTGCCCTGCGCATCGGTCACCAGCCATTGCGTAAAGGCATAACAGGGATCCACCGTGGCGGTCAGGATGATTTCAGTTTCGGCAAAGGCCTGCGAGGCACTGGCACTGATGCTGCCATGGTTCGGTTGCACCAAGCTGATGTTGAACAACTGGTTCCACTGGGCGTAAAGCGTCAGGTCGTCGAGCAAGGTGACCGTGGCACCATCAGCATAATAGTCGCCTGTGCCGTCGGCAATGGTGTTCCAACCTTCAAAGACAAAGCCCTCTCTCACAAAGGCATTGCTTTGCAAAGCCGTAGGCTCAAACTCATTGACGGCCTGGTCGTTCATTGTGCCATTACCACCATTGGAATCAAAGTGGATGGTGTGGGTCTGCGTGGCATAGGTCCTTTTATAGAGTTGAACGGGCTGCTGGTTGGTGTAGGTGCTGGATTGGAAGTAACGAAAACGGTCCTGACCGGAATTGTTATTGTACCGCATCACTGAGGTATTGGAGACCATCTTCACGCTATTGGACTCATAGGAGAGCGTGTTCAAGGATGGGTTAGTCCCAAAATTGATTTTGTTACTACCCGAAGTGCCATAGATGTATTTACCATTATTAGTGCCTCCATTGATTTTAACGGAATACCCACCGGTCATGGGCGCTATGGTGATGGTGACAAAACCATCATCAACAATGGAGTTGTTTGAAATTGTTTTGGAAACATAGCTATTAGTGCCATCCACACCCGTCCAGACATAACCTGTAGTCGCACTTTGCTCATAAACGAGGATATATTCCCCGCTCCAGTCCGTCGGCGCGCTCGCCACCTTCACGAAGTCTCCGTTGACACTGCCTTGCACGAAGGTGGCCATCACGGTGACATCGAAGGCAGGCATAACGAAGCTGTTACCACTGACATTGACTATGGTGTTCATGTCGCTCGTCTTGAAGACATACCACGCATAAAGGCTGTAGCCTGAGTTGGGCATAGCCGTCAGCGTGATGTTCGTCCCCGACTTGGCGCTGGTCGCCGAGGCACTAATTGTACCATGGCTGACCTCGCCTAAGGCGATGTTATAATAGTTGTTATTCTCCACAAAGGTGGCACTCACCGTGACGGCATAGTCCGGCATGGTAAAAGTACCGTTGCTGCTCACCGTGACCGTAGTGCTCGGGCTGCCGGTCTTATACACGGTGTAAGTGTCTACCATATACCCCGGCTCGGGCGTGGCGCTGATGGCCACCGTGGTGCCTTCCATGGCGCTCTCGGGAGCCGACACGCTGCCGTGCAGTAAACCCGACGTGCAGGTGATATTGTAGTAAATCCCTCCTTGCCAGTTCGGATCCCAAATCATTCGAGCATATTCGGGATGGTCGATGAAGGGGTTGCGGTTGTTTTGGTAGCCGTAGACGGCGTTGTTACGCGCTATCTCTTTGTCGCTCACAGGGTCTTCGTCGCTCCAGCGCAATAGCATGGTCATGGCCCATGGCAGGATCTCCGATTTGTTGGTCATGCCGCTAGTACCCCAATTGCTGTCTTCGCTGTAGTAGCGCACGCTCATGTAGAAATAGCTGCGGGCGATGTCGCCTTTGTATTCGTCGATGGGCTCAAACACACGGCCCGTATAACCCGAAGTGACGCAAGTTCCCAACTTGGAGCCATTCCCCGAGATGTAAATGTAGTTACCGACCTCGCCGTATGGGTAGTTGCTGCGTTGTCCGTTCACATAACCGTCGGTGGGATACACGTGGAAGAGGTCGCTGCGGGGCGTGGTACTCTCGTTGAACCAGCTCTGCGGCCAGGTGTGCTCACGG
Organism: uncultured Bacteroidales bacterium; assembly: GCA_900318085.1. Lineage (GTDB taxonomy): Bacteria > Bacteroidota > Bacteroidia > Bacteroidales > F082 > Limimorpha. Next base: position 21,856 of record ONJF01000013.1, read on the forward strand.
TTCCAGCAGTCGCCTTCCTGTTCGTATTCACCACATTGCGAGTTACCGCTATAGCTAAATAAGCAGTTGGAGTAGATGTCCCACACGTTACCGTTACCATCGTTGTCGGTGTAGGCAAAGGCGTTCAGCAATCCTTCATAGCTCACCACATGGTGACCCTTGATGATGTTATGCAAGGCCACTTTCAACTCGTCGCCAGTCTTGCCGTTGGCAGCATCATAGTAGCCGCTGGGGATCTGAGCGGTGAGAGCGAGGGTGGAAATAAAAAAGCCAAGTGTCAGAAAAAAACGTTTCATGGCATTTCGGTGTAAAACTTCAGTGTTTTGGCCTCTTGTGCAGTCGACACATAGACATAGCCGTGCTGGGGTTGCAAGGCTGTCAGCGTGCCACTCCAGCCGTCAGGGCCGTAGACGGCAAAGCCTTCGTTTTGCGAGATGATCTTGTCGCCTAAGGCAGGCGTGATGACGAGGTCGGCAAGGGAAATGGATGCGGTGCCCGAACAGCCGAACCAGTTGACGCCATAGCCAATGGGGATTTCGATGCTACTGAGGTCGGCGACGATGCCCGTCAAGGGAAATTCAACAGTCTCGGGAGTCTGTATCTTGTAGAACTGTCCAGCGGCGAGGTCACCAGTGGTAGGACCGTTCTGCGAGAGGATCTGGTAGGGCTCACTCAGGAAGGCTTCAATCTCAGCCACGCTGGCAGCCATGTCGGATGCCCACCAGTTCCAACCCTCGTCGAGGTGTGCCAACTCCAAACTCACCGTATTGGAAGCCCCGGACTCACCTGCGTAATAGTTGGTCGTGACATAATAGGAATGTTGTCCGATAGGCAGATCGTTGTCGACAAACGAAGTCTCCGTCAACGGACTTGCGATATTGGTGCCGTCCCTATAGAGGTTATAGGTATAGGAGCCATCGGTGAGGTAGGTGCGGAACACCCAGGAGATGTTGCTTCCGGCATAGTGCCATTGGTTCAAAGACTCTCCAAGCAGCCGGGGATTGAAGCGCTCTTCATCTTCTTCGTTGTCAAACGCAATTTCAGAATAATCTCCGCTTGTGGCAGGATAATTATAGGTATTGGAAAAGCCCTCCCTATAAGGGTAATACATGACAATCCATAGTTCTTTGGCACAGTCTAACGCGACTGGAGAAGGAAGCACGATGTCGTACCATCCGCTACTCGAAATCGTGATGGATTGTTGGAACAGTTTGTTGGCCTCGTCGTTGGTGTTATCTTCGAAGATATACAATGTGTAGGTGCCATCCAAATACAGATAAGCGGAGACCTTTTCAATATACATCCCGACATAGTCAGCCAGTCTTGAAGGGGCAAACACCTCAGTCCAATAGGTGTCCTTTCCTGCTCCCATTCCCCATCGCTGTCCCGACGGGCCTGTAGCATACTGAAGCGTGCCGGAGTTGTTCTCAGGGGCGGTCCATGTCAAGGTGGCGTCACCATCCGACACGCTGAGGGTCAAATCGGAAGGGGTATAGTCGCGGAAGAAACAAGATCTGGAGACGAGATTTGAGGGGTTCGACTTGGTCTCGCCCGCCACCGCCCTGACATAGTATTCATAATAGACACTAGAGGCGATGTCGTCGTCGGTGTAGCTGTTTTCCGTCACCTCGGCAGCAATCTTGACATTGTCGCGGTAGATATCGTAAGCATCGGCTTCCTCGATGGCGTTCCACGACAATACGATGGCGCCATCGGCTGCAGCAGCCGAAAGGGTAGGTGCCGTAAGGTCGCTGATGGGCTCGACATAGAAAGCAGCCCCGTTGCTAAGGTTATAGGTTCCCGACCCACTACCAGTATTGCCGCCACCTGGATTCAAGGCACCGATGGCGAAATAGCCGTCTCTGCTGCCACCCCAACCCCAATTGAAATGGAAATAGTCATCGGAACGGTAGCCGTCGCAGACGAAGGCATGGCCGCCCGTGTTACCCTCATTGTCCATATAGTTTCCTGCATAGAACAGAGGCCTGCTTTCATCCAATTCAGACTTCAACAGCGCGACCCATTGATCGAGGGAATAGGATTCCTTTGTCTTATAGATGGCCGAGGGCGCATACCTAAAATACTCCACCAAGGACGACGGCACTTTGGATGAGACAGCACCGCTGCTAGGTCCATAGTTCATGTCGACCGAAACACCGCAGTGATACATCAGCGTAGCGACAGCCTCTTTCTGCACTTGGGAACTCGAACTGCCGTAGGTGTTGGTCATATTCTCCCAATCATAGGTCGTTTCGGCAAAATTAACAGTTTGCAATGTGTCGTTCTCATTGGTATGGCTGCCTTGTCCTTGTTCGGGGTAGTTCCAGTATTTCATCACTTGAGCCATAGCGGTAGCCACACAACCTGTGACGGTACCGCTCGGGCAATACATATTGTAAGGCGAGCCTTGGTTCCATTGGGTGGCAATCAGCGGGGCGACGACGTTGTTGGCTTTCGCCGTGCCAGGCTTACCAACCGCCAAATCGTTCCATTGCTGTGTTATTTCGGGTGTTGCCACCGCCTTGCCATCAATTGCCTGTTGTATCTCATCATCATATTGCTGTAGCCACCAGCGCATATTGTCAGGCATGTCGACATCGCTGAAGCTATCGGTGAACGAATAGCCGAGGATAGGCTTGGCGCGATCGTCAGCAGCCATCACGACAAAGCCTGGGTTGGCGTTGAAGATGTATAGGTTGGTGAAGCCTGCTGCTGGGGTGACGTCGGTGAGTTGTGCCGACTTCACGCCGTTATTGTTCAGGAAGGTCTGGGCGGCCTTTTGGGCGCGGGTAGCTTCTACGTGCTCGGCGAAGGCCATCATGGGCAGCAGCGCCATCAGAACCAAAGAGAATAAAAACCTTTTCATAGGGATAAGGGCTTGCGTTTGCGGCTTCAAAGGTAGTAAAACTCTTTGAAACCCAGATGGACGCGGAGGTTTTTTTATAAACACGGAGGGACACGGACAACACGGAGGTTCCCCTCGGGGAAGTGGATGGTTTTTTGGAAGTAAATCTTACGTAAATCTAGCGTAAATAATTTGCTCGCTAGCTCGCACAAAAAAAGGCGCCACCTTACGGTGACACCTTTTTCTAGGGTTTGTTTTGGGGATTGCCTTCGGCAAGAAATGCTTTTTTTTGGATTGCTTCGCAAGAAATCTTTCTAAAATCTATTGCTTTGATTTTTGACCGATTTAACCACGTTGAAATCGAAGATTCGACGTTAGTCAATACCGCGTATTTCTCGGCGTAAGCCGATCCCATAACGATTATTCCTCTCTGCGTTTCTTGGCCACGAGGTAGGCGCCGCCAAGGGCTGCCAGGACGGCGATGCCGGTGCCCATGGGCACTTGGTCAGCATCTTGGTTGCCGGTCAGGCCATGATTAGGCAGCAGCGGGGTTGCCGGATCGGTACGATTACCGAATACACCGTTTTGCTCTTCCGGGTTGGCACCACGTTGGAACAGGCCACCGCCGTCGGCGAAGGTCGTCATGCTCAGTCCAAGGACGATTGCGAGTGTTAATCCTATTTTTTTCATCGTATTTTAGGTTTTATGTTTTGTTCAACTTATACTTTCGTTTTCCGGGTTTGCTTCTGGCTTCTGGCTTTTGGCTTCTGGCCGTCATTGCGGGCAAAGATCCGCAATCTCCTTAATGGAAGGGACGGCCAGTAGCCAGTTGCCAATGGCCAGTAGCCAGTTTATCTCACAACCACCTTTTGGACTTTCACGTCGTTGCCGTTGACCAGGCGCAGCATGTAGATACCGGCGGGTTGGTTGAGGCTGACGGTGGCGTTGCCGTTGATGGTCTCGCTGCTGACGATGCGGCCGGTGATGTCGACCACTTGTAGGGTGGCGTCGCCGGTGTTGCTGACGGTCCAGTTGGTGCCGTTGAAGTAGGCGAAGGTCTCGGCGGTTTGTTCGTCGATGCCGTTGGCGCTAAACACCAGGCGGAAGCGGCTCGTGTAGTCGTTGGTGCGGGCCTCGAAGGTGTAGTTCGGGGTGGCGAGCAGGTCGACGTCGGCGCCGGTCATATTATCGATGAGGTGGAGGTAGTTCATGTCGACGTTCTCGGCCTCAACGGCGATGGTGTAGGTGCCGTTCTCGCTGGCGCGGAAGCTGACGGGCATCTCGCCTTGGGCGGCGCTGCGGACGATGGCATAGTCCTCATTACCCTGCGGGATGTAAAGCTTGGTGCTATTCTCGAAGAGTTGGAACTTACTGAGGATTCTGCCGTTGTCGAAGCGAACGATAGCATTGTCGATAACATTGCCACGATTTTGGCTCACGTTGAGGTTAAGGGTAGCCACGCTCTTGCCGTTCACGGGGGTGAATTCCACAACAGGCATATCACCCGTTTCCGGATCACTAACGATTTCAACGAACACACCTTCCATGGCATTCACATTGCCTTCTGTGACTGACACCAAGGCAGAGCCTGCAGGATTCATTCTATAGAAAGGCAAGTTCAGTGAAGCGGCTGTAGCATAGGGGTTACCGATGAGGTTCCAACCAAGTTCGGGCGTGAAAATACCATCGCCGCTGTAAGGTTCGCCAGCAAAGGAAAGGGTGACGTTATTCTTATTGGCATAGAGGTAGCCCTTGCCAGGTTCAATAGTGTTAAAGCCACCTTGTCTGTAGTTAATCCATTCAAGCTCTTGAGCTTGATCGAAGGAGTAAAGGTCGTAAGTGGCAGTCTCAGGAGTAGCATTAGCACCCTCAGTGTCGGTGATCATGCCGGCATCCTCAGGCGTGGTGCTGACGGGCGAAGCCACGAGGACGTAGCCGCCATCGCCTTCGCCATAACCCTCGATTGCGATGGCAGGAGTGTAATCATTATTGCGCTTATAGAGAGACAAAGCACCGCCAGTACCTGTTCCATAGCAAGCAAAGCCATATTCGCCATTGTTTCTCAAATTAGCATTGACATTATTTGTGGCATTTTGTTTATTGACAAACTCATAGGTTGCAGTTCCGCTAACAGTCCAAAGGGCTTTGTTATCCGTTCCGTCCTCAAGCATTTGGGCTTTATTCTTGGCACCAGTACTTGCTGCGTAAGCATTTGCATCAGCACTATAAATAGTCCAATAAGCGCCACTAGGAGCAATATGCCAAATAGCTTCGGCGTTTTCCATAACTATAACGTCATTGTTTGTAGTCACCCCAACATATTGGAGTCTATCATTTACAACAACGTTGTTCATAGCTTTACCATTATAAACTATTAAATAATCACCTTCAACAAGGTCGCCGCTATAGAGTGCATAATTATTGCCAGTGGCGGGAGCTACATAAGCGGCCTGGTTGACGGTAACGAGGTTGGAATAGGTTTCACCAACATACACTTTGAAGTAGCAAGAGCGGGCTTCGCCTTCGTTGGCGGAAATTACAGCCAAGGTTACATTATAGCCTTCATCGTTTGTTCCGGTAACACTTGCACTAAAAATCCAATCGGGTTTTGTTGTGGGTTCGTCGTTGGTGTCATAGAACTGGACAGCGAAACTTTCGTAGTTTTCAATTTCGAGGTTTTCGTATGTGAAAGGCACTTGCAAAGTCAAGTGCTGAGCCGCATCCAAATTAATCACATCAGGGGTGACGGTAATGGAAGACTCGGTGCTGGTAGGATGTACTAAAGAAATCAACTGGCAACCTTGGGCAAATTCGTATAACGAACCAGTTTCGTAATAATACAAATTGCCATAAACCACAACGCTATCGCCTACTTGAACATCAGCAGCCTCATCGCCGCCACAACGATATGCTCTCAAGAACACTTCATTCCCTGTCTCATCAACAATATCAAAGGTAATATTGTGATATTGGGTGCTATAGGCAGTTTCAATATTCGAAACAAAACCTGTTGCATACTTACCATTGACAGTTTCGCCATTTGCGTCAACAATAACAGCGATGGCTTGGGCAACGGTATAAGGATTGTTCTCCGTGCCAGGAGCGTTTGGGTCGGCGGTCTGAGTGATGGTCACGTCTTTGGTAGCGATCTCATTGTCGCCATAGGTGTAGGTCAGTGTAACGGTGGCTATGCGGGCGATAGCCGAATTATTGACCGTGGTGGTGAAACCGACTTCGAAGATTTCTTCAGCTTGGTCATAAGTGAAATCGCTAATCCAATCGGCTTCTGTGTTGGCAGCCAATGTTCCTGCAACATAGTTGTTGATGGTGGCATAAATGCTGCCGTCGGTGGCATCGTAAGTAATTTCTACAGGGTCGGCGGAGATGGAGGGCTCTGTGGAAGGCACATCCAATTCACACACCAATTGTACGGAGGTAAATTGGGAGTTGTAGTTGTTAGTGACATTCAACGAAAGAGCGGAAGTCTGATAGTCCGCAGCAATATCATAGGTAAAGTCGCTATTAGTTGCCCATTTTTGAGCTGCTGATGCAGTATTGTCACCTGAAACAATGGATACCTGAACATTGGTGGAGACAGAGCCTGAAGTGTGCACTATCACTTGCGTGATTTTGTATCCTTCAAATGTCGGGAGGCTGATTTGGGCACCCGTCTTACCTAACATGAAATATCCTGAAGAAGCGGAACTGAAATATCTGTTTGTTCCTGATGCAACAAAAGCGCTTCCGTCGTTATAATAGATGGTTTCAACGTTATTTCCATTTCCTGAACTTGGATGTGTAGTCAGGGCAGCATCAGTATAAAAGTTATTGGCACCTGCAAAATTATAGGTGTATGTTGCGTTGGTGCTTTCTTCCCATTGGGCATACAATTCAACGTTGGCTTGAATGTTTTCAATAGTGGCTGCAGGCTGATAGTCCATGCCACTTCCATTGGCTGCAGTGTTCCATTTGGTGAAAGCGTGTCCCGTATAAACAAAAGTGTTAGAACGAACCGTAACATCTTCACCTTGGTAATAAGTATCTACGACATCATCACCAGTGCCGCCATTGGCTTTATAGGTGACCGTATAAGTAGGTGTGCTATTAGCAACAGATACCGTGAAAGTTGCTTCGCCTGCATTATAAGTGTTGTCGGCAGCTTGGCTGACAGTGATGGTTTGAGCCTCGGGAGTCACGGCAACAGGCGTTACAGTGATGGTAGCAACACCATTGACTGCGGTAGAGACATAAGCATTATTGCTCACGCTAATTGCACCAGTGCTTGATGTAGAAATGGTAATGGCCTTTGCTTCTGCATCATCAAAAAGGTCAAAGGTAAGAGCCGTGGGCGAAAGCGACAGGTCGCTATCTTGCAAAGTAGTGCCAGTTTCTTTGTAAAACTCAGCTTTTATAAATTGGGCATATTGGTTGCTGCTACCAGCAGTAACATTATAAACTATTTTGAAATACTTATCCGTCCAGTCGGCATTAGTAGGTCTTTCGAATGTTGTTGTGCTTGAAGCAGCCCATGTGCCCGATACCGTACTCACAATATTAGTGAAATCCTCATTATCAGCGACAATCAGTGACATGGAGTTCACGGTAGCTGTAGCCGTGCCGTTAGTAACAACAACCTTTGTGATATTGGTGCTATTGCTAGTAAGGGCAGTTGTAGTGTATGCTGGACGATCCACCTCGGAGAGATTCTTTCCACCGAATCGCCAAGGATTGATATCTGTGTTGGCTGTAACCATCCAGGTGATGTTATTCTGTGTGATTTCACTTTCGGTGGCGTATCCATTGGTTCCTCCAGTTTGTGTTCCATCCAATGTGTAAGCAACCACTTCTGTTCTCGTTTGTCCCCATCCCACCATACTCGGCGTCATGAAGACCAGCAGCGCGAACGCTGCCAAGATTCTTGTAAAGTTTCTTTTCATTTTTTAGTTTGAATTTTTTGTTAATTTATTGATTTCTAATTATTTATTGCTTATTAAGCGGTTTGGTTTTTGGCTACTATTTGAGGGTGCAAAATTAGGAAATTAATTGGTACTTAGGTAAATGATTGGAAATTAATTTTTTGAATGGAGTTGGGGAAGCCAATCGAACGCAAATCTAGAATTATTGATCCTCCTTCGCAGAGCTCAGGAGAACGCGGAATTGGTTTGAACACGGATGGACACGGATTTGCACGGAAATGGATTGGGAAACAAATCTGGCGCAAATCTATCGTAAATATTCTCCTTTGCGATGCTCTAGAGAGGACGCGAAAGGGGGAAAAAAAGATTTATTTAAAGATTTACGGAAGATTTGTTTCCGTTATCTTAAAGCGATCATCTCGGCGTAGGTGGGCAGATGGTCGAGGGGCTGCAGGGACTGGCCTTCGGCCTTGTAGCAGTAGAAGGTGTTGCCGTTGGTGAGGAGGAGATAACGGGGCTGAATGACCGAATGGTAGCGCACGGCCTGGTCGAGGACGACGTCGGTGAGGGCCACCGTGGCGGCCTTGCACTCCACCACCATCAGGGGCTCGCCCGCGCCACCGAAGACGACGGCATCGGCGCGCTTGTCCTGTCCGTTCACCTTGAGGGAGTACTCCACCGCCACCCTGCCCGCCGGCACCCCGAGGTGCTCCACGAGGAGGTACAAGGTCTTCTGGCGCACCTCCTCCTCGGGCGTCAGGACCACCCAACGGCGGCGCAAGGGGTCGAAGACAGTCATTCTCCCGTCACGCTCTTCTGTTTTGAACCATATCAACGAGGTTGTTCCCATTATTTTGCAAAAATAAGCATTATTGGCTTGCCCGCTTTAACTGACTCTTGGTTTTTTTGGAAAGAGGGGAGTCAACACACGGGTTTGATTAAGGCGTGTGTTGACTCCCCCGCCCTACCGGGCACCCCCTCAAGAGGGGGAAGCGCAAAGCGACAACAAGATGAGTTGTAGTAATAAAAAAAGCGTCACCCGAAGGGTAACGCTTTTTTAGGTCCACAGTAATAAGGATTATTCCTCTCTGCGTTTCTTGGCCACGAGATAGGCGCCGCCAAGGGCTGCCAGGACGGCGATGCCGGTGCCCATGGGCACTTGGTCAGCGTCTTGGTTGCCAGTCTGGCCATGGTTAGGCAGCAGCGGGGTTGCCGGATCGGTACGGTTACCGAACACACCGTTTTGCTCTTCCGGGTTGGCACCACGTTGGAACAAGCCACCGCCATCGGCGAAAGATGTCATACCCAATCCAAGAATTATTGCTGCAGTGATTATGAGTTTCTTCATTGTATTTTGTGTTTTATTATTTTGTTCAACTTGTTTTTTCTATTTTCGATTTGCTTCTGGCTTCTGGCTTTTGGCTTCTGGCAGCTTCACTCTTGTTTCAGGAGATTGCGGATCGAGTCCGCAATGACACCATGGGAGGAGGCTGCCAGAGGCCAGTAGCCAATGGCCAATAGCCAGTTTATCTCACAACCACCTTTTGCACTTTCACGTCGCTGCCATTGACGAGGCGGAACATGTAGACGCCGGGGGCGGCGTTGATGTCGAGTTGGGTGGTACCGTCGATGGTCTTGGTGCTGACGAGGCGGCCAGTCACGTCGATCACCTGCAGGGTGGCTTCGCCTTGGTTGCTGACGGTCCAGTTGTGGCCGTTGAAGAAGGCGAAGTGTTCAACGAGGCCAGTGGTGTTGCGCAGCACGAGGGTGAAGCGGCTGGCGTAGTCGCCGGTGTTGGCTTCAAAGGTGTAGTTCGGGTTGGCGAGCAGGTCGGTGTCGGTGCCGGCCAGGTTATCGACGAGGTGGAGGTAATCCAGCTCGGCGTTTTGCACGGCCACGTTGAGGGTGTAGGTGCCATTGCTGGCGGCCTTGAAGCAGACGGGGATCTCGTCCTCGTTGCTGCTCACCATGGCGTAGTCGTCGCCACCTTGTTCGATATAGATCTTGGTGTTCTCGGGGTTGAGCATGAACTTAGGCAGGGTGCCGCCTTCGCCAAGGCGCACGATGGCGCGGTCGATGACGGTGCCGCGGTTGCGATTGAGGTTCAAGACGACCTTACTGTCAACAAGCGGTTGAAGTGCCTGTGAGAATTTCACCGTTTGGCCTTCTGCAGTGGCCAACACGAAGATACCTTGCATAGGGGCAATAGCAGTTTCCTCAGACACAATGATATCATTGCGGCCCTCTTCATTCATGACATAGAAGGCAACTTTGTCAACGGTGGCACCGTATGTAAATGGGTTACCCACAAGGTTCCAGCCACGCATGTCCGCGCTCGGGTTGCCCGTTGAATAGGCCAAATCAAATTGGCCATCGCCATCGTAAAGCTCGCCAGAGAGTTCGAGTTCAGCATCCTCCTCACGAGCATAGAGGTAGCCTTTACCAGGGGTAAGGGGACCAAAATCGCTATTAATGGTGCCGTTTTGATCCATTATATAGTTAATCCACTCTTGTTCTTTAGAATTGTCGAAATAATAGAGGTCGAAGTTGCCTTCGGTCATACCTTGGGGATCGCCTGCAACATCGGCGGGAGCCACAGTGACGGGCGAAGCGATGAGGTAGTAGCCTCCAGCATTCTCACCATAACCGGTGATGGGGAGAGGATAGACAGTGGGCTGGGGAGTGGGGGTGGTGAAACTGAATACAAAATAATGCTCTTCGTCAAATTCGCAGCCAATACAACCCATATTTTCACTAAGAGTTGCATTTACCTCGCAATTAAGCTCTAATTCTTGATTCGAGGCATGATCGTACAATTTGAATGTAACAACATCACCAACGGTTCCATAAAAAGTCACTACATAAAGCATATGGCCATCCCACTCAGAAGGATTTTCAGCGACAAGATCCCAATCGGCACCCACACAAGTACCGGGTTGAGCTTCGGGATTAGTAGAACTGACAATGAAAGTGCCTATCTCAATTTGATTGGATGTATTCTCCTCACCATCAATGGTGATATACCCCACCAAATTATATGCATCTGAACCAGGTTTTGAAGATGTCCAATGCGTTTGTGCAAAGCCCATTAAGCAACTTGCTAAAAGGCCAAAAACAAGTAATACTATTCTTTTCATTTTTATTATAATTTATTATTCTCTTTTTACTTATTTTACTTTACAATCAGTCTTCCATAATATGTATTACCAGAACGGCAATAGACCTTTATGGTATAGACGCCTGCCACGGGAAGTCCTGTAATGGTGGACTTCAAGGCACCTGTGTCATGACGAACAACGGCACCCAATGCGTTGACCATGGTCACATCTAAGACTTCCTCTTCCTGGGGAATGTTGAGTTTAAAGGCCTGACCTCTATCAACGGGGTTAGGATACATTGCTACTCTCTGGGTGGATTCTTCAATGCCCAAAGAACTGAAATGGATTTCGTAGGGTTGGTCAAAATAGCCAACAATGGCATTTTTACTAAAAGCAAGATGGTCGATGCTTTCATTATAGACAATGCCTTTACTATTATTTACTAGGCCGAAACTGATTCTGTCACCATCATTTGCCCCAACAGTCAAAACGGTGAAATAGCGGTCGTCCTCTTCAACATAAAATAGTTTGGCACTTCCTGTGCATTCACCATTTACAAAAGCACCCAATTCCATGGTTTCATCACGTTGTTCTTCTTCCCCGATGTAGACAACAGCAACTATTGCCATGCAATTCTCGTATCTATGGGTATTAGCAATCCAGAACGGCTGCTCTTGAGTCTCATAAGGAATGGAAGGTCTATTGACGGCATAGACAAAAGTCTTTGTTGTAGACGCATTTGATTTATACAAATAACCAGACCCTGGAGTTAAGGTGATATTCGGAATCCACCGCCCGCTTCTATAGAAACCAGTACCATTGGGGCCCATAATAGCATCTCCCGTCTCAGGGGTAAGATTTGCCAAAGCCGAACCAGCTTGTTGAGAAATTGTAACAGGGTATCCAATCCAATTCCATTGGCCATCACCTGCTAAAGTAATCTCATGGTCGTTGGGATCGGCCCAAACTCCTGTCATAGTCACCGTGGAGGTTTCTGATACGTTGATTTTATAACATTGCTCATTTTCCAATGAAGTGAAGCCACCCATCCAACTGCCGTTAGGTCTTTTCATGCGAGTACCAGATTGAGACATGATTTTAGTACCATACTGGCTAATGGAATTCTGTAACTGCTCTAAACCATTATTACCCTCCATTTCAATCGGTGTTGACCACCAAGTCCAACCCTCAGCCAATGTACTCGTCTGCGTCATTGTCTGCGTCGTTGTGAAGTTCAGCACTTGGGGTGCACTGGGTGTTCCATAGCCATCTTCGGCTCCAGCAAGGGTGGTCTCACAGGTGGTGTACTCATCCGTGCCGTCATAGAACTTAAAGGTGATGTTGTCGTTGGCATCGGTGTAGAACACCTGAATCCAAAACTTGCCGTCGGTGTGCGGCGCGGCAATGCCACGCAGTGAATCGTTAATGAAAGCGCCAAGGCGCATCGTATTGTCGAGAGTAACAGACTCGCCATTAACAGTAATGCTAGCCACAATAGGCGTGTTAGAAGGTTGAGCATGCGAATCTGGATTTTCACCCCAACTTTGTGCGTTCACCACTCCTCCCAGGAGCAGCGCCGCAATGATTGTGAGTAATGTTTTCTTCATAACTATGCTGATTTTGATTTATATACTATATTTCAATCTGCAAAAATATGGGTTTTGTTTTTTTCTTGCAAGAAAAATTTCAAAAAAATGAATTAAAAAGTTGTATAGAGGAGAAAACTCCTTGTTTTATGGACAGAGCAGCATGTGAAGATTATTTTCTGTAACGGTCCTCGAGCTCGGCGCGGTATTTGTCGGCCATCGTGCGGGCCAAGGCGATGCCATCGCCTTGTGGCTCAGCGCTGAAGGTGCCGAGACGCTCGCGCCACCACTGGCCTTCGTATTGGCAGATGCGCTCGTGGTAGGCCTTCTCGTCGAAGGGCTTCTTCGCTTCGATGGCGGCGTCCACGTCGTTGAAGAACTCCTTCCAACGGTAGGCATAGTAGGTCGCGGTGAGACCCGCCCAGGCACGGCTGGCGTATTCGTTGAGCAAGGCGTCTTCCTCGCCCCAGGTGGTGATGATGTTGCGCGCGTTGCTCTCGAAGTAGTCCTTGTCTTCCTCGCTGGTGCCGATGGCCCTCGCGTCACGAATCCAACGGCCCACGAGGAAGGCGCTTTCCGTGGCCAGGATGGCGTCGGTGTCATCGAGGATAGAGGTCATGGTCTTTTCGAATTCATGCACCTTGTCGTAGTCGCCTTCGCGGTAGGCCTTCACGTAGTCGGCATAGAGGTCGCTGAAGTAGTTGCCCAGCAACTGCCTCGTGATGTTGACCACATCGAAATGGCGCGTGCGCGTGTTGCAGTCGGCGGCCAACAGCTTGTCCAAGGCATCCAACAGCGTGATATTGTTGTACTTATAGGTCGGGGCCACATAATACTGGCGGTATTCGTTGATGTCGCCCATGGTCGGCCTCTGGTTGATGCGGACGGTCTGGCCTGGCGACGACACCTTATTATATATACTGTCGGCCAACAAGGTCCAGGCGGCCCTCATGTCGGGGTCTTCCTTGCCGGCGCGTTGGTCGGCGAGACGCTGCACCCAGGCATCCACATCCTGTGTGAGCGGGTTGTCCCAGGCCTTCTCGAAGACGTATTCATACATGAAGGGGTTGCAGTCGAAGCCTTCCAGCGTGGAGCCGATGCCGACGAAGTTGTCGCCGCCTTTTTCGAAGACGCGTTCCACCCTCACGTTCACCGTGTCGAGGTTGCCGGCCAGCATGGAGTTGCCGCCGAAGTTGCCGAGGTAGCACCAGATGTAAGGCACGCCATAATAGGCGTTGGTGCGCTCCCACACGGGCTGTCGCTCGCAGTAGTAATCGAGCATGATGTGGCGGTCTTTCGGCATGGAGGTGATGTAGGCCTCGATGCGGTTGTCGACTTCCCAGTATTGGCGTTCGTTCCAGAACAGCCATGCCATCTCGAGCCATTTGGCCTCGGGGTCGGCGGCCTCGAGCGACTCATACACCTGACGGCTCACGCGGCTGAGGTATTCGGGCTCCCAGCTGGGCGGGATGAGTTCGTTGAAGATGTCGATGCCGTAGATATGGTCGGTGCCGTAGAACTCGGTCTGCTTGTCGATGAATTTCTTCTGGATCTCGGCATACAAGGGGTCGAGGGGGTCGAGGAACTTGCACCAGCAGGTGCTGTCGAAGCCTGCCCAGTCGCCCAGCGAGGCCAGCGGTGCATCGGGGTAGATCCTCGTGATGCAAGGCGGCACATGGCCTGCGAAGCCGGGCAGCACGGGGCGCATGTTGAGTTCGCGCTCGCGGGCTACGATTTGCTTTTGCAGTTCCTTTTGGTTCTCGAGCCACGACATGGGCAGCGGTCCGCCCCAGCGGTCGATGTTCTGCATGCGGTGCCACGGCAGGTGGGCGGGACCCGTGAAGTAGCTGCGGATCTCCTCGTCGGTGAGGCCGAAGTCGCTCCACACCTCATACCACACCGACTCTTGTCCCGTGATGGCCAGGGTCAGGTTGATGCCGTTGAGCGCCATCCAGTCGATGAAATGCTCCCACTGCGACCAGTCCCACCAGGGCAGGGTGTAGCCGAAGGTGCAGTAGTTGAGGAAGAAACGGTCGGGCACGCGGGCGCTCAGGCTGACCTTCTCGGGCACTGCGGGCATGGTGGCGGGAATCTGCAGCGGCTCTTCCTTGAACCAGGAGTATTGCGCCATGCAGTAGTATTTCAGGTAGTGGTTAAGGCCGACGGCCATGCTGTTGGCGTTGTTGCCGCGGATGACGAGGCGTTTGCCTCGCGTCTCGATCTCGAAGCGGTCGACGGTGTCGTTTTCGAGGCGTTCGAGGACGATGTTATCGGAATACTCGGGCACGACACGGTTCACCAGTCCGCGCATGGCGATGACTTCGGGGTCGGTTTCGGCCTTCTTCGTGCAAGAAACGCACAGCATGAGGCCCAACAAGGTGATGAGGTAAAGCTTTTTCATCGGATCATGGATTTTTTGTTTGGGCAAAAATAATGTTTTTCGTTTTCCGCGTTATTAATTAGTTCGTATTTTTGCACAAAATCATCCCCATGAAACGCTTGCTTCTGTTCTTCGCCCTCACTGCGATGCTCTTCACGAGCTGCAAGAAATATGAGTCGCCCTCGTCGGGTGGCGGCACTCCCCTGCCCCATCACATCGACCCTGTCTACCAAGTCGGCGACTATTTCCGCAACGACACCTTGGAGGGTGTGGTGTTCCTCACCTATGGCGCGCATAGCGGGCTGATGGTCAGCCTCGAAGAGGTGCGGCTCCCCTGGTGCGTGCCTAACTACCTCAACAGCGAGACGGGGGCCACCAACCCTTTCGATGGCTGGTGCAACACCAACATCGTCATGTCGAACTACGACCTGAACCGCTTCCCTGCCCTGCAATGGAGCCATCAAAGGAACACATGGCACATGGTCTATTACGACTACCGTCTCATCACCGCGAACCAATGGTTTGTGCCGTCGAGTGGCGAGATGAGCAAGCTCCTGCAGAACCAGGCGGCGGTGAATGCCACGCTCGACTCGTTGGGGTATCCCACCTTAGAGGACAAGGTCTATTGGTCGAGCACCGAGACGGGCACACGCGGTGCAGCGGCAGTGCGAATGCAGGATGGGCAGATCGTGATCAGTGACTCGGTGAAAAGCCAAGCCTTTTATGTGAGGGCTATTAGGAATTATTAATTATGGGTACGCTTTGCGTCATTGCGAAGACCTCGCAATGACGCAAAGTGACAACAGGTATGAGATTCCCTTTGGGAATGGAGAAGAGGGCCTGTGTATATCGCGGCGGCAAGGAACGATTATGGATTGTAAACACCTAAGCCGCCGCTTTTTGAACTAATGACTAATGCCATTCCCACAGGGAATCTCTGGATTAGCTCCGTTGTATCAGCGTATTCTGCGTGAGAAAACTATTTCTTCGCAACGGGGTCGCAAGTGAGTCCGATGCCGAGTTTCTTGAAGATTTTCTGGTCCACCTCGCTGAGCATCACGGTGCTATGCACTTGGCAGCCTTTGAGTTGTGGCAGGCATTCCAAGGCTTTCTTGCAGTTCTCGTCCCAGAGGCTGAGCATGGAGAGGGCCACCAGCACCTCGTCGGTGTGCAGGCGTGGATTCCTGCCGTGCAGGTAGTTCACCTTGGTGGTCTGGATGGGCTCGATCATGGCTTGCGGGATGAGTTTCACCTCATGGGGTATGCCAGCGATGTGTTTGGTGGCATTCAGGATCAGGGCGGCGCTGGGACCGAGCAGGTCACTGGTGTGGGCAGTGATGATGGTGCCGTCTTCCAACTCGATGGCGGCCGAGGCCACGCCTTCCTTTTCCTTCCTTTCCTTGGCCGCAGTGGTGGTCCTGCGCAGTTCAGTGGTGATCTTGGCCTGTTTCATCAGCAGGGCGATCTTGTTCACCTCGTTCTCCGTGCCTTTGCCTTTGGCCAGGTTGCACAAGGCGGTATAATAACGGCGGATGATCTCCTGCTTCGAGGCTTCGCAGCATACGGCATCGTCGCTGAGGCAGTAACCCACCATGTTGACGCCCATGTCGGTCGGCGACTTGTAGGGATTCTCCCCATAGATGCTCTCGAAGATGGCATTCAGCACGGGGAAGATCTCGATGTCGCGGTTGTAGTTGACTGCAGTATTTCCATAGGCTTCCAGATGGAACGGGTCGATCATGTTGACATCGCTGAGGTCGGCGGTGGCGGCTTCATAGGCCACATTAACGGGGTGCTTCAGCGGCAGGTTCCAAACGGGGAAGGTCTCGAATTTGGCATAGCCCGCCTTGATGCCGCGCTTGTTCTCGTGATAGAGCTGGCTGAGGCAGACGGCCATCTTACCGCTACCGGGACCCGGGGCTGTGACCACCACCAGCGGGCGCGTGGTCTCCACATAGTCGTTGCGGCCGAAGCCTTCCTCCGAGTCGATGAGGGCCACATTGTTGGGATAGCCTTCGATGATGCGATGGTAATACACCTTGATGCCCATGCGCTCGAGACGCTGACGGTAGGCGTCGGTGCTGGCCTGGCCGTTGTAGTGGGTCACCACCACGGAATTCACCATGAAACCACGGCTCAGGAACTCCTCGCGCAGGCGGAGCACATCCACATCATAGGTGATGCCCAAGTCGCCACGCACCTTGTTCTTTTCGATGTCGATGGCGCTGATGACGATGATGATCTCGGCAACGTCAATCAGTTGGGAGAGCATCTTCAGCTTACTGTCGGGCTGGAAACCGGGCAGCACGCGGCTGGCGTGGAAGTCGTCGAAGAGCTTGCCGCCGAATTCGAGATACAGTTTATCGCCGAATTTTGCGATGCGTTCCTTGATGTGTTCTGACTGGATTTTGAGGTATTTCTCGTTGTCGAACCCGTATTTTGCTACAGCGGACGCTGAGCCTGTCGAAGCGTTTTTCATGATGCTTAAAAGTAAAAATACGGGATGCAAAGATATGGGTTTTTGAAACACCAAAAACAAATTGACACAAAAAAAAGGTCGCCCGAACGAGCGACCTTTTTCGTTTTCGCAATGAAGGTTTACCAAGCGAAGAGCGGATAGTCCTTCATCATCTTGTTGACCTCGGCGCGGACAGCGTTGATCTTAGCCTCCGAAGCGGTCTTGGTCTCAGGATTGATGTCGCTGATGACATCGTCAATCAACTCGACGATGACGGCCATCTTGTCTTGCTTCAGACCACGGGTGGTGATGGCGGGCGTACCAACGCGCAGACCAGAGGTCAGGAAAGGCGAACGGGTGTCGAAGGGCACCATGTTCTTGTTGACGGTGATGTCGGCAAGGACGAGGGTGTTCTCCACCATCTTACCGGTGATCTCCGGGAACTTGCCGCGGAGGTCGATGAGCATGGAGTGGTTGTCGGTGCCACCGCTGATGACATCATAACCTTTATCCATGAAGGCTCTGGCCATGAAGGCGGCGTTCTTTCTCACCTGCTGGATGTACTCCATGTACTCGTCGCTGAGGGCTTCGCCGAAAGCAACGGCCTTGGAGGCGATGACATGCTCCAGAGGACCACCTTGGATGCCCGGGAACACGGCGCTGTTGATCAAAGCAGACATCATCTTCGTCTCGCCCTTCGGGGTCTTGCGGCCGCGCGGGTCTTCGAAGTCATGACGGATGAGGATCATGCCGCCACGGGGACCGCGGAGGGTCTTGTGGGTCGTGGTGGTGATGATGTGGCAGTACTCCAACGGGTCGTTGAGCAGGCCCTTGGCGATGAGGCCAGCGGGGTGGCTGACGTCGGCCATGAGGACGGCGCCCACTTGGTCGGCGATGGCGCGCATGCGCTTGTAGTCCCAGTCACGGCTGTAGGCAGAAGCGCCAGCGATGATGAGTTTGGGATGGCACTCGAGGGCGATCTTCTCCATCTCGTCGTAGTCGACGCGGCCGGTTTCCTTGGCCACATGGTAGGCGACGGGCTTGTAGAGCATACCCGAAGCGTTGACCGGGCTGCCGTGTGAGAGGTGACCACCGTGCGAGAGGTCGAGACCCATGAAGGTGTCGCCGGGTTCAAGCAGGGCTTGCATCACAGCCATGTTGGCCTGTGCGCCCGAGTGGGGCTGCACGTTGGCGAAGGTGGCGTTGAACAGCTGGCAGGCGCGGTCGATGGCGATTTGCTCGCTCTGGTCGACGATTTGGCAGCCGCCATAGTAACGCTTGCCAGGGTAACCCTCGGCGTATTTGTTGGTCATGACAGAACCCATGGCTTCCAGCACTTGCTCGCTGACAAAGTTTTCAGAAGCGATGAGCTCGATTCCGTGCATCTGACGCTCTTTCTCTTGGCGAATCAGATCAAAGATTTTTTCGTCTCTTTTCATTTGTTGATTATTGTTGATTGTTTAATTAACTTCGTTGAATCTTCGATTTGTTGAATCGTTGTTTTATTACACTAGGCTCTGGGACAGCCTCTATTCTTGCCGTCATAGCGGACTTGATCCGCTATCTCCCAAGCATAAAGAGGTATCCTTTTCGCATGGGAGATTGCGGGTCTGCGCCCGCAATGACGGCAAACAGTAGGGCGGTCTAATTCCGCTGCAAAGTTGCGAAAAATAATTGAGTCTTCGACAAAAATTCTAACTTTTACTACCTTTGTCGGCCGAAAAATGGTTCACCCTATGAAAAACCTACGTTTATTTGCCTCATGTTTGGTTGTTTTAGCCACATTCTGCCTGTCTTGTTCTGAGAAAAAAACGACAGAAACCATCATAACTTCCATCGACTATTCCGACACCACCTACTGGTACAGCTGCGGCGACACCACACAAGCCGCTGACGTCTTCTATGTCTATCCGACCGTATCGACCCTCTCTTTTGCCGATAACGACTCATCGTGGTTTGCCGACATCACCCTGTCCGAAGTGCGCGAAGAAGCCAACGGCAACCAACGGTTCAACAAGATGCTGTATGGCGAGTACAACTTTTATGCTCCCTATTATCGGCAGATGATTTTCGAGGCGTACAGCCAGCCTTCACTGGTGTTGGACTCGTTGGCACAAATCGCGGCGAAAGATGTCAACGATGCCTTCCAATATTATATGGCACATTTCAACCATGGGCGTCCCTTCTTCCTGATGGGGCATAGCCAAGGCTCACAGATGCTTATCGAATTGTTGAAACATGGCATGACCGAAGAGCAACGCAAGTTGATGGTGGCTGCCTATTGTATTGGTTATCACGTCGATGCAGAAGAACTGGCCGCCTATCCCGAGGCTTTGCAACCTGCCACCGACAGCACAATGCAAGGTCTGGTCGTCTTCAATTCCGTGACGGACACAACGGCCATCGGCATGGTGTCGCGCAGCGATGTGGTCGGCATCAACCCCACCACTTGGACGATGGCTGCGGACACCGTTCCGGCCGAGTTCCACTTGGGCATGGCCAAATACAACGAGGCTCGCGACAGCGTCCTCATAGTGCCTTGCCCGACGAGGACTTATCTCTACAAGCACAACACCGTTTGCCCTGACCTCGACCCCGAGATGGTCTTCATCCCGGCTTATGAGGACAAGTTCCCGAAAGGCAACCTCCACTTTGCCGACTCATGGCTGTTTGGCGGGAATGTGTTGGAGAATATGCGGTGTAGGTTGAAGAATTACAACAATTGACTATCTTTCCTTTAAATCCAACAATTTATTCATCCTTTTGGAAATCAATTCTTTATAATCCATTTTCATCTCATCAGACAGGAACGATTCATCGATTTTCATTTCCCATGCAGGCAAACATTGCTTGAAATGCGTAATCAGTCCATCCAAGACTTTCTCCGAAACCCCAAACTTACTTGCGGCTTCAACAAAATCTTTGCGGGAAATGCGACGTTTTTTGCCATTTAAGGTGAGGGCCAATTCTTCGGTATCATCAGGATTCACGATGACCACATTGAGCAAATCGTATGCAGGCGACAACTCATATCGACTTTCACCCAGCGACAGCAGAGAGAAATTCTTCAAGTGCATGTCGTTGTTGCCTGTAAGCCAACAAAAGATTACCTCTTCGTAAAAATTGATTACATCCAATTGAGGCACAGTGGAATAGCGTTCGATAGCTTTAGCCACCTGCTCATATGAACTACGGTATTTGTATTCCGTCTGTCGCTCGGTCAGTTGGCAAAAATCTTCCATAGGAAACTTGTTGCCTTTTGCATCACGATCCATACGGCGCGTGAGGTAACCCAAAGAATCATCAGCAAGTCGAATCAAGGAATGTTGTGCCGTTTTTAGTCCAGCAATCTCAGCAAGGTGCATAGTAAGGTCTTCATTCTCGGGCAACTCAGCAAACCTTGAAGTCTGAGGCTTAAAGATATAGGCACCCCATAATCCAACTATAGTCAATCGTTGACTCCCTTCGTGCTTTTGTAGGTTCAACGACAATTTGGGCTGCACGCCCGTCAATGTTGTCTGCGAACGGATGATTTGTTCGCCCAAACGGTCCATGTCGGATTGTGTGTATTCCATGTCGGGTGCTGTGGACGAACCAAAGAATTTGCGGGCACAACGGGCATGAAAATCCTTCTCTCCCTCGTTCAATTCCTTGTAGCAAAACAAGCATTTACTCATGGCTTTCCTCCTCATTATCAGGTATTACACTCACAGCTCCAATACAATCCTTGCAGCAAAGCAACAGCAATGACATCCTGTCGAGCATACTGATGTCGGTGTTACGCAAAGCCACATCCAAAAGCCAACCTTCAGGTATCAGTCCGTCGAAAAACGGGAATAATACATGGTTTTGATAAGCATCTTCGCACAAAGGCAAGGTGAGGCTAATGGGCTCGGCTTGTGGCCTGGCAAGGTAGGTTGCTTCGTATCGAAACTCATAACCATCTTCTGTCTCGGAGAGTCGTCCCGCCAAAATATCCCGAAAATAAACCAGAGCCTTTTTCATTGCTTATCCTTTCTTGGCATGGGCACCATTTCATAGTTAAACAAATTGAGCACTTGATTGACTTTATCAAGCCTGACAGTGGCCTTACCTTGCTCCATCTCACGGACAAAATTCAATCCGACGCCTGATTTGTAGGCAAGTTGTTCCTGCGTCAGACCATATTGCTTTCTCAACTGTTTCACAGTCTCTGTCAAAGGGGTTTTCTTCATCATTTTACATCCTTTCGGCTGCAAAAATAACACTTTTTATTGAAATTACATTAGAAAGAATGTAAAAACCATAAATTTCCATATAAATACATTCGAAAGAATGTAAATTCTACATTAATCTTCATCCTTTGCCAAAGATTTTTCAATGAATAATCCGATTATTTCCTGTTTTCCCGTATTTTTGCATCTCAAAACTAACCCTAACGATGAAGAATTTTGTTGAAGAACTCCGCTGGCGCGGAATGCTGGCACAGATCATGCCAGGCACGGAAGAACTCCTCCAGAAAGAAATGGTAACGGCTGCAACACTGCGGCCACAAGCCCATCATTTTGGTGGGTGGTGCCACAGGCATGATTGGCGACCCCTCGGGCAAGAGCCAAGAGCGTAACCTGCTCAACGAAGAGACCTTGCGTCACAACCAAGAGTGCATCAAGGCCCAAGTGGCCAAGTTCCTCGACTTCGACTCGAAGGAGCCCAACGCTGCCGAGATGGTGAACAACTACGACTGGATGAAGGACTTCACCTTCCTCGACTTCGCCCGTGAGGTGGGCAAGCACATCACCGTGAACTACATGATGGCCAAGGACAGCGTGCAGCAACGCCTCAACGGCACCGCCCGCGACGGTCTCAGCTTCACCGAGTTCACCTACCAGCTCCTGCAAGGCTACGACTTCCTGTGGCTCTACCAGCACAAGAACTGCAAGCTGCAGCTGGGCGGTAACGACCAATGGGGCAATATCACCACAGGCACGGAACTGATTCGTAGAACATTAGGCTTTGAAAACGAGGCCTTTGCTTTGACTTGCCCGCTCATCACCAAGGCCGACGGCAAGAAGTTCGGCAAGACTGAGAGCGGCAACATCTGGCTCGACCCGAAGCGCACCACGCCTTACAAGTTCTACCAGTTCTGGCTCAATGTCAGCGACGAGGATGCCGAGAAATACATCAAGATCTTCACCTCGCTGGATAAAGAAACCATCGACGCCCTGATTGAAGAGCACAAGAAAGACCCAGGCATGCGTGTGTTGCAAAAGCGTTTGGCCCAGGAAGTCACCGTGTTGGTGCACTCACAGGAAGCCTTGGATGCCGCCATCGAAGCCTCCAACATCCTCTTCGGCAAGTCGACCAAGGAAGGCTTGGAGAAACTCGACGAAGCCACCTTCTTGGACATCTTCGACGGCGTGCCGCAGGAGCACATCGCCCGCACCGACCTCGAAGCCGGCATCCCGATCGTCGATTTCATGGCCGTCAACACGCAGATCTTCCCCTCGAAAGGCGAGGCCCGCAAGATGACCCAAGCCAACGGCGTGAGCGTCAACAAGGAAAAGGTCACATTGGACAAGGTCGTCACTACCGATGACTTGGTCGATGGCAAGTATATTCTCGTCCAGAAGGGCAAGAAGAACTATTATCTTGTGGTAGTCGAATAATCATGGAAGACAAGGATAAGCTACACGGCCTCAGCCCATATTTGTTTTGGGACTTCGATACGACCCAGTTCGACATCGACAAGAATGCTGCGTGGCTTATCCAGAGGGTGCTGGAGTACGGGCAGATGAGCGATTGGAACATCATCGAAAAGCATTTTGGTGTTGATACAATTGTATCTTATGCCCTGAATTTCAGAACACTAAATCCAATTGCACGTTCGTTTTTGAGCTTTATTTCTGGTGCTAAAAAGGAGGACTTCAGATGCTATCGTATCGCACAATCGAGCCCCACACTTTGGAACTCCTGAAATACTTGATGGCAGAGCCTTATCTGAAAGATTGCCGTCTCGTGGGTGGGACAGCTTTGGCTTTGCAATACGGACATCGCTCGTCGGTGGATTTGGACGTTTTTGGTGTGATTCCCGACAATGATGCTGCATTGCAGGACATTTTGGAAGGCTTCGGAAAGATTCAAGGCCAAATGACGTCCAAATACATCAAATCATTCATTGTTGATGGAATCAAGGTGGATTTTGTCAATTATTCACGTTATCCTTGGCTTGATGAGGCGGTTATTGAGGACGGTTTGCGATTGGCTTCGCCGAAAGACATTGCCGCTATGAAAACCTATGCAATACAAAACCGAGGCTCGCGAAAGGATTTCATTGACATGTACTTCCTTTTGCAGCACTTCACTCTTGAGGAAATACTTGTTTTTTATGCTCAAAAGTATCCCAACTATTCCATGTTCAGGACGCGGATGGCCTTGACCTATTTTGAAGATGCGGAAAACAAGGAATGCCCGCCCATGTTCATTAATGCTGATTGGAATGACATCAAGTCGTTCATCTCACAGAAAGTCAGGGAGATTGATTGGGAAAAGTTTGAGTAGTTTTTCCGCGTGAAA
>ONJF01000031.1 GCA_900318085.1 uncultured Bacteroidales bacterium
GGGGCTGTTATCGTCGATAATCAAGATATCGAACGCCATGGGCAGGTTGAAGACGTAGCGGATAATCTTCTCGATGTTCTCTTTCTCCTTGTAAGTCGGGATGATGACCAAATTCTCTGACATACCAAATTCGTTTTCTTTTCAACGTGCAAAGATAGGGGAAAATTGCAAACTGGACGCGAATCACACAAAAAAAGCCCGCGCCTTCCCCTCCCTGAGGGGGCAGGGGGAGTCGCAGGCTTTTTTTTTACCATTAACGATCATTACTCTTCCACTACAAAGTTCTTCACTTCCCAAGTGGCCGATGCGCTGAAGTTGCTCGTGTACTTAAACGCGATGGTCACCCTCTGACCCAGATACTGGCTCAAGTCGGCAGTAGAGTTGATGAAAGTCCAGTTGTTGCCAGCAGGCCATTGGCTGAGGTTCAACTCGGTCCAAGTGCACTGCAGGACTTCATCAATATAATCGGTGGAAATCATCACCGACAAAGCGCCATCAGGTGAGGCATAATTGACGGCTTGGTCGAACTTCAACGTAGCAGCACTGGCGTTTGAAAGGTCGATGACAGGCGAAACCAGCCAGCTCTCTGCAGCGTAGGCCTGATTGACGTAGGCGCTGGCCTTCATGCAGGAATAATTGCCGTCATGTTGCCAGACATAAGTCAACTCTTGAGGCAGCATGACATCCTGAATGCTGAACTGACCTTGACCACTAGCGAAGGTCTCGGAGAAGATGGTCGTTCCGGGAGCCGGAGGAGGCATGACACCACCTTCCAAGACGAAGTCATTCTCGGTACCACCGCTGTCGCGCAGACCCGCTTGGTTGAAATACTTGCGGAGCTTGCCGTTCACAGCCAGATGCTTGCCAAGGTTGTCGGGGTTGTCCATCAAGTTGACCTGAATGCGCAAAGGCTTGCCAGCAGGCAGGTTGACGATGATACACTGGCTGATTTCATTGCAGCTGGCATCATCGGCGATGACCACGTTGGTGGCCAGGTCGAACGGAGCGCTCCAGTTGATGTCGGCGTTGCTGGTGACCGAGCTCAAACCCGACTTCACGGCACCAACGATATAGCCATGCACCCATGCGATGGGTTCTTCGCTCTGCAAGCCGATACCGGCAGCCACATTGTACGGGTCATCAGCCGTGCCACTGCCTTCGCCCTGTCCAGGAGTGGGAGGCGTAGGAGGTGTCACGCCACTACCCTCTTCGATGGTGATGCTTTGGATCTCCATCGTGCCAGCCTTGCTGTCGGTGGAAATGTATTTCACCGCGAAGGTAACCGTCTGGCCAACATAATCGGTCAGCGAAATCTCTGTGGTGATGAAGTCATTCCAGTTGCTGCCTTCCACCAAAGCGGCAGGAACTTGTGTCCAGCTAGCCATATTCGGGTCACTGCCCCAAATGTAGTTGGTCGATGCCCAAACGGTGACTTCCTCATTGATGTTGTTGAAGTAACGGCCGATGTAGGACATCGTCATCTTGGCATCATCCACACCCGTGATAGCCACCGGCGAGGAGATGAGCCAGTCTTCGTTGGCATAATAACTGCCGCCGACATAACCCGTCATCTTGGCGGTGTTGTAGTCGATCTCCCATGATTGGGCACCAAAGATGTCGTAAGTCATATAGGTGCCAAACTCCGAGGCAAAGCTTTGGCTATAAGGCATGTTCTGCACCTCGCCACCCGGGTTCGGTCCAGGAGGAGGCGTCGGGCCACTACCCTCTTGGATGAGGATGCTTTGCACCTCGATGGTACCGGCTTTCTGGTCATCGGAGAGGTACTTCACGGCAACACAAACCTTTTGACCAACGAATTGCGAAAGGTCGACGGTGGTGGAAACGAAGTCATTCCAGTTGCTACCCGAGATCCATGTGGCGGGGACTTGCGTCCAATTGGCTGAAGTCGGGTCACCCGATGTGTAGTCGGAAGAAACCTGGAGGGTGATGTCGCTATCCAAATTGTTGAAATAACGGGCAATGTAGGTCATCGTCAAACTGGCACTCGAGACATTCTCCAAGGAGAACTTGGCCGAGATCAGCCAGTCTTCGTTGGCATAGTTGGTGCTGTTGGCATAACCCGTCATCTTGGCGGTATTGTAGTCGATTTCCCATGACTGGGGACCAGCCACATCGTAGGTGGTATAGGTGCCAAACGAAGAGGCAAAGTCTTGATAATAGGGCAGGCCATTGTCGCCACCGGGCACATAGCCGTCAAAATCAAGCTCACGGGCCGAACGGATAACGAGTTGCCAAGTGTTGTTATACACCGTGGCGATGGCAGTCAAATTGCCCGTACCCTGTGGCAGCGAGTCGTTGGCGAAGTTGGCTGAACCTCACGTTCTCCAAACGGATCAACTGGGCAAGATGGTTTCCTGCGTTGACGTCAGCAATGGTGGTCACTTCCGGCTCGATGGGCTTGTTGTTGGCCAAGATGACGATGTGGCCATCAGCCTCGAAGTTGCTCAGTTGAGGTAGGTTGTTGTAAACGGAATAGGTAACGTCCTTCAGATAAACGCGGACGGAGTCGCCGATGCGGACGCCGCTAACAGCGTTGAGGTAAAGCTCAATGGCTGCACCTGTAGCGCGGTCTTGCATGAAAGCGGCTTTGTAAAGGTTGCCCGACTGCTCATCGGCAGTGATGATGCCATATACCGAGGCATCTTCTGTGAACACAGTACCCGGCTCCAAATCAAGGATTTCACCAATGGTGTAAATCGTTCCTATCGGCAAGTCCTGGATAGGCGGTTCGGGATACTCTTTCTTGCAGGCGGTAAACATCATGCCCACCATGGCAAGAAGCAGAAATGCATTGAATACTCTGTTTTTCATTTTATTTGGTGTTTAATTTGTTTCTATTATGGTCGGTGCTTCGACAGGCTCAGCAACCTTAGCTTTTACTGTTTAGGTCCCTGAGCTTGTCGAAGGGCCGTTTACTTTCTAACCGTTAAACTGATGAAATAATTAAGACCGTACATATAGGAGTACTTGTCGGGGAACATGTCGGGGTTGTTGGCGTTGAAGCGCAATTGCTCGTAACCATAGAGGATGGTGTTCTTGTTGTTGAGCAGGTTGTTGACGCTCACATTCACCAGGAAATAGTACCCTTTGTAACGCTTCGAGAAGCCGCGTGAAGGCATCCTTCATCGGGTCTTGACGCAACACGTCTTCGATGCGGATGTCGCCCTGCGCGTAGTGCAGCATGCCTTCTTCCGTGTGGTTATACGGGTTCACGTCGAAGTACATGTTGGCCATATAGTTGGCGTTGAGGCTCACCCACCAGTATTTCGGCGAGTTATACTTGATGCCCAAAGAGGCCACCGTCTCGGGGCCTGATGAGACATGATAGCCTTTCAGATAGGCAACGCTGTTTTGGATGTAAGCCGTAGCGTTATTGTCGTCATAAACCGAGAAGACGGGGTTGTTGTTGTAGACATGGATGCCGTTGGCGGCAGCGGCCTGCATGGTGACGGTCGGAGAGATGTTCCACTCGGCGCCCATCTCCACACCGAGACTCCTTTGACTGATGTCGGTCATGATGAAGTTGACAAACTCGCTGGTGTAGGAGTTGGCACTGGTCGTGGTGTTCAGGTAGACGTTTTCGCAATAGAAGCTGCGGTTCCAGATGAGGTTTTGGTAGATATTATAATAACCCGTCAGGCGCAACTTGAACTCAGGCGAACGATAGAGGTAGCTCAGGTCGACAGCGCTGATACGCTCGCTCTTCAATTCGCCCTCAACGATTGTATTACGTGTGCGGGGCGACACGTAGATGTCCCTGAACTGCGGTGCCTGCAACATATAGGCAAAGTTGGCCACGATGTGGTTACGGCCATTGATGGCGTAGGTCACGCCTGCCTTCACGCTCGGGTCGAAGAAGTTGTGCATCTGGTCTTTGCCGTAGGAGTTGTCGGCGAAAGAGCCGCTCTGCCAGAGGCCTTCACGCCAAATCTGCGTGAACTCAGCTTGTACGCCCAGATATAGGTCGAAGTTGCCGACGAGCCAGTCGATTTGGTCCCAAATGCGGCCATAGTTTCGGTTGGCGTAGTAGCTGTAGCCAATGATGTCGCCGACGTAAGCCACATGATTCGGGTTGTTGAGGTCAGTCTGGCATTCATCCGACTCCAGGTTCTCGGCATACTTATTAATATCGTAGTAATAATCACCACCCAGCAGGTCTGCGACACTTTCATAATAATGCGTCCTTGAGGCATTTAGCGCCAAGCCTCCCGTCATGATGAGGTTAGGTTGGAACTCGTGTTTGAAGAAGGTGGCGCCGCCCATCTGCTGTTTGTCGTAGTGACGCTCGGCGATGATGTATTTCGAAGCTCTTCCCGTGATGGTGTTACCCACCTGCCCGTTGGCGTTCTGCACGGTGAAGAGGTGGTTGCGGTTGGCGTTGTAAAGCGCATCCCAATCGATTTGCGTGACCTCCGGGTCACGGTTCATCCAAGCCGCGAATTGGGCTTCGATTTCACTTGTGCTATGGGCGTTGGTCATGTAATAGCTCGGCAGGTTCTTGTAGTAGTCCGGACGCGGGTCTTTGGCCTCACCCCATTCGAGGGTGCTCTGTCCGCCAGGACCGGCGAAGTAATACACCGAAGTCTGAAAGTTGGTCTTCTTGCTAGGCGTCCAATACCAAGTGAGGTTGGCAAAAGGCTGATGATAGGTGCTCACGCGTGAGTTGCGCTTGACCAGGGTGCCATTTGCGTCAATGGTTTGGTAGCCCCAGTTGGGGTTGTAGAAGTTGGAACCGACAAGGTCATAGGCCTCTTGCACCACAGGTGCCGAGCCTCCGCGTTGCGACGGGGCACCGAACACGATAAGGTCGAAGCTGTGCTTGTCGTTGATTCTCTTCTCGACAGAGAGGAAATAGCTGTATGCTTGGTAGAAGGTGCCTTCGGTGTAGCCCTCTCCAGCATAACGGCCGCTGGCGGCAGCCATCAGATACCAGCCATTACCCATCTCGCCCGTGCCAACGGAAGCCATGGCGCGGTGGTTGTAGGAACGGTTGCTGAAAGCATAGCTCAGCGAGACTTGTTTACGGTACTGCGAGGCACGGGTGCTGTAAGCCGTCAGGCCACCGAGGCCGCCGAAGCCTGCGTCAGTCTTGCCGAGGCCTTCAACGAGGATCGAGTTGCGGAAAGCGTCGTTGAGACCTCCCCAGTTGGAGAAGACCGGACGTCCCGTCTCGGGGTCATTCATCGAGATGCCGTTAATCATCACCTCGCTGTACTTCGAGTCGTTGCCACGCACACGGTAGCGCAGCGAGCCGAAGTTGTAGGCCGCGATGCTGTTGAACACGTCGCGCGACGAGTTAAGCAAGGTGGATGCATCGTTGACCGAGGTGGAGGACTCCTCGAAGTCGGAATCCATCAGGATCACCGTCGGCAAGTCGTTTTGGTTCAAGTCGGTGGAGTCGATGACTTGAGCTGCAAGCCGCGACACCATCAACAAAGGAACCGCCAATAATAGTAAGAATTTCTTCATATTGAACTTATTATGATTTGCGTTGGTTTTGCGTGAATCAAACGGACAAAAATAGGAAAAAGTTCTTTTGCCGCTATCTTTTTTATTGGATTAATTTCCTACCTTTGCCGCGTTATCAAACCTAATATCACGCCCCACATGAACAAACACTTTGCTTCCATATTGGCACTTTTGGCTTTTGTACTTGGTTTTACGAGCCTTAACGCACAAGAGAAACAGGCATACAAAGTCGGCCTCGTCGGGTTCTACAATCTGGAGAACCTCTTCGACACCATCAACGACCCGAACAAGAACGACGAGGAGTTCTTGCCCCAAGGCGTCAACCAATGGAACACCGAGAAATACTTGGCTAAACTCCACAACATGGCATACGCCATCTCTACCATCGGTGCCGACATCACGCCCGACGGCGTGGCCATCCTCGGCATGTCGGAGATGGAGAACCGCACCGTGTTGGAGGATCTGGTGGCCCAGCCCGAACTGAAAGGCCGCAACTACCAAGTGGTTCACTACGACTCGCCCGATCGCCGAGGCGTGGATGTGGGTTTGATTTACAATCCAAAATACTTCAAGCCAACCAACAGCAAGACATACCGCACCATCGTCCCCGAGGATCCCGAGTTCATCACCCGCGACCAGTTGGTCGTCTCGGGCCTCTTCGATGGCGAGATGATGCACTTCATCGTCATGCACTGGCCTTCGCGTGCCGGTGGCGAGAAGCGCTCCATGCCCGGCCGTATTGCAGCCGCCAACCTTTGCCGCCATATCGCCGACAGCATCATGCGCGAGGACCAAAACGCCAAGATCATCATGATGGGCGACTTCAACGACTACCCGACCAACAAGACCGTTACGGAATATCTGCGTGCTTCAGGCGACATGAAAGACCTTCGCGACGGCGAGTTCTTCAATCCCATGTACGAGCTGCACAAGAAGGGCTATGGCACCAACTACTACCGCGATGCGCCCGGCGTACTCGACCAGATGATCCTCACCCCTGCCCTGCTGCCCAATGGCTACGACAGCTACCAGTTCAAGAACGCAAAGGTCCATAACAAGGAGTTCCTGAAGCAGCATGGCGGCAAATACAACGGCTACCCCTTCCGCACCTTCGGCAGCGGCGTCTGGATGGGTGGCTACAGCGACCACTTCCCGGTGTATGTCATTCTGCTGAAGAAAGCGTAAAGGTTAAGGCCCCTGAGCCTGTCGAAGGGCCGAACACCAAAATGAGATTCCCTTCGGGAATGGAGTGCTGTATTATGTAAATAGGCGGCGGCTAATAGGGTCTACCCAAAGTAAACGCTACAAGCCGCCGCTTAAAATTTGATCTTTCACTCCATTTCCTTTGGGAATCTTTATTCCTTCACTGCCACACGCGCTGTATGGTTTCTCCCTTCCGCATCCGCAATCCGCAGCAGGTAAACGCCTTGTGGCAAGTCTGAAACGGGGATTTCATTCGTGTCGTGCACGGTCTTCACCAACTGTCCAAGGGCGTTGCAAACCTGCACTTCGGCGGATTCTATGCCTTCGATTCTCACTAAATCGTTTGTAGGATTGGGATAGACGGCCACCGCTGCTGTGCCTTCAAGCTCGGCGACGCCGACACCCGCCAGCTCGATGAAATTCGTGAACTCCGACCAATTAGGGGCGTTTTGGTAGGCTTCGAGAGTCCCTACAGGAATGTAAACGGGAATGCCGTGGTTCACATATTGGAAAGTTTCATCACAGATAAAAGGCGGTGTGCTCGCGTTGACCGTCATCTGTTTTAGATTTCGCAGATTGCGGAAGGCCATATCTTCTATGGAAATCATGGTCGAAGGCAATTCCAGCTCTGTCGGCTTGGTCAAGAAATCGAATACCATCCAATCAATATATCCGACCCCTTCGGGAATCTCGATGGCAGTGATATTGAACAGTTCGAAAAATGGGTCGCCATACACATAAATCATGTTGGGCGACAGGCGAAGTGTGCCATCGAAAGCGCAATGGCTGAACCCACAACTGGCGATGTCGAGCACCGACTCGGGAATAATGAGGTCGCCGCGCATGTTGTCGCATTCGTCGAAGGTGTGCTCCTCAATGTAGGTGAGCGATTCCGACAAGGTCAAGCTCGTGAACTTCCTGCAACCATAGAAAGCCCATTCGCCGATGTAATCGACGGAATTCGGGATGACCAACGGTCCTGTGAACCAACAGTCCCAAAAGGCGCGAGCACCAATGTATCGGACGGTGTTGGGAATGACCAAAGGCCCGGAGTAGCTCATACTCGAGCAGCCTTCCCAAAATGCCCTTTCGCCGATACCGACGACGGTATATTCCGTGAAATCGATGCTCACTGTTTCGGGGATGGTGACACCGCCCGAATAAGGGCCGAGACATGTTTCGATCATCACCTCGGGTGGGTTGGTGGAAGCGATGGCATAGGCCAGGGTCTGACCCGTCGGGCAGACCGAGCAGAAATCGTAGGCCGAAGCCGAAATGCCCG
The DNA here is from genome assembly GCA_900318085.1 of uncultured Bacteroidales bacterium. Classification (GTDB taxonomy): domain Bacteria; phylum Bacteroidota; class Bacteroidia; order Bacteroidales; family F082; genus Limimorpha. Next base: position 7,976 of record ONJF01000031.1, read on the forward strand.
TCATCAGCAGGGCAAGCAAAGTGTAAAGTCTTAAGTTTTTCATTGTACCGCGATTTTGTTCATATAAACTTTACCATCCGTATCGGTAATGCGCAGTAGGTAAACGCCTTGCGGCAAGGCTGCAACGGGGATTTCATTCGCATCGTGTACGGTCTTCACCAACTGGCCAAAGGAATTGTAAACCTGCACTTCGGCTGCTTCAACTCCCTCAATATGGACCACCTCGGAAGTTGGATTTGGGTAAAGAGAAATCGGTGAAATGTCCATTTCTTCCACGGCATCAATCATGCAGGTGCCGTAATACTCGTTTTGCCAAAGCAACTCGCCGTTTTGGTGGAAACACAGGGCACGGTAGTAGCCTCCACTGACATAATACCATCCGCTGAAGAGCAAGCCCATATCGCTGCCAATGCCTTCTGTCCAAGTCTCGATGGCAACAGGCTCTCCCGTAATGTCATATTCCAATCCGAACCAGAACTTCCTTCTGTCCCTGCCTCCAATTTGCTCTATGCTAATGGAATCAACGACAAAATAATCAAATTCGTGGAAATCGCCAAAACGCAAGGTGTCGCCGACTTGGGCGGTGAAGTCGTAAATCAAAATGTCGGTCGCCGATTTTCTTTTCCAGACTTTGCCGTCTTCTTCCCTCAACAGGGTGGCTAATCGCGGCGTGCCTTCACCATTTCTGGTCTCCAACACTTTTGTGTATCGAACGCCATCAACGAGCGTGTCGTCCGAAAGCCAATGGACCAAAGTGCTGTAATGATGGTTTGGTGGAAAGCCAGGGTTTACGATGACATCAAGTGTGTGCCATTCGTTGCCTTCCTGAATAATCGGTTCATAGTCTTGCGCCTTCGCCATGCCCTCCATTGCCATCAACAGGAGGAGAAGGACTTTTGCCATTGTGTTGGTCGCTTTGTTCATTGTCTGTTGTTTTAATATTGTCGTAGGCAAAACTATAACAAAAAAGCATCAAATAAGCAACATACAAGCCAAACTACAGATTTTTCTTGGTTTGAAACAATGCAAAATATTGAAATACAATAAACTATAAAAACCGAAGTACAGATTTTTGTTTAGCCCAACAGGTCGAAAACGGGGCTTTTTCCCACTTTTTTGATGAGGTCGGAGCGGTATTTCATCACCGTATTTTCTTTCAATCCGAGCAAATCAGCCTCCTCCTTGATACGGAAGTGGAGAAAATTCAAAAGGAGGATATTCCGTTCCGTTTCGCCCAATTCGGGATGCTCTGCCTTCAGTCTTGCTACGGCTTGGGGATAGGTTTCGTCCAAGGTTTCGAGGATGCACTGCAATTTGTTCTTGTTGTTGGATTGGTAGATGTCCGCTACACGTTGCAACAGCATTTCCCGTGTGAGCTGCGTGGCCTGTTCCACCTTCGTTTGCAGTTCGCGTTCCGCCTCGTCGAGCCGTTGTGCAGCCTCGCTCAATCGTTGCGAAGCTTCGTTCAATTGCCGTTGCGCCTCGGCCTCCTGGATTGCCAAGCGTTTCCTGTGTCTGCATCGCATCAGTATGACAACGACCACTGCCAACACTCCAACCAAAGGCAACGCTATGGCAAGTGTCGTTTTAATTGCCTTTTTTTGTTGGCGGATTGCAGCGATTTCCTGCTTCTCTCGCAAATAGTTCTGGAATATCTCGTTGAGCCGCGAGTTTAGTATTTGATTATCAACTGCATCAACATCCTCGTCTACAAGAAATCGAGCATATTGGTTGGCTTTCATTGTGTCATTCTCATGTATGGCGATTTCGTACAAGTCTTGTGCTGTAGCTGCTGCTCTAACAGGGTCTTTTTCAAAAACAGGCTCCAGATATACTTTTGCAGAATCATATTGTCTATTATCATAATAAATGTGGCCAATGGTCTGGCATCTAACCGTCCTTTCCACCTCGTTTGGTGCTTGAGCCAACACGCTTTTCAGGCTATCTAATGAGGTTTCGGTATCCTTGTAGGCTTCGTGTCTTAACAACGCCATTACGGAAACACAATCCCTATACAACAAGTTGTTCCTGTCGGGGAGGACTTCCAATGTCTTTTCAAAGTAATAAACCGCGCTGTCGTATTCTCTCTGTATTCCGAACAGATTTCCTAAATGAAGGAGTTCGTTGGCAATGACTTGGGGTGAAGAATGCCCAATCTCTTCATAAGCTATTGCCTGCTTGCTGCAATAGATGGCAGGGTCTATCATAAATTGAACGCGAAACAAATCCAATAGACGGTCGTAGGCCAAGGCCATGAAACGAGCCTTTGTGCCCACCAATTCGGCCTCAGTATAATGGTTTTCCATTGTCTGCAAAGTGCGGATGTATTCGCCGCAAGCCTCAATGAGGCTGTCGTGTACGAAATAGCCTGCACCACAAGAATAATGGGCGCGGGCGGTGAGGAAGAAGAGGTCGTTGTTTGGGGTGGGTGTCGTTTTGAATCTCCTTGCATCCATTTGCAAAGGGAAAACCTGCTGCACGAGGCTGTCGAAATACGCGGCAGTTTGCAACAACTCCGTTTGGTTGGTTTGTGTGCATTGGGTCCTGTATTTTTTGAACAACAGTTCCGAGTGCAGCAATTGGGCGTAATGGCTGTTGAACACATTGGAATCGCCTTCGTATTCCATCAAAACCAACCATGCGCTGTCGGGACGATGCCACATGAGGCTATCAATTCCGACCAATGTGTCATAAAACGGATTGGCGGGCATGGTGAGTGATGCCTTCGGATTGTGACAAGCTGAAAGGAATGCGCACAAGACAAACAAAACTATGATAAGACGGGATTTCATCGGTGCAAAAGTAGAAAATTTTTCCAAAGATTTACCTCACGATGTCTTTATACCCGAAAACCACCTCCAAGCCATTAGCATGGCCAGCCCAACCATTAAGCTCAGCAAATAGCGTTTCACGCGGCAAAAAATACTCAAAATCCAGCATATTACATAAAAAAGCCACCAAAGGACTAAAACCGTCCCCATGTCGCCGATAGGGACGGCTATGCTTTCGGTGGCTTATTGATTTCCTTTATTCCTTAATCCATTTCCCCGTTTCTACCCTAGATTTTGAACCTGTTGAAGGGTCGCCCGCATAAACCTTCCAAACATAAACTCCCTTAACCCAATCCGTTGCATCAATCGCCGTCACTTGTTGCGTGAGTGCTTGGCCGTGGATGAGTCCGCCGTTGATATCGTACACTTCCATGCGGGCATTTGGCAAGGCAGTGTGGATATTAAGCGTGTTGCCGCCTGGGTTGGGATAGGCTACCGTTGAGCCATCAGCTTCGTTCTCAACAACTTGATCATAATGCCACGACAAATCGGCGCCTACCGAAAAGGCATAACTCACACAAGGTCCAATCCCATAGGCATGTGCCACAAAAGTGCCCGACGAATTCGACAGCGTTTGCGTCCCAAGGTCCGTTCCAATGCGTGCAAAAGAATACTCCGGACGGCCTGGCACCTCCCTAAAATAGGAAGCGATACTTTGTCCGTTCAAGCTCATACCAGAAACGAACGCCGTTTCCGTCACGATGTTGACAAAGAAAAATACGCATTGTGAACCGCCAAAAACGGGAAAGACGGCATGATGTATGGCGCGATCCAAGGGACAAATATACACCATGGACGGGTCGCAGTAATTGTTTCCTTGGTAGTTATACATGGCTCCAGGCAAATACTTGTAGACCAAGACAGGCTCCGAAGTCTCAAGATAGACTGCAGGCTGGGCATCGTGGATTTCCAGCTCACAGGTTTCGGAAGCGCCTATTGTCGTCAACCACTCACCATTGAGGTTGATTTGGCAATTGTCGTTCAAGGCCGTTACGCGGACCCTGTCGACCCCTTTGATCATGGTCGTCGTCACCACAAACTGCCGGCCCCAGTATTCAACTGGCAACATCTGCTCGAAGGCCGCATCCACAGCGTCTTCATAATAAGAAGGAATCATACAACCCCTGTCGCCTGCAAACACCGCGATGGGCTTGCCGTTAGTAGCCGTTATCCGCGTTCCGCTCAAATCACCCTCGCCCCCGCGCAAACTCTGGAGTTGGTAACATTGTCCGGCATCCAAAGCCACAGTGAAAGGCTGATGGGCATAATGCCCGTTTTGGGAATCGTAAGTCAGTTCAATCTCGACAGTGGTATTGTCCTCAACCGCCACTATGGCAAACTCCGAGGCAAACCTATCGGATTTCATTGGTGAGGCGTGACTAGGGTACATTTGCAGGATATACTCACTTCCTAGCGCATGGGTGGGCAGGACATTGAAGACATCGAAGCTATATGTCCTGTCGTTGGAGGCAAACACCGAGATGGAATCCTTGCAAGTCACATGAAGCGCATTGTCCAAAACGCAGTCCGATTCATCCTGAAAATAGGCCACCTCGTTGGGAATGCTTATGGTGGCGGCATCGCCTGCAGCCACATTGAAGCTCTCCATCCACCCTGTCCTCGGGTTTTCCACCGTTACCAAACCAATCTGCTGGGCTGTCACCACAAGATCCAACTTGACTGGAGGCGCGCCGGCATCCGTATAGTTCGGCATAAACGCCACCCAAAAATCGGTTCCCGTGGTGCTCTGCCCTTGCATCGTCACCCCTCCCGCCATCAGCAAGAGCGCAAGCAGGGTGTATAATCCATGCTTTTTCATATCGTGTCTTTTTGATTGTTTATTTCACGACGAATTTCACCGTCGCGCCGTCAAGGTTGAGAAGATACATGCCACAGGGCAAGCCCGACACATCAATCTGGTGCATCTCCCCTCCGACTCTGCCCGATTGCAGGGTTTGGCCAAGGAGGTTGGTGATGCGGTAGGTTTGGGATGGAGACGCGATGAATCGCGTCTCTACAAAGAGAACGCCATTGGTCGGGTTGGGATAAACATCTAACAGTTGTGTTTCCTGTTCTGCGAGACCCACGGGAGGCATAGCGCCAAAGACAGGGAAACCTCCGTTCGTAAGATCCTCGTCTTCCTTCCAGATGCATTCGTTCATGGCGCCCAGATTCAAGGCTTCGGTCAAGTCGGTGGTGCCATATTGGGCTTCGTCGAGAATCCATGTTGTGGCAGAGGCTCCTTCGTTGAAGGCACACGAGCCTGGGACCAAATAGTAAGGCCAATCGAAACCGTATGGGTTTATGTCGTACTCGCCAAACCAGTACCAATGGCAGACGGTTGGATCGTCAGACAACCCTGCCGCGATGATTCCGTACCAAGCATTGTTGGTATGGGGGTTCTCGGGAGGAATGATGGCTCCCGTGTTATACACATTTACAACATTGCCTCCCGTTCCCGTAATGCCTCCCATCTGCACGACTTCAGGCTGGCCGTACAAAACCAAACATTCCACATCGCCGCGGTTGTAGCAATTTGAGATTTTCCCGTCGGCACCCGCTATGCCGCCTGCGCAAATCCAGTCATTGGAATCGCCTTGGGCTGTCACCTTTGCCCTATTGGCGCACATCGCAATCTTGGTTTGTCTAGCGGCTCCGACGATGCCGCCCGCTATCTCGCCTTGTATCGATGCCTTGTCGTGGTTGGTGCAAAACACAATTTCGCCAAAATCATCCCGTTGGCCGACAATGCCTCCTGAAATGCTGTTGGAAGAAACCATACCGTAATTGTCGCAATGGCGAATGGAGAAACTGCCGGCACCTACGATACCGCCACACATAACACCATTCGTGATATTGCCAAGATTCACACAATGCTCGATACTCATGACGCCGTTCGTGATTTCCGAGTAACCCGCGATGCCTCCCGCATAAAGCATTCCATAAAGGCTGACATGATTCACGCAATCCTTGAGGAATATGGTGTCGGCCTCGGGTGTGTCCACAATAAAATGGCCAACGATGCCTCCCTGTTTGCTCGCGATACCATTCATGTGTCCCATGGAGACGCAGTTGATGATATTTGTATTGGTGGCCTTGCCGACAACGAGACCATCGGCACCTTGCGGATTGACATTGTTATCCATGGCTTCCGTCACACGCACATTGCGAACCGTGGCATTCAGCGTATTGCCAAACAGTCCTGAAAAACCAGCGTTTGTTATGTACATATCCTTGATAGTAAACTGATTACCATCAAAACAGCCTGTAAAGGCATATTCTTCCGTGCCGATGGGTTGCCACAGGTAGCCTTCCGAACCGTTGAGGCAGATACTGTCGGTGAGTATGTAGCAAGCGTTGCCGCCTGAACCAGTGTTGGTCTGCTGCGCGAGTAATGCCAACTGCTCCGCCGTGGCAATTTGATAAGGGTTCCCAGTAGTACCGTCGCCGCCAGCGTATGCTTCGGCTACCGATCCATCCCAGCAAGTGATTTGCGCTCGCATCACCCCTCCCGCCATCAGCAGGAGCGCAAGCAGGGTGTATAGTCTAATATTTCTCATCGTTTCATGATTTTGTTCGTGTAAACTTTTCCTTCTGCATCCGCAATCCTCACCAAATAAACCCCTTCCACCAATCCGCTCAAATCAATCTCATTCGTCCCCCGCACGGTCTTCACCACCTGCCCAAGTGCATTATAAACATTCACTTCCGCAGCTTCAATTCCTTCAATGACAACCCTATCCTTTGCCGGATTGGGATAGACATTGATCTGCAAAGCATTTTCTTCAAGTCCACTAACAGGTATCATCGCCGACTTGTAAACGAATCCGTTTTCAGCGGCAATGTAGAAAACCGTGTCCTCGCCATCAACTGCATACAAATCCCGGCATTGCACCATACCGTTGTTTTCACAATCCGGAATGCCTTGTTTGACCCATTCGCAGTGTTCCCATCCATCCTTCATAATGTATGGGTTCGTGTCTGTCGAGCCTTTCGTCAAAGTCATGCCAATTAGAATGCATCCGTAAGTGTCGGAGGTGTATTTGCTATGGCTCACATTCCCCATACCGTAATAATCCATAATTGGGCACTCAACGTTCAAATAGGAAACTGTTTCAAAGCCATCTTCCGTCACAAGCAGATTATGTGTACCTTCGCTGAAATAGCCATACATTTCCACATGGTTCTTGTCAAAGAAATGCGTAACAACCGAATAACCGAAATACGCACCATTAGTAACGACTTCGTTCCAAATCTGTCCCGAATCGGTCGTTTTATGGATATGTATTTCGCCATCAATTACGACAAGGTATCCCGTCTCGCCCTCAAAGAACAACTCACAATGTTTCACCATTCCAAATTCAAACGGAGTTGAGGTGAAACTCTGTCCTCCGTCCGTGGTTTTCCAAACGATGGCATTGCGCGTGAAAAGGTAGAAAGTCTCCGCGTCAACCACACACAAATCGCTGGAACGAATCCAATCAGGCCATTCCAAATGCACGAACTCCGTGTTGGGGAGTTCCTGCCAGGTCTCGCCGCCATCGGTGGTTTTCACGATAACGCCTTTGTGGTTGTCGCTGTTCCACCAGCAAGAATCGCCGCAGGCATAGCCCACCTGAGCATCTGCAAAGCCCACATGAATCATGTCGTAGCCTTCTTTTTCAAACTTGACCGACCATGTTTCGCCGCTGTCGGTACTTTTCAGGATTTTGCCGTTTTCGCCGCAGACGATAACAGTGCTCTTGTCGAGGCAAGCCACATCAAAATGGTTTTCGTTAGTGCCTGTCGGGATTTCCAACCAACCTTCCACAAGCTGGGCTTGCATTGTGCCGCAAATGAGCATCGCGGCAAGGATAAGTAAATGTCTTTTCATGTTTGCTTTGTTTTTTATTTTGAATAACTCGATTAACTGTTTTGCAAATTCGTTTACGCTTTGCGTCACTGCGAGGATCGGAGCAGTCCAGCCTTTCTGGATTGCCGCGCTTCGCTCGCAATGACGCGAAACAACAATTTATTCCCTCAACACTTTCCGCGTGAGGCATATTTCCGCATTACGGATTCTCAACATGTACATTCCTTTGGGCAAGTCGCCCATCTCTATCCAACTGCTTTTGCCGCTGAAGGTCTTTGCTGCCACCACTTGGCCACTCATGTTGATGAGTTCCATCTCCGTGGCCTCGGCCTCGTTGGGCAGCACCACGCATACCGTGTTGTTCGTGGGGTTGGGATAGATTTCCGCCGAAGCTTCCTGCTGCATGGGCATTTCAGGAACGCTTATCGTACTATAGTCCACGGTATCCGTAATGTGGAACAACCAATAATCCTTCAAGTGATGGGGAAACTCGGGATTGCTCAATTGTGCGCAATTCGTGCAGTTCACGTCACCGCTTGAACCGCTCGGAGGGCAGATCAAATTCCCAAGAACGGTATATTCCCTGTCGTTATGCTTGATGACATCCGTGATACTGGTTGAGCCAGCACCTCCGGCCGAGCCCAAGCAGCGTTCCCACAACAGATTGCCGTTGGCATCAATTCGGAATATCCAGCCTACGCCTTCATTCCATTCGTCCAAATTGATTTGACTGGCACTTGCCACGTCGCCGTTTCTGGAATGGGTGTTTCCGAAAACGATAAATCCGCCATCTTCTGTCCGAAACGTTTTCAGCAAAAAATCATTGTCAGAGCCTCCGTAACACTTACTCCAAATGATATTGCGGTTATTGTCCACTTTCCAAAGCCAAATGTCAGAAGTGTATGGACCGTTGGGAGAGTTGTGCAATGTGCCATAGTGCCATCCGCTGCCTTCCAAGTCACCGCTGTTGCAATTGGCCTGACCTCCAAACAGATACCCGTCATTCAATTCGACGACATCGATAAAACCACTATTCTCCTGCCTTTCTGGGGCCGTGTTCGCGCATCCGTAGCACTCATGCCACTCTATTTCGCCCGCCTGGCTCAACTTTACCAAGGTGGCATTAGACAATATTTCTGGACAACGTATGTTCCCTTCCCCATAGGATTCGTTTTGCATACACACATAATAGCCCCCGTCCGAGGCCTGTTGGACAGTGAGAACGCTTTCATAAAGGGCTTGTGAGCCTAAGGTCAGTTCCCATTCCAAGTTGCCGTTTCGGTCATGCTTGATGAGCCAACCATCGTAGCCGCCAAAGATGTGGCCGACATCGCCACCCCCCATGTCGTAATCTCCAGAATTGATAATGCCGCCGTCGCTGGTGTACAAGCGACCGCCTTCATATAAATGTCCATACTCATTGCCAAAGCAAACGCGCCACAACTCATTACCATTGGAATCAATCTTAATGGTTGTAAGATTCCTTGCCCCATAGCAATCCCATTGGCCTACCAAAAAGTACTCGCCATCAGCGTTTTCATCCTTGAAAATCTTCACGAACAGGCTCATGATATCGAAGCACCAACCTTCCATGAATTCATAATTGTCTTTACTGATTTTTGCCACCCAAGTCCGTTGGTGGTTCCCATCGCATTGTATATGTCCTGTTCCAATGGAAGAAGGTTCCATCAGGCCAGCAACCAAGAAGAAATCCTCCTCTTCAACTATTGAATAGGCTATGTCGTCGCCATATCCCCCAAAACATTGCTGCTTGTCGATACGGATTTGCGCTTGCATCACCCCTCCCGCCATCAGCAGGAGCGCAAGCAGGGTGTAAAGTCTAATGTTTTTCATCGTTTCGTGATTTTGTTCGTGTAAACTATCCCTTCTGCATCAGTAATGTGCAGCAAATAAACCCCTTCCACCAACTCCGCCACATCAATCTCATTCGTCCCCCGAACTGTTTTCACCAATTGTCCATAGGCATTGTAAACCTGCACTTCGTCAGGACGGATGCCATCTATCGTTATTTTTTCCTTTGCGGGATTGGGGTAAACCCCAATCGTACTATTATCTTCTCCAACTCCGTCATAAACCTTGAAATAAGCCACAAGATGCATATCCTCAACCACATCAATGCCCAAAATCTCTTCAGTCGACACGATAACGCCATCCGACTTCCAGCAATCAAATTCAAAGCCTGGTCTTGGATATGCCTTGGCCCATGCCTTGATGTCACAACAATCTGGGAGTTGGGTGACATAAGCGTATCCCATCTGTTCGTCGGCACTTTCCACTGTTATCTGGTACGGAAAAACTGCTGTGATGTTTGTATAATTAGCCCAATACTCATTGGTCGACTGAATGGCGAAATAATCGCACAGGGATGCACAAGGCACATAAATAGGTGTTGAATAATCGCCAAATGTATGTCCTCCGATAATTGGAGGCACCGTCGCTTCAATGAAAACCGATTGTAATCCATCACACATAAACGCCTGTGAATCTATAAAACTGACACAAGGGCCAATAAGTACCGACGTAAGATTGTTTTCATAGAAAGCAGCGTAGCCGATAACCTCAAGAGAATCGGGGAGTATCAATTTGCCTTCAATGCCGCTACTGAAAAACGCACTTTCTCCTATGGTCTTCAAACCTGTTCCCAGTTTGAGGCTTGTCAAATAATGGGTATTGAAAAACGCCCACTCTCCAATTTCAACGCACCCGTCTCCTATAACCACAGATGTAACATTGGCATCAAAAAAAGCCTGTTCGCCTATGCGAGTCACGGAATTGGGGATGACGACATCACAAGCAAGATCGTCAAAACAATAAAACAGTTTTGCTGGAATATACACCACATTTTCTCCAATAGTAAGTGTATTAATATTTCTATTCCTAGACGAACCGAAAGGTGGCGAGGCCACATCATTGCAATGGGTTGCGTTGTAATGTATAATCTTCAAGTTAGAACAATCAAATGCATGATATCCAATGTTTTGCACAGATTCACCGATGGTTAGCTCGTGCACGGAAACCCAAGAAAAAGCCTCGGATCCAACAGTAATCACACTATCTGGAATTACAAGATGATGCCCATATCCGTTTGTGTTGGTACCATGGAATGCATGTGAACCTATTTCAACCAAAGTATTGGACAAGGTGGCCGCACCCAAAGAATAACAACCATAAAAAGCATGTGGCCCTATTTTTGTCACTGCATAGGTGATGCCTTGATATTCCACGCTATCAGGAATCGTCAAATCACCTTGGGGCATTTCATAACCGGAATAATAGTTGTTTTGTCCGCCATAACAAGGATAAGTAACCGTTACAGAAATGCCATCGTCATTGATGTTATAGTAAAGCGTTTGTCCCGTCGAACATATTGCATCAAAATCGTAAGCGAAAAGCCTTGAAGCCATCATCAGCAGCACAAGCAGGGTGTATAGTCTATTGTTTCTCATCGTTTCGTGATTTTGTTCGTGTATACTTTCCCATCTGCATCCGCAATGCGTAATAGATAAACTCCTTGCGGCAAGTCTGCTACAGGAATTTCATTTGAGCCTTGAATGGTTTTCACTAACTGCCCAAGGGCGTTGTAAACCTGCACTTCAGAAACCTCAATCCCTTCAATGTGAACAAGATTGCTGGTTGGATTGGGATAGATGCAAACATAGGCATCCGAAACGGATTCATTGATTCCGTTTGGCCATTGGCTGCCAAAGAGTGGGAACCCGCCGTTTGACATCTCTGCATCTTCGCGCCAGCGGCTGATTGAACCCAACACGGGAAATTCCGTTTCTATTTGCTCCGCGCCCAAATTCAAGGCGGTGAGCAGGTCGTCTGTATTGTGCATCGGAGTTTCAAGTTGCCATGCCGAAGGCGAGGTCGTTGGGCCGAAAGCACTTGAATTTTCGAGTTCGGGGCCTTGGCCATTGCTGCCGTATTCGTCAGAGGCCAACCAATAGCAACTGCTGAATTGGTCGTTGGTGGAAGAATATCCGACAATGGCTCCTCTCGGACAGACATAATTGTCAATTTCATGGATGAGTTCGCCGGTGCTGTAGGCATTGATGACCCTGTCTTGCGAAAGCGACAATTCGCCCACGATGCCACCAACACCTAAACGTGCCCCTACGGTTGCTGTATTGTACACGTTCAGTATCCTCACAATATAACCATTATGGCCTATAATGCCACCTGCGAGACATGCATTGTCGACCACCACGCCGCTATTGCTGCAATCCACAATGAACAGTTCCTCAATGTAATTACCTTCTGCATATCCTATAATGCCTCCCGCCTCATCGCTGGAACCTGTAATGTCCCCGAAGTTATGGCAATTGCGAATGAAGTTTTCGCACGGCGACCCAGCAAGGAGCGGGTCAGGCTCATATCTTCCAACCATGCCCCCAATTTCAGAAATGCCACCTGCTCCACCTCCATAAATCCAGCCGTAATTCTCGCAGTTTAAGATATTCCCTCCATACAACTTGCCCACCATTCCGCCACTTTGATAATTGCCGGTTACATTGGCACCATTCTGGCAATCGGTGAAGTTGGCACTGATTCCCAGGCCCATCATGCCTCCTGCATATTGGGAACAATGCACCTCGTTCCAGCAACGGCATGACTCCATATTGCCGTCACGCATGAAACCGACAAGACCGCCAACGCACTCCGTACCCATCATAACGGCATTGCCTGTGCAATTCGACACGACTACAGGCACCGACGGCCCCCAAAGCAGGTATTCGGTGATTTCACCCACCAGTCCACCAGAAAGCCTTCCGTATACGGTTACATCTTGCCCTACGTGACAATCAACAATGTGGCAGGTGTCGTTGGAGTTTTGGCTCATGTAGTAGGGCAAGCCGAAGAAACCCGCCAAGCCGCCCGCCGACCTTACTTCGCAAGTGACGGAAACATCGTCAATATAGCAGCCAGTAATGTCGGTCAATCCTGCATATCCTACCAACGCACCCGTATACTGCGTCCCGTTCAATCGGCAATTTTGAAGCGTAACATTTTGTATTACAGCACCGTTTGTACAGCCGAACAAGCCAGCAATTCCATGTCCGGAATTTGACTGGCAAACCAAGCCGGAGATACTCATTTTGTTGCCGTCGAAATGACCCGTGAAATAGGGTGGCTCGTTCCCGACGACATGCCCGATGGGTGTCCAAAGCACGGGATCGACATCGGGGTTCTCGTTCAGGCAGATGTTGTCCGTCAGCATGTAGTAGGCGTTGCCGCCTATTCCATCGTTGGTTTGTTGCGCGAGCAAGGCTAATTGTTCAGCGGTGGCGATTTGATAAGGGTTTTCGGGTGTGCCGTCGCCGCCAGCGTATGCTTCGGCAACAGTACCGTCCCAGCAAGTGTTTTGGGCCATCACCCCTCCCGCCATCATCAGGAGCGCAAGCAGGGTGTAAATTTTCGTTGCTTTCATTGGGGTTCGGTTTTGAAATTTTCGCAAAGTTAATGATAAAGATTACTTGTCAAGAACTTTTCACGGGCAACTCCTGCCTTGTCCATACTTTTTCTTGTTGCCAACTCTTCAAAATATTGTTTTTCAATGATTTGAAAAATAGCAGCAAAACGGCTTGTCCCTATTTTTTTGACAACACGCAATCTGTTTTCATCCCTCGAAAGGTATTTTCATTCCTTAATCCACTTCCCAACTTCCGCTTCCTTCCCCTCTACTATTACCTTCCAAACATAAGCCCCCGAAGGCCAACTTTCAGCATTTATCAAAGTGACATTCTCCGTAATTTCTTTCTTGCAAACCAGTTTCCCAGTCAAGTCATAGATTTCCACGCGGGCATTCTGCAATCCCGTGCGGATATTAAGCGTGTTATGGCCAGGATTAGGATAAGCCACCGCCACAGCAAAGCCAGCGTCATGGGCTTCCTCAATGTCATCCAAGATGCCTTGACTGACTTTGAATATGGTGTGCTCCCAGACAGAGGGGTCTTCCCTGTTAAAGCCAATACATATCACAAGACAGCCTCCATTGGGACTAGCATGAACGCTTACCGGATACAAAGCCCTTGTTTCGTTGTGATAATAGATCTCGCCTTTCTTGTTTAAGTCTTCGTCAAGCCAAGCAAGATAAAAATTATTGCAGATATCTATACTGGCTCGAAAGTCCATGTGCGCAAGCATGTAAACGTCGCCCGATTCAGTGAAATCAATGGCGTTTTGTTGGGCACCTTGGCTGTCGACCAGCCGATGCATGCCCCAAGTGTAGTTTTCCTCAACGAAGTTTTCATCCATCACCGCTATGCCTATCTCATCGTCAATGGGTTGCGGATATGGGGTGTTCACGCTTCCTACGACGTATATCTTACCGTTGTACGGATTGGCATGGTAGGAATCGGGGTCTTCAATCATGCCAGGATATATGAAACTACTAATATTCTCTCTCTTCAACACTGTGTTCAACTCCGAATCAAGCAGATAGCCATTGACATAAATGCCGTAATAGGAGCCGTAATCGTTTAACTCCTGTACTATAAGTCGGCACCCCAAGGAATCGGGAGCAGGTTCAAGCCAATGGTTGAAAACACAATGAATCAAGTCATCGAAAACCCGTTCTCCGACCAACTCACCTTTGGAATCGAATTTCATAATCCTAACTCCTGTCATTACTTGATTTCCGTTGGAATGTTTGTAAAGGCTGTCTGGGGCGTAGGCAAGAAAACTAGTACCATCCTTGCAAACGACGGCTCTTGTTATGTAGGTCTGCCAACCGTCTTCGAGCATGAAATCACCCATCTTGTCGCCATAGTCTTTCACGGTCATCTGCAAGTCTTCGTCAATTTCAATGGCGTGAAACGTGGTCGAATCCTCCACAGTCTCATAAAAGAACTGCAAGTATTTGTGGTTGGGTAATCTCATGAAACGGGAAACGAGATAGGTTTCAGATTCTGGCGCGAATGGGTAATCGACGGTACCAAGTATTTCGCCATTCTCCCGCATTTTGACAAACTGAAACTTCTCCGTGTTTGTGGTAAACACAATCATTTCCTCCGTGTTGATGTACTGCGCATAAACAGGCGTGGCTTCATCTGTCACGAAGACTTCTTCAAGGTCGTAATACTCTTGCCCTTGCATCGTCACCCCTCCCGCCATCAGCAGGAGCGCAAGCAGGGTTGTAACTCTTGTAGCTTTCATTGTAACATAGCTTCTATTGTTTTACTTCATTTAGATTTTGAGATTCCCTTTCGGGAATGGAGTAGTGTCCGCTTTTGAACTGCGGCGGCATAAGCCACTTCCAAATTTGCAACACCACTCACCGCCGCCTTTTGACCTCATGTCATTACTCCATTCCCCGCAGGGGAATCTCCTATTCCTTTACCACTATTCGCACAGAGTGTTCTTCGCCATAAGTATCCGTAATGCGCAGCAGGTAAAGCCCTTCCGGAAGGCCGCTCACATTGACTTCGTTGGTGCCACGGACCACCTTTACCAGTTGGCCCAAGGCGTTGTACACCTGGATTTCATCCGCTTCAAGGCCATCAATCCGCAGGGTCTCCAAGGCAGGATTGGGATAGACCTCCACCCTACCCGCTTCGGTTTCGGCCACTCCATCCACCGACCAATACACCCGCACGAAATACTCAAATTCGCTGTACTTCGAGCGTGCCGGGGCGGAATAGCAGTCGATGTCTTGGTAATAGGCCACCACTTTGTAAAGATAGAAGGTCTCGTCCTCCAATGGGGAGTTGTCGGTATAGGATGTGGAACTAGCACCCAATGTCTTGATTTTCTGCCAGTTCATATCGGCTTCTTTGGTACGGTAGACGAAATAGCCCGAAAGGCCGTCATGAGGTTGGGGGGCTACCCATGTGAGTTTTATCTTGTTGTTGCTGGTCATCTCATACCACAGGTGGGTGGGGGGCTGGCAGTCGTCGCCAATGGTGGCACAAGCCTCGTTGGTCGGGTCACTTTCGCCCGAAGCGCAAAAAGCGGTCACAAAGTAGCAATGCCCGCCATGCGTCGCTGTTTCATCGACAAAAGTAGCAGGGTTGTCTCTCACCGTCTGAAGCAGTTGCCCGTCACGATACACATTATAATCTGCGTTCTCAACATAGGATGTCCAAGCCAGAACGATATGTTCATCTTCGGCAAAAGCCCACAAATCGGTGGGTGCATCGCAATCCGTGCCATTGCCGCAACTGTTGTTGGTTTGCAGGAAAACACCGTCATCGATGCCTTCCAGAGCACCAGAATACGAATAAACGACATGATTTTCAGCATCCTTGATGACAAAACTCACATCGCTAACCGTACTGCTTCCTTTGGACCAGGCAAAAGAGACATGACCCAGAGGCACAGCAACAGAGAGTGTCTCGCTGCTTGAGTGCGCCGTGACCGACTCCATCACCTGCATTGCGTTGTTAATCACTTGTATGGAAGCGCCTTGCCATCCGTTGAAGAAGGTGGTCCCTGCCACGATAGTCCAAGTGCAGGAAGGCCCGAAGCGCACACCGCTTTCGGTGGCAATCCTTCCGTGGAGACCGTTGTTCACCGCATAGACCTGATAATCGTGCAAGCCATAAAACGGCACTTCGTCGGTGATTTCCATGGCCGCGCCTGGAGCAACATCGTCTTGGGTATAAACCACCCTGCCGTCACGCTTGACGACGATTTGGTCGATATGGGTCAAATTGCTATTGTTCAATGACTTTGTTGGATTGTTCCAATGCACGGTACAGGTATATGAATCATCGGAAAGCGGCTGTACGCTCAAATTAGTGGGTTCCTTGGGCGTAGCGTTGTAAACACCGGAAGGAATGGCGTCGGCAATCATCTTTTGGGCCAGGTTCCAAGTCTGGTTGTAGGTTTGCAGGTTGTCGATGCTGAACCAGCCATCGAGGGAACCGCCCCAACTCCAGTTGATGTGAAACAGGCCGTTGTCGTCGTAGCCATCGCAGATGAACGAATGGCCCTGGCTCCCTCCATCGGTGCCTGCATACAAGATGGGGATACCCATGTCCAAGGCATCGCGCATCATGGCTACCCATTCATCGTAGGGATAATCGTCCCTAAACAGATTGTGCGAAGTACCATAGCCGAAATAGGAACTCATCGCCGGAGGGATGCTTTGGTGCAATGCACCGCTCGCCATAGCACCATAATTCATGTCAACGCTCACCCCGCAATGATAAATAAGGATGGCAACATATTCATTGTCAGCATTTAGCGACTCTGGCATTTCTTCCCATTGGTAAGTGGTCGCACCGAAATTTGCAGAGAGGGTGCCATAAAGGTAACTGTTGTATGAATGGGAGCCTGTGCCATGTTCAGGATAGTTCCAATACTTCATCACCTGTGCCATCGATGTGGCCACACAACCTGCCAAGGCGCAATGGCAAGGACCTTCATCGTCTTTCGGGCAATACGCATTATAATAGCAGTCTTGGTCCCAATGCGTAGCAACCAAAGGTTCTACCACCACAGATCTCAAGGCTTGTGTTTTGCCACAATGTTCAAGGTTCTCCCATTCTTGAGCAATCACAAAATCAGCTTTTTTCAAGTTCTCCTCCGCGAAATCAACGGATTGTCCATAGCCATTGAGGAAGTAGGCCAATCCGTCAGGGATGTTTTCCGTGTTGAAAGCACCTGTTTCGGCATAGCCGAGAATGGGACTAGTAAGGTCGCTGGCCGAGACGATGACGAAACCGCCCGAAGTGCCATTGAAGACATGGAACGAAGCCTTGCCTTTTTCCGTAACGGCGGTGTAGACCCAGTCCAGTTGCGTGTCGTTTTTGAAATTGGCCTCGACAAACTTGGCGCCCAAGGCCTTGGCGCGCTCCACGCTGACCGTTCCGCCAAACAATGGGGCCGAAGCCATCAGCAGAACGGCAAGCAAACCGTAGAATCTGTTGTTTTTCATTTTATTTTGTTTTTTGTGTTATTCTTTTATCCATTTTCCAGTCTCAATAAGAGCCGTTGAGCCGCTCGTAGAATAGATTTTCCAGCAATACATCCCCGAAGGCCAATTCTCCGTAATGATACTCGTTGAATTGCCCTGGATTTGTCGTTCAAACATCTTTCTGCCGTTGAGGTCATAAACCACCACAGAAACATCCTCCCCGTCCGTCATGATATGCAGCACATCCTTGCCAGGATTGGGATAGACACTGCTATTGGCGACTTGTTCCTCCACCCCATCCCAATCGGGGGCTTCGAGGGCTCCGAGGTCGATACGGCCATTAATCACACGCGGATTACCGGCAAAGTCGGTCTCGGGATAATACTGGCCCATATTGGTGGCACCCACATTGAGACAGGGAGAGTTTTCAAGCAACGCCCAATGAGTAGCCAAGGTTGAATGGTCGTATTCGGGGCCTAAACCTGCAGTTGGGTTGAAAAATTGAGGATCGCCAAATACATCTCCAGAGCCTGAAATTGTGCCGTTGCAGTTGTTGAAAACGGTCGGGTCGGGATGCGTCGGGTCCATGCGCTCGAACCAAACGCCTGTGTTACCCCAAAAGATGTTGTTGTAGATCTTCTGCTGCCCATTCGTCCAAATCCCCGACCCATAGCCATGGATATGTCCTTCACTTCGGTTGTTGGCAATCGTGTTGTTGTAATAATGGGAATAATTGGGTGCCGTAGTGCCCAGCACAGGCGAATAGCCATCGTTGTTGACGATGATGTTGTCGTGGAAACGCCCCACGCCTTCCCAACCGAGGTAGGCCGTGCTGCCGTGGTTGCCGTGGATGTAGTTGTTGTAGACCTGGGGACCTGGTGCCGAAAGCGACAATTCACCCACATGCATGTCGAGAGCAGTGCCATAATGTCCTGAATTGTTGTAGAACTCGCAGTTGCGCACCGTGAAATGCCGTAAGCCGCCCATCGTAACACTCGCGCCCCACCATGCATAATTGTCGTGGAAAATGCAATGCTCCACAAGGATTGTCCCAGGATTGAGCACATACATTCCGCCGCCACCTCCACCGGTCGTAGGCGAATTGCCATTGTGTTCTGAGCGGTTTTGCGAGAAACGACAATGGGCAAAATAACAATATTTCTTGTTTCTCACCTCAACGCCAGCGCCGTACCTTTCCCCTTCAGGTGCGCCCGTGATAATCTTTCCGTACTTGACCTCGCAGAACTCCATGAACACAGTGTCCTGGGCATTGCTTTGGTCAGAAATCAGGTGGATACCGTGCCACCCTGTTTCCGCTGTGGGATTATAGAAGTCGGCGGTGTCGCGCGCGGTGAAGGTAACGGGATCCTTATCCGCGCCCAAGGCATAAAACGAGCCGTTGTGGACGGTGATGCGGTAATAGCCTTCCGCAATCACACAAGTTCCACGCTCGACGGTGAGGCGCGCCGTGCCTTCCGCATCAGGCTCAATGACGACATCACCTACAAGTTTAACCGTGTCGGCGTCCCAAAGCACATCGCCTTGGTATTCGCCCGAAACCTCGATGGTCTGAGCCGAAAGCGGGACTGTCAGCAAAGCCATCCAAATGACAAAAAACAAACCTTTTTTCATGGCATAAAACGATTAAGTTGTTACTCTTTTGTTTCATACCAACAAAACTATAACAAAAATCCACTAAAAAATCAACCTCAAAGGCCAAGTACAGATTTTTGTTTCTAACTCACATTGATAATCAATGCGTTGCAAGAAAAAAGTACAGATTTTTCTCAATCGGCCAGAATGGAAATCGAGTCAAAATCAACTTTTTTGTTGAGTTTGGAGCGGTATTTTGCCACCGTATTTTCGCTCAAGCCAAGCAGGTCGGCCTCTTCCTTGATGCGGAAGCCGAGGAACGACAAAACCACAAGATTGCGCTCCGTCTTGCTAATGTCGGGATAGGCCGATTCCATCTTCTCAACACCTTGGGGATAGGCTGCCTCGAAAGCCTCCACGATGCGCTGCAAGCGGTCTTTCTGCCCCGATTGGTAAATCGCCACCACCTGTTGTTGCAGCATGTCACGTTGCTGCGTGGTGAGTTGCTCCAATTCAGCTTGCAGTTGGCGTTGTGCCTCGCAGAGACGACGGGTTTCGTTTTCTTTGTTGCGCCTATAAAAATAGACAAAGACGACCAACAGTAGCATACCGAACAACAGCAAGGCCAATAGCCAATATAGCCTTCTGCTTTTCTGTTGATGCAGCGTTTCCTGTTGTTGGAGTTCCTCTTGCTTTTCGAATTCCTCCTGCACTTTCACCATGTCTTTCATGTGCTTTTCGGGATGCTCCATGGCTTGCATCATATCGGCATAGGCAACAGCCTTTTTCTCGTCGCCCAACGCCTTGCATGCCTCATAAAGATGAACATACAACATGTAGTTTTCAAAAAACCTGTCATTGGCTTTGGCCACTTCAATGGCCTGTTCACCATAGAAAATGCAGGAATCGTACTGCTGCTTAATATAATAGGTGTCAGAGAGTTCCTCAAGCAACAACTGCTTGACATAACCATAGCCATAATCCGATGTGTCGGTCAAACACGCAAAGCCCGCGTTGATTTCTTCAATGGCTTTGTCAAGAAAACCTTGGCGTTCCTCTTCCGAAGCATAGCAATTCCCGCTTACCCGATAATTGTAATAACTGGCAATGCTATGATGCGTTTGCGCAATATCATTGGCATAGCCTAAGGCCTCGGCTTCGAGCAGCGCTTTTTGGAAATAAACCAAACAGCTATCAAATTCCTGATTGAGAAGATAAGAGAAAGCCAAAGAAGTCGCAGAACTCTCGCGGTTATAATGGTCACCCATTTTGGCGAAATAGGCATCCGCGAGTCTCAATGGGGGGATGGCCTCAGCAAAGTAAACCGATGAGGTATAAGTCATGCCGAGTTCAAGATAGATGAAATACTTGAGATTGTCGATCACCGTCTGCTCATCGGTAGGTTTCGGTGATAATTCAACCAAACGCTTGTCCACATGACGGCATGCTTCGATGCTCTTCTGAGCTTGCAACATGGATTCGAGTGCGATCTGTTTCGGCTGCTGCATATTGGCCGACTTGTTTGCCATGAGCCAATAGGTCCAAGCCTCATGATACTTGTCGTCGCTTCCAATAAACTGGTTACAAGCCACTTGAGACAACGAATCGAGCTCTGCACCAAACCTTTTTTTGTTATTGATAAGCAAAGCACGCAACAAGGAATAATGTGCTTGTTCCTGATTTGAAAGAACACTAACATTCAACGTGTCAAGAATTTGCATGGCGTCATCGGGCTTTTGCTGCAAGAAGCACTCCACGCGATAGAGCATGTCCTCCTCGGGCGGTGGAGGCGTTTCGTGCTTGGAGCAGGCGGCCACCAACACGACAAAAAGCAAAAGCCCTATGGGAAACCAGCGTTTCATGGCCGCAAAGGTAGCATTTTTTGATGATGCCAACAAAAAAAAGCATAGCCGAAAGGCCGAACACCATAATGAGATTCCCCTGCGGGGAATGGAGTGAAAGGTCAAATTAATAAGCGGCGGCTTTTAGTGTCCACTTTGAATAGACCTTATTAGCCGCCGCCTGTTTACTTAATGCAGTACTCCATTCCCGAAGGGAATCTCTATTCTTTTATCCACTTCCCCGTTTCCGCCAAGGTCCCTGAGCCTGTCGAAGGGCCGTCATCAGAAGCATACACTTTCCAAAAATAAACCCCTTCAGCCCAATCCCCAGCATCAATCGCCGTCACATGTTCCGTAAGGGCTTGGCCGTGGATGAGCCTGCCGTTCATGTCGTACACTTCCACGCGAGCATTTGGCAAGACTGTGCGGATGTTGAGCGTGTTGCCGCCTGGGTTGGGATAGACACTTGAGGCTTTCTGCAATAATGATTCTTCCACGCCCCATGGGTCGTTGGTGATATATGCCCAAATCATGAACTGAAGTCGTTCCCACGGCCCATAACTGGCGACATCAGCCCATTTGTTTTCCTCCATTTGTACCCAACGGGCATTGGGGTCGGGGTTGTCGTCGTAACAAAATGCTGCCGAATAGGTCTCTGTCATGTCGGTCTCGGAGAAGACAATCCAAAGATGCCAAGACAATATCGGTAAAACCTACATTGCCTGTCGGAGCAAAGACCTGCTCGTTAAGCAGGGTAAGAGGCATAAATTCGTTGCCATAGTACACTCCCAAAATCAAGTTTCCCATGATATAATAGTTTTCATATATGGCCACTCGGGTCAGGGTGAACCCGTCGTAGGATTGCAGGACAGAAGGTGGAAACGACACCGCCCATGAGAAAGGAATCTCTTGGGGACTATATGCAAGGTTGTTGCCATACACTTCGCTGCCATAATGGAGCCAGGCATCTTGTACAGAAACGACAGTGGACTGTTTGAAAGGAATGGCATCTGGAGCCTTTTGACACGCAAACAGACCAGTTGGCCTATCCGTGTTGCATTGTTCCTGGGCTTGCATCGTCACCCCACCTGCCATCAGCAGGAGCGCAAGCAGGGTGTAAAGTCTATTGTTTTTCATTGCACTAGGTATTTGATTGCTTTTCTTTTGTTTTGAGTTTCCCCTGTCGGGGAATCTCTATTCTTTTATCCATTTTCCTGTTTCCGCGAGGGTCGTTGAGCCTGTCGAAACGCCCGTTGTATACACCTTCCAAACATAAACGCCCTCAAACCAATCCCCAGCATCAATCGCCGTCACGTTCTCCGTTAGAGTTTGGCTGTGGACGAGTCTGCCCTTCATGTCGTACACTTCCACGTGGGCGTTTGGCATTGTGGTGCGAATATTGAGCGTGCTGCCACCTGGGTTGGGATAAGCTGTGGCAACGGCCAGTCCATGCAAATGGGCTTCCTCAACACTCACGAAATCCTCCGGCGTGATTTTGTAGATGCAATAGTCGCGATAGCCTGTAACGGTATTCATACGAGTTGCGTAAACGAGGCAACCTCCATCGGGACAATATTCGATAGTATGGGGGATAACATGATAACCCGTGGGTTTGAAATAAATCTCATGCTGTTTGTTCAGGAACTCATCCGTTTGGGCCACATACAAATTATCATTGATATTGCTGCCAGCAAAGCTGACGTCCATCCAACATCCTGGGGTTGATGATGCCCCAATTCCAATTCAACACGGCAAACTCCTCGTCGAAGACCCTCATGAAGACATCCAAATCGCTTCTTGACTTGTTTTCCGCCTTTGCATCATCTTTGCTCAAAGGGCCTTCACATCCAATTGAATACGTCAACCCGTTGTATGGATTTAGCTGGACAAAGTGAGGACACTCGAAATTGCCTATCCAACCGCTGATGTAGGGATGGGACTCGTAGACCTTCCCCGCGTCTTCCACTATGGCGACCGTGTTGAACTCGTCATCAAGGGTATGGCAATCAAATGCATACTGCACGGGGTTCCGCAAAATAATGCGGCATCCCAACGAATCGGGAGCGGAGAAGAACTGGTTCGAGAGGGAAAAGGGTATGGAATCAAAAACCCGCTCGCTCACCTGGTTGCCTTGGCTGTCAAACTTGAACAAATGCATGGCTTCCGTTTCGTTAAGGTGCCAAGCGCTGTCAACAGGATAGGAAATCAACAAGCTGCCGTCCTTTGAGAACACGGAATGAATCATTTCGGAATAAAGAAAAGAATTGTCAGGATGGTTGAAGTCGAGGCCTTCCCATTGACAGGGATAATAAGTCCACGACAAGTCCTCGGGATCTAATTCAATCACACAAAGCATGGGCAACGTGTCGTTATCATCCGTACGGAACGACGCATAGCGAAATTTGCCCTCATAAAACCCTCCGTGTCTCCACTGGCTCATCCTATGGCTCGGGATAGGGGCTTCGTCGAGTATATCGCCATTATACGACATTTTCAACACCTTACATTTTTCCTCCTGGTTTCCGCCGAAAACTAAAAACATCTTGTCGTTATAACTCCTGAGGGCATTGAACCAAACGGAATCCGATTCGTAAATCGTTGTGAGGTCATTGGGAATCTCTTGCGCCTGCATCGTCACGCCTCCCGTCGTTAGCAGGAGCGCAAGCAGGGTGTAAAGCTTTACTTTTTTCATTGCAAAAACATTTTGAAATTGGTTTACGCAAAATTAAATGAAAAACCAGCTATCACCCAAAACGAGACATGGAAGTACACAAAATATTCTTTTGTTTGAATTACACCAAATTGATATTCAATAAAATAAAAAATCAAAAATACACATTTTTCTTACCCACCCAAGGTGGAAAACGCGTCGGAATCCAGTTTCTTCCTGAGGTTGGAGCGGTATTTTCGGACGGTGTTTTCGCTTAGGCCAAGCAAGTCGGCCTCTTCCTTCGAGCGGAAACGGAGGAGATTGAGCAGGGCAAGTTGGCGTTCCGCCTCACTCAGGTCGGGATGGTCTTTTTTCAGGTTATCCATGGCTTGCGGATAGACGGAATCGAATGCGTCGAGAATACGTTTCAATTTGTCGTCTTGGTCAGATTGGTAAATGGCCAATGCTCGTTGCTGCAACAATTGCATGGAATGCTGTGCGGCATGATCCAACTCCAATTGCAGTTTTTGCTGAGCCTCGCGCGACCTCAGGACTTCCAACTCCTTGGCTTTCCGATAGCGAAGCACCAAGACGATCACCGCAAGCAGGAGAGCCAGCAGCAAAGCTATCCATAGGTAAAGTCTATACCGCCTAATTTGCTGTTCGGCTTGCACTTTGTTGATTTCCATTTGCTTCTCGTACTCACCTTTCACCTCGGCGACAGATTGTTGGTTTTCATTCTCTTCTTGTTGTGCCACAATCAGTTTTTCCGCAAAGAAACTTGCTTTGTCGTTATCGCCCAATGCCC
Organism: uncultured Bacteroidales bacterium; assembly: GCA_900318085.1. GTDB lineage: Bacteria > Bacteroidota > Bacteroidia > Bacteroidales > F082 > Limimorpha. The sequence continues at coordinate 32,434 of ONJF01000031.1, forward strand.
TGTAAGAGTAGAACAGCCATTTGTAAAGCAAACCACCTTGTTCGTGGAGGTCGGGCATTTCATAGGCTTGTGCCCCAAAATAGATACACGAATCGTATTGATGGAGTTCGTAATAGGCTTCGGCCAAGTTTTCAACCAACCCCTTTTTATAATTGCTTTCGATGGTATCGCCCAAAAGCGCCAATCCCTTGCGACTTTCCGCTATCATTCGACGCAACAGGCCTTCGCGTTCTTCTTCGTTTGAAAAAGCTTGTTTCTCAACCCGTTGCATACAATAAATGGAAAGACAACTATAATAAAAGGCACAGTCGTTGATGCTACCATAGATTTGGGCATCGTGCAAACCGTTTTGAAAACACACAAGGCAGCTGTCGTATTCCTCCAAAGCAAGATAAGACATACCTAAAGGAAACGTGCACACCATATATTGCTTATGATTCTGTGTTTCAGCATAATACTTTTGTGCCGCTTTCATATGCTCAATGGATTCCTTGTGATATCCGGTGCTCCCGTATGACATGCCTAGTTTCTGATGGATGGCATATTTAACCTTGTCGATTTTCTCTTGTTCACCAATCGGCGGCTCCGAATAGCGCAACAAACGCTCATCAACATGCTGGCAATGCTCTATGCTTTGCATGGCTTTTTGCCTATAGTCGAGAACGGTTTGTCGGGTTCCACCTTTAAATAGGTTCAGTCTGGCAAGCGACAACAAAGTCATGGTCTCATAATACTTGTCTTGACTTCCAACAAAGTAATCCTCAGCCACTTGCAACAAAGAATCGACTTCCGAGTCATATTGATCCATCAATTCTTTCACCCACATTCGCACCAAGCAATAATGCGCCCGTTCCTTCTCTGATAGCACCGAAAGGTTCAACGTGTCAAGGATTTGCAGTGCGCTGTCGGGATGGTTTGGGCAGAAGCACTCCACACGGTAGAGCAGGTCCTCCTCCGGTGGTGGAGGCGTTTCGCGCTTGGAGCAGGCGGCCACCAACACGACAAAAAGCAAAAGTCCTATGGGAAACAAGCGTTTCATGGTTGCAAAGGTAGCATTTTTTTTTGGCGACGCCAACAAAAAGGCCGACCGATGCGTCGAAAGGCCGAACACCATAATGAGATTCCCCTGCGGGGAATGGAGTGAAAGGTCAAATTAATAAGCGGCGGCTTTTAGTGTTTACTTTGAATAGACCTTATTAGCCGCCGCCTGTTTACTTAATGCAGTACTCCATTCCCGAAGGGAATCTCTATTCTTTTATCCACTTCCCCGTTTCCGCGAGGGTCGTTGAGCTAGCGGTCCCTGAGCCCGTCGAAGGGCCGCCATCAGAAACATAAACCTTCCAAACATAAACGCCATCCGTCCAATCCGTTGCATCAATCGCCGTCGCATTCTCCGTAAGGGCTTGACTGTGGATGAGTCTGCCGTTCATGTCATACACCTCCGCCCAAGCATTCTGCAACCCCGTGCGGATGTTTAGTACATTATTTCCCGGATTGGGATAAGCGATGGCCACCTTCAGCCCATTCTCATGCGCCTCCTTGATGCCTTCAAATGCCTCGGCGGGGAATTTGGTGACACAGCTCCAGCGTTGGTCGAAGTTGTCAAGGTTCTTGGCACTGTACACAATCATGCAGCCGCCGTCATTGGTCGCCGTGATGCTCGACATAAAGCTGCGGACACGGTCGCCCTCATGGTCGTAATACATCGTGCGGATGGTGTCGAAATGAGCATAAAGGTGCTCAATAGCCATCCACGAGTCAGTGCTGCCCGTGACCGCGTTCAAAGTGTAGCCGAAATATAGCGTCCAATCGGTAGGGCTGATGTCGATGCCTTTCGACGGGGTGAAGTCCATGCGATTGAACTGGTAGCGCTGTATATGGTTCATCAGATTGAGATAGCTCACCTTGCCCTCACCGTCGTCGTATTCATATAGGGCGCAGCTTGTGATTCCTGACGAGGCTTGGTTTTCTTCTTTATATTCAGTTGCAACATAAGTGGTTCCGTGGTGGCTTCGGATGACCGACATGTCATAGAAGCTATTGCCCACATGATGGTTAGGATGACGGAAGGCCTTTGCGCTCACAAAGTTGAAGTCATGATCGAGATACATGGCAAAACCCTCGTTCTCAAAGTCGCCCTCCTCTTTCCCGTTGCAAATCACATTGTCCGACAAGTCGAAGAAGATAAACCCGTTGCCGTTTTTGGCGATATGGTGTCGCCGAAGGAAATAGCTTCTTGAAAGTGTACTGCTAGTACTTTTCATCCGATAGCCTACCTTGTTGAGCATCTGGCCTTGATAGTTCATGCGAAAGAAGAAAAGGCTGTCGGGAGCGTAATGACCCATACTATAACGCTTGACGTACGCGCCCACGATGGCCTCATCCTCTTGCAAGGCGGAGAAGAGGAACAGACTGCCGCTGAAGTCGTTGGGAAGGCTTTGCCAAGTATTGTTGTCACGTAACTCAAAAGTGTCGATGGCCATCCGTGTCTCGTAACTGTTGGCGAGTTCAAGCTGTTCGTCAAGTTGGTAAAGGCCGAGAATTGCGTAATCGTGCTGTTCCTCATAGTTCCTATGGTAATTGAAATAGGTGAAGTCGTGGTCGGGCGTATAAGTAGCAAGCAGGTAAAGCGTGTTGTTTTTCTCGAAAACATAAGGGATGTTGCTGGTGTAGAAGCCCGGCTTGAAAAAAGCGTTGTAATACCAGTCTTTTTGGGGATCGATGACAGCGACAGCGGGATGCAGAGAATAGAAGTCTCCCGCGCCACTTTTGTAGGCCATGTAGGACTCGACAGCGATTTTACCATTGCCCCTCTCGAAAGCCTCGCTGAAACTGAACATGCAGGTGTCGGAATAAGCGAATTCATGCGTGAGTTCCCACTCCTGGCCAAAAGCCTTGCCCCCAATAATCAGTGCGAGGGCGAAAACGATTGAAATTCTGTGTTTTGTGTTCATGGTATTATTGTTTTATCCATTTTCCAGATTCAACTTCTTTGCCGTTGGCGATGACCTTCCAAACATAAGTCCCTGAAGGCCAACTTTCTGTATTTATCGAAGTGACATTGTCGGTGATTTCTTGATCGTGAACAAGCCTCCCATTCATATCATACACCTCCACCCAAGCATCCTTCAATCCCGTCCTGATGTTCAGCACATCCTTCCCCGGATTGGGATAAGCGATGGCTACTTTCAGGCCATTTTCGTGGGCCTCTTCGATGCCTACGAAAGCCTCGGCAGGAAATTTGGTGACCGTTGTCCACCGTTGCTGTGGATTATCGATGTTTTTTGTTTCAGTCGTTAGAAGGACACCGCCATCCCTTGTCGTAGTGATACTTTCCGCCCAGCAAAACAAATGGTCGGAACCATTACCGTAATACACCGTGGATATGTTTTCAAAGTTTTCATCAAGCCGTTCTATCACAACCCATGAATCGTTTAACAATGATATTCCACAAGCCATAGAATAACAGAACAGCAATGTGTTGTTATCAGTGGCATCTACAGCTCTACTAAGAGCCACAAAGTCCCAGTCATTGGTTCCTCGTTCAATCTGGCGAATGATAGGCGCGTTGTTTTGAACACCTTCAATGTCATCATCAAACTCATACAGACGGCAATCCTCATACGATTGGTCATAATTTGAAATTGTTTCCGTTGCAACGTATGTTGTATTATGCCCACTTCTTATTATGGCCATATCTTCAAAATAGTTGTCTTCCCATTCATTCCCGTCCGACTGTCTGAAAGCCTTGTATTTCAAAACATTGAATTCCTTATCCAAATAGAATATGGTTCCATCGTCGTAAGCCCGATTCGCGTCTTTTTTGTCTGAAAAGCCAAAATAATAGGGCGGCATGGGATTATAATAGATATACCCATAATCCGTTGCCAAAAATTGTTCACGCCTTAGTTTCTCCTGCCATGGACTGCCTGAAGTTGTCATCTGATAACCGACATTTGCAAGCAATTCGCCATCAAAACTCATCCTGAAAAAGAACAAGGAATCATAACCTTGAAGAGGCTGATGTCCAAAGCTGACATTCTTGGTGTAAGCACCCACAATGTTGTCCTCGTCGATAATCGCCGAATGGATGAAAATGTTACCACTAAAATGGCAGCACCACCAAGCCCATCCCTGATAATATCTGGCTTCGTAATTATCAATAGGATAGCTGTATTCATGGCTTTCCTCAATCTCTAATTGATCGTTAAGTTTATACAGCCCAAAGATGGCATCTTCAGGTGGATTATCATAGTTCTGATAATAGTTGAAATATGCCGTATCATGATCAGGACTATAGGACATCAAGGCAAACACCTCGCCGTCTGAGTTCTCAAACACATACGGGTAATAAGATGCGCCCCAATATCCAGGCTTGAAAAAGTCATTCTCCGCAAGTACCTCCCCGTCAGGCAACAAGGTAATCATAGCAGGATGGGGTGGGTAGAAATTAGACCCCATTCCGCTTTGGAAACAACGAGCGGAACAGACTATAATTCTCCCGTCCGACAATTCGTAGGCACAATACTGATGCGTCATTTCCTCATCTGACATATCATAAGGAATAGAGTGTTCCCACTCCTGCGCAATGACCTTGGCCCCAGACATCAGCAGGAGCGCAAGCAGGGTGTATAATCCATACTTTTTCATACCGTGTCTTTTTGATTGTTTATTTCACGACGAATTTCACCGTCGCGCCGTCAAAGGTGAGGAGATACATGCCACTGTGCAAGCCCGACACGTCAATCTGGTGCATCTCACCTCCGATGCTGCCGGTTTGCAGGGTTTGGCCAAGGAGGTTGGTGATGCGGTATTCATTTGTCATCTGTAGAGACGGTGTGCACACCGTCTCTACAAACAAGATGTCGTTGGTCGGGTTGGGATAGACCTGGATTGGGGTTTCCACGATTTCGTCAACGCGATTTGGATCCAAGAGGCCGAAGATGGGATAGCCGGCATTCTCGCCATCCACATCTTCCACCCATGTGCATTGGCCCATGGCGCCAGCGTTCAATGCCTCAACCAAGTCGGTGGTGCCATATTGCGCCTCGTCGAGCACCCATGTAGTTGGCGTTGCACCTGGACCGAAAACCGACGAGCCAGGAAGGAGCGTCCAGTTGCTGACCCCAATGTTGTAGACATAAGGTGTAATCGATTCATTGCCGATCCAATAGCAATTGCTGATCAACGTGTCGCTAAATATGGCTGGAAGAACATGCCCGTACCATGAATTCGGGATGTCTGGATTCGATGGCTTGATGATTGCGCCTGCGTTATATACGTTTCGAATTTGTTCATCGTGAAGTGGAGTGCTTGTTATGCCTCCCATTTGGATCAAAAGAGGTTCTGAGGTAAAAACAGCGGTTAAATCACCGCGATTGAAGCAGTTATAAATGGTGCCGTCGGCTCCTGAGATGCCACCAACCATGATTTCGTCATCATTGACTCCTGTAATGAGTGCCGCGTTACCACAGCATGACATGACGGTTTTTATCGCTGTGCCAATAATGCCTCCTGTATTCATGCCGCCTGTGATTACGCCCGACTCATGATTGAAACAATAGGTGATCAAACAGTTTAGCCCTCCTTGTCCCGCCATACCTCCTGCGGTACCTTCCGAAACGATTTCGCCAAAGTTGTGGCAGTTTTTGATGATAAAATCGCCATTGCCAACCATACCTCCTGAAAAAGTCCAACCCTTAATATAGCCATTATTGACACAATTGTCTATAACAAGATGGCCGTTATTGACAATCGTCTTTCCGACCACACCTCCAGTGCATTCGTTCCAGGTAACACTGGCATAGTTTACACAATTTTTAATGAAGACCGTATCGTTAACATCAACTTCGCATTGTCCAACCAAACCTCCGCTTGGTTTAGCACTAAAAATCTCAATCCAGCCATCCACCGAGCAATCCAAGATATGGGTGTTTTTCGCCTTGCCAACGAGAATTCCACCGATTGCAATATAAACAAAAGCCTGTTCATATTCCATGACGGTGGCTTTTTCAATCCTGACATTTTTTATCGTGGCGTTTTCCGTATATCCAAACAAACCAGACAGTTTAAATCCGTTTTCGTACATACCGCTGATGGAGTGTTTATCGCCGTCAAAAACACCCCTAAAAGTACCCGTCAGACCAATAGGCGTCCAATAGAGGGTATCGTCTTCATTGAGACAAATGTCGTTGGTAAGCACATAACAGGCATCACCTCCAGTGCCATCATCGGTTTGCTGGGCCAACAACGCCAGTTGCTCCGCCGTCGCAATCTGGTAAGGGTTTTCAGGCGTGCCGTCGCCGCCGTCGTAGGCTTCGGCGACCGTGCCGTTCCAAGGGGTCTGTGCTCCGCAAGCCAGTCCGAGCACGAGCAAGACAAAAAGTAGCAGATTTCTTTTCATAGTGATTAGATTTTTTTCTTGGTTCTCGCAAAAGTATAGCAAAAAACCAGTAAAAAAGCCAATTCCATCGGGCAATCCACTATTTTTCCAACAATCAGTATTGATTGTCAATAAATTACGAAAAGTCTTTCCACTAAAAAGTAAGGAAAATCCATGGAAAATCATCCGAGATACCGCTCCCAAAGTGCCTCAAACGAATCGGTTTGCGTCTTTTTCTTGATGCTGGTGCGGTATTTCGACACGGTGTTTTCGCGCAGGTCGAGGATGTCGGCGATTTCCTTCGTGCGGAAAGGGAACATGGAAAGCACACAGATGTCGAGCTCGGTGTCGCTCAGGTCGGGATGGGCGGCCTTCAGTTTCGTCAAGGCTTCGGGATAGGCTTCGTTGAACACTTCGAGGATGCGGTTGAAGGTGTTGTTGCGCTTGTCGTCGTAGATAGCTTGCACCTTCATCCGCAAGGCCTCGCTAGCCTGAGCCTCCAAGGCACCGTGCGCGGCTTGCAGGTCGCGTTGGATGGCTTCGTTCGCCTGGGTCATCTTCTTGCGGTAGACGCGATGGTAGACGACAAAGGCGGCAGCCGCTAACAAAAGCAGGGCTGCAACCACGCTAACAGCTCTTAACCTGTTTGTCTTATATGCCTGTTTCTGTTCACGCAAGTCGGTCAACCGTGCATCACGTTCGGCCTTGTAGTTCTCGTATTGCTTTACGGCCAGCATCCCGTCGCTCACCCTATCCGATTCGGCTTTAACATAGGTCTTATTGAAGCTATGACAAAATGCAGCGCTATCCGCATTTCCCTCCTCTTCATAGATTTGTTCAAGCAACGACATGATGGCACTCCGTTCCAAATCACCCGTTTGCATATCCAACACTTTCAGCAGATAAGGCTTCGCTTCAAGACGATACGGCGAGTGATACATACTGATGCCGAGACTGACGGAGTCATTTGTTGCGCTCATCCCACGTCGCGTCTTGAAAGCGATCGTGTTGCGTTGCACCATGAAGCAGGAGTCGAACTGGTGTTGGTCATAGTACAAGTCCGACAACACAAGCTGGGCAGTAAAATAGTCATTCAAGTCGCCAGCAACCGTGTCCAGATAAGGCGTCACGAAATCGTGATAGTAGCGTGCGGAGTCGCTTTCCTTTAGCGTCGAAAAGGCATTGGCCAATTCCAAGCTGGACCTAACTATCCAAGTAGTGTCTTGAACCATACGCTGGTATGCCAATGCCCATCGCAAGGCATCGATTTCAGCGTTGTTGGCAATCTTTCGCCTAAATACGTATGCCATCTGGTAATAGGCACGCGAGGCAAGCAGCATCTCCTCGTCTGTCATGTCTTCGGGCAAATATTCAAGATTTCCAGCCACATGGACAAAATGCGGAAAAGCTTGCAGCAAACTGTCCTGCTGAAGACAAACGAAACCGCTGTCATAATAGGCTTTGGCTTCCAGTAAGTCAGCTTCAGAGGCACGTTGAGGCATTCTTCCGCAAGACATCACCGAAAACAGAAACAACAAACCTACTATGTGACTCAATGTTTTCACGGCGGCAAAATTAATATTTTACCTCATTCCACTTCTATCTCATCCACAAAAATCCAAGCAGGATTGCCAAATCC
>ONJF01000038.1 GCA_900318085.1 uncultured Bacteroidales bacterium
TTCGTTGAGCCACTTCTCGCGTTGTTCGCGGGTGGATTTCTTAATGGGTTCAACCATCTTGATTTTCCACGCTTCTGCAAATGGTAATTCCATGATATTATTTGATTTAAGATTTATGATTTAAAGATTTAAAATTTCAAGATTTGAAAGCTCTATTGGAGAAGGGAATACAAACCTCCTTACCGAACAGGTATTCAGAAACGGTCGCGTTCCTTGATGTTCAAGTATACCATATTACCAAAGATGTGGGGCATATCAATAATAAGGTGCTTTCAAAAACGCTTCAAAGATATGGAATTTTTGGGTAATGCAAGCCGTTTCGACAAGTTTTTTCTTACATTTGCCCCAAATATTTAGCCATATGAAGAATCTGTTTCTTACCCTCTTGGTTTGTTTGACAACAACAGCCTTTGCTGACATCATTCTCACCGAAGGCTTCGAATATGCCAACCATGATTTGGAGACACCTGTGGGATGGACCAGCGACGACGGCTCGTGGATTTGCGGTTATCTCGAGAAAGACCACAACCGCGTCGCCCATACTGGCAACTGGTATGCCTTCAACAACGCCGAAGATGCTTGGATGTACATGCCACTCTCGCTCTTCTCCCGTATGCAATACCGCATCAGTTGCTGGGCTATCTCCGATGGCGAATTCCAACTGGAGTTTTGGGCAGGCGATGCTCCCCATGCCGACAACATGCATACCCCACTGCTCAACACCCTTGTCAGTGGTGGTGTCTATGAAAAGTGTTCTTCCTATGTCGACACAATACCCTCTGGATGCCAATATATTGCCATACATGCAGTAGCGGGTTCAGGAGCCACCTACCTTACCATCGATGACATTGAAATCGACATGCTGGAACAATATACTTTTGAAGCTTATGAAATCACTGGTGACACCGCCTTGTATCCTGGCACGGAGGCCACTTTCCGCTTCCTCATCCACAACACCGGCTACGACCCCGTCGATGTCACTGTGCACCCATCCAACGAGTTCTTCACCGACTTCAGTTTCTTCTCAAATGGCGTCATGACGACGACCTTCCCCACCCAACCTGACGAAACCGTCGAAGTGACCGCCCACGCCACATTGCGTCCCGAGGTGGAGCCTGGCACAGTGGCATGGCTCGACATCCATATGACCATCCCCTGCAACTGCAACACAGCATTAGTTACCTTCTGGGTGACACCGTTAGACCCAACCGAACTATCGGAAAACAACGCACATAGAATCAGCGTTTTCCCCAACCCCACCGCCGATATTGTGAACATCGAAGCAGAAGGGTTGGTGCAGGTCGACCTATTCGACGAAACGGGGAAAACAATAAAGAGCGTCCCCTCCGTCGGGAACGCCCTTCAACTAGACTTAACCGGCCTTAAACCTGGCGTTTATTTCATTTCAGCCAGAACGCGCTCCACTTCCTCTTTCGTGAAGTCGATCCTGAAAATGTGATCCGGCTTCAAATAATAAATCTCATGCTCGGCATGGAAGCGCTTTTCGCCTCCACCCGTGATGTTGAGCATCACCACATCATCAGGTTTCACCGTTCCCTTTTCTATTGCCTGCTGTAACGAGGCCGTGGCCACAGCAGCGGCATGGTAGATGTCGATGCCTTCCGTCTCTTCAAACAAAGCTTTGGCAGCATTGGCTTCGGCATTGCTGACAGCGAGGATGTCGCCATTGGTGTCCTTCAACGCGTCATAGAGGCCACCGGCAAGGCCATAGGGCGGCTTGCGGTTGGAGAGCACGGGGGCGCAAATCTCGGCGGCATCTTTACGGGCCTGGTCGGCATCATAAGGCAATAAGGCACGCGAATCGGCACGCCAAGCGTCATACATGGGCACGAAAGGCTTGTTTTGCGACACTATCAGGCGTGCTTTGTGACTGCCAAAGCGTCCGTCTTCTATGAAACGCAGGTTGGCCTCCCAAGCGGCTATGGCACCAGTGCCACTACCCACAGCCTGGAAATAGAAATCGGGCGTACGGCCAATGAAGGTCGTGGCCGACATCATAGTCGTGCCCATGCCATCGCGACGGGCGATATTCTTGGCACCACCTTCAGCAAGGTAGCCTTCCAATCCACAGACCACATTCGAAAGGTTGATGGCATCGAAATAGTCGCTGCCCGACTCAGTGGTGATGAGTTTTACACAGGGATTTAATGGCTTGTCGAACCATAAGGCATTAATATTGTCCTGAGGCACGCAGAGCAGCAATTTGATGCCGTTATCGGAACACACCTTGGCAAAGGCACGAGCCGTATTGCCAGCCGAAGCCACCACCAGCACCTTTTCTTTCAGGTCATCGCCCAAGCGGGCACACACCGAATAAGCCTCCATCTCCTTGAAGGAGCAGGTCGTCATACGGGCTTTTCGCTCGGGCCACCAACCATTAAAGGTGATGTAAAGGTTATTCAGGCCAAGCCGTTTGGCCAAAGCCTCGCTTTTATAGGTAATGGGTTCCGAGGGCTTGCTCAACATGGTCTTGATGGGCAGCCAATCGGCATAGCGGTAAAGGCCCAAGCAAGCGCCCTCTGCCACTTCCAATTGTTTCTTTTCGTAGACAGGCCGTACCATGCTCGGTTGATCACATTGCTTGTCATCCAAAGTCCAGCCTTCATCGTTGAAAATGCGACCCGTAGCCACGGTCTGCAGTTGGTATTTCGTAGGCACAAATATCATTTTTCAGTCTTTTGCGGTTATTATGGTGCAAAAATACAAAAAGTAAACACATGGATAGTAAATGTATTTACTATTTTATTTCATCAAGTTTATACAAAAAAAGAGTGGCAGCTTGTTAGCTGCCACTCCGAGAACTTTAATTTGAGAAACATTAGTTCTCCAAGGCGCTGCCTTTCAGTGTCGTGTAAGTGATACGGAAGGCACTCACCTTACGGAGTTCCTGTTTCACGTCGGTGACGACACCCATACGGGTATCCTTATGCACCTTAAGGGCTGTGGTCATCAGCGGGCGGTCAGCCTCGTTGCGTGAGTCACGTTCCTTTTGGATCCAGTCGGCGATGTCGGCCGGACGGGCAAAGGCGTCATCGAGTTGGATACGTGATTCGGTACCCAGTTTGGCATCCCTCGGCGGGCCGATGTAGATGGAGCTCACCAATGACTTGTGCTCGAGTTTTTGGATCTCGGTGGCCTTCGGCATGGCGTTCTTCACCTTAAGTTCGACGTCGCGCATGGTTGTGGTGATCATGAAGAAGAATATCAACATGTAGACGATGTCGGGCAATGAAGAGGTGCTCACTTGTGGCACTTCCTTTTTACCTTCTTTTCTGAATTTTCCCATATTTTATCCTCCTTTATGTTTTAGTACACAACGGGTTCGGCCTCGCTGATACGCACTGGCACGGCCTCGTTGATAGCCTTAGTTTGATCTTCATTAAGTTGGTCGAGGTGCTTGTGGAATTTCCTCCAAGCCAGGTCTTCCTTCATTTCATTGAAGGCGCGGGCCAACTCGTTCTGCACACTGATATACATAGCATACGACGTACCACGGTCATTCTGCAGTGAGATAACGCCCTTCGACATGAGCACATCGCCCACGAGGTCGAAGGTCTTGGTCTCCACTTCAGGAGCGGTATCATCGTTGGGACGCGGCGTCATAAAGCGTTTGGCCTCGTCCTTGAGCAAGCTCAAGTCCATAGGACGGCCATTCACCAGCAGACGGTCGCTCTTATTCACCATCACATTCATCACATTTCTTTCCTTGACCTTCACTTCCTCGTCGTTTTGCTCGACCGGGGGAGGCAGACGACGGGTGATACCGTAGTCCACATCCATGGAGGTGGTCATCAGGAAGAAACATAACAGCAAGAATGCTATGTCAGCCTGCGAACTGGAATTGATTTCAGGAGTTTTTCTTGCCATGATGAAATGATTTACTTTTTAACTGCCTTGTAGATGACGGAGAACAAGATGGAAAGGATGGCTACTCCAAGAGTGACATAGAAGAAGTTGAGGCCGAGTTCGACCCATCCGTGCGTCTTGGCTGAATAAGCCACCTCGCCGGCTTCGTAAGGAGTGGCGAAAGCGCCTCTCGACATAAGGTAAGCTACAACTCCAATAATAGCGAATGCAATGACTGCAACCAGGAGCGTCTTTCCGTTGACGCCTTTGATGGCGGCGGTGAAGAAGACTGAAATCAATGCGATGACGATGCCAAGTATAATCAAGATGTAGCCCCAATTCAGGAGTACGTTGGTGCGGGCTTCATCGGAGAGGCCAAGGTAGAAATACACTGCCAGACCCACAGTGATGAGCGCCAACACGGCAAGTACCCATTTTGAAATCTTACTGTTCATGATTAATACTTGTTTTATTTGTTGTTGTACTTAGCGAGGATATCCATGAACGAGATGGAAGCGTCTTCCATATCGTTGACGATGCTTTCGATCTTTGAAGCGATGAAGTTGAAGAAAATCTGAAGGATAATAGCGGCGATCAGACCGAACACGGTGGTCAACAGAGCGACCTTCATACCGGAGGCCACGACCGTGGGGCTCATGTCACCAGCAGCGGCGATGTCGTCGAAGGCCTGGATCATACCGATAACAGTACCCATGAAACCGAACATAGGAGCCAAGCTGATGCAGAGGCCGATCCAGCTCAAACCGCTTTCAAGCTTGCCACCTGCGACGGAGCCGTAGGAGACGATGGCTTTCTCGACTTCCTCGAGCGACTGACCGTCCTGATAACGGATAAGGCCTTGGGTGAAGATGCTGGCCACAGGACCACGGGTGTCCTTGCAAAGCTGTTTGGCACCTTCAACATCACCATTCTTCATCTTGGCTTCGATACCAGCCAGGAGTTTCTTGGAGTTGGCGGTAGAAAGGGTCAGATAAATGATTCTCTCAATGGAGATGGCCATACCGATGAGCAAGATGACCAACACGATACCCATGAAACCAGGACCACCATCGATGAATTGCTTCTTGATGGACTCACGGAAAGTCTTGGGAGCTTCTGCCTGGGCAGGCGTGATTTCTTCGGTGGTCTCCACTTCGGCGGGAGTCACTTCGGTTTGTTCAGGAGCAACGACTTGTTCGGTCTGCTCGGTTTGCGCTTGCTCGTCTTGAGCAACGACGAGATTGCTGACGCCAAAGGTCATAAGGCCAGCAACCATGAGGAAAGCAATTAATTTTTTCATAGTTTAGTTTGAATGTTTTGATTATTACTGTTATGAATTACTTTGTTCTAGCATTGCTTTTCTGCGGAGAGAGCGGGATTCGAACCCGCGGTACCCTTTTGGAGTACACACACTTTCCAGGCGTGCTCCTTAAACCACTCGGACATCTCTCCTCTTCCGTGCCTTCCCCTCAAACCCATTCTGAAATCGTTGCCAAAAGTACAACATTTTTTGTTTAGGGAAACAAAAAACTTTCATTTTTTATTGCAATTATTTTCCAAATGCTTGAATTTTAGCCTCAAAGGGTCATCTCGCCACGGATGGAATTCTGCATGATTTCCAGAATTCGCTCCTTGGCCAAGCCTTCACCAATGAGATACATGAGTTTGGCAACGGCAGCCTCTGTGGTCATGTCGTGTCCACTAATGACGCCGATGCGTGCCATATCGAGGCTCGTTTCATAGCGACCCATCTCCACCGAACCGGCCTTGCATTGCGTGATGTTGAGGATGATGAGGCCATGGTCGATGGCGTCTTTCAAGGCATCCAAGAACCAAGCAGCGGTAGTGGCATTGCCCGAACCGAAGGTCTCCAAAACCAATGCCTTGAGGCCAGGAGTCTTCAAGGCATGGCGCACGAAGTCCTCGGAGATGCCTGGGAAGAGCTTGAGGATGCCCACATGACGGTCCATCTGGGTATGCACCTTGAGTTTCTTGAAGTTGGGCTTCAGGATGCGGTCTTTATTATATTTAATGTGTACGCCCACCTCGGCCAGATTAGGATAGTTGGTGGAAGCAAAGGCGTTGAAGTTCTCGGCGTTGAACTTGGTGGCACGGTTACCGCGCAACAGCTGGTTCTGGAAGAAGATGCACACCTCGGGGACAAGAGGTGTGTCGTCGTCTTTGGCGGCGGCAATCTCAATGGCGGCAAGGAAATTCTCGCGACCATCGGTGCGCACCACACCCATGGGCAGCTGTGAGCCGGTGAGTACGACAGGCTTGTTAAGATTCTCAAGCATAAAACTCAAGGCCGAAGCAGTATAAGCCATGGTGTCGGAGCCGTGAAGCACAACAAAACCATCGTAATGCTCATACTCCTCCCCTATCTTCGACGCCAGCCGGATCCAGAAATCAGGCGACATATTGGACGAGTCGATGAGCGGATCGAAGCTGTAGAAGTCGATTTGGTAGCCGAAATTGCGCAACACGGGCAGATGGGCATAGATATGTTCAAAGTCAAAAGGCACCAAGGCACCCGTCTTGGGGTCTTGCATCATGCCGATGGTGCCGCCGGTATAGAGCACCAGTATGGAGATTTCTTCGTTGCTTTGCATGACAAGCGTTTTTGTTTTGCGGCGGCAAAAGTAATGCTTTTTTCGGCTTGGTTGGCAAAAAGCGTTATTTTTGCACCATGAAAACCATCGCACGCATCCACACCGACTTCCCGACCAAGTTTGGCATCCCCAGACAGAGCGGCATCATCGACTCGCTGCAAGGGCGCATCGTCTTCGAGCCTGAATACCGAAACGCCGAGGCAGTGCGCGGGTTGGAGGAGTTCTCACACATCTGGATCTTATGGGAGTTCACTGAAGCCGTTCGCGACGAATGGTCGCCCACTGTGCGTCCGCCTCGTTTGGGTGGCAATGTGCGCAAAGGCGTTTTCGCCACGCGATCGCCTTTCCGCCCCAACCCCATCGGGCTTTCGTCGGTGAAATTGGAGAGCGTGGAAATCGACCCAAAACTAGGTCCCGTGCTTCATGTGTCGGGTGCCGACCTGATGGATGGCACACCCATCTATGATATCAAACCCTACATCGCCTACACCGACAGCCACCCTGACGCTGTCAGTGGTTTCGCCTCAAAACCAGCGGAATACCTATTGGAGGTGGTTTTCCCAGAGGCCTTGTTGCAAAGTGTACCCGAACACCAGCGCGAAAGCCTTATTGCCGTCTTGCAGCACGACCCGCGGCCGCAGTACCATGACGACCCAAAGCGGGTGTATGGCATGGCTTTTGGCGGGATGGAGGTAAAATTCAAGGTTGAAGAAGGGCTACTTACCGTCGTTGGCATCAGCTGACTTGTAGGTTTGCGCTTTGACCCTCGGCTTGAGGTAGGCAGGGCGGAATGAAACATCCAAATTTCTGATTTGAATCGGACTGTCCGAGAAATTATGGACATATAACTTGATTATCTGCGCAGTACGGAAAACCGAGTCGACAGGCAAAGCATAAGTGGCGAAATCCCATGCGTCGTTTTTTTGTATTTGCTCCTTCACGGCATACGAATCAATGGACTTTTCGCCTTGCACACCGTGTTTTTCCACAGCAAAGACCGGATTGCACAAGTCATCTTGCCTTTTGAGCTCGAAAGCCACATTCACCATATCCCAATCAGGACGGATGCTATCAGCGGTGAGCATTAATGTCATACTATAGGGATGCTGTTTGTCCAATGTTCTCAAATCGCCTAAAAAGTAATGACCGACATCCAGTTTCAGCGAATCCGGATTATGGTAATCGTCGGGATAGAACTCTCGTAAAGCCAGCGCCAAATGGTCGGCAACGATGCGGCGGCCTTCTTCGTAATAATGTTCAGTGGTCCAGTCCTGATCGATGAAGTTGACGTCACGGACAAGGTTGAGGTTATCGACCACGGTCACACCTTCGAGGCTGCCATAGCGCTGCATTAGGTAGTCATGATTCTTCTTGAAGAGTAGCATTAGGTCCTTGCCTACCAGTTCGTTGGCCTTGTCGACATTCTCGGCCATCAAGTTGAACACCAGTTTCCAACCTCTTTCGCGGCACAAATCCACAATAGCGTCGAAGTCCTTGACACGCGGGTTGTCGTCGTTAATCTCAAAAGCGTATGTCTTGATGTAGTGGCATGCCAAAGCGGTCAAATCCCAGTCACGCTGACCGTTTGCATCATACCATCCATAGGAATACATGCCATAGTCCCAATCAACATTGGTGCGCCAGGCAAAATTCGGAATGCTAAAGGTGTCGTTACGCCAATGCTCAAACACCAATTCGTTCCATTCCTCTTCGGTTTTGACGGGATATGCCTTAAACGCCAGCAGGAATCGGTTTACCAAAGGCGGATAGTCCTCAAGCAGCACCAGTTGCTTACGCAAAGGGGTCTCAAGTTTCGAATAAATCCAAAGTGGACCAAACGAGCGCAGGTTCATCGTCACCACCACCGTCTCGACTGCCGAGGTAGCCGGGATGTGCTTCAGCATATAATAGTAGGTCTGGGCATGTGATGCTTCCTTCGTCAAATCACCCATCTTCATCGTTGGGAAATAATCCGCAGTGAAGTCACTGATTTTGCGATGGTTGGATTCCTCATCACCATAGTGGTTGTTCGACGACTCACCAAGATAGATAATGCGGCAACTGTCATCAATCACTTGCCACGAGAGCTCGACGATGTCGGAATGCTTGCGCAAGTCCTTCTCGAAGAACCACTTGGAATACACCCAATTGAGTATCAGGAGCATCACCAAAACTATTCCTATGCGTATCAACAATTTCTTCATGGCTAAAACTGGAAATAGATGAACGGGAAATTCTTGACACTCGAACAAGCGATGACCATAAAGACAAGCACGGCATAAATCATCCACCTGACCGCCATTGGCTTGCCCTCGCACCACGCGTCGAAACGGGTATTACGAAGCACAATGTCTGAAAGGATGAACAGGCCGAGATAGATCCACATACCAGGTTTGACCGACATCTGTTCACCACCCCCGAAGTTGGTGAAAGCGGTCACAAAGATGGCCTTCAGATGCTCCAGATCCGTGGCACGAAACACAACCCAAAATAGGGTAACCAGAATAAAAGTCTTGAGTACGCATAGTACGTCAACGCCGATTTTCAACCATTTTGATTGACTTTCCTTGCTTGGGAAACGGTTACGCAAGGCCTTCTCGATGATGTGAAGCAAACCATGCGCGAAGCCCCATAACAGGAAAGTCCAAGCCGCACCGTGCCAGATGCCACTTAACACGAATACGACCAAGATATTGAAGGCCCATCGCCCGAACTTGACGCGGCTGCCGCCCAAAGGAATATAGACATAATCGCGAAACCAAGTCGACAGCGAGATGTGCCAACGATGCCAAAACTCGGCGATATTTTTGGAGAGATAAGGCGAGCGGAAATTGTCCATCAGGTCGAAGCCCATGAGTTTCGCACTACCGAGGGCTATGGTGGAATAGCCGAAGAAGTCACAGTAAATCTGAAAACTGTAGAAAAACATACAACCCAGAACACTCCAAGAATTATACTCGTCAAGATGACCATACACCTCGTCGACATATTCGCCCAAATGGTCGGCCACCACCATCTTGACAAAGAAGCCGAACAGGATAAGGCGCATGCCCTTGGAGATGTTCTCATAGCAAAACTCTTTCTTTTCATGGAGTTGATGCAGCAGGTTGCCCGGGCGTTCAATGGGGCCAGTAACCAACTGTGGGAAGAACATCACATAGAGCGCGTAATACCCGAAATGCCTTTCAGCCTTTTGGTGGCCGCGATACACCTCTATGACATAACTCATGCTCTGGAAGGTGTGGAACGACAAGCCGATGGGCAGGATGATATGCGTCAAGAGATGGGTCTCCATGCCCAAAGAGGCACAGAGTTGGTCGAGATTGGCGGTAAGGAAGTTCAGATACTTGAAAACCAACAGCACCGTGAGCGTACTCACGATGCTGATGATGAAAACTGTTTTCTTCAGTTTGCGTCGGTCGGCATAGCGTTCCATAAGCACCCCTGCCCCGTAGTCGATGACGATGGTGACCAACAAGATGAGGATGTACTTGGGCACGAACCACATGTAGAACACGCAGCTGGCAGCCAGCAACATCAGCCATCTCCACTTGTGGGGCAGCAGGTAGAACAGCAGCACCACAATGGGCAGGAAGATGAGGAATGCTATGGAGTTGAATACCATAAGACCCTCAACTACAGTTTATTTGATCTTCTTTACCGCAGTTTGCAGGATTTGGTCGCCAAGCGAGATGTAGACCATTAGGTAGCAATTATCGGCATTATAGTCCGCGTTGAGTTCGGTGCTATAGTTGAAATTGAAAGTCTCGTCGGCCTCAACTTGGATGCTTTCAAATATGTCGCCATAGGCGCCATTGAGGGTGCCACGCAACACATTGCGGAAGTCATATTCCCTATCGACGCCACCCACAATGGTTTGCCAACCAATGATATGGTCTTCAACCAGGCATGCCGTGATAGAGAACGCTCCTTCTTTATCAGCCAAGGCAACTGCTTTGACCCCCACATTCAATTGGCGCGAAGTCTCATCAAAACTGGGCGTCACCATGATTTCAAACGACTGATCTTCTGTCAACGCTGCTGCTACGGGAGCATCGATTTGCTCCGCGAGGAGGGTATTGCCATCCGTCAAGGCCACATGGTCGACAGCGAAAAGCGGGTTGGAGTCGTGATTATTGTACCATTCGGTGCCCTCATCGGTGAGGAAATCGGGGAACTGACCCAAAGGTTGGGCGAGATAACCGGCATGGACGCTCATAATGAAGATGTGGTCCTCGCCAAGTTGGTGCTGCAGGTTATGGACATATTCAGCAGCGGCAGGGCAATTGACGCAACGCACGCCAGTGAAGTCCTTGATGAGCACAGTCTTGCCCGTCGGCTCCAGCACTCCGCCTTCCACATAGACCATCACCTCATAGTCCGCCGTAGTACCATTTTGGGCTGTGACGGTGTAAGTAACGGGGTCGGTGAAGTCCTGGGCCTCGCCAGAGGCGGGGCTAATCGTGGCGCCTTCCGACACCTCGATGGTCGGGACGAGTTGGGTGACATCGGTGTCTTCCGGCATCGTCAGCGTAACAATCTTGGCGGTTTCGTTGATATCGCCTTCCACGCCATCGATCGTGAACGACAGGATACTCTTCTCGTTGTCGGCATCGTGGACCACCGCCTCCACCATATATTGTGCCGTAGTGCCATTCATGGCCGTGACCGTATAATAAACAGGGTTGGTGAAGTCTTGTGCCACACCCGATTCAGGCTCGATGGTGGCATAAGTGGAGACCATAATAGTCGGCGTCAGATGGCTTACATCTGTGCCAGCTTCGAAATCCAACCTTACCACTCGGGATTCTTCGTCAATAAAGCTATCAGCACCATCCACTTTAAAACTCAAAATGGACTTTTCGTCTTCTTCGCCTTGGATATAAGGTTCCTTCTCGACATCGCAGGCATTCATGAACAACATGGCGGCCAGCAATGCCATACCTATTCTGAATAATCTTTTCATTGTTCCAATCATTAGGTTTAAACATCAATTAAAAGCTCGTCGAAACGGTCAACGACACGCCGCTTGAGGCGGGCACCGTACGGCACACACCGCCGACGCAAACCACGCCTTCGCTCTGGCGACCAGCGCTCAACATAACACGAGTGGCATCATGGATATAGGTCACCGTACCAGTGAAGTAATGGTCACGGTATTCTTCAACCGGGTTGCCGTAGTTCCACTTGTCGGCGATGGAGAATGACCAATGGGGATTGATGGAGTATTCGAGCAAGGCAGCAGCCCAGTCACCACGCTTCTGGTAGTCTTTCTTCTCGCTCTCATCATATTCGTAGCCTTTGTGGACTTCATTCTCCCACAAGCCTTGTAGTTCGAGACGCAGGCTTTGTTTCTTATTAATCTTGTAGGTCACATCCATGAAGCCGATATTAGCCTTCACAACAGGAGCGCCGGCATGGCCTTCGATGGTCTCGATATCGTAATATAAGTTGATGTATTGGGCGGTGAGGTGCCAATCCTTGCTGATTTTCTTGTCGACCTCGAAGTTGATGTCGCGG
Source organism: uncultured Bacteroidales bacterium (assembly GCA_900318085.1). Lineage (GTDB taxonomy): Bacteria > Bacteroidota > Bacteroidia > Bacteroidales > F082 > Limimorpha. Next base: position 12,000 of record ONJF01000038.1, read on the forward strand.
AAGAAACGGTGGTCGCTGACAGCGAAGAACTTGGAGGTGTAACCCAAGGTACCAGGTTGGTTCAAGCCGATTTGGTTGCCATAGGCCACGCTGTCGCGTACGATGTCGTTCACCTGACTCATATTGAAAGCAAGTTTGGTGCCATATTTGCCACCGAGGGCTGTGCCTTTCGGGATGGTGTAGTTGACCTGCAACTGTGCCGCCATCTCGCCATTGGGCTGGGTCGAATAGGTGTACATCGAAGGCAAGCTATGCGTATGGGTGTAGTTGATGGGCGGGATGAAGTTGATGTCGAGGTCGTTTTGCTTGCCCGTGTACATCGACTTGAAACTCATATTGTCGGTACGCTTCACCTGGAGAACGGCTCCAAAGCCTTTCTGCGAATAGCTCAACGATGACAGCAGGGCGCGGCCTTCCTTATAGATGAAGTTGTTGATGGCCGACGGGTCGTTGATCTTGTATGCATACTCGGTACTGAAAGCCCAGTTGCCATAGCCGAGGTTGATGCGAGCTGCAGCGGCGCTGACATTTTCGGGGATGTTATAGAACGAACTCTGGTCGGCCTGTTTTTTGCTGACGAAACTACCGCCAAGGCTCATCTTGAACTGTGACTCGTTGAGGGCTGGGATGCTTTGGTTGAGGTCCCAATCCGCATCAAAGCCGCGCACGATGCCACGGTAGTCGTCGGTGTTGAAGTCACGCTCGAGATAAGGCGCCCAGAAATAGCGTTGACGACCATAGACAGCCTTTAAGGTCACGCCTTGGGTAGGACGCAACACCACGCGCGCGCCGCGCAGCGCGTTGTCCATGCCCAACGACCACTCCTCATAGGTGCGGAACACAAGGCCGCTGCCGAACTGGTCATAGATGTCGCCCACCGTCATGCCGATGAAGCCGTTGTCGTAGGTGGCGAAGAAATTGGCCAGACCCACGCCATTCAATTCGCTGCGGAAGCCATTCATCTCGGGAAGAAAAGCCTCAAAACGCATACCTGCCGAGAAATTTCCGTTGGTATAATTCACTTTTCCGAAACCATTGATGCCTAGTTGCTTTCCTTTAAGGTCATTGATATCGATGCCTTTGTCGAGCATGTAGTATTGGGCGTCGGTTTGGAAGCTGCCGCTCACTTGGCTGTTTTCAAGGAACGACTGAGCACTCGCTCTGAAACCGAATGTCAAGGCGAGTGCGAGCAATAATAGTATATGTTTTCGCATAAATGTATGTTTTTGACACGAAATAACACAATAGCGGGACACGGAACCCGTTGTAAATCAGGATCTCGTGTCTCGCACCTTGCGGTATCGCGCCAATGAATTACTTTTTCTTCTTTGTCTTGGCCACTTTCAAGATTTCCTCATAGAGGTCTTCTTCACCACCTTCGATATAGCCGGTGTGTTGGTAAACGAGTTTGCCATTGCCATCGAAGAGGAAAGTATGTGGCGGGTTGCTCACGTTCATGGCGCGCTTGAGGTCGCTGTTCACATCAAGAAGGACGTCAAAGTCCCAACCTTTACCTTCCACAGTGGGCTTCACCTTGGCGGTGGAACGCGAGTCGTCGATCGAAACGGCATAAATCTTCACACCCGTCTCATCCTTCCAGTCTTGATAGACATCGTTGAGGGCATTGTGTTCCTTAATGCAGGGACCGCACCAGGTAGCCCAGAAGGTGATAACAATAGGATTGCCGTTGTTGTTGAGTTTGGCGATGTTTACGTCCTTGCCGTTCAGATTCTTAAGGGTCACATTCGGCAATTCCGATTTCGTTTGCGCGTGAAGGCCTGTTACCATCAGGGCCATCAGCAAGAGTGTCACAAGTTTTTTCATTGGATTTAATGGTTTAATATTCAATAATTTAAAGATTCAAAATTCATCATTCATCATTCATCATTCAGCATTCCTCATTCAGCATTCATCATTCCTCATTCCTCTTCAAGTTGGCAATAAATCTCAAGCATCTTACAGTATTCCACCGCCCTGATGCTCACCTTTTTGATGACATTGGGGATCAGAACACATTCTCCAGCACTTACAAATACCGCGCCATTTTCCCAAACCAGCGAAAATTTTCCTTCAAGTGGCATTAAAATCACGAACGAGTCGAGGTTGGAATAGTCCTTCTCCATCTCACCTTGAAGTTGCAGCAAATTGGTGACAAAATACTGGCAGTCAATGACGGGAACGGTCTTGTTCATCACATCAGCCACTTGGGTTTTGTAGCGTTCGGGCAATCTGCCGTCGATGGCCTCTACCGACTGCGCGACATGCAACTCACGGCGCATACCCGCCACATCGATGCGGTCCCAGTCATAAATACGATATGTGGTATCACTCGTCTGCTGGATCTCGGCCACCATGATGCCAGGACCCAAGGCATGCACACGACCTGCGGGGATGAAGAAGACATCGTTCTTTTTCACCGCTTCGTGATTGAGCACCGATTGCAGATTATTGTCTTTCAACACATTGACATAGTCCATCCGTGTCATCTCGCGGTTGAAGCCCATGATGAGTTCTGCATCTTGTTCGGCCTGCATCACATACCACATCTCGGTCTTGCCATTGCCCAAACCTCGTTTTTCGGCCAACTCGTCGTCGGGGTGCACCTGCACCGAGAGCCAGTCATTAGCATCGATGATCTTGAGCAACAAGGGGAACTGTTCTCCATATTGGTCGAAGACGCTCTCGCCCACCAAGTCGCCCATGAAGGTCTCCACCAAGTCGTTGATTTCGTCGCCCTCGAAGTCGCCATTGGCAATTTCACTTTGCTCATCCCAAATACCTGAGAGCAGCCACACTTCGCCACAGTTGGGCAGCGGACCATAGTCCATGCCAAGCACTTCCTTGATTTTACGTCCGCCCCAGATCTTATCTTTGAAGATGGGCTTGAATTTTAGGGGATAGAGTACTGTTTGCATTGTCCGTCTGAAATTTGGGGGCAAAGATAAAACAATTCTTTAAATGAAGGACTTGCCATGATGAAAAAGCCGTACCTTTGCCTGACAAAAACAAACCTCATCATGCAAAACCTCATCGAACTGCGACATATCCTCCACGCCCACCCCGAGCTTTCAGGGCAGGAGGCCATTACCAATAGAATTTTGAACGAATGGGTGAAACAGACCCAACCCGACCAACTCATCGAAAAAATCGGTGGCTATGGACAGGCGGCTATATATAAAGGTGCAAAGCCTGGCAAGTGCATTCTCATCCGTGGCGACATCGACGCGCTACACATCCCCGAACCGAACGACATTCCCTATCGTTCACAAAACCAAGGCGTTTCGCACAAATGCGGTCACGACGGTCACGCCACCATCCTCTGCGGCTTGGCCCAATGGCTTGGTGAGCAACGCCCCGACCAAGGCGAAGTGGTGCTGCTCTTCCAGCCCGCCGAGGAGACTGGTCAAGGCGCACAAGCCATCCTCAGCGACCCGCAATTTGAACAAATCAAGCCCGATGTGGCCTACGGGCTGCACAACCTACCCAGCTTCGAGAAAGGTAAAATTATGGTGAAGGAAGGCTGTTTTGCAGCGGCTTCGTTCGGCTTAAAGCTCATTTTCGACGGTCGCACAGCACATGCTTCACAGCCTGAGACGGGGCACAGTCCTTCGGAATTGTTGGCCCAACTTATCCACCATTTGGAGAAAAAACGCGAGCAGCTGAAAGCCGTGAAGCCACTCACCACTTTCGTCATCACGCACGCCATCTTGGGCGAAGAAACCTTTGGCGTCGCCCCTGGCCATGCCGAGATTTGGCTTACCTTGCGCAGCTTCAACGACCGCAACCTGGAACTGATGTCGACGGAGATCATCGAGTTTTGCCGCGCCAAGGCCAAAGACCACCTCTTCGACTTCAGTTTCTCCGAACACGAAGCCTTCGCCGCCACCAACAGCGACAACAACTGTGTGAAAACCATAGAGCAAGCCGCGAATAACCTTGAGTTGAGCCTCGGTCATTTGGACGAGCCTTTCCGTTGGTCGGAGGACTTTGGACGGTTTGGAAGCGTCTGCCCTATCGGTTTCTTTGGTTTAGGTTCAGGCTTAGAACAACCCGCATTGCACGACCCTATGTTTGACTTCCCCGATGACATTCTTGAAATCGGAATGGGGATGTTTTGGGAGATTATTAGATTAGAATTGGAAAACTAGTATCGTCGAGCCAAATTCAGCATATCTACTATGAAAGAACAAGTCAGCAACCCATTAGTCGTCCGTTGCAATAACTGCGGAGGCGACCAATATTATGATATATCCAAGCAAAAATATTGCTGTTCACATTGCGGCTCCGAAGCCGAGGCATCGGAAAAGATAGCCGAATACCGTCACTGGAGAAGCCTCCATCATGGCATCGTCCTTAAGGACCTCGCCAAAGTCAAGACTTTTTCCTGTCCGAGTTGTGGAGCCCAAACCATGGCCACGGGCGAGGATGCCTCGGCACAATGCCCCTTTTGCCAAAACACCATGATCGATGCCGAGTTTGCTGGCAACGACGTGCCAGAGGTGATCATCCCCTTCAAACTCAACAAAGAAGAAGCCCTGGAAAGACTAAACGCCTGGCTGAACCAAAACAAAAGCAACCCTGCGGCCAAACTGATCGAGAAGAACCGTCATCGTTTCACAGGATGTTATCTGCCTTATCACATCGTTCGCGGCGCATATAATGGAAAAATGGGCATCACCCTCCAAGACGGCACGAATGCAAATTATCCGTTTCGGGCCTACCTGAACCATACTGCCGTGAATGCCTCCAAAGACTGGGACAACCTGTTTCTCGATGGCATCGAGCCTTTCGATTTCAATGAGGCGCGTGAGTTCGATTTCGGCTACCTGAACCACCAAAACGCCAAGATCCAGAATGTGGTCGGAGAAGCGTTGAATGCCCGCGTTGCAGAAGAAACCCGTGCAGAACTGTACCAAAACCTCACAAAGAAAGTGGGCACCAAAGAGCTCACCGTCTTCCTCGACAATGACGAGAACGAGTCCATTCCCGCCCTCATGCCCGTTTATCTGGTAAAATGCAAAGGCGGCATAGCTGCGGCCGTAAACGGACAAACCGGCAAAGTATCCATCGCCACTGGGAAAACGAAAAACCTGACCAGCAAATGGTGGCTATGGCCCTTGCTTTCCACTCTGGTGGTCAGCATTTTGGCTTCGTTAATTATTGGAGAAGTGCTTGCTGGTTTAGCTGTCGCTGCCGTGTTCGGCCTCGTCTTCTTCGCCATCGCCCACAATCGACACCACAAGGAGCTCATTCAAGAAATCATCACTTTGCCCAAAGAAAAAGCCAGCCACAATGACACCCAGACGGAGTTCGTCGCCGACTTTGGCCAAGGTCCCGTGCCTGCCAAGCTGAAATTTTTCACTCCTTGGCGCATTATCAAAACCGTGTTGATTATCCTTGCAGTGATTTTCCTGCCTGTCCTTATCGCCATACCTATTCAAATATTAAGATGGCAGCCGCTTTCAGACATCCGCATCGGCTACGGCGCGGCATGGTACTGCATCCCGGGCTTCTTTGCCATCCTGGCGGCTGGCGGACTGGCCAAAGCGATGATGTATGGCGCTCCATTGTATTACGAGGTCCTCCCAAATGGGAAAACAAGACAGAGAAAGGCGGTCGACCAGAAACGGCCTTCGCTGAAAGAGTTGCTCTCACACACCAAACTCGCCCTCAAGTCCAAACTCGGATGCTTGGTCATTGGATTTATAGTGTTTCTGCTGGTGGGTAGCGTGTGTGCGATGATTATGTAATCATCATAGCAGACGCATGATTTCCTGGACGATGGCCCTTGAATAGGCATTCGCCACCTCGACGATGAACTTGCCGAAGTCAACGCGTGCATTGTGATTAGCAGTGTCGCTGATTGTACGGATGACCGTGAATGGCGTGCCAAATTCCAGACAGACTTGTGCCACGGCGGCGCCTTCCATCTCGACACAGAGCACATCGGGCAACAAACTGATGATTTCGTTACGCTGCGCATCGCTATTGATAAACTGGTCGCCACTGGCAATGTCGCCGAAATACAGAGTCGGTGCGAGATTGAAATCCTTGGCAGCCTCCTCACCCACCATTTTATCAACGCCTTTATCCAAAAGATTGGCTACCGCCTTACCTGCCAGCTCGGTCAATTCCGGGTTGCTGTCGACATAGACACGGTTCAGCAAGGGCAACTCGAAACGCGAAATGATGGGACGGGCATCCAAATCATGCTGCACCAAGCGTTTGGAAATCACGATGTCACCCACCTTGAGGCCATCGGCCAAGGCGCCTGCCGTGCCAATGAAAAAGAGGTCGGTGACGCCGAACTCTTGTATTAATAAGGTGGCAGTGATGGTAGCGGCCACCTTGCCCCATTTGGAGAAGGCCACCACGCATGCAATACCGTTGATCTTGCCAACAACGAACTCACGGTTCGCGATTTTTACGACGGTCTTGTTCGTTAATAGGGCCTTCACCTCGTCGATTTCCTGGGCCATGGCACCCAAAATGCCTATCGTCCTATCCATATATAAGAATTGCAAAAAGTCAGTTAATACATGCGAATCATTTTGACCTTGGCTTCCGGTTTGAAAGAAGGATTCTTTATGATGGCACCTTCGTCGCTTGTGACTTCGGGGAGCTTGCCGTCAAAATCCTCCGCTGCCACCATAAACTGTGTGCCGTCCGCGTCCAGACAAATTTCGCCCATGACCGTAAAACTTGTCAACAAATCGGGGTAGGCGGCCAGTACATCGCTGACATTGCTACCCACATGGAAGTTCTTCTCACTCTGATACAGGTCAGAATAAACGTTGATTACACTTATGGTATTCGTGAAAGCATTTTTTACAAAATCATAATCCGGTTCCAGCTCCGCTAACAATTCACCATCCTTTTTGATGGCATACTTGATTTGTTCCTCGCCTTCCGCCATATAGGTCACAGGCTCTATAGTGCAACCATCTATCTTTTCTGGGATATCGGAGCCAATCTTCAAGGCGCCCCAGTCAAAAGGCGTTTCCGCGACCTGTACTTCGTCAACTACAGCAGAAGTTTCTGTAGCGTTTCCATTAGTGACACTTTCGTCCGTCTTGGGCTGGTTGCCACAAGAGGCCAGACAAAAAGCCAAACCTAGAGCAAGGATAAGTTTTGTGATTTTCATGATTCTCATATTTAGTTTTGCAAAACTACGAAAAAAACACCTACATTTGCAAAAATTTACCGAATGAAAAAGATTTGTATCTTTTGCGGCAGCAGCATGGGTTTCGCCCCGATTTACAAGGAAAAAGCCGCAGAATTGGGTCACGTGCTGGCCGACCATGGCTGTGAACTGCTCTTCGGCGGCGGCAGCGTTGGCCTAATGAAAGTCATCGCCGACGTGATGATGGAACGTGGTTGCAAGGTGACCGGCACCATCACAAAGCATCTACTCGACATGCACGTCGGACACGACGGCATAGACGAGCTCATTGTGGTAGACTCGATGGCCGAGCGCAAGAAAATCCTTGAGGACATGGCTGATGGCTTCATCGCCTTACCAGGCGGCATCGGCACCATGGATGAGTTCTTTGAAGCTTATGTGCTCAGCCAACTGCGTGTCTTCGACAAGCCTGTCGCACTCTACAACGTGAACGGCTACTACGATGGCATCGTCGCGTTTATCAAACACATCGCCGACGAGGGCTTCATGCGCCGCGAACATGCCGAGAACCTCATCGTCAGCGACGACGCAAAAGACCTCCTAGAGAAAATGGAGCAATTCCAGCCCGCGGATGTCACGAAGTGGGTGGTGGAGATTAAGGAACAAGTGAAGTAGTTTAGAGTTGAGTGTTTAGAGTTTAGAGTTAATACCAGTCCCGTAGGGACGTCAATAAGCAGGCGACGTCAGTCCCTGCTCTTAAAACAACAAGACCATGATCATCATAGGAATAACAGGAACACTAGGCGCCGGAAAAGGCACCATCGTCGACTATCTCGTCAAGGAAAAAGGCTTCGTGCACTACTCGGTACGTGCCTATATCACAGAAGAATGCCAACGCCGCGGACTCGAGGTGAACCGCGACACCCTCACCATGGTGGGCAACGACCTGCGTGCTGCGCATTGCCCCAGCTACATCACCGACCAGCTCTTCGAGCGGGCCAAGACCGAAGGCAAGAATGCCGTCATCGAGAGTGTGCGTACCCCAGGCGAGATCCACTCGCTGCGCGAGAAGGGCGAGTTCTACCTCTTCGCCGTCGACGCCGACCGTAAGATCCGCTACGACCGCATCTACCTGCGTGGCTCAGAGACAGACCACATCGACTTCGATACCTTCGTGGCTAACGAAGAACGTGAGATGACCGCCACTGATCCCAACAAGCAAAACCTCGGCGCCTGCATCAAGGAGGCTGACTTCGTCTTCATGAACGACGGCACTATCCCTGAGTTGCACCAGCAGGTGGAGAAAGTGTTGACACAGCTGCATGTGCGTCCTTCATGGGATGACTATTTCCTCAACCTCGCCGACACCGTCAGCGAGCGTGCCACCTGCAACCGTGGCCGCAGCGGCTGCGTAATCGTGAAGGACAAACAAATCCTGGTGACAGGCTATGTGGGTTCGCCCAAAGGCCTCCCCCACTGCGATGATGTGGGCCACCTATTCCGCAAGGTCATCCACGAAGACGGAAGTGTCACCCAACACTGCGTGCGCACCGTGCATGCCGAGCAGAACGCCATCTGCCAGGCCGCCAGAAGAGGTATCGCCTTGGACGGCAGCACTTTATACTGCCGCATGACCCCCTGCCGCACCTGCGCCATGCTCATCATCAACTGCGGCATCGTTCGCGTGGTGTGTGAACGCCGCTACCACGACGGCGCTGAGACCGAAGAGATGTTCAAACAGGTGGGCATCGAATTGGTCTACAAATATGATGAGGTGCAGCAGTATGAGGGACAAAGGTGCGACAATACCGATCCAACAAAATAAACAACTAGGAATAACACCTTTTGTAGAGACGTAGCGCGCTACGTCTCTACTTTTTTACCTACCAACCGAACAATCAGCCACAGCACCACAAGGCATTTGTGTCCTGACATGCTGCAAGTGGTTGCAGCTGGATGCCAAAGAACTCATAATCGTCGTGTCGGAAATCGGGCTACAGTGGTCGCCCATGACGGAACCCGCCAAAACCGAGGCCACCACGTTGTAGAACAAAGGCATCGTCGCATCAACGCTCATGCCCTCTTTCTGGCAGAGTAACCACAAAGCCGGCAGAATCAAAGGATAAAGGATGGCCATTGTACCCCATGAGGTACCCGTTGAAAAACCAATCAAGGCGGCCAAGAGAAAGGTCAACACGGGAACTACCACGGGCGACAGCGACCACTGAACCAGCAATTGAGAGACAAACTCTGCCGTATGCATATCCTTGGTCACCAAGGCGATGGACCAAGCCATGGTCAGAATCAGCACCGCATTGAACATGCTCTTGAAGCCTTCTACCATTTCCTCCATAATCTTTCCAAACTTCATGTCGCCTCGCAACAAAGTCATCACGATGGCGGTGAGTAGAGAGAGCACCGAAGCCCATAGTAAAGCCTTATAGGAATTGGCTGCACCTATGGTTTCGGAGAGTTTGGAGAAGAAATCCGTTCCCGCCTGCCACACCGTGGCATCGTAACCCGTGGCTATCAGTCCGATGATAGTGCCAAAAATCAGCACAGTGAGTGGAATCAAGGCATCGATGATATGGGCAGGTCTCGACACGCTATTCGACATGTCCGTTTCCATGGAAGAAGCCAAGCGTGCCTTGCGTTCAGCCTTCAGCATGGGGCCGAAGTCACGCCCACTGAAGATGAGCATCAACACGAAACCGAGGGTCAAGAAAGGATAAAAGCTATAGGCCAAGGAATGGAAAAACACCGAATAGGCCGATGCATCCAATCCAATGGCGTTGATGCCATCTTGGATGTAACTCAGTTCTGCCCCAATCCAGGTCGTCACGAAAGCCACGGCCACCACGGGCGCCGAAGTGGAGTCGACAATATAAGCCAACTTTTCGCGTGACACCTTGAGTTTGTCGGCAATGGGCCGCATGGTGTTGCCTACCACGAGGGTATTGGAGTAGTCGTCGAAAAAGATACAGAGATCCATAAAGAACGTCATCAGCTGTCCCGAACGTGGTCCCTTTGCTTTTCGCGACAGCCAGTTGACCACACCCTGCATGCCACCGTTTGCGGTGATAATACGCACCGTACCGCCGATGAGCAATGTGAAAACAATGATGGTTACATGGTCGGCATTGAACAACGAACCTACGACATAGGTGTCGACCACGCGCAGCAGTCCGCCACCCAAGGCCGAGGCTGGACTTGCCCCACCATACAAGGCCATGAGGAAGGTACCTGTCAGGATGCCCACAAAGAGTGATGAGATCACCTCTTTTATTAATAAGGCCATCGCGATGGCCACCAAAGGCGGCAGAATCGACATCCACAGCGGCATCGGACCCTCAACGGGACCAAGTACATAGAGCAGCGTCATACCTATTGCCAAAACGGCAAGCGCCACCACCCAGGCTATCCATTTGTTCTTCATAGACACAAAATAAGGCTCAAAAATACGATTTTTTCTCCAAAAAACGTTATTTGTATTGAATTTGGTTCTATTTTTGCACTATAAAGGTTCTTGAGCCCTTCGAAAGGCCGATTTGATTCTGCAACGGTGCTTCGACAGGTTCAGCAACCTACTAAATAACAAGTAAAAACACTAACATCATGAAGAGAACACTCATCATCGCGCTGTGCTGCCTTACCGCATTGCTGGCAGCCTGCAACAAAGAGAAACCCAATGAAAAATTCATCGGCGACTGGTATGGCAACGGCGTTGCCAACGTCACTTTGACCATGACCGTGCCCACCGGTGGTTCCTACAGCCAAGAATTCAACAACATCACTGTGCCCATGAGCATCAACCTGGCGGCAGGCGAGACAAAGGACCAAGTCATCTTCACATACACCAATGAAGAGGTTCACGAAACCTATACCACCAAGGGCGTCGTCAAAAACAACGATGTGGACTTCGACCCCATCAGTGTCAACATGACTGTCGAAGGCACCACCGTCACGGCCACCCTTGACTTGAAAGGCATCCTTTCCACAAGCGGAGATGTCCTCGCCCTCAATGGCACTGTGAGCGGACAAGGCAATTATGCCGAAGGCGGACTCTTTATCCCCTACACGGCCACTGGCACCATCACAGCCAACCTCAACAGAGGCACAGCGCCTACCCCTGCCCCCTACAACGGTCCCACCATCACATTGTTCGAAGAAGAAAACTGCATATCCGAAGGCTCCGAAGTCGTCGCTGGAGAACTCTTCTTTGTTGCACTGTCAGGCGAGGGCAAGGCGCTCAAAGACCTGAAAGTTGTCTTCGTTGACAACGATGCCAACATCTTGGAAGAATGGACCAAAGAGCTCAACAACGGCAATGAATTCACGAGCACGAAATACTTCACCCTCACCCAAGTCGGCGACGTCACCATGACAGCTACGGTGACCGACAGCCAAGACAAGATGGCCTCGCTCGATGTCCATTTCAAGATTCTTCCCGCCCCTGAACCAGAATTCGAGGCACACTATGCAGGCAGCGTGAACCTCGACGCCACGGCATCAGCCTTGATGTTGTCCTACCCCATCAACATCGACTATGACATGGACATCATGTTCTCTGAAGCCGCAGAAGAAGGTCGTGTAAATGCCACCATCACCTTCGCCGGAAACAACTACAACACGACAGGCACCAAAGACGGCGATGCCATCGACCTGGAGCCTTTCGAAATCGTCCTCGACTTTGAAGGTTCCACAGTCAATGCCACCATCGACATGAGCGGCACCATCGAGGGAACCGTCTTTAAAGTGGAAGGCTCCCTGGAAGGAAGCGGCAACATTTCGTTCTCGGGTGCCTCAATCCCCGCCACCATTGAAGGCACTGTGGCCGGCGACTTGGATAAGATCGAATAAACGAAGGCAAGCTTTATCATCATGATGAACCGTATACCGTCATATAAGAGCATCGCAGCAGCACTCGCGATGCTCTTTTTGCTCCTCACGGGATGCCGCCATAAGATGGTTGACGACCTGCTCAGCATCGACCTCGACCAATACCAGCCCATCGAGGAGTTTGCCGCCGCCTACGACTCGCTTACCGTAGGAGAGCAGGCCCAGACTGACGCACCCTACGACATCGAGCAGACCATACGCGTCATCAACGCCATGGAATTGGCACAGATAAACGCCGAGAGCTTCGACGAATATCTCGACTATATGGCCAAGCAAGACTTCACCGGTGTGGCTCCCGATGTGCTGGAAGCCAAGCGCAAGCTATTCCCACTCTTGGAATACACCTACAAGTTGCAGCAGACCGACGAGCAGCTGAGTAATGTGTGGATGCTGATGCGCAGCGTGGCCAAGGGTAGCGAGACCCTGACGGAAAACACCTCGCTCATCGAACTCATCATGATGATGCACAGCGACATCTTCGCCATCTTCCACCTCGCCTCGGGTGGCGACACCGAGAAAGCCTTGGAAGAAGCCTTCAGCCAATACGAAAATGACACCAAACTAAAGGCACAGGTACGCGAAGACCTGGAACGCCTGCGGCTGTCGTACCGCAACTACCTCGAGTACTATGTACCCATCTACAAAAAATACATGCAGGAATACGACGCGCTATGCGTCGAGAAAGACCGTGCCTACCTCGACCTCTATGGAGGGCGCGCCGACGATGCCCTGGTACACACCAGCAACATCTTGAAGAAATACCCCAACAACAGCGAGGCCATGCTGTTGCATTCGATGGGACTCATCATCGAAAGTGCTTCTGAGGTCGAACCGCGTCCCACCATCACCATGAATGACATCGAGACGCAGCAACGCAACCCCAACAACGAACAGGATGAACTTCCACGGCTACCGATGACCGTCAAGCAAATGCAGGCCAATGACATGCTGCAACACTACACCGAGCTCTACCCCGACCGCACCGCGCCCGCACTCGTCTTGGAAGGTCTGCTCTACCAACAACTCGGCGACCAGAAAACCGCCATACTACGCTTTCACCAAGCCTCGGCGGAATACCCACGTCAGGCCGAGCAACTCACCGACATGCTCGATGCCTACAACATGCGCACCTACCTGTGCAAGACACAAGAAGGGCAATACCTGCGCCGTCTCTATGCTTCCACCATGGAAGGCTATGGCCTCTTCAGTCCCAACCTGCTTAAAGCGCATCACTACGCCGCCAACGGCGACATGGAGGAAAGCCGCAACGAGATCTTCAACCACTTCTTCCGCCGTGGCAACCAAGGCATCTACGACGAGTTGCTTTCCGACATGCAGTTCTGCGAAGAGAACCTCTACGGGCCCTTCAAGAGCCTCTTGCTCGAGCAGTCTTACCTCGATGTCAAGGTTGAGCCTGAAAAGAAAATGATCTTTTGGCACAAGAACAAAGTGCTGCATGTGACCCTCAGCAACCGCTCCGACCTCAAATTGGAGAATGTGCGCGTCTTCCTCTGCATCCACTATACCGACATGTATAAAGACGAATACGATGTGGTGAAAGTGCCCAAGACTCAAAACATCATTGAGCCACGCTCCACCGTCGATTTGGAGACCGTGGAGATCAACTACCGCGACAAAGGCTACGACGACATCACACGCATCCGTGCCATCGCCATGACCGACGACCGCATCTGCTGGATCGACGAAGTGAACTACAAAAATGCGAAAGCCTTGGCCCCCTACCGCAGTGAACAAGGCACCTTGAACGAACGTCAGCAACAAGCTCGCGAGGAATACCTCAGCAACTACTCGCTGGAGCCACAAAAACTACAGAAAACCATTCGCGAAGGTGTCAGTGTGATGGCACCCGAGGAAGATCCCTGCGTCGAGAAGTCAGGCTGGAAAAAATTCACTAGTTGGTTCAAGCACCACGACAACACACTCAACATCGAATTGCCGCGTGCCTTGGTGATGGCCGACCCCGTGTTCTCCATCCGTCCGTTGGACACCGACGATGCCTTGCAGCCCGATGAGAACTATCTCGCTGGCACTGCCATCCACCTTCACTTCGACTACGAGCCCGGATGCGGTGAGATGCTTCCGCTATACATCTATACCGAGGCCGCCGACTTCAAGGTCGACATCGAGTATCGAGGGAAAGACTCCACCGTTCAGGCAGTGACTATAATTAGGCAATAGTATAGGCCGTGTGTCGAAGACACACCATCCTATTTACCCCACATATAGTGTGGAGGAGACACCTATCGATATCTATGGCAAAGTAATAAAATGAAATAAGGATGGCCATGGCCATCCTTATTGTTGGTAGCGGGGGGAGGATTCGAACCTCCGACCTCCGGGTTATGAGCCCGACGAGCTGCCTCTGCTCTACCCCGCATCGTGCGAAAAATCTCGGAAAACAAAAACGTTCCCGAAATCGGCTGCAAAGATAATAATTTTGTTTCTTTGCAAGGCCAAAAACAAGAAAAAATTTTCATTATGACACATAAAGCAGGCTATGTCAATATTATAGGACGCCCAAATGTGGGCAAGTCTACCCTCATGAACCAGCTCGTAGGCGAGAAAATCTCCATCATCACATCGAAAGCGCAGACCACTCGCCACCGCATCCTCGGCATCGTGAACGGCGATGACTTCCAAATCGTCTTCTCCGACACGCCCGGCATCATCAAAGACCCGGCCTACAAGATGCACGAGGTGATGAATCAATTCGTCAATGTGGCCCTCATCGATGCCGACCTCATCCTCTTCGTTGTCGACATCACCGACAAGAAAATCGAGGAAAAGACCGTCGAAAGGCTGAAGACGACCGACATCCCTGTCTTTGTGCTCATCAACAAAATCGACCTGTCGACGCAAGAAGCTGTGGAACAGGCAGTTGAACAATGGCGCGAGACACTGCCCAATGCCACCGTGTTCCCCCTCTCGGCACAATACAACGCCAACGTGGAGTTTATCTTCAAACAGATCCTAGAGAAGCTGCCCGAGTGCCCACCCTATTTCCCAAAAGACGAGCTCACCGACCGCTCCATGCGTTTCTTCATCACCGAGATCATTCGCGAAAAGATACTGCTCAACTACCAACAGGAGATCCCCTATTCCGTGCAAGTCGAAGTGGAGAGCTATGAGGAGAGCGAACACCGCATCCACATCCGCAGCGTCATCTATGTGGCCCGCGACTCGCAAAAGGCCATCATCATCGGCAAGGGCGGCAGTGCCATCAAGAACCTCGGCATGCAGGCCCGTACTGATATTGAGGAGTTTACAGGCAAAAAGATATTCTTGGAGCTCTTCGTCAAAGTCGACAAGGACTGGAGAGACAACGAGGCCGAACTGAAAAGATTCGGATACGAGGCATAATAAATGCTGAGTGTTGAATGATGAATGCTGAATGCGCGAAGCTTTGCGACATTCCGCATTCATCATTCCTAATTCCGCATTCAAAAAATGTGTACTTTTGCAGCCGATTTAAATTCAAAGTATTATGTCAAACATCGTAGCAATAGTGGGGAGACCCAACGTGGGAAAATCGACGCTTTTCAACCGTCTGCTGAAGCAGCGCATGGCCATCGTGGAAGAAACGAGTGGCGTGACACGTGATCGGCACTACGGCAAGAGCGACTGGAATGGCAAGGAATTCACCGTCATCGACACTGGCGGTTATGTGGTAGGGTCGGACGACATCTTTGAAGAAGAAATCCGCAAGCAGGTGGACCTGGCCATCGACGAGGCCGATGTCATCGTCTTCATCGTCGACGGGCGCGAAGGCTTGCATGTCCTAGATGAAGATGTGGCGGTCATCTTGAGACAACAGAAGAAACCTGTTCTATTGGCTGTCAACAAAATAGACGAACCCAACAAGGAAGTGCTGGCAAGCGAGTTCTACGCCTTGGGCTTGGGCGAACCCTACCCCATGTCGGCCATGACCGGCACAGGCACGGGCGATCTCCTTGACAAGGTATGCGAGCTGCTGCCTTCCGACACCACCGACTTCGACACCGACCTGCCCAAGTTCACCGTGGTGGGAAGACCTAATGTCGGAAAATCATCATTAATCAATGCTTTCCTCGGCACCGACCGCCATATCGTGACCAACATCGCGGGCACCACGCGCGACGCCAACTACACACGTTACAACGCCTTCGGCATGGAGTTCATGCTCGTCGACACGGCCGGACTTCGCAAGAAGAGCAAGGTGGAGGAGGACATCGAGTTCTATAGTGTGCTGCGTTCCGTCCGCGCCATCGAAGACTGTGATGTGGCCATCCTCATGCTCGACGCCACACAAGGTTTTGAGGCACAAGACATGAACATCCTACGCCTCATCGAGAAGAACAAGAAAGGCTTGGTGATGGTCGTCAACAAATGGGACCTCGTGGAGAAAGACTCCAACACCCATTTGGAATATGAGCAGTTCATCCGCGAGCGCACCGCACCTTTCACCGACTACCCCATCATCTTCACCTCGGCCATCAACAAGCAGCGTATATATAAGGTGCTGGAGACCGCTCACCATGTGTATGAGAACCGCGAGCGCCGCATCGCCGTGCGCGAGCTGAATGACAAGATGCAGGAGATCATCAACTCCGTGCCGTTGCCCACGGCTTCGCGCGGACGCTTCCTGAAGATCAAGTACATCACTCAACTGAAGAGCATATCACCCCAGTTCGTTTTCTTCTGCAACCTGCCTAAAGATGTGAAAGAAAACTACAAGCGCTTCCTGGAGAACAAGATCCGCGAGACCTGGGACTTCCATGGCGTTCCGATCCAGTTGATTTTCAAGGAGAAGTAGTTTATTGACACGAGACTGCGGGACGACGAGACATGGATGGTCCCGCGTCCCGAAGTCCCGAAGTCAAAAAAAATGGAAAACGAAGAAAACATCGTCCGGATAGACAAATGGCTATGGGCAGCGCGTCTCTTCAAGACGCGTAGCTTGGCTGTCGACGCCATCAAGGGCGGCAAGGTGAAGATGGACGATAATGCCGTCAAGCCCTCGCGCGAGGTAAAGGTGGGCGATGTCATCCAAGTGCAAATCGAGCAACTGCACAAAGTGGTGGAGGTGAAAATGGTAATCAAAAACCGCGTCTCCGCCAAGCAGGTACCCGAGGTCTACACCGACCTCACGCCCAAGGAGGAATATGAACGCATCGAGTTCATGAACGCCTACAAGGCCGAATGGCGCGACCGCGGTGCCGGACGTCCCACCAAAAAGGAACGCCGCATGATCGAGAAGATGAAAGACGACCTGTAAACCCATACTTCCATGAAGAAATGGTGGCTCATAGCACTTTTTGCCTTCGCCGCACCACTGTTGTCGGCACAAGGCCTCTATCTTGAGCCTGGCTTCCGTTATGCCCACCACCTGCCCCTTCCCATCTATGCCGACTACCCCGTATATGGTGCAGACCTCCGCCTCGGCTGGCAGACCAACGGCTCGGAGGCTTGGGAGAAGTTCTTCAACTATCCGCTTGTCGGCATCGACTTTCGCTTCGAACACCACACAATGAAAGACTATTTCGATGAAGAAAGCCAGAAAATCATCGACTTGGGCAACAGCTACGCCGTGTTCGGCTACTGCAATGGCCATATCTTCAAAAGACCCAGGTTCCAGTTCGATTACACCTGGGGCATCGGCATGGCCTACTGGCCTAAAGGCCACAACCGTCTTGTGAGTTCGCCTGTGACCGTCCACCTCAACCTCGACTTTGGCCCCGTATTCAAGCTCAACGAACAGTTCGACCTCTATGTACGTGCCGTGTTCTCTCACGCCTCCAACGGCGCTCTCAAGGTGCCCAACAAAGGCATTAACATTTTGGGCGCGCAGACGGGTTTCCGCTATTTCCCGAAAGGCCGTGCCAGTGAGATTCACGACCGAGACTATCCCTTCGAGAAATACAACCTCATCTATGTCTTGGACGGCATCGGCGTGCGCGAGTCGAACACCGAACTAGGGCATTACTGTTTGGGCAACACCTTCGAGATAGGCTATTCGCGAGCCTTTCATCCCTGTTTCCGTTATGGCGGAGGCATCGATGTACTATATACGGGTGAGAACAGGATTATGTATGCCTACAACCACGCGGAAGAGCAATACAAAACCTCCGATGCTTTCAGCATCGCGCCATACATTGCTGGCGAATTGTGCTATGGTAATTTCATCGGCCACCTCTCATTTGCCTATTACGTGTGGCAACCTGCCGAATACCTACCTCGTCATTACCAAAGATACTACGAGAGGCTGTCGTTCCGCTACCATTTCGGCAAGAGCAAGGCACTGTTTGCAGGCGTCGGCATGAAGGTACATGCCACCAAGATCGACTATATCGAATGGACCGTGGGGGCCAATCTCTACAAATGGTAAAAAACATGTAGAGACGCGCCATGGCACGTCTCTACAGAAATTGTCCGAACATAGAGACGCGGCGCGCCACGTCCCTACAGCGGTTTAAACCATAAGGGCACCGACAAGGCCCAAGATTGCGTAGAATTCAGGCAGAGCAGCGTAAATCAGCGTGTTGGTGAACACATCGTGACCTTGGCTGACACCAACGATACCATTGGCACAAACCTGTCCCTGACGCATGGCCGAAATCATACAGGCCAGACCCACACTGAGACCTACACCGAATACGATGTAGCCAGAAAGCGGATCCACTTCAGCCCTCATTTTGTTGAGCAACATGAAGAAGGCCACAAAGCCATAGATACCCTGGGTGGCCGGCAGTGCCGACAACACCATGAAATTACCCGATGCCTCGGGACGTTTCTTGAGACCGCCCTCGGCAGCGTTGCCCGCCGTCGAAGTGCCGATTGAACTTCCGATACCTGCCAAGGCCAATAACATGATGTTTAATTGTTTATTTGTTGATTTGTTGATTTGTTTAATTGTTGTTTATCGACTTTTTGACTTCGGGACTCCGGGACTTCGGGGATTGGCTTGTCCCGTAGTCCCGTAGTCCCGCAGTCTCGCGTCCTTATGATTGTAATGGTTTATATCTTCTGCCTGATCCTTCATAACCCGAATTTTTGAAGAATTCAAGGAAGTTGAGGCGCAAGGGATGTACGAAAGCACCCAGGATACACATAGCGATGTTGAGCACATGGCCAATCACCACGATGAGGATGAACCACACCCAGCCGACACCGCCATCGCCCAATGCCTGTGTGCCAATGGCGTTGAAGGCCTCTCCCAGTTTGGCACCTGCCAAACCCAAGGCGTAGAGACGCAGGTAACTCAACACATCACCGAGCAAGCCCGTCGCTGTGTTGTAGGTCTCCCACAAACCCGAGCCCACATTGAGCAAGGGGTTACGGTGCAGGTTGTTGAGGAAGAAGATACCCAAAGCCGAAAGGCTACCCAAACCGATGATAACCCATTTCGTCACTGCCTTGTCCATGACACCCATCAAGGCGAGACCACCAACGATGACGCCGCCCACGATGAGCAAAGTCCAGCCCCAAGTGCCCAAGGAATTGGCAAAGCCTTTCACCTTGGTGCTTTGGTAGGTCTTCACAATCATAGCCAGACAGATGTGGACAATACCAACGAGCAGGGCCAGCACCATCGTACCGTCATAACCTGCAATCGTGGAAGGCAACATGCACTTCTTTACGGCATCAGGAATCCAACTCCATTCAAGCATATCCATCGAGAAGAAGGTATGGAACAACAAGCCGATGATGGTCGTGGCGATACCCAAGGTGACACCCAACGGCGCAATCTTGCCCAACTTCTTCTTCAGTGCAAGGCTGCCGAGAATGAGCACGAGGCCATAGCCTGCATCGCCCATACAGAAGGCAAAGAACAGCATGAAGAAGATGGAAATGAATACCGTCGGGTCGAACTCATCGTATTTAGGCCGACCATACATATCGGTCAGCATCTCAAACATCGATACAAACTTATTGTTTTTCAGTTTGATGGGAGGATTGTCTTCCGTCTTGGCCTTGTCTTCCAAATAGAAAACATGTTCCTTCTCGAGCATATCGCGCAAAGCGGGTACATTGACTGCAGGAGCAAAACCTTCGAAGACGGTGAGGTAGTCCTCGGCAGCCTTCTCGCCCGACGCATGCGCCAAATGCAGGTCGAGTTTCGACAAGGTCTTGTCCAACTCACCTTGCAGCACTGGCTCATGCCATTTCAGCTGGGCCAAACGGTGGTCTTTCTGTTTCACGGCGGCATCCACCTCGGCGATCTCCTTCTCGATTGCGGCATAGTCGCTCTCGGGCATGGGCAGTTCCTTCAAAGGGAAGTCGTATTCATCGCTATCGGAGACGACCACGAAATAGGTGTAGCCCTCCACCTTGGAGATCTCGCTCAAGGCATATTGTTCCTTCCATTCGGGCTCTATTGCCTTGGCTTTGTAGAAGTGTAGCTTCAGCCCGTTTTCCTTGAGTCGGTCGAAACTCGAGGCATCGAACTGTCCCCAAGGACGGAGTTCTTCCACATCCTTGTAGAGTTGCGAGAGGCGTGCTTGCAAGGTTTCCCTGTCGCGCACGGTCTCCATCACCTCCACGGCAAAGTCTGTGGGTTTCTCGCCTGGGTCGGCGGCTTTCTCGACTCCTTTCAGTTGCGAGAGGGCCTTACGGTAGACTTCGGCTCGAGCCGACAGTTTCTCCGATTTATCGTCGACAGGCTTCAGCGAACGGGTGATGTCGACCACGCCCACCGATTGCAACTTCTCTAGGAAGGCATCGGCGTCGCCGCTCATGAGGATGAAGTCATATTTTGTCATTTCAGTTACCATGTTCTTCCTCCTCTTCTGCTATGTGTTTACCTTTCACGATCTTTTGTGAAGCCTTGGAGAGGTTCTCCTCATCTTCCATATATCGTTTGATCTTACGTATGGCTTCGTTATAGCCAGGAATCTGAACCTTCTCGTAAAGGTTGACCTTCTGGGTGGTCTTCTTCCTCTGGTAGTCGAGGATGCGTGCCACCTCGGTGTAAACCTCCGACTCGATGCCCAGTTGTGCAAGGTTTTTCAATATCTGCACGCCGTCGGCATACCACATGGGCTTGGTGAAGAGGTTGATGTCCTTCACATCGAACAGCACCTCTTCCAAAGCCGGTACGGGCACACCCGCAATCTTGACGGTCTTCAACTTGACATCAGTCACCGAAATCAGTCCTGGCTCAAATTCATTCCAAAGCCGGGCCATGTACTCATACGACTTGAGTTCGGCCTCTAACTGCTCTACAAGGCCTTCCGAACGCTGCTTGGCTTTCTTCACCTCAAGACGCAGCGCGCTCTCTTTGCTCTTCAGCGTGGGGAGAGCTTTCACCCGCGTTTTCAGCTGCTTGTTCAGCTCGTTCAGCGAGGTCTTGTTATATTGGAATTTGATGGCCATGGTTTATACTTTTTCTTTCCAGTATTTCTCAATGAGTTTCTCCTTCAGACCCGTCTCGGCCTTGGTGAAATACTTGCCGAACAGCTCCCAGCCCGTGTCAAGCATCTCTTCGATGGAGATGTTGACGTCGATGGCCAGCAGACGCGTGGCGTATTCCTTGGCGTAGTCGAGGCAGCGCAGGTCGTAGTCGCTCAAGTCGAAGCCGTTCTCCAACTTGGTCTTGGCGTTCGCGGCATCAGCATAGAGTCGCACCGAGGTGTTCATCACGGCGCTGTGATCCTCACGGGTCTTCTTGTTCTGCACCAGCTGTTTCAGACGCGACAGCGAACGGAACGGGTCGACGATGACCTTGCCCGAATCGGGGTCGGCACGAAGGAACAACTGTCCCTCTGTGATGTAACCCGTGTTATCGGGGATAGCGTGCGTGATGTCGCCGTCGTTCAAGGTCGTCACAGCAATGATGGTGATGGAACCGCCATCAGGCAACTGCACGGCCTT
Source organism: uncultured Bacteroidales bacterium (assembly GCA_900318085.1). Taxonomy (GTDB): domain Bacteria; phylum Bacteroidota; class Bacteroidia; order Bacteroidales; family F082; genus Limimorpha. The sequence continues at coordinate 33,892 of ONJF01000038.1, forward strand.
TTCGTAAATCTTGGCCAAGTCGGAATACAACGAGCCAGGCATGGAGTCCTTGGACGGGATTTGGTCCATACGGTTACTCACAATACTCAAGGCATCGGCATACAGCGTCATGTCGGTGAGCAGCACCAGCACCTTCTCGTTCTTATCCACTGCAAAATATTCTGCCGCAGTCAGTGCCATGTCGGGAATCAGCAGACGCTCGACAGGCGGCTGGTCGGTGGTGTTCACGAAGCTGATGATCTTGTGCAAGGCGCCTGCACTCTCAAACTGGTTCTTGAAGAAGAGATAGTCGTCGTTCGAGAGGCCCATGCCGCCGAGGATGATCTTGTCCACATCGGCGCGGAGGGCCACCATGCTCATCACCTGGTTATAGGGTTGGTCGGGGTCGGCGAAGAACGGGATCTTCTGTCCGGAGACCAAGGTATTGTTCAAGTCGATGCCAGCGATACCCGTCGGGATCAGTTGCGAAGGCTGGCGACGCTTGAAGGGATTCACTGAAGGACCGCCGATCTGGCGTTTCTCGCCTTCCACGGCTGGACCGCCGTCGATAGGCTCGCCGTAGGCATTGAAGAAACGGCCGGCGAGTTCATCGCTCACGTTCAGTGAAGGCGGCTCGCCAAAGAAGGTCACTTCGGCATTGGTCGGGATGTCTTCCGTGCCGCCAAACACCTGCAGGGTGACAGCATTGTCTTTAATCTTCACCACCTGCGCCAGACGGCCTGCCACGAGGGCGAGTTCGTCGTTGGCCACGCCTTGCGCCTCAAGGGTCACAGTGGCCTTGGTGATGGCGCTCAACTTGGTATAGATACGTTGAAAGGCTTTCTCACTCATGTTTCAGTTCCTCCTTTAACTGTCCAAGATATTTTTCAAATTGTTCCGACTTATATTCCGAGTAGTTCATCTGGCGGCAGATGTTGATCAAGCCCTTGAAGTAGGTTGTGCACTCCTCGAAGTTGTCGAACTTGAAGCTGCGGTCGCAGATTTCAAGCACGAGGTCGAGCATGAACTTCTGACGCTCGAGTGGCGTGGAGCCGTCGATGTCATCGAAAGCATCCTGTTGCAGGATGACGAAGTCGACCAATTCCGACTTCCAATATTGCTCGTGATACGACATCGGCACGCCGTCGTCGCCCAAGATGTTGATCTGCTCGTAGGCGTCCTTGCCTCGGCGGATGATATATTTCGTCTTCGTCACCTTGTCGACCCACCCCTTCTCAATCTTGCTGTCAAGATACTCGATGATTTCGGG
>ONJF01000034.1 GCA_900318085.1 uncultured Bacteroidales bacterium
GGCTTCCAGTTGATGGTCTTGTTGAGTTCGATCATGCGGTCTTTGAGGGCCGTGGTCTTGATGAACCAGCTGTCGAGGGGATAGTAGAGCACGGGTTTGTCGGTGCGCCAGCAGTGCGGGTAGTTGTGCGTATGTTTCTCGCTCTTGAAGAGCTTGCCTTGTTCCTTGAGGAGCATCACGATGTCGACGTCGAGGCTCTTGTCCTTCTCGGTCTTGGTGGGGTCGTAGGCGTTCTTCACGAACTGGCCGGCGTAGGGGCGGTAGGCCTCCACGTCCATGCAGTTCTTGACGAACTCGGGGTCGAGGTCTTCGATGCGGAAGAACTTACCCGTGCGGTCCACCATAGGCTGCGGCTTGCCGTCCTTGTCGATCATCTGCAAGGGCGGGATGCCCGCGGCGGCGGCCACGCGCTTATCGTCGGCGCCGAAGGTGGGCGCGATGTGGACGATGCCCGTACCGTCTTCGGTGGTGACATAGTCGCCAGGGATGATGCGGAAGGCGCCTTCGCCCGGGTTGACCCAAGGAATCAGCTGCTCGTATTCGATGCCGACGAGGTCCTTACCCTTGAACTCCTTCACGACCTCGGGGGCCTCCTTGAACATCGTCTCCACCAAGGCTTTAGCCATGAGAATACAGCAAGGTTCTTCCGTATAAGGATGGACGGTCTTCAAAAGGACATAATCAATATTCGGTCCCACACAGAGAGCCGTATTTGAGGGTAAAGTCCATGGTGTAGTAGTCCAAGCTATTGCATACGTAGTCAACCCTTCAACTCTAAACTCTAAACTTTCAACTCTCAACTTAAACAACGCCACGCAAGTCAAATCCTTCACATCACGATAGCAGCCAGGCATATTCAGTTCGTGCGAGCTGAGGCCAGTGCCGGCAGCGGGCGAATAGGGTTGGATGGTATAGCCTTTATAGAGCAGGCCTTTGTTATAGAGGTCTTTCAGCAGGAACCACAAGGTCTCGATGTAGTCGTTGGTGAAGGTGATGTAGGGATCGTTGAGGTTGACCCAGTAGCCCATCTTGCGGGTGAGGGCTGATTTTCTTGCCGATGTCTTCCTTGGTGATGCCGAGTTTCTTCTCCACGCCGAGTTCGACGGGCAGGCCGTGGGTGTCCCAGCCGGCCTTGCGCACCACATGTTTGCCTTTCAGGGTCTGGTAGCGGCACACCACGTCTTTGATCGAGCGGGCCATCACATGGTGGATGCCCGGGGTGCCGTTGGCGCTCGGCGGTCCTTCGAAGAACACAAAGGCGTTGTCCTTGTCGCGGTTGTCAAGGCTTTTTTGGAAGGTGTCGTTCTCTTCCCAATAACGGCGGATTTCATCGGCTGTCTCAGTGAGATTCAGCTGTTTATATTCCTTGTAGTTGTTGTTCATATACTATGATTCCTAATTTAGCGTGCAAAGATACGAAATCTTAATGAATGGGTAACAAGGATGTGAAAAAAAGCATTAGGAGATTCCCTTCGGGAATGGAGCCCTCATTTAAAGTGTTATAGCGGCGGCCTGTAAGATCCATGTTGCCATTAGACTTTACTGGCCGCCGCTGTATGACGACACGGCATTGCTCCATTCCCGCGCAGCGGGAATCTCAACTATTCCTCCCTTTCCGCGCAAAACACAGTCAAATCACGCAATGCCTCGGTGGTTTCCGAGGGCGGGAAGCCCTCCAAAGCCTTCATGGTCTTTTCGTAATAAACGGGAAGCAGCGCTTGTGCCTGTTCCACGTTCTCGCCATCGAGCATGTCGTCGCGCAGCTGGAAAAGGATGCCGAAATTGAGGCCGAAGTCGGCCATTTGCTGTACCTGTTCATGGGCGGCATTGACAGAAAAGGCGCCGACGACACAACAGGCACGCAGCAGGGTGGCGGTTTTTCTAATTATAATGTCGAGATATGCATCGGTTGTGCGGCCATTCGGCCGCACAACCGATGCACCTTGCATCAGCTCCCCTTCGCTCATGGCGGCGGCGGTGCGCAGCATCTCCTGCAGGATGTTGTATTCGTCGGGTTGGCTGAGGAGGAGCATGGCCTTGGCCAGGAGGTAGTCGCCAGCCAGCACCGCCGAGTGGTTGCCAAACTGCGCTTTCACTGAGGCCTTGCCGCGGCGTTCGTCGGCATCGTCCACCACGTCGTCATGGATGAGTGTGGCGCTGTGCATCATCTCCACAAAGGTGGCGGCACGCAGTGTCCGCTCGTTGACCTCGCCAAAGAGCTTCGCGCTGAGCAGTACCAGGATGGGACGCAGACGTTTGCCCCGCGACTCCTGCACATAGTGCATGATGTCGTCCATGGGCTCGGTCTCGGCTTTCATGGTCTGCTCGAAAAAGACCTCAAACTGCGCCAATTCAGTGGCGATGGGGGAGATGATGGTGCTCAATTTTTTCACGCGGCAAAGGTAGAAATTATCACAAAACTATCAAAACGCATAAAACTTTATTTGGTGGATGCGGCCTACCCAACCGGGTGGCCGCAGGAAAGCAGGCCGTTCCGATTCAAGTTCGGAATGAGGGGCTGCTTTCCAACTGCTATTTTGGGTTTTGCCTTGTTTTGTGGGTTTTGTGATAAAAATAGCACGATATTTGTTATTTTTGCGTTGAATATGACATGAGAGATTCCCGCAGGGAATCTCCTAAAATAACGAACAATAAAACATGATACAATATGAAACACCTCGGAATCATCATCGGAATCATCGCCCTAGTGGCCATCGGCGTGTTGGCTTTTGCCATGCCCAGCAGGATGCCCAATCCCGACAACCCTAAAACCCCGAAAAACAATTATGAGACTATGTGGAAAAAAGTAAAAGAGAACTTAGAAAAAGACCTGCCTGAATCGGCTGAAAAAGAACTGAATGCCATCGAGGAGAAGGCCTCGAAGGACAAAAACCAAACCCAATTGCTGAAGACTTGGCTCTATCGGCAAAATATCATGCTGAGAACCGTAGAAGAAGACCCTGAACAAGCCTTCATCCAATACCTTGAGTCCAAAGTCGGCCAACTGGATGCCGCTCACGACGCCCTCCTGCACGAGGAAATCGCCAAGGCCTACGCCAATTATCTGGAGTCGAACGAATGGACCATCAACGAGAACCTGCCCATCGATGGCGACATTTCGAAGGTGGAGATGAAATATTGGGACAAGGAGAGTTTCAAGACACGCATCAACCAACACTATGACGAGGCGCTGAAGCCCGTCGAGGCGCTGAAAAAAGCCAAGACCGCAGATTTCATGGAGTTGTTTGAAAACAAAAACAACAACGAGGAAAACATCGAATACGAGGCTTCCTTATTCGAGTTCATGTTCCACCGCGTGGCGAAATACTACCAAGAACAGGCCGATGCCGACGATGTGGAAGGCGAGACTGATGCCTGGTGGCTGCCTGCCAAGGACTTCGTGAAAGCCGACCTTGGAACCGCCGATAACCCACTTTCGAAATGCCTGAAGATCTATCAAGACCTCATCGCCTTTAACCTCAACAACAAGAATGAGGATGTCTTGATTTACAACGACTTCAATCGCTTTGGCTTCGTCAACAGCATCCTTGATAAAGACGAACAATACCAAGCCGCGATGGAGGACCTGAAGGCACAACATAAGGACAATCCGCTTTCTGCCGAGATCACCTCCCTGATTGCGCGCAGCATGATGAACCAATACGAGAGCAACAGCAGCGACAGTGCCTATTTCGACCACTACAAGAAAGCCAAGGCGATGTGTGAGGAAGCTATCGCCAAGTTCCCGAAATCGAAAGGTGCCAAGAACTGCCAAAACCTCATCAAGCGCATAGAGGAGCCGCAAATCGACATCACGCTGAACACGGTACAACTGCCCAACGAGGCCATCCCCGCCGTGCTGGAATACAAGAATACGACCGCACCTTATTATAGAATCGTGAAAGTCAGCGAGAAGGAGTTGAAGAAACTGAACGAATTGTATGGGGAAGACCGCTTTAAGGAGTTGTCCAAAATGAAAGCCTTGGTGGAGCAGGAACTCACGCTGGCGGCCGAGACCGACTACCGCAATCACCGCACCTTGATTGCCCTGCCCGCTTTGGAGCATGGCTTCTATTTCCTCATGGCCACCACCGAGAAAGGCATCAAGAGCCATGACAAGACCTTGATACTCCAGTTCCAAGTCTCGGGTCTCGGTTTCATCACCGATCAAAAGTACGAGAGCATGACTGTGACCGTCGTGGACCGCAAAACAGGGAAAACCGTGGAAGGCGTTACCGTGGAGGCCTACCGCCGCGAGTGGGACTACAAAGCCCGTGAATACAAGACCATCATCATCGGGACACCCAAAACCGACCGCAACGGCAAGGTGGAGTTTTCCAAGACGGGCGATAATTCCTTCAGCATCAACCTGCGCAAGGGTGATGACAACCTGCTGTCAGATGAATACTTCACCCTCAGGCCGCGCTATCGCGACAGCAACGAGCGCTTCATCACCAAGCTCTTCACCGACCGTGCCATCTATCGTCCCGGACAGACCGTTTACTTCCAAGGCATCGTGACCCGCCGCCAAGGCGAGGACTTGAGCCTTGTGAATCATTATTCGGAGACGGTTTCCTTCCGCGATGCCAACTGGCAAGAGATTACCTCGGCCAACTTCACCACCGATGAATACGGCTCGTTCAGCGGGTCTTTCGTCATCCCTACCGATAGGCTGAATGGCGTGTTCCACCTCAACGCCAAGCAAGGTAGCGCTACCATCCGCGTGGAGGAATACAAACGCCCCACCTTCGAGGTCACCTTTGAACAGCCGAAAGAACAATACAAACTCAACCAAGAAGTTACGGTGCATGGCGATGTGAAGGCCTATGCCGGTTTCGGCTTGGACGATGTGGAATACAGCTACCGCGTCATCCGTAAGACCTCCTTCCCCTGGCGTTGCTGGTGGTGGTGGTACCCCACCGTCGAGGACGAGCAAATCACCTACGGCAAAGCCCGCACCGACGAGAACGGCAAGTTCGCCGTCACCTTCCATTTGAAGCCGTCCAAGACCATCGCGCCCGAGAAACAGCCTATGTTCACCTACGAAATCGAGGTGACCGCCACGAGCAAGCAGGGCGAGACTCACGCCGACACTTACAGCATCCGTGCAGGCTACAACGAAATCGCCATCAGCACCGACCTGCCCCGCACCATCGAGAAATCAGACCTCGGCAAGTACCAAATCACGGTGAGCAACCTCAGCTGGCAGCCCGCCAAGAGCCGCATCTCGAGGAAGATTTACCGCTACGACGACCTCGCCAAAATCAATTATTTTGAGGCGATGGGACTTTCCGAAAAGCTGGATAGGCAGTTGCTGAGTAATGAGGAATTGGAGAGGTTGTTCCCTATGTATAGTTTCTACGATAAGACCGGCCCTTCGACAGGCTCAGGGACCTTGGTTTTTCAAGATGAAATAATGGTGGACGATAAAGCCAAGTTCTACGAAGGCAAGGCCTTGGAACCCGGAAAATATACTGTGGAACTGACGAGCTTGGATGACCCCTTGGCGAAGATTTCGCAACAGTTCACCGTGTTTGAAAACGAATCCAAAAAGCTGCCTGTCACCACGATGGAATGGGCCCACCAAGACAAGTCGACCGCCAAGCCGGGCGAGGAGATCCAATTCAGCATCGGCAGTTCGGCCAAGGATGTGGACATCTGGGTGCAGCTGCTCCATGGCGACGAAGTCCGTCTTGACAAGAAAATCACCGTCAGCAACAGTGTGCAGACCTTATCTTATAAGGTGACCGAAAACGACCGCGGCGGCCTTGCGTGGCGTTATGCCTTCGTGAAGGAAAACAGTTACAATACCGACCGTTTGAGTGTTTCCGTGCCTTTCGATAACTACGACTTGGATGTCAAATTGGCCACCGTGCGCGACAAACTCAACCCCGGTGCGGAAGAGACCTGGGAAGTGACCGTCCGCGACTACAAGGACAAGCCATTGGAAGCCGCCTTGCTCGCTGGTATGTACGACGCCTCGTTGGATGAATTTGAACGCAATTATTGGGGATTCAGCATGTCGCCTTCGGGTGTGTATGGAAATAGCTTCGGCACAGATGACCATGGTTTCACCTCATCTAACACTGGCTTGGAGTATTTCTATTTTGCCGAGCTCTTCAACTTCAGCCTGCCCTCCGATGCGCCTTTCTTCGATTTTGGCTATGGCTTCGGTTATCGCCGATATGGAAAAGGCTTGGGCGCCGGTAGGGTGATGTACGACGAAATGGTGTTGGAAGAGGCCGCTATGCCTATGCAAAGTGTAGCGTTGTCAAAGAAAGCCGTTGAAGCTAATGGAGCCATTGAGACGGCAGATGCTGAAGAAATGGTTGAAATAACGAAACAAGAAATGCCTTCTGAGGCTGGAAGCCAAGAACAGAAGCCCAAGGAACCCGCCGAGCCCACCCTCCGCGAGAACTTCAACGAGACGGCCTTCTTCTTCCCGCAACTGCGCACCAATGCCGACGGTAGCGCCACCTTCAGCTTCACCATGCCCGACGCCCTCACGCGCTGGCGCCTGATGCTGATGGCCTACACCAAAGACCGCAAGACTGGCAGCAAGGACTACACTTTCACTTCCTCGAAGCCCGTGATGATCATGGCCGACATGCCGCGCTATATGTACGACAACGATGAGCTGTGGTTTGTGGCCAACGTCATCAACACGGGCGACGAGCCTGTCACGCCCACGGCGAAACTTGAGATTTTTGATGCAGGTACGATGAAGCCTGTGAATCTGATAATTAATGACGGCCCTTCGACGGGCTCAGGGTCCTACACTACTCAGATGGAAACCATCCAACCCGGTCGCAGCAAGGAAGTGCGCTGGAAGGTGAGAGGACAATATGATTTGAGCCTCTTGGCTTTCCGTTTCACGGCCTATGCGGGACAGTTCAGCGATGCCGAGCAGCACCTTCTGCCCGTGTTGAGCAGCGAAATCTTCATGACGCAAACCCTGCCCATCACCGTGAAGGCTGAAACTGAGAAGACCTTCGACGTTCCCCTTGGCAGCCTCATTGCGGGCGAAGACCCGCAATCTCTGCCAAGGGACAGCAGCAATCACGAACGCGACTACAGCCTGACGCTCAACTTCAGCACCAACCCTGTGTGGTACGCCGTGCAGGCCCTGCCTTACCTGGCCAATATCAGCACCGACCGCGCCGAGACCGCCTTCTACGTGTTCTACGCCAACACGCTCTCGTCCTACATCGCCGACCACATCCCGAACCTCTTGAACTACATCAAGAAATGGCAGATTGAAACGCCCGATGCCCTGCTCTCGCAACTCGAGAAAGACCAAGACCTGAAGGCGATTATGCTGCAAGAAACGCCGTGGGTGCTTGAGGCCAAGAGCGAGACCGAGCAGCGCAGCCGTATCGCCACGCTTTTCGAGATCAACACCATCCGTAACCAGCAGACCAACGCCTTGAAGCTCATCGAGCAAAAGCAGAAGTATAATGGCGGCTGGTCGTGGATGGACGGCATGCCCGAGAGTGCCTACATCACCACCTACATCCTCGGTGGCTTCGGCAAATTGCAGAAGATGGGTGCGTGGAGCTCATTGAGCAAAGCCGACCAAAACACGGCCCAAAGCATCTGCGACAAGGCTGTGCGTTACCTCGAATACGAAGTGGCCGAGACCTACCGTGAGATGAAACGCCTCAGCAAAGGCAAGGATTGGCCCATCGGCTCCGGCACCTTGAACGAGCTCTATGCCTTGAGTTTCTTCAAAGAGCAGAACTCTGACAAGGACTTTGCCACGGCCAAGAAATACTACCTCGGCAGCCTCGACAAGGAGTGGACTTCGTTCAACTTCAACCAACGCTCGAAGGGGGCCTTGGTGCTCTACCGCAACGGCAACGAGAAGACCGCCAAGTTGATGATCCAGAGTTTCAAGGAAACCGCTCAAAAGAACGAGCAAATCGGCATGTACTGGCCGAAGAAATACTTCAGCTTCGAGTCGCACATCGCCACCCACGCCAACATCATGGCCGCCTTCGCTGAAATCGACCAAGACCAGGAGATGATTGATGAATTGCGCGTGTGGCTGCTCACCCAGAAGCAGACCACGATGTGGGAGAACTCCGCCTCCACTGCCGATGCCATCTATGCCCTGCTGATGCGCGGCAGCGACTGGTTCGAGGAAGGCAAGGAAGTCACGTTGCGCTTCGGCAATACGCCCATCAGCACCGAGGGCGGTGTGGCCGGAACAGGTTTCATCCAACGCCGTTGGAATGCCAACGAAGTGACACAAGACATGCGTCAACTCACCGTCAACAACCCGACCAATCACCTTGTGTGGGGCGGCCTGTTCCGCCAGTATTTCGTCCCGATCGACGAGGTCAAGAGCGATGAGTCGGGCTTCACCATCAAGCGCGAATTGTTTGTGGAGACGGTGACTGACAAGGGCAAGGTTTTGGTGCCTGCGGAAAAGCGTACGCTGAAGGTTGGCGACAAACTGACCGTAAAGATCACCTTCACCAGCCAGCAAGACATGAGTTTCGTCTTCGTCAAGGACCTCCGCGCCGCCGGTTTTGAGCCGATAGAGCAGGTCTCGCGCTACGAGTACAACGACCAGATGAGTTACTACCAAAGCAACACCGACACCGACATGGAGTTCTTCATCGAGTTCCTGCCTAAGGGCACGCACCAGTTAGAGTACAGCATGTTCGTCACCAAGGAGGGCTACCTCAACAACGGCTACGCCTTGATCCAGTGCCAGTATGCGCCTGAGTTCAGCGCTTATTCGGATGGCATGCGCGTGAAGGTAGGGGAGTAAGGTGTGTGTCGGAGACACACACTCCTATTTACCCCATACGCAGTGTGGGGGAGGAGAGCTACCGCCCATCCACGGCGTGTCGGAGACACGCTACATCACCGTAGTGAGACCCAAAGCCCTCATCGCGGGCAAGGACCCGCGATCTCCTAAGCAAAAGGGATCCCCAATGCGTAGGAGATCGCGGATGTTCCTCCGCGATGAGGGCTTTGGTTTAGGTTTAGTCGACAATGAGCTTTAATGACTGGCTGAACCCCTCTTTGTGTCTGATGCGCAGCAGATAAAACCCCTTGGTAATGTCATGCAACGCCAACTCATACTGCTGTGCCCCCTCGCCAAAAGCGGCCGCTTCACGTTGCAGCAACTGCCCTTGCAGCGAGTACAGCTCAAACTGCACTTGGCCTTGCACAGGGTTGAAAAAGTGTACGACGGCATTGTCTCTGGCTGGATTGGGCGCTACGGTGGCACAGAGGCTTTGTGCCTCGATGTCTTCCACACCGAGGTGCACGTCCACCGCGATCTTCATCGTCACGGGGAGGTGGTCGGAGCCGTCGAAGAGGGCCTCTGCGACCTCGGCAGGCACTGCCGTGTTGCTGCCTTGGTTGACGCTTTGGTTGTAATGGCGACCGTCGTTGCCCACAGCGTGGTAGGAGTTGTTCACATAGCGCATGTGGTTATAGCTGAACTTGATTTCGTCGGCCATGAGGATGAAGTCGAAACGGTCGTCCAAGCCACCGCCCGAGAAGCATTCATCAGAGTAGCTGCGCGTTGACTGGGTGTGGTAGGCGGCAAACTGGCCGTTGCAGTTCCATTCGCCCACGCCAGCCGAGCCTAAAGGGTCGATGAAGAGGACCTCGGGGTTGCTATAAGTCTGGGTGAGCAGGCGGTAGCCGCTCTCGGAAGCACCATACATGTTGAAATCGCCCATAATCAAGGCGTTGTCATGGGGATAATGCTGATTGAGGTAGTCCATGGCGGTCTGTATTTGGGCGCGACGCGAGGCTTCGTAGCCTTGTCCCGCCTTGAGGTGAGCCACGATGCAGATCAGTTTGACGGTGTCGCCCACGGCTAGGTTAGGGGTTTTCAGATACAACTCGTAGACGTCGGTGTCGCGAGGGTTGGTGCGCAGGGCGACATGGCTTTTCAACCCCATCTTGTTGGAGTTGTAGAAGATGTGGTTGATGATGTTCTCTCCAGCGTAGTTGATGATGTTGTCCGACTTCCAATAGGTAGCACCATTGATATTGAGGTTGTGGCGCAAGAAGTCGTTTTGCAGCGCGGCGGTGGCGCCAAACTCGCATACGGTGAAGATGTCGGGCTTTACATAGTCGACGATAGTGCGTATGCATTCGTCCTTGCGTTGGGTGTTGTTGTTGGTCTCGTAGCAGTCTGCAAAGCCACTGTTGTAGTTGCCGTAATACAACAGGTTGTACTGCATCACGGTAAGGGTGTCTTGCGCCCACGACGGCAATGCTATCCACAACAGAAGAAGGAATATAAGAGGGGTCTTGCGCTTCATATTTATGGTTATTTGTGCAGCAAAAATAGAAATTTTGGCGCGATATTTGAATTAATCCTATTTTTGCAACGCATATCATTATGAGAAACAAGAAAAAAATTGGATTTTTGGCCTTCTTGGCCATGCTGTTGTTGGCCTCGTGCCACAAAGAGGAAGCGGAAGTCATCACTCCTGTCGTAGGACATTGGGGCTGTGAGCAATATGTCAGCCACCGCGTGGATACCGCAGCAGGTGTTGACCGTTGGGACACGCTCTATTACGATGCCAGTGAGGGCGGTGACTACGAGGTGTTCTTCTATGCCTCGGGCAAAGGCTTGCTCAAGCTCAACAACAGTCCGGCGTTCATCAAGGAGTTCTCGTGCGACTATGTCTATGACTCCATCGAACAGGTGGTCAGGATTGAGAGCAGTTCATGGTTGATGGGCCTTTATGGTTCGCTGCTCCACAATGAGAAGAACGCCGTCTTCAACGTGGAGACCTTGACCGACAGCACCTTTGTAGCCTCGTGGACCAACCGCGTCTCTGAAGACATACCTTTCTTTGAAAGGTTTTTCTTGAAACGAATTGATTAACAGTTAAATTAAATATCAAAATGAAGAAACTTACCTTATTTGTTATGGCTTTTGTGGCCCTCCTGTTTGCCTCATGCAATAAAAATAAAACCGATTACAAGTCTTTCGTAGGCACCTGGGGCGTCGAGAAGATTGAGTATTTCAACATCGACTATTATGGCCACCCAATCAGCTCTTCGATTGAATCCTTCAATTATAACCCTAACGATCCTGACAATACCATCCAGTTGGTATTCAGGGAAGACAAGACCGGCGAGATGCGCGACGGCGCCATCGACACCTTGTATTTGGACTATAATGAAGAGACCCAAGTCTATGAGACGGTCTTGTATCGTCCTGATACGGTGTTGGTGTACACTTTCACTTATTCCTACGACAAGAGCGAATCGGCCCTCTACATGAACATGAAATATACCTACCCCTATGTATATTCCCGCACGTTTATGGTGAAGGTGTCCGATGTGGAAGACAACTCATTCGTTTATGAGAACGAATACAATGTCAACTATGTGGAGAAGGCCTATCTGAAACGTGTCAGCAATTCTCCTTCGAAATCGTCCAGCCGTGAGGCTGTGAAGCATCCGAACCATCCAGGTTCATTCTTAGGGAGCAGATGACGTGGAATGCGGAATTAGGAATGCGGAATTAGGAATGCGGAATGCTGAATGATAGTCTTTAGTAGACTCATTCCGCATTCCGCATTCATCATTCCACATTATTCAACATAGAGCATCAATCCTTTCAAATACGCCCCTTCGGGGTGGAAGATGTTGATGGGATGGTCGGCGGGTTGCGAGAGCTGGTCGACGATTCTCACGTTGCGTTTGGCTTCGATGGCTGCTGCGGTGACGATGCCTTGGAAGGTGGCCTTGTCGACGGCCTGTGAGCAGCTGAAGGTGAACAACAGTCCCCCTTTGGCGATGCGCTTGATGGCTTCGGCATTGAGGAACTTGTAGCCCCCTAGACCGCGGTGCCTGTCCTGATGCCGTTTGGCAAACGCCGGCGGGTCGAGGATGATGAGGTCGAAAGCGCCTTCACGCATCTCTGTGATGTATTCCTTCATATCGGCCACATAACAGGGATGCTCCTCTTTCGAGTAGCCGTTGAGTTCGAGGTTGGCTTCGGCCATGGCCATGGCTTTCTTGGAGGCGTCGACGGTGACGGCCCGTCGGGCACCGCCCTTCAGCGCCGTGACGGAGAAGCCGCCCGTGTAGCCGAAGGCGTTGAGCACGGTCTTGCCTTGTGCGAAACGGCGTACCATCTCGCGGTTCTCGCGTTGGTCGAGGAAGAAGCCTGTCTTCTGTCCCTCTTCCCAGTTGGGCAGGAAGCGGCTGTCGTTTTCCAGGATCACTTCCTCCAGCCTGTCACCGAAGAGATAGCCGTCTTCGACGATGGCGTCTTCTTTGCCCATGCGTTGCATGGCCTCTGCGCTCTTGTTGTAGATGGCCTGAAGGCCGAGGTCGGGCATGAGCTTGAGGGCACGCACGATTTCCTTGATATGCAGCGCCATGCCTTCGGTCTGGGCTTGCACCACGGCGGTGTGGCCGTAGATGTCGACGATGAGGCCCGCCAAGCCGTCACCTTCCGAGTGGACGAGACGGAAGCAGTTGGTGTGGGCATTATGGGTCAAGCCCATGATCTTGCGCACCTCATAGGCTTGGTTGAGGCGTTCGAGGAAGAACCATTCGTCGATTTTGCGGTTGTCGAAGCAGAGCATCTTGACGGCGATGCTCTCCGACTCGCAGAAGCCCGTGCCGAGGATGTGGCCGTCATAGTCGGTGACGGTGACGGTATCGCCCGCCTGCAGGCCTTTGGCGGTGTCGTGGATGGCGCCCGAGAATACCCAAGGATGGAAGCGCTTGATGGCTTCCTCCTTGCCGGGATTGAGTCGTATGACAGGATAGAGTGGCGTTTGTTCCATGATGTTCGGATTTTGATGCAAAGATAGTTTTTTTCTTTTTACGATTTGAAACCGATTCCCTACCTTTGCGCCAAAATTCTGCCTATGAACAACTCTTTTACCATCGGAGGCCAGATTGTCGACCTCGTCAACTCCAGGATTTTCTCAGGTGTTGTCATCGTCGAGGACGGCAAGATCGCCAAGATTGAGGAACAGCCTGTGGGCAACACGCAGTATATCATGCCTGGCTTCGTCGATGCCCATGTCCACATCGAGAGCTCGATGCTGGTGCCGTCGGAGTTTGCCCGCTTGGCGGTATGCCATGGTACCGTGGCCACCGTCAGCGACCCACACGAGATCGCCAATGTGTTGGGTAAGAAGGGCGTACAATACATGATTGACAATGGCAAGAAGGTGCCGTTCAAATTCTTTTTCGGTGCGCCGAGTTGTGTGCCCGCCACCGCCTTCGAGACCTCGGGTGCTACCCTCGACTCCGATGACATCGAGGCGCTGATGGCCTCGCCCGACATCTATTACCTTTCGGAGGTGATGAACTATCCGGGTGTGATCCACGACGACCCCGAGATGATGCGTAAAATCGCCGCTGCCCAACGCTACGGCAAACCCATCGATGGCCATGCGCCTGCAGTCACGGGCACCGACCTACAGAAGTATGTGGGTGCGGGTATCACCACCGACCACGAGTGCTTCAGCATGGCGGGGGCCTTGGAGAAGATCAGCCTCGGCATGAAGATCCTCATCCGCGAAGGCAGCGCGGCCAAGAATTTCGATGCCCTCATCCCGCTGATGGCCACCCATCCCCACAAGTTGATGTTCTGCTCCGACGACAAGCATCCCGATGAACTGGACGATGGTCATATCGATGTGTTGGTGCGCCGGGCTATCGAGTTGGGATACGATGTGATGGATGTGTTGAAAGCCGCCTCGCTCAATGCGGTTCAGCATTATCATTTGCCCGTGGGCATGTTGCAGGAGGGCGATGATGCCGACTTTATCGTGGTCGACAACCTGCACCAACTTGTCGCCAAGCAGACCTATATCAAAGGAATGTTGGTGGCTGAAAACGGCGTGGCGAACTTCAAATACGAGGAGACCTTGACCCCCAACATCTTCGAGCGACCCTACTTGTATTTCCAAGATCTCTTCGTGCCTGATGAAGGCAAGAAGATCAAGGTGATAGAGTGCTTTGACGGACAACTCATCACCAAATGCGACATCGTTGAGCCCAAGGTGGTCGACGGTGGCATCGTCAGCGATGTGGACCACGACATCCTCAAGATGGTGGTGGTCAACCGCTACCAGCCCTACACGCCTGCCGTTGCATTCATCAAAGGCTTCGGCTTGAAGAGAGGAGCCTTGGCTTCGAGTGTGGCCCACGATAGCCATAACATTGTGGCGGTGGGTGTCACCGACAGCGACATTCTCCATGCCGTTAACCTACTTATCGAGCACACGGGTGGTGTGACGGCCTATTGCGGCACGGAGATGGTGGCGGTGCCCTTGCCTGTGGCAGGACTGATGAGCAACGAGGACGGCTACGAGGTGGCGCAGGCCTACAAAAACGCTGACGCCTTGGCCAAACGCCTTGGCTCGACGCTTTTCGCGCCTTTCATGACGCTGGCATTCATGGCCTTGCTCGTCATCCCCGAATTGAAGCTCAGCGACCAGGGACTGTTCGACGTGAAGCAATTCGCTTTGACGTCGCTTTACGACGAGTAGTCCTGTCACCCCTACGGGGTTCAGTGGATTTATTACGTGTTTTCGGCAGGGGTTGCATTGCATTCCACCCCTGCTTATCATCCGTCGTCCCTACGGGACTGGGCGGAACCCCGTAGGGGTGACGGATGAATAGGCAGGCGGTTTCAACCCCTGCCGAAAAATGAATCGATACCGTTTTATTGAACCCCGTAGGGGTGACAGATTTTACAGAATATTCAATCGGTTGGCGTCCTGCTTCACGAAGATGGCCAACATTATGGTGAAGGCCAGCATGCTACTGCCGCCATAACTCAAGAAGGGCAGAGGGATGCCGATGACCGGCACCAAGCCGATGGTCATGCCGATATTGATGGCCACGTGGACAAACAAGATGCCCGCGATGGCATAGCCATACACACGGCTGAAGGTGGATCGTTGTCGTTCGGCAAGGATGATGATGCGTATCAGGAGCGCCACATAGAGCAGCACTACCACGGCGGTGCCGATGAAGCCACCCTCCTCACCTACGGTGCAGAAGATGAAGTCGGTGTGTTGCTCAGGCACGAAGTCGTATTTGGTCTGCGTGCCTTGCAGGAAGCCTTTTCCCGTGAGACCGCCCGAACCGATAGCGATCTTGGATTGGTGCACATTATAGCCTACGCCTTGCGGGTCGTCGAGCTTGCCGAGCATGACGAGGATGCGGTTTTGCTGATGCTGTTGCAATACATTATGGAAGGCGTAGTCGACGGAGAAAACGAAGACGAACATGAAGGCGAAGACTGCCAACATCTTGACGATGCCTTTCCGCTTGGCTACGATGTAGTACACCACGGCAAGGATAAGCAAGCTGCCCAAGATGATGTACATGACCTTTTGGCTCCAGATCAAGGTAAAGATAAACAGGAGGATGGCGACGACACCTGCCGCCATCACCCAACCGGCCCCAGGAAAGCCTTCGCGGTAGAGCACGAAGATGAACGACACGAAGACGATGGCCGATCCCGTGTCGTTTTGCAGCAGCACCAAAGCCATGGGGATGAGCACGATGACAGCTGCCACGATTTGGTCCTTGCGCTTTTGCAGGTCCACATCGAGGCGGTCGAGGTGGCCGGCGAGGGCCAAGGCCGTGGCCATTTTGGCGAATTCGGAGGGCTGGAACTTGATACCGGCTCCGAGGTCGATCCAGGAAGTGGCGCCTTTGGTGGCTTTGCCGTAGACCAACACGGCGAAGAGGCTAAAGAGGAAGAAGATATAGATCCATAGCGAGAAAGCGTTGAAGAACTTGGCGTCAATCAAGAGGATGATGAAGCCGATGAGCAGCGAGGCGCCAATCCAAATCAGCTGTTTGCCATACACTTGCGACAGGTCGAAGATGCTGGGGTGCATCTCGTCGTATTTGGCCGAGAAGATGCTGAACCATCCAATGATGATCAAAGCCAAATAAATGAGCACGGTCAGCCAGTCGACTTTTCCTATGATGCTGTTTCTTTCGTTCATCGTTCGTTCTTATATGAGATTCTACCTTCCATGATGCGTTTCTCCAGGTCTTCGCGTACCGTATAGCCGCGTATGTATTTCTCAATCATGAGGCTGGCGATAGGGGCGGCCCAGGTGGCGCCGTAGCCGCCGTTCTCGATGATGACGGCAAGGGCAATCTTGGGGTTTTCTTCAGGGGCAAATGCGATGAAATTGGAGTGGTAGTTGCCGTGTGGGTTTTGTGCGGTGCCTGTCTTGCCGCATTGCGGGATGTCCTTCAGCTCGTAGCGACGTGCCGTGCCGTGAGGGCCGCTGAACACGGTGCGCAAGCCTCTTTTCATCGTGCGGACCCATTTCGGGTCGATGCCTGGGTCGACTTTGGTGGTCATCACCTCGGGGATGGCCGTGCTGTCGCCGAAGCATTTGATGAGGTGGGGCGGGTAGTAATAGCCCTCGTTGGCGATCAAGGCGGCGATGTTGCAGAGCTGCAAGGGTGTCACGAGCACCTCGCCCTGTCCGATGCCCAATGAGCGGATGGTCACCGAGTTCCATTGGCCGCCATACATCTTGTCGTAATACTCGCAATCAGGGATGTTGCCCTTGCGCTCGTAGGGGATGTCGGTGTCGAACTTGCGGCCGAGGCCCAACTTGTAGGTCATTTCTTTCCAGTATCGGTAGCCTTCTTTGATGCCGCCGAACTTCGGGTTGTTGATGGTAGCCTTGAACGACTCATAGAAGTAAGGGTTGCATGAGTTCATGATGGCGTTGGCGAAGTCGGGGCTGCTGCCGTGGCTGTGGGTGCACTTGATGGGTAGCGAGCCAGTGCCGCTGCAGTGGAAGCAGGTGGCAGGCGTGATGCTGCCGCTCTGCATGGCGATGAGGCCCACGACGGTCTTGAAGGTGGAGCCCGGAGGGTAGGTGCCGCTGATGGCGCGGTTGATGAGGGGCTTCATCGGGTCGGCCTGCAACTCCTTGTAGTGTTGTCCGCGTTCACGACCCACGAGCAGGTTGGGGTCGTAGGTGGGGCTGGTGACGAAGGCCAAGATCTGTCCTGTCGCGGGTTCGACGGCCACGATGGAGCCTATCTTACCTACCATCAGCTGCTCGCCATAGGCCTGCAACTCGGCATCGAGGCCCAGGTAGATGTCTTTGCCTGCCACGGGTTCCTCGTCGAGTTCGCCATCCTTGTAGCTGCCCATCTCGCGGTTGTGGACGTCGACCATCATCACCTTCAGGCCCTTTTTGCCACGCAGCTCTTTCTCATACGACTTCTCGATGCCCGACTTGCCGATGTAGTCGCCTCTGCGGTAGTATTTCTCGCCTTCAGTGTCCTTGTCCAACTCGGCCTTGCTGATCTCGCCGATGTCGCCCAAGGTGTGGGCGGCAATGGATTTGGGATAGTGGCGCACCGTGCGGGTCTGGAAATAGAACCCCGGGAAACGGTAGAGCACCTCGGCGATGTGGGCATAGCTTTCCTTCGACACCTGGGTCATGAAAGGCGAGGACTTGAAATACGACTCCTTCTTCGCTTTGTCCATCCGCTCGATGAACGACGCCTTGTCGATGTCCAAAAGATGGCAAAACATCAGGGTGTCGAAAGGATGCAAAGTGTCTTTCCTCACGGCATCGGCAATTTGTTTCGGGGTGACCATCAAGTCGTATACGGCCTCGTTGAACACCAAGAGTTCGCCGTTGCGGTCGTACACCTTGCCTCGGGCGGGGTATTGGGTGACGAAACGCAAGGCATTGTTGTCGGCCTGCTCTTTATATTCTTGGTCGACCACTTGGAGGGCAAATAATTTCACAATAAAGACGACTCCAATGGCAATGAAGACGCCCATTATAAGTAACTTTCTGGTTGACAGATTGTTGTTTTTCGTTCTCATAGGTCTAATCGGGAAGGACAAAGGTAAAAGATTTTCTCCGTACCGAAGGTGGCTTCTCGGCGTTTTTTTCAAAAAAAATTCTTTTCGCCAAAAAACGGCGTGGAATACGGACTCGCTTGACTTTTTTTCGTACATTTGCACGGTTTTATATGCCTATGAAAATGAAGAGAATCACTTTAGTGTTATTGGTTTTGTGCTGTGGTCTCCTCGGATGCGGACGTCAGGAGAAAGAACGCGAGCTGATCAAGCGCAGCTTCTACAATACCGTTTGGGAGCGTTTTGACTATTTGAAAAAGGATGTCAAAATCACTTCGCCTACCACCTTTGATTTGAGTATGCAAATCAGCTTCACCGACGACTATCCCTACGACTATATCGACCTTGTTTTTGTCGTCTTCACCGAAGAAGGCGAGCGCTATAGGGGCAAGGAGTATGTCACCAAGCTCAAAGACGAGGATGGCCAGTGGAGTGCCGAACTTGTCGACGGGTGCTATACCTTTAACGTTCCTATCAACAAGAACCTGCAAATCAGCGATCCTGGCACCTATAGCTTCCATCTTGAGCAGAAGATGCCTATAACTCCGATTGTCGGCGTCAAAGAACTGGTGCTTTTGAACAATTGAGAAATATCAAATGAACATGAAAGACATACGCAAACCTTTTAGATTTGTTTTGGCGGCAGTGTTGCTGGCAATGACCTTTGCCTCATGTGTGCCCCAAAAGAAGATGCTGCTGCTGAAGGAGGCGCAGATGGCCGCCGAGAACCAATCGGTCAACTATGTGAACGAGCGTTCGGTGGACCATAAGCTTCAGCCAGGCGATAATCTCTATATCCGTTTCATCAATACGATGGATGAGCGTACCGCCGCCTCGCTTGCCGGTGATTATCGGTCAACCCAACTCTCGTCGGACGCTAGCATCTACCTCCAGTCATATACCCTTGATGATGATGGATGCATTGAGCTGCCCTTGACGGGAAAGATAGAATTGAAGAACCTGACGGTTAACCAAGCCAAAGAAAAGATGCAAAATGAGGTGAACAAGTTCATGACCCAAACCACCCTCATTGTGAAGCTGTCGAATTTCAACCTGAGCATCTTGGGCGAGGTGAACAAACCGGGAATGTATAAAGTCTACCAATCGCAGATCAACCTCTTGGAAGCCATTGCCATGGCGGGCAACATGACTAACTTCGCCAAGAACGAAGAGGTGAAGATCGTAAGGCAGACTGACAATGGCTCCGAAATCGTCACCGTCGACTTGGGCTCGGCCGACATCCTTTCGTCGCCCTATTACTATCTGAAACCCAACGACATCGTCTATGTGGAGCCGCTCAAGATGAAGCAATGGGGCTTCACCGCTTTCCCCTATTCGACGGTTCTCTCGGTGGTGTCAGTCGCACTGACCACTGTCACGCTGATCTTTAGTTTGAAAAAGAGCAACCCCAACAGATAATCATCAACTATGGCAAACGAGAAGCAAGCATACATCCCCCAGCCTGGCAAAGAGGAGCAAAGTGTTGATATCAAACAATTGATATTTATTGCCTTACGCCATTGGTATCTGTTCGTTATCTTTGTAGTGGCGGCTTTGGCCATCGGTTTTGTCATCAACCGTTATTCAACCAAGGTATACCAAACTTCGGGCACGGTGCTCATCAAGGAAGGGCGGAACAGTTACGATGCGA
Source organism: uncultured Bacteroidales bacterium (assembly GCA_900318085.1). GTDB lineage: Bacteria > Bacteroidota > Bacteroidia > Bacteroidales > F082 > Limimorpha. The sequence continues at coordinate 19,536 of ONJF01000034.1, forward strand.
CGTCTATCATGACTTCGATGAGTTTCGGCAATATGCAAAATATTGACAATGAGATTGCCATCCTCCAGTCGTATTCGCTTACCGAACGTGTGGTCAAGAAGATGGGTATCGAGGTGAGCTACATGGACAAAGGCCGAATCGCTACTACCGAGATGTATAAGAGTTCTCCTTTCCATGTGGAGTTTGAGCGTAGCGTGCCACAAGCCGTGGGTCTCGCCTACGAGATATCGTTCCTTCCCGATGGCAACTTCAGGCTTCAGGCCAAGGGCGAGGGGCTTAGCAAGTACGACTTCATTCTTTGCCAGACGACGGAAACCAATCCTTTTGCCAAGATTGAAATCAATGGCGAATACAAGGAAGGCGAATGGGTCGACAACGGCTACAATCGCATCCGCATCACCAAGACCGATCAATACGACAGCGAGACCATCGGTGGCCGTAAGATGTATTTTTGGCTCAACAGCTATCCTGCCCTCGTCAGGCAAATGAGCAACTACACCGTGAGTCCCATCAGCAAGATGGCCTCGGTGGCCTCGGTGGTTACGAAAGGACCCAACAAGCTGAAAATCGTTGAGTTCACCAACCTGCTCATGAACGAATATGTCAATCGTGGCCTGGAGAAGAAGAACCTCGTTTCCGAAAACACGATCGAATTTATCAACAACGAATTGGAAGGCATTCAGAAGTCGTTGAATCAGGCCGAGACCGAGCTGAAAGATTTCCGCCAGCAAAACGACCTGATGAACCTCGACTTGCAGGCCAGCCAGGTGTATACCAACTTGCAGGCTTTAGGGAAGGAACGTGCCGAGATGGCCGTCAACCTGAAGATTTACAAGCGTATGCAGACCTACATCCAAACCCAGATCGACGACCCCGAGAACTTGGCCTCGCCGAGTACGATGGGCATCAACGACCCGATGCTCAATCAGTTGGCCCGCGACCTGGTCATGCTCTCGCAAACCAAAGCCACCAAATTGCTCACGCAAACCGAACAACACCCCGAGATCCTGAAACTCAACGAGCAAATCATCACCACGAAGAAAGCCCTGCTTGAGACCATCAACAACCTTGTGGATAACGCACAACTGAGCCTCAACGAAATCGACCGCCGTATCAGCGTGCTCGAGTCGGAGTCGCGCCAGCTGCCCAGCAAGCAACAACAGCTCATCAACTATCAGCGTAATTTCGAGTTTACCGACGATACCTATAAGTATTTGATGCAACGCTTGGCCGAGGCCCAAATCTTGCGCGCTTCCAACACGCCCGACAACGAGATCCTCGACGAGGCCCGTCTGGAGCGCACGGTGAGAATCTCGCCCCGCACTTCGTTGAACTATCTCATCGCCGTCATCATCGGTCTGCTGATCCCGGCCTTGTATCTCTTCTTAAAGAACTATTTCAAGACCACCATCAGCGACCGCAGCGAGGTAGAGAAGCTGACGCATTATCCCATCGTCGGACAAGTGATGCAGACCCACTCAAAGGATCCGCTTCTGGTCGTCAACAACCCGAAATCACCAGCAGCAGAATCGTTCCGCTCGATTCGTACCAACATCGAGTTCATCACGCAGAGTAAGTTGCCGTGCACTGTGCTCGTTACGGGCGACATGCAGAGCGTCGGCAAAACCTATAACAGTATCAATATCGCCTCGATTTATGCACTTTATGGCAAGAAGACCGTGCTGTTGGGCTTCGACATGCGTAAACCCAAGCTTTTCCAAGAGTTTGGTCTGAGCAACAATGTCGGTTTAAGCAGTTATCTCAGTAACAAGGATAGTCTGGATGACGTCATTCAGGCCTCGGGCAAAATCCCGGTGCTCGACATCATTACCAGTGGTCCCATCCCGCCCAACCCCTCCGAGTTGATCGCTTCCGAGAAGTGCAATGCGTTGTTTGCCGAATTGAAAAAACGCTACGATTATATTGTCATCGACACGCCTCCCCTCGGATTGGTCACTGATGCCTTGTTGCTGATGCGCCATTCCGACGCCAACCTCTTTATCGTCCGTCAGGGCGTGACCAACAAGAATGCCTTCGCCAGTATCATTAAGGATCTTGAGAGCCGCGACTTGCCATTCTCTATCGTGGTCAATGGCCTTCAAGCAGAGAAGGGCTATGGCTATCGCTATGGAGGCCAACAATATGGCTACGGCTACGGTTACGGCTATGGCTATGGCAGCGAATACTACGGTGAGAGCGAAGCCACCGAAAAACAAAAACATCGTCCTTTTAAGAAAAGCAAAGAGAACTAAATACTATGGTCCCGAAACCCTTGGACAGTCATGACGTGAAGTTTTGGCATGCCCTCTATGTTAGGTCACGCTGCGAGAAGAAGGTGCTTTCGCAGCTTGAGGACATGGGCATACAGGCTTATCTTCCGATAATCTCGACGGTCAAGCAATGGAGCGACCGCCGCAAGAAAGTGCAGGAGCCTTTGTTCAAGTCGTATGTGTTCGTTTTCTCCAACGACAAGCAGTACGTTTCGATACTCAACGTGTATGGTGTCGTCAAGTTTGTCTGTTTTGAGAAAGAAGCCGTCGTTGTTCCCGAAAACCAGATCCTTGCCATCAAGAAGTTTGTCAGTGAGTATGAGAATGGCGAGGAATATAAGATGAACAACGACGAGGAGCTGAAGGTGGGACAGATGGTGAGAATCATCAACGGACCCATGAAGGGCCTCACGGGGCGACTCGATACCATCCGCAACAAACGCCATCTCATCGTCTACATCGATGTGGTGGGTCAATGCATTCCGGTGCATATCCCACGGGCCAAGGTGGAACCCGTTTGAAGAAGTAATACGAAAAGAGTGGTCAATCAAAAGAATATTTCTATTTTTGCAGAAAATTACTAAACCTATAAGTCATGGATTCAGAAAACAGGAAAAAGTCAAATCAGCCTATATGGCTCTATGCCATCCTCGGCCTCTTGGCCATCGGCTTGGTGTTTCTCTTGGTGCGCAACAGCCATATGAAGGGCGACCTGGAGGATCTTAAGGCCGAAAAAGAGATGCAACGCCTCGACTTCCAAGCCGAAGTGGACAGCTTGCTGAAAGTGCACAACGAGCTGAAAGACAGCTACGGCGAGTTGAGCCAGGAACTGGCCGAGAAGGACAGTATCATCCAGGCTGACGCTGTCGAGATCAAGAAACTCCTTGATTCGCAATGGGATTACAACCGCATCAAGAAGAAAGTCACACAGCTTCAGGAGATCTCGCAGCGCTATGTGCGCCAAATGGACTCGCTGTATACGGTCAACCGTGAGTTGGTAGCCGAAAACGAGCGCATCCGTGAGGAGTACCAAGCCGAGCGCCGTCAGAATACCACCCTTACCCGCCAAAAGGAAGAGCTGACCAGCAAAGTGAACCAAGCGGCCACGTTGAAGCTTTACAACTACAGCGCACAAGCCGTGCGTTTCAAGGGTGGTGGCAAGGAAACCGCTACCGACCGCGCCGACCGCGCCGAGCGTATCCGTGTTGACTTCACGGTGGCCGCCAACGACCTCGTGGCTCCTGGCACCAAGCTCTTCTACGTGCGTATTGCCGACCCGACTAAGGCTATCATTGCCAAGGGTTCAGGCGACGAGTATTCGTTCAAGGCCAATGGCGAGACGCTGCAGTTCACCGAGAAGGTGCGCGTCAACTATGATGGCACGGCGACCCCTGTGAGAGCCTACTATAGCAAGCCTACCAATTTCGAGATGCGCCCCGGCACCTATTTCATCGATGTCTATGAAGAAGGCGGCAAACTCGTGGGACAAACCTCTGTGGATTTGAGATAAATAGTAGTAGTGTTTTTCATTCATTTTGATTGTTAAAAGCCAGCCTTCGGGTTGGCTTTTTTATTGCAGCACGGTCTGCAATACCTCATGCGAATGGAAGTCGTTCATCACGGGGGTGTGAAGGCGCATGAAGGTGATCAGCCCATTGAGCATGGCACGACGTTGTTGGGTCGACATGGGCAGCCTGCAGGCCTCGTCGATGCCCAAGTCGAGCAAGGCGGCAAGCCATGCAGCATCGTTGGCATCAAAGTAATAGGGATGCAGCGGATAGTCGTGCGCAAACGAGCCTTCCATCATGTCGAAACACCATCCTTCCTGATGGTTGGCCTTGGGGTAGAAGCCCAATTGGCGCGTCAGCTCAAGGGTGAAATACAAGGGGAAGTTGGCATAGCCTTCCTCTACGAGGTCGAGCCAATGCATGGATTGCTGGATAAAATCGAACAGGGTCTCGTTGGAGGCTTCTTCCGTCAGGGTCTTTGAGAGCAACTCGCTGACATACATGAGGATGGCGCTTTTGTTCATCACCAAGGGAATGCTTTGGTAGACCAATGAAAGCTGCACGTCTTTCATGTAGTGCAGGGAACCTTTGTTGGTCTTGCCTGCTTCTACATAGTGGATGAAATTCAAGTTTTGGAACAAGGCAGCCCTCAAGCTTGAGCCTCGGTTGAAGGCGCCTTTCACCATATACGACCTTAAGCCGTATTGACGGGTGAACACCTTCACAATGAGGCTGGTGTCGCCATAGCGGATGGATTGCAGGACAACGCCTTGGATTTTGTCGTCCATCAGTTCATGATCAGAATCTTGGTGGCAAACTTATCGGTGCCTCGCTTGGTGCTGACGAAGATGAAGTAAACACCAGGTTCGACGCGCTCGCCGTTGATGTTGGTGAGGTCCCAAACGGCCTGTCCGCCTTCCGAGATCAACTGGGTGACGAAGGTGCCGTCTACGGTGGTTATTCTCACCAATGAGTTGGACACCAAGCCTTTGATGCCTACAAAGCCATTGAAGCCCATTCTGACAGGGTTGGGGTAAGCCACAACATCACTGACTTGTGGTTCGGGAGTAGCGGCTTTGCCACGGTAGGAGATGACGCCGTTGGCAGTGCCGAAAAACACCTCGCCGCTCTTGTCGATGGCCATGGTGGTGACGGCATTGTCGAGCAACGGGCTGTTGTCGACATTGAAGTGGTGAATCTTGGTAGGTTGTTTCTCAAACGACATCAGGTAGACGCCCGATTCGAGGCCGAACCAGATCTGGTCGGTGCCTTCGATAGCGGCCATGGAGAGCACATTGGTGTTGGCAAAGAGATAGTCATATTGATCGGTGCCATCGTTGCGGGGCACTCTCTTTTGCGTGGCGTCGTAGTTGCCCGAGCCGTTGAAGAGGGCGCGGGTGTCGTCGAAAAGACATGGCCCGAGGTCGGTGCCCGCCCACACAGCGCCTGTATTGTCGACGGTGAGGCAGTTGACGGCGCCAGCCAAGTGGCCGCTACCAGTGGCGGTGTTAAGGGTGACGGTTTGGTCGTCGTTGGGGTTGTCGAAGGTCTTGTTTTCGTTGAAGACGATGAGTTCGCCGCCACGGCGGATGATCCACTTATAGTCGTTGTCGTCGACGAGGAGTGTGCCGATGTCGATACCGCTCAAGCTGCCGCCCAGGCTGAAGGCGTGCCAAGTGCCGTTGCGTTCCATCACGGAGAGGAGCGACGGGGCACCGGTGTTGGCCACCCAAAGGTTGCCTTTGCTGTCGAAAGCCAAGCCGCTGACGTTGATGAGACTCATGTCTTGCATCCAGGGTTGCAAGGTGGAGTTGCTGTCATCATAGACCTCAACCAACTCATTGCCCTTGAACTTCAGGATGCCGTTGCCCCAGGTGCCCACGTAGGTGACGGAAGGGTCTTTCGGGTCGGTGGCGGTACACACGAAGTCGGAATAGTTGCCAAAGTCAGGCAGAGTGTTGGCGTTGAGGATGGTCCACGAGCCATCGAAGCGGGCGACGCCCTCTTTCATGTAGCGTTTGCCCCAATTGGACGCATGGCCTCCGGTGGCAATCCATACCTGGTCGCCGCTGGCTTGCAGTTCGAAGACGTTTTGTGAGGCAGGACCGTTGGGTCGCACGTCCATGTTGTTCCATCCGTCGCTGGTCTTGAGTAGGCCGCGGCGCAAGTCTCCAATCCAATAGTTGCCGCTTGGGTCGCAGGCTGTCGAAAGGGGTTCGATGGAGCCGCCTGGCGAGAAGATGTTCAGCATTAGGTTATTGTTGTAGTCGAACACCCTAACGCCATAGCGGTTAGTGGTGATGAAGCGGTCGTTGTAGGCGCGGAGCTCCATTTTCTGGGTTACATCCTCCTTGTCGAAGTAGTCCCATTGGCTGCCGTTGAGGACATAGAGCGTGTCGGCGTTGAACCCGCCGTCGTAATTCACGTAGAGCCTGTTACCGAAGACTTCCATCTCGGTGTAGCCCAAGTGGGGATGGGGGACGCTGGTGTCGAAATGCCATGAGGCATAGTTGGCCAGATTGGTGGCGTTGAGGTCGGCATAATACAGACCGTCGTCGGTGGAGGCATAGATGCGGTTGCTGTAGATGGCCACATCGGTGACATTCACTGCATCGCCATGGTTACCGATATAATAAGTGTCTTTCACCTCTTCCTTTTTCAAGTCGAAGACCACGATGCCGAAGCCGCAGGCGATGTAGGCGAGGTCGCCGTCGAAGAAGACATTGTTGATGCTCTTGTTGCCCACGATGTTCTTTTCCTTGATGTCGCTCATGTTATGGATGGCGCCATCGTGGCAGACGAGGTCGACATTGGCGTTGGCATAGGCCACGAGCAGTTTGCGTTGGCTCTCATTGTAGCCGATGTTGCTGATGCCGATGTCCGACAGTCCGTTGATTTTGTTCAGGATATTGATGGAGTTGTCCTGTGTGTCATAGTAGAATAGCTCGAACGGCGTGGCGGCATAAATCTTGTTGCCAACGGGTTCAACGTCAATCACTTTTTGGTAGGGCAGATGGGTGCGCCAGTTGCCGATGGAGACGCCATCTTGGGCGAACGAGGCCAATGAGGAGACCATCATTATGATGAGTGCGAGGAGGTTGAGTTGCTTCATAGGTTGATGAATTTGGGCGGTAAAAATACAAAACTATAGGGAGATAACGCTAGTTTTGCCGAAATGTTTTATAACTTTGCAGTGAAAAATCACGGCGATATGAAAATAGCGCTTGCTATGACAATGAAAAGATGCCTACACGGCTGCATGGTTTGTTTGGTGATGGGGATAGCCTTTGCTGCCTGCTCACCCTCGGTTAAGGTCCCTGAGCACGTCGAAGGGCCGTCCCTTGAATTGTCTGCCATCGACAGCCAAATGTGGCGCCAGCCCGACAGTGCGTTGGCCCAACTGCAGGCCCTTTGCAACAGCCCCGAGGCGGATAGTCTGGACGAGTTTAACGGGCACTATTGCCAGTTGCTGATTTCTGAGCTGCTATATAAAAATGACTGTGAGCAGACCAACAGAGAGGATTTGCTACAAGCGGTGGATTTTTTTGGTGAAGTGGTTACACAAAAACAGAATGTGTTTTTGGATGCTAGGGCGCATTATATCAATGGTGTGGGATATTATGAGCTTGGAAATGTGGTACATGCTTGTGCAGAATACCTGAAAGCTTTGGAAGTGATGGAGGAACATTTTGAAGAGAAGGAACTGGTAGGGAAAAAGGCACAGTTTATGACCTATATCTATAACCGTCTTGGGGATATGTTTTACGGCCAACTATTAGTAGAACCAGCGATTAGTTGTTATAAGAAAGCATTGGTTTTCTGTATGCGGGAACCGACTTCAATATATGGCATCTCTGTTATTTTATATAATTTGGGGATTCAATTTGATATTGCTCGTCAAAAGGATAGCGCGGATTATTATTACAATAAGGCATTGGATTACATGCCTGATTCAAATAATATTCATTATAGGGATATTCGTATGTCTAAAGCTTTATTAGCATATAATAAAGGTCTTTGTTTGGATTCTATAATAAAAGAATTAGAATACGTTGTATCACTTGCCCCTGATAATGATGAAAAAATAACTAGGTTCTTAACCCTTGGCAATGTTTTGTTTGAAGACAAGCAATATGATTCTTCTTGTTTCTATTTAGAGACTGTTTTCGAACAACAAGAAGATACTCCATCCAGAATTTTGGCGGCGGAAAACTTGTGTAACATATATCGGATGAAGGGGGATTCCGTAAAATCCCAAAAATATGCTTCGTTCCTCTCTGGCTTTACAATGTCGGAAATTGAAAAGAAAACAGAGGTTTCAAAGGTTAACGAATTGTTCAAAGAGCATTTTACTAAACAACAAGAGAGGCAGGCTGGATTGAATCAAGAAAAAGCCATTAAAAAAGCCTTAGAGATTATTATTCCTATAACCG
>ONJF01000014.1 GCA_900318085.1 uncultured Bacteroidales bacterium
TTTTCCCTATCTTTGCCCCTGCCTTTCGCCCTAAAATGCGACTGGCAGACATATTGGATGAAATAGATAGCAGTATCTAATTCTACAAGGTTCGACATTCAATAGTTCTACCCCAATACTAAATGCCACGAACCGAGGAAAGAGGATACGCCTAAAGAGGCGTACCCCTTCCTTTTGGAATCGTGGCGGCGCGACAATTCTAGGGGTAGAACCGCGCTAAAGTTGAAGAAGAAAGGATGTGGTGTACGCTTTCTTTTTGTCCATACAGAAACAGTTCAAAATCTATAAATAGTTCTACCCCGAATGAAAAAACAAGATTTACAATGAGCGGACGCATTGACAAAACTGAACTCATAAAAAAGCTCCGTGACCTCGAAGGCCTCACCAATGAGGAAAAGAGCAACCTGATAGGACTGCTCAGGCAGCACAAGAAATACGGCCTCGTGTGGGAGGACAAACCCGAGGACGTTGAAGAACGTCTGCGCGAGGAATTGCCCATATTGAAAGAAGTGAAAGAGCGGGCACTCATTAGCGACCAGCCCGATGCACCCAACCACATCCTCATTGAAGGCGACAACCTCGAAGCCCTCACCGCACTAAGCTACACCCACGAAGGCAAGATTGATGTCATCTATATTGATCCACCATACAACACGGGCAACAAGGATTTTGTCTATAACGATAGCTATGTTGACACCGAGGACAGCTACCGCCACAGCAAATGGCTCTCTTTTATGAGCAAGCGCCTTCGCATCGCCAAACGGCTGCTCTCAGATAAAGGCGTGATTTTCATTTCCATTGATGATAATGAACAGGCTAATTTGAAGTTGCTTTGTGATGAAGTGTTTGGAGAAAAGAATTTTGTTGACATTTTTTCATGGAACAAAACGGAAACTCCAGCTAATCTTGCGTTAAAAACTAAAAAAGCAATAGAGTACATCATTTGCTATACAAAATTTACATCCCCAACAAAATTTAGGGGGTTAAATAAAACAAGTACAAGTAACAATGGTTTGATGAATCAAACAAATTCAGTCCATATTCTTATTTTTCCCGCCAATAAGGTTGATACAAAACTTGCAAATGGTATTTATTCCAAAGGCAAGTATGGAACTTCATCGTATAACATTGAGTTACTTGAAGATACAGAGGTTAAAGACGGTTACTTTATTAGACCTGTTACTTTGCGTGGTAAATTCAAATGGGGTCAAGAAAATTTGGATAAGGAGATTTCTAAAGGGACTCAGATTTCCATTAAAACAATCGCTTTTTCACCATCTTATGAAAAGAAAGAATATGAGCCAGAAGTTCCATGGAATTTGATTAACAAGTCATTTGGTGTTGATACTAACGAAATAGCAGGAGCCCAACTTGTTGAGATAATGGGAGAAACTGTTTTTAGTTTTCCAAAACCAGTATCATTGGTTAAATATCTTATCAATTTTATTGAGGCAGAAAACACACTTGACTTCTTCGCTGGTTCAGGCACCACGCTCCACGCCACCATGCAACTCAATGCCGAGGATGGTGGCCACCGACAGTGCATCCTTGTCACCAACAACGAGAACGGTATCTGCGAGCAAGTCACTTACGAGCGAAACAAGCGCGTCATTCAAGGCTACACCACACCTAAAGGCCAACAGGTGGAAGGCTTGCACGACAACAACCTGCGTTACTACCGCACGGGTTTTATTCCTCGTGAGCGTACCCAACGCAATATGCGTGCTTTGGTTAATGCAGCCACCGATTTGCTTTGCATCAAGGAAGATCTCTACCAAGAGAAGCCAATGCTCGGCACATTGAAGCTGAAATCTCAGTTGGCTCGCTATTTCAGCGACGGGCAGAAACACATGCTCGTCGTTTACCGCGAAGAGGTGGCCAACGAGTTGGTAGAAGCCATCAAAACTTTGGAGCTGGGAAAATCAATGTTGAAAATCTATATCTTCTCACCAGGTCGCTACGCTTTCGATGATGACTTTTACGAAGTCCAGGGCAAAGTCCAACTTGTGGCACTGCCCGCTGCCATCTACGATGCCTACCAGCGCGTATTGCCAAAGCAGGAGGAACGCCTGTTGGATGAAGCAGAAGTGCCTGCACCGCAACCCACAGCTTCTGCAATGACCATTGATTTCGAGGAAGGAGGTGAACAATGAAGGAACTAAAATATCAACAGAAAGCCATCCATGAGTTGGTGGAAAAGACTATAGAACTGCTTAGCTTCAGTGGGCAACGCCGTACACTCATCTTCAAGGCTCCCACAGGCTCAGGCAAAACCGTCATGGCTTCGCAACTCTTGGCCACGCTCACCGAGGAACTGCAATCGCGTGGCGATTGCCCCTACAAGCAGGTGGCCTACATCTGGATTGCGCCCAACAAATTGCACGAACAAAGCTATTTCAAGCTGAAAAACAGTTTTGCAGAAACCCGCCAGCTTCGCGCCATGCTCTACGACGAAATCGACCAATCCGATGGCTACATCCATCCGGGTGAAATTCTTTTTGTCAACTGGGAAAGCATCAACAAGGAAAAGAACATCATAGTTCGTGAAAGCGAACAAAACCTGTCGCTTTACGAAATCACCCGCCGCACACAAAACGAAAAAGGCATCCCCATCATTGTCATCATCGATGAGGAACACTTGTTTTGGTCGAAGACCGCCGACCAATCCAAGAAAGTGCTGGAGCGCATCAATCCCAAGGTGGAAATCCGAATTTCCGCCACACCGAAGACCCCAAGCGATTACATCGTCAACATACCTCGCGAAGCAGTAGTAAAAGAAGAGATGATCAAGAAGCAGGTCATCCTGAATCCTGACATTGCGCAAGGCTACAACGACGACCGTGAGCTGAACCAGCACCTCATTAGCTGTGCCTTGGAGAAACGTAACCGTTTGGCGCAAGCCTATCAGGAACTCGGCGTAAACATTAATCCGCTGCTGTTGATTCAGTTGCCCAACGACACTTCGCTCAGCATGACGGAAGAGGACAACAAGATTGCCGACCAAGTAAAGACCTATCTGAGTGCTGTCAAAGGCATCGATACGGACAATGGCAAACTCGCCATCTGGCTCTCCGGTGAGAAAGCCAACCTCACCGACCTTGAACAGCCCGACAACCTGGCGCAAGTCCTTCTTTTCAAGCAAGCCATCGCTTTAGGTTGGGACTGTCCCCGTGCTGCTGTATTGCTTATCTTCCGCAAGTTGCAGAGCGACACCTTCACCATTCAGACCGTCGGTCGCATCCTGCGAATGCCTGAGCAGAAGTTTTACACCAACAACATGCTTAATGTCGGCTATGTCTATACCGACATCAGCAAAGACCGCATCCAGATTGTGGCCGAGGATATGGACTACCTCAGCACCGATACCCTGCAAGCCATCAGGCGCGAGAACCTCAACAACGTGGAACTCGTTTCCTACTACAGTGAGCGCAAGAGTGCCGACCGCAACCGCCTTGGCCCCGATTTCAAGAAGGTGCTCATCGATACTTTCACCGACAATTGGCTATTGACCTACCAGCCGCTGTTATTCTCATTTGAGGAACTGGATGGCGAAGAAGTACCAAGGGAAGAGGGCGACGATGGCTTTGTGTCAACATGCTCCCGCAACCGCGAAATTGCCAAGTCACACATTCGTTTTGATGTCACTACCATCAATGTGGAAATCCCCTCTGATGTGGTCTTCCAAAACGAGTTGGGCATCATCGAGGTAGGCGAAAAACGCAAGTTTGCCCGTACCGCTGGCGAAATCCACAGCATCTATATTGCCTATTGTCGTTCCCATCTGGGCAAGTTCGAGAAGACGCACAGTACCGATGTCCTGGCCAGCTACTTGCTCGCCGCAATGGAAGAGTTGTTTGAGGTTTTTGAAACCGATGCCAAGAAGGTCATTTTATACCATTCCAACAAACCCAAGTTCTCAGACATCATTGCAAAGGCGCTCAATCGCTACGAACGCATTCTGCAAGCTCGTCAACGCCAAGCCCGTCAGCGTGGCTTCGAGCCTTACACATGGGAAGTACCAGCCGAATGTCTTTACAAAGAAGAAACCCATCAGGTCAAGCCTACTGTGAAAGACCATGCGCTGCTGCCCTTCATCGAGCTGAAGAAGGCTTTCAATCCCGAACAGATGTTCCGCGATTTCCTCGAAAGCCATGTCGCCAGCATCGACTGGTGGTATAAGAACGGCGATGAAGGTAAGCAGCACTACGCCATACCTTACGAGCAAAGCAATGGCGAGAAGGCGCTATTCTATGTGGATTTCATCATCCGCATGAAAAACGGCCAGGTGTTCCTCTTCGACACCAAGACCGAGAACAGCGACCCCGAAGCACCCAACAAGCACAATGCCCTTTTGGCCTACATGAAGGAACGCCCCGACGAAAACCTGAAGGGCGGTGTGATTGTGGAAAAGAACGATGTGTGGTACTACTGCAAATATGCCATCCAAACCACTTCCGATGTTACAGGTTGGGATGCGTTTTTCCCTGACGAGTATAATTGAAAAAACACAAGAATATGAGCAAAGGTATTGATAGCGTTTTCCTGCACTACGGCGTGCGCAAGGAAGATATGGAACTCATCCTCCAAACCTGTCGCGACAACGACATCAATGAGGAATGGCTTAAAGAGAACATCTTGAAACCATATAATGAAGCGCGAACCCAGCAAAACACAGTGGATGAGCGCACCCTTATGAAAATCATGAAACGTGCCATCAAAAACGTCCAGCCATGAAGATCAAGAGAATCTACGCCGAAAACTATAAGACCTACAAGAAGTTGGACTTGAACCTTGAAGTCACGGCAGACCGTCCCATCATCCTGATAGGTGGTGGTAACGGTTGCGGTAAGACCACGCTTTTCGATGCCATCTATCATGCGTTGTATGGCTTGGAAATCAAAAGTGTGAAGCACTTTGAGGAGCTTTTCAACGCAGGAGTAATGGTTGAGAACAAAGGCTTTAACAACAGCCAAATCGTGCTGCAAATCGACTTCACGGGCATGGTGCTGGCCAAGGAAGAGCAATACAGGCTAAAACGCGCCTATATGGTACTGAACGACCGTGTTGTCGAATCGGTCACGCTCTCCATGGGTGGCAACAACTTCGTCTATGGCAGTGGTTCATCCCAGTCCGATAGGGCACAAAACGAAGAGGTGGTGAACAAAATCATCACAGCCAACCTGCCAGCTGAGCTGAGCAATTATTTCCTCTTCGATGCCATGAAAACCAGCGAGTTGGTCAAGGAAGAGCAAATCAACAAGTTGATAATGAATAATATCAACTCTGTCATGGGCTTCAGCAAATACAGCCAAATGCGCAAAGCCGCTGATGCCTTGTTGTCTGAAAAGAAAGCCGAGCGTATGGAGAATGAGAACCAACGCAAAGCGTATGGCAAATTAGTGGCTGATAAACAACAGTTGGAAAAAGAAGTTGAAAAACTGGACGATGATTATGCCAAAGCCCTCGAATATGCCAACGAGCACAAAGAACAGTATGACCAACTGAAAGAAGGCCGTAATGCCGATGACGTTACCCGTGACAAGATTAAGAAAGTAGAACAAACCATACAAGCTACCCTGAAAGCTGAAGCTGAGTACTTGCAAAATGTCGATGCTATGGCCAAGGATATCGAAACGCAAGTGATCATCCCGAAGCTGGCCAGCATCATCAGCACTGAAGTTGAGGTCATCCTCCACGCCAAAGAGGAAGTGGCCAGTGCCAGAATCAACCTTTTGACCGACCAACAGATTGAGCTGTTCACCCATAATCTTGTCAAGGTCATCGAAGAACGTTATATGCCAAGTAAGCGTCTTGATGTTCCTTCGTTGATTGAGGAGATGAAGTTGTGGCAAGAGAAGGAAAACACCGTCGAAGACAGGTTTGCATTCTTCACGTCAGCCGAAGTGACGCTGTTGAAAGACACGGTTCGCACTGCCATGTCAAATCCCTTCATCCTTTTGGACGAGCAAAGGGAAATGCTCAACCAGGACATTCACGACATGCCCAAGCAGCGAGAACTCATTAAGGACTACCAACGCAGCTTGAATGGCAACGACTACACCATCATCCAACTATATGAGAACAATGCAAAGCGTATCGACGAACTAAAAGATGCTATTGGCACTAAGAAAGCTACTATCAAAGATTTAGAAGGACAGATTAGCAAATTTGATTACGAGATTCCGCAGATTCCCGACCCACAATATGACTTGCTCTGCAAACTGCCCGATTTCTTCAAGCAGCTCTCAACCAAACTGCTTCGTGCCTGAACCAAAATCTCGTTGTTTATGCTGGTGTCATTGGCCGTGTCGAACTCTCCACGGGCAACAGCGATGACATCTCGTTCAAGATGTACCACAAAGACGGCAACGAGATTTTCCTAAGCCAACTCAATGCCGGTGCCAAGCAAACGGTCATGCAGGTGCTGCTGAAGGTGCTCTATAACCTTGGCGACTATGAGCCACCTGTAATGATCGATACGGTCATGGGTGTACTCGACAAGGAAAGCCGTGAGGTCATCCTGGAACACTACTTCCCGGATTTGGCGCACCAAACCATCCTGCTCAGCACCGATACCGAAATCACCACCGAGCACGACTTCGAACGCCTGCAGGCGTATGTGGCCAAGACATATACGCTACACCGCGACAAACAGAATCAGTGTACCACCATCACTGAAGACTATTTCGGACTACAAACCAAAGAAATCTAACAGCCATGAACAATATCGCACAATTGACAATAAAGGGTGTCATGAACAACGGTTGAATCTTGATGAATATACCGAAAACGTCAGACCTGTTACTTTGAATCAGAGTAATGTGTTGCGTATTTGTCTTCTGGCTGGTCTTAGCGACAAGTCGAAACGTGTTATTGATGAAGCCACCACGAGCTTGACACTATCGCGAACACCTTATGCAACTACTTTTTTCACTAAGTCTAACATTGGCGACTTGTTTGAAGCGTTGCTGAAGCTGCGCTATCATGATGTGGATGCCGATTGGACAGCTCCCAAGGTGGTAAGCCGTGTGATAGGCCGTGAAATTCTCCGTGGCCGCGACATCCTGCTGAAGGAAGGTGCCATTGACGAATGGCTTACCTATATGCCGTTGCGTGGCGGACGCTCTCTCTCAGCCATCCCAGAACTTAATCTGCTCATTGGCCAATATGAAAACGGCATGGATGCCACACTCGACATCAATAGCCGTAACATCGCCAACACTCAAATCATCATTGCCGGAACGACGGGTTCAGGAAAGTCAAATCTTATCTCGGTACTCATCAATCAGATCAGAAGCGCGTCATCCGACACGCACTATCCCGTCAACTTCCTGCTCTTCGACTACAAAGGCGAGTTTTCCGACCCCGCCAATGCCGATTGGTTGCAACAGTTTGACACCGACCGTTCCGCTATCCTTAATCCCATCGAGAAGCCGCTTCCATTCACTCCGTTCAAGGATTTCAGCGACCGCCCCATCAATGAGGTCAATCTCTATGCAACTTCGCTTTCCACGGCCTTGTGTGCCATTTCGCCTGCAACCATCAGCTCCAATATGGACAACAGACTGAGCGAAGCCATCATCAATGCCTACAAGAAGCAGAACTTGAAGCCTATCACCTTCAAGCAAGTCCTCGACGAATACAAGGCATTGTTGCCTGCCAAAAAACATGATGAAGTGGATAGCGTGGTCTCAGTGTTAAGCCAGCTGGTCAGAAACAACATCTTTGCCGAGGAGGACAAAATCGACTTGCTCCGTAACTGCTATATCATCAATCTCGGCGGCTTCGAGAAAGATGGCATCATGGCCAAGGCCATAGTCTATTTCGTTATCTCCAAGTTGAACGCAATTTATGAAAAGTTGCCCAAGCAGGCCACCAATGAAGACCGTGTAGAAATCCGTCACTTCACCATCATCGACGAGGCTCACTACATGCTGAGCTTCGAAAATAAACCTTTACAGAACCTGATTGCTGTGGGCCGCAACAAGGGTATGAGCATCATCCTGGCTACCCAAAACATGGAAAGCTTCAAGAGCAAACATTTCGACTTCTATGCCAATGCCCAATATCCGCTAATCATGCGTCAGCAACAGCAGAACGACGCAGTGCTGAAAGACCTGTTTGGCGTGTCAGGTGGCGCATTGCAAGAAATCAAGCAAGCCATTGCTGGACTGGAGAAAGGTGAGCTTATCACCAAAGATGCTGCCAATATGGCCTTGGGCATCGGCAAGCATTGGCAGAAGATTAAAGTCACCCATTTGATTTAATGCCTATGGATTCCAAGGAACTGAAGAAAGCACAAGAGGCCATCGAAATGCTCCAACAGCTGAATCTGCCTGTCGGCGAACAGCAGTTGGAAGCCTTGGCTTCGCTGGAGAAGGAATACCTTGAAAAAGAAGTGCTGCCTCCTGCCATTGAGGTTATGCGCTCTAAGGTCAGCTACTTAAAAACCACTTTCCTTGTGTCAATCAAGTATTCCGAAAAGGATGGATTACAATTAGAATCCATTGAAGCGCAAATAGAAAAAACTCCCAAAGACAAGGCCGAGGATTTGGCCACAGTCAAAGACACTGACGAAAGTCGCTATCTGGGAGTAGATCCTGTAAGCGGAAAGAAGGTATATGTGAAAATTACAAAACGTGGGCTACTGGCTCAGTTGGGTGAACTCAACACTCCAGAAAAGCCAAAGTTCGCCCGTTTGAGAAGAGGAACAGACATCGACGAGGTCACTTTAGAGGAAGTGTTGTCGATATTCAAGTTCCCTCGCACACTTGGCTTTTTTGAAGGCAAGGAAGTCGTTGTCGGTATCGGCCCTTTTGGCCCTTATGTCAAGCACAACGAAAAGTACTACAATCTGTCCAGGGAAGACGACCCTCATACGATTAGTTACGAAAGAGCACTTGAAATCGTAAAGACCAAACGGGAGCTTGGAATAGGTGAAGTCATTTTGGAGTTTGAAAACGACCCCGACATCCGCGTCATCAATGGACGTTTTGGCCCTTACATCAAATATAAGAAGAACAATTACAAGGTTCCCCGTCAAATGACACCTTCCTTATTGTCCTATGAGGATTGTCTGGCAATAATAAAAGACCCTGCCAATGCAGCCCAAAAATGGGTGCCAAGAAACAAGCAAGAATAAAACACTAAAGTCATGGATAAAGACAAACTACAAAAAGCCTACGAAGCCGTCGAAATGCTGAAGGCATTAGATTTGCCAGTCAGTAGGGAACAGTTGGACACAATATATAACTTGGAAGAGAACTATCTCAAAGAGGAGGTGATTCCATTTATTAAAGGCGAATTAAATCCATTGGTAAAAGATATGATGGGAGATTTCTATTTGGAGGTTTCGTATTCAAAGAATGACGGGTTAAATGTTCATTATTTAAACGATTTCAAGACTCAAGAGAATAGCAGAGGAAGGAGAAAAGCAACAGAAACAACACATAAACCTGAAAAACATATAACCAAGGAGGTTCAATATGATGCTTTGAAAAGTGTACTAGGCACAAAAAAGAAACAAGCGACATCACTAAAAGTATATAGGGAGGACAATAGTGCTATTGAAGAAGCCTCATCAGCGTTGACCCTTTGTGAAACTATAAAGGAAATTGGTGCAGAAAAAGTATATAACTTGTTTATTCCTTTGGATGGCATGTATCTGGTTATGAAAACCAAGAATTCGGATGTTCGTAGAGATTTACATTATATAGGCGACGGCTATTATGTCAATACACATAGCAATACGATGTCAAAGAAGCGCCATCTTGAACGAATTTTCCGTGATTTGAAATTAAGTTGGAAAGTCGAAATAGTCTGAATTTCTAGTTAAGGAAATGGCGGATTCTTGTCCGCGATGCCGGCAATGGGCGCAGGCATTGTCGTTCCATGAGAGTTTAAGGTGTGGCAGCCAAAGTCCCAAAGGGACGGCCCTACCCCACCCCGATATGCAATGTCGGGTTTTCATATTGAGATGGGCGGATTCCGGTATGCAGCAGCCACAGATGCCCGCCATCGCACAAACCCACGTCGGCATGACATGGCCGCTGAGTTCCATTAAAAATATGTACTTTTGCACATCGATTGGCTCGCCTTTGGCAGGGAGCAGCCTCCTATCAGGCAGGGAGCAAGTCCGACATTTCTTCGTTAGTTGTTCGATAGTTCTCCGATAGTTATTCGATAAATTATCGGAATAATATCAAAGCTGTAGCGAAAAACTATCGAATATCGTTCGACTCTGCTACCTGCTTGGTACGAAGCAAATACGAGACAAGACACTCATAACAAACACTTAAATGAGAATGAAACCATGGTAAAAATGAAACCCATAGCCGGCATGCAGATCATAGGCAAGATCCCTACACTTGGCGTGACCAATTACATCAGAAACGGCTCGGTCGTCACGCGCAAGTCCAATTCAGATGGCAGGCGCAGCAACTCCCGCAAGCAGTTCATCCAGCGACAACGCATGCGTCACGCCATGGCGTTGTGGAAGGAACTGGCACACTGTCAACCCATGTTCACCGAGGGAAAGACGCACTACCTCGGCTTTATCTCCTTAGCCAACCGACTACCCGTGGTGTTCATTCCCAAACGAGGGCCACTGAGCGGCGCCACGCTGCTGATGCCCGACATCCCTGTGAGCGGTGGTACACTGCAACCCATCCAACAACAATTAGGAGAAGTGGATGGTACTCCGGCACTCATCACCAGCCTCAAAGCCAACAACCAAAGGCCTTTTGAGCGGTTCTTGCTGTATACCGCCGAACAACAGTTCTATGCTGATAACGATTGCCCCGTGGTGGGCTTTCAGGTACGCGAAGTGAAGTACAACGAGTTTACCGAGATGGAAGGTTGTCTAGCTCTGGTGGACAATGTATTTGCAGACGAGATGAAAGGTTGGGCTTTGGTACATATCATTGGGCAACGCTGCTCGTCGCAAGGCATCGTCACCCGTTGCACCTACTACGAACAATTCACCACAGAAGAAGCCCTGCAAAACGCAGCAAAAAGCTATGGCGGGCTGAAATGACAGTTGGAAATCGGAAGTGGGCAAAACGACTGCCAATAAAAACAAAACCATTAGGGCTTATATTCACAAAAGCCTCTCAAAAGTTTTTGAAGGGCTTTTTTGTTATCGTTCAAAAATATTCTCTACCTTTGCCGAACAACTAACAACTATCAACCGAACAACTATGAACTTGATAGCCCCTTCCCTTCTCTCCGCCAACTTCCTTAACTTGGAAGCTGACATCGAGATGGTCAACCGCAGCGAGGCCGACTGGTTCCACTGCGACGTGATGGACGGCCGCTTCGTGCCTAACATCTCCTTCGGCATCCCTGTCATACAAGCCATCAAGAAGAAAGCCCAGAAGCCCTTGGATGTCCACCTGATGATTGTGGAGCCGGAGAAGTACTTCGAGGCCTTCGCCAAGGCGGGCGCCGACATCATCACCTTCCATTACGAGGCCTGCACCCATATCCACCGCGCCGTGCAACAAATCAAAGCCCTAGGCATACATGCAGGCGTGGTGCTCAACCCCCACACCCCCGTCAGCGTGCTGGAGGACATCCTCTGCGACCTGGATGTGGTACTCCTCATGTCGGTCAACCCAGGCTTCGGCGGGCAACAATTCATCGAACGCACATACGAAAAAATCAAGAAGTTGCGTTTGATGATCAATGAACAACACGCTTCCGCACTCATCGAAGTGGACGGCGGCGTCAACACAAAGAACGCCAAGGCTTTGTTTGAGGCGGGTGCTGACGTGCTCGTCGCGGGCAATGCGGTATTTAAGTCGGAGAATCCGATGGAGATGATTAAGGAGTTGAAAAATAGTATTTGAAAATACGGTATTTTAGAATACTATAATTACAATTGAATTTTAAATCTTTGAATATTAAATCTTTAAATCAACTAATTATGAGTAACGACATCCTAAAACTCAAGCCGGAAGGCATTTGGAAAGAGTTCAACGGCATCCTCGGTGTGAAGGGTATGGAAGACCGCCAGACCGTCATCCTGCAAGCCCACATGGACATGGTGTGCGAGAAGAACAGCGACAAAAAGCACGACTTCGAGAAAGACCCCATCGAGCCTGTCATCAAGGGCGAGTGGCTGCATGCCAACGGAACGACCCTCGGCGCTGACGACGGCATCGGTGTAGCTGCTGCCCTGGCTGTCATCGCCGACCCGAAGGTGGAACACGGTCCGCTCGAGTGCATCTTCACCGTCGACGAAGAGACGGGCCTCACTGGCGCCATGAAACTCGACCCGGAAGACTTCACCGGCCGTATCCTTCTCAACCTCGACAGCGAGGACGAAGGCGAGATCTTCATCGGCTGCGCCGGTGGCATGGACACCATCGTGAAGGTGTGGTACGAACTGGAGCCCGCTCCGGAGGACAGCACTGCCTACCGCATCACCGTGAGCGGCCTGAAAGGCGGCCACAGCGGCGACGACATCAACAAGAACCTGGCCAACGCCAACAAACTGCTGACCCGCATCCTGTGGCAAGGCACCAACTGGTTCGACCTTCAACTCTACGACTTCCAAGGCGGCAACCTGCGCAACGCCATCGCCCGCGAAGCCACGGCAGTGGCCTTCGTGCCGAACGACAGCATCGAGCACTTCCTGCACTATGTGAAGGACATGGAGAAGCACTTCAAGCAAGAATACCAGGTGACCGAACCCGGACTGAAAGTCACGGCCGAAGTCGCCGAGGTGCAACCCGACGTGGTCATCGACGAGATGGCCCAGTACAACCTGCTGAACGGCCTCTATGCCTGCCCACACGGCGTCATCGCCATGTCGCAGACCATCCCGAACTTCGTGGAGACCTCGACCAACCTCGCCTCCTGCAAGAAGAAGGAAGGCTATTTCTTCATCCAGACCTCACAGCGCAGCTCCATCGAGTCGTCGAAGCAAGACATCGCCAACATGGTGGAAGCTGTGTGGAGCCTCGCCGACGCCGACGTGGAACACACCGACGGCTACCCGGGCTGGGCACCAAACCCCAACAGCGCCATCTTGGACGTCGCAGTGAACTGCTACAAGAAACGCTTCAAGAAAGATCCTAAAGTCAGAGCCATCCACGCCGGACTGGAATGCGGCCTCATCGGCGACAAGATCCCGGGCATGGACATGATCAGCTTCGGTCCCACCCTGCGCGGCGTTCACTCACCCGACGAGCGTTGCGAAATCGCCACCGTCCAGATGTTTTGGGACTTCATGTGCGACATCCTGAAGAACGTGCCTACGACTGCTGAAATGCCTAAGCCAAAGAAACAGTCTACCGCTAATAAGGCAGCAGCCAAGAAAGCCCAAAAAGCAGCCAAGAAGGAGACCAAGAAGGCAACCAAGAAAGCGACAGCTAAGAAAGCAGCCGAAGAAAAGGTTGTTGACGCGAAGGAAGCCCCTGCCAAGAAGAGCGCTCGCACAAAAGCACCCGCCCAAAAATCCCAAGCCAAGAAAGCCGTTGGCAGCAAGAAGACCGCGTCAGTCCAGAAAGCCGCTGTCAGCAAAGCCACGGCCAAGCAGACTGCAGCCAAGAGAAACCCTATGAAGAAAGGCAAATAACAAAGGTTTAACCTGATCCGAAAGAGTCCGTCGGAGCTATCCGACGGACTTTTTCTTTGCAATGCCGCCCGCAATGACTTCCAGAGAGCTCTAACCAAAGTCATCCGAAAGAATCCGAATTTGTTTCGGCTATATTCGGTTCTTTTCGGTTAGAAATGAAAAATACTTGTATTCAAATCAATTTTTAATGTGAATATTGCTATTTTTCACCTCAATTTATGCTTATTTGTAGTATTTTTGTATCTTTGCGGCGAAAAACAAGATTATTTGTTTCAAAATTTGAATAATTAATGAAGACACCGCTTTGGATATGGCAATATGCCGAATGGCCTCATTTCTGTTGGAGCAACGACAGTGTCATTGGTCCATTGGCACGGGTACGCGAAAAGCAAGGTAGGCTACTTGGACTGATGAACAGCCTAGGTCTTGACACGCAAAGCACCTCATCGCTTGAGGTGATGACCGAAGATGTGTTACGCAATAGCGAAATCGAAGGCTTGCTCCTTAACCCCAATCATGTGCGTTCATCGGTGGCTCGTCATCTTGGCCTTGACACTGCCGGCTTGCCTATGCCCGACCATTACACCGAGGGCGTAGTACAAGTGATGTTGGATGCCGTACAACACGCCAATGCTCCATTGACCGAGCAACGCCTGTTCAACTGGCATGCCGCCCTGTTTCCCTTGGGACGAAGCGGTATCGTCCCTATCACTGTGGCAGCATGGCGACAAGGCGCAGAGCCAATGCAAGTGGTCAGTGGTGCCATGGGAAAAGAGACTATTCATTACGAGGCACCACCGTCGGAGGACGTGCCCCATCAGATGCAACTATTCTTGGATTGGTTCAACAGTGAGCCTACCACCGACCCCGTGCTGAAAGCCGCCGTAGCCCATCTTTGGTTTGTCAACATTCACCCCTTTGACGATGGCAATGGACGCTTGACACGCACGCTCACCGATATGCTCTTGGCTCGTGCCGATGGCACACCCCAACGCTTCTACAGCATGTCGGCAGCCATCTTGCGCGATAGGAAGAACTACTACGATGTGTTGGAATACATGGGCAAACACGGTCTGGACATCACGCAGTGGCTTTTGTGGTTCTTACAGACTATGGAAAGCGCCATTGACACCGCCGTTGAAAAGACACATCGGGTGGTGCGCAAATCCTTGTTTTGGCAAGAACATTGTAACGCTGCCCTCAACGAGAGACAAATAAAAGTCATCAACCTCCTTTGGGACGGTTTCGAGGGCAAACTCAACACCAGCAAATGGGCCAAAATGACCAAGACTTCCACTGCCACTGCTTTGCGCGACATACAAGACCTTGTCGAGAAAGGCATACTTCGCTGCTCCAACGAAGGCGGACGGAGCACGAATTATGAACTAATAGAGGAATAAACACGTCATCTATTATTCGCAAGAAAGGCTGTCCCCGATTGAGAGACAGCCTTTTCAGCTTTTATGCAAGTATTTTTGTTGATATAAAAGGCAGAAGAATTTGGCCTTCAGCAGTCAGCCATCATCAGTCAGCCTTAGTGCTACAAAGCTGAGAGTTGACGGCTGATTGCTTACAGCTAAAGAAGCTTAGTTCAGTTTCATTTCGAACAGCCACTTACTATATTTACTTCGTCTTGTCCGGCCAAGCAGGAATTTCTGGAATGTCAGGATAACTCTTCATCTGCTCAAGAATGACTTCGATGGCCTTGTTGAGCTGGTCATCGATGCCCTCAAACTCGCGAGCGGGATCGTTGTCGACGACGATGTCGGGATCGACGCCATAGCCCTCGATGACCCAGTTGCCTTTCTCGTCGAAGGGAGCGAACTCGGGACGGGTCAGCGAGCCTCCGTCAATGAAAGGCAGGCTGCCGCGGATGCCGACCACACCGCCCCACGAGCGCATACCGATAGTCGTACCGATTTTGTGCTTCTTGAACTGATACGGGAACAAGTCGCCATCTGAAGCGGAGTACTTGTTAAACAGCAGCACCTTAGGACCCAGCATCATCTTGGTGGGCTTGGTCTCGGGCTCGCCATTACGCATCACATCGTACATCGACAGCTCGCGACGCAGACGCTCCACAATCATCGGGCTGACATTGCCACCGCCGTTGCCACGGTCATCGATGATGAGGGCCTTCTTGTCGAGTTGGGGATAGAAGTACTTGGCGAACTCGTTCAAGCCTTCCACACCCATGTCGGGAATGTGGATGTAACCCACCTGACCGTTGGTGGCCTTGCTCACCTTCTCCACATTGCCTTGCACCCAATTGTAATAGTACAAACCCGTTTCGTCTGCAATGGGTTTCACCACCACATCGCGGGCGCCACTCTCCGAAGCTTTGCTATTCAAGGTCAGCAGCACCGCCTTGTCGGCTTTGCCGATGAGGGCGGCATACATATCTTTCATGTCTTTGGTGCTCTGTCCATCGATGGCGATGATGAAGTCGCCTTCCTTGGCATTCACACCCACCTCAGTCAGCGGCGAACGGGTCTTCTCGTTCCAGTTCTCGCCCTTCAGGATCTTGTCGATCTGATAATAACCCGACTTGTCGCGGTGGATGCGGCAGCCCAGCATACCCAAGGGGATGCGCTCGGGTTTCACGCGGTCTCCTTCACCCACATATGCGTGACCGATGTTGATCTCACCAATCAGTTCGCCAATGAGGTAGTTCACATCGTTACGGTCGGCGCAATAAGGCAACAGCTTGCCGTATTTCTCCTTCATGGCAGACCAATCCACGCCATGCATGTTAGGCGCATAGAAGAAGTCGCGCATCTGGCGCCAGGCCTCGTTGTAGATCTGCGTCCACTCGGTGCGCAGGTCGACCCATTTCTTCATGTTCGAGAGGTCGATGACGTCATCGCCTTTGCCACCTTCACCCGGCTTGCCGCCGCCAGGCGTGGGACCTTTGGGCGCATTGACGACCTTATAGCCACGGCCTTCGCGCATAAGCATCTTGCTGCCGTCGGGCGTTAGCTGATAGCCAAAGCCACCGATGGAGGTGCATTTCTTCGACTTGGCATCGAAATAGCCGAGGCCACCGCCATTGCGTCCGGCCGCCACATAATACAAGCCGTTTTCCACACCCGTCAGGTTCCAGTATCTACCTGCGTTGACAGGCAGCACCACCACCCTATTACTGATGCCGTCGAAGTCGATCTTCACCTCCTTGGCTTCAGAGGTCCCTGAGCCTGTCGAAGGGCCTCCCTTCCCTTCCTTTTTGCCTTTGTCAGCGGAGGTCCCTGAGTCCGTCGAAGGGCCGTCCTTACCCTCTTTCTCTCCATCCACTTTCACCTCGTCATTCTCTGTCAAGAACGGCGACGGCGTGTCTTTCTGCAAGGTAATCAGATAGATCTTCGACATATCCGTATAGACATGGTTCCACTCCAGCCAGCCATAGGTCGGGCGGAAGTCGCGCTCGGAGGTGAAGTACAGATACTTGCCACTCTTGTCGAAGGCAGGCGACGAGGAGTTGTACCAGCTGTCGGTGACCGTCTCATCTTTCCCTGAATCGACATTGTAGATGTGGATCTGGCTCACGCTGAAGGTGCTCGGCATGGCATAGGCAATCCAGCGGCTGTCGGGCGACCAGCAGAAGTCGTCCATCTCGCCCGCCCTGCTGCTGGCCACTTCTGTGACTTTCTTGGAAGCCACATCCACCATATTGATGCGGTTCATTTTGTCGTCCCAAAGGATTTTCTTGCTGTCGGGCGACCAAAGGAGACTATATTTATAAGTGTCGGAGTCCTTGGTCAGCTGGATGGCTTCTTCCTTGCCATCCTGGGCCTGGATGTAGATCTCATCCTCGCCCGTACGGTCGCTGATGTAAGCGATGTATTTGCCGTCGGGCGACCAAGCCACATTGCGGTCATGGGCATTGTCGCTCTGGGTCAGGTTACGCGTGATGCCCGACTTGACAGGCACCGTCCACACATCGCCACGGGCACCGAAGGCCACACGCTTGGCATCAGGTGAGATGCTGCTCGTGTTGATGAAATTGGAGGCATCCACATATTTGGTGCGCGTCGACTTGTTGTCGTTGGCCATCTGCACAGGGATAGGATACACCTTGCCATCAGCGAGGTTGTAACGGAACAGTTGACCACCGTTTTCATAGACGATGTCCTTGTCGCCAAGCGAAGGCCACTTGATGTCATAATAGGTGTAGTCCGTCACCTTGGTGGTCTGCTTCGTGCCACGGTCATAGCAGAACAGGTTCATCGTGCGGTCGCGATCGGAACAGAAATAGACCTTGTTGCCGACCCACATCGGGAAGATGTCCTGTGCGTTGTTGTTGGTGATGTTCTCGATCTTCTTCGACTTGAAGTCATAGATCCACACATCGTCGGCCATACCCCCACGGTAGTATTTCCAAGTGCGGAACTCACGCATCACGCGGTTGTAAGCAATCTGTTTGCCATCGGGCGAATACGAGATCCAGCCGCCTTCGGGCAGCGGCAGCTGCTCGGCCAGGCCACCGTTGATGTTGGCGAGGAAGAGCTGACCCACGAAGTCGTCCCAACTCTCCTTACGCGAGCGGAAGACGATGTTCTCGTTGTCCTTCCATGCCATGACGATGTTGTTCGGACCCATGCGGTCGCTGATGTCGTCGCGGCCCAAGGTAGGCGTATAGGTCAGGCGCGTGGGTGTGCCACACTCGGGATAAGGCATGACATAGACCTCCGTGTTGCCGTCATATTGGGCAGTAAAGGCCAGATGTTTGCCATCGGGCGAGAAACGCGCAAACATCTCATAGCCGTTGGCATCATTGGTGATTTTGTGGGCAATGCCGCCCTTGATGTCGACGGAATATAGGTCACCGCCATAGCTGAATACCACGTTATTGCCGTGGATAGTTGGGAAGCGCAGCATTTTGGCTTCCTCCTGGGCAATTAGACTATATGCGCCCAAAAGCAAAAAAGACAGAATTAAATGTTTGATTTTCATAAAAGGAAGTGTTTGAATTTGTCTATAGTTTCAATTTTTGGCAAAGATAATGAGATTTTTCATAGGGACAAAAATCGTTTTGATTTTTTTATAAAATAATAACATTCAATAAAATACAGAAATACAAGTCAGAAAAAGCATGGACAAAACGAGACGCCAACCTATCAACCACTTGACATGTTCACAAATTGATTAACTTTGCCATCAATTTATAGCAGATGTATATGGGAACATAGCAGCGAGACGCTAATACAAGAATTAAAACCTACTTTTATGAAAAAGACGACAACCACAATTATCATGATGATTTGCATCCTGATGGTATCTATTTCTGGATGCCGGAAAACAGAAGCCGACATTCTGGGAATCGTTTCCACCGAAGAGGTCGAAAACCTTTTTGGCACTACCGTCAAGGTGCACTATTCCAACAGCACGAAGATGTATTTCCATTTGCTTTCTGACACGACTGCCGAGGTGGTCAATTCGCGCTGGTTTTATACCGAAGAAGGCGAAACGGCACCTTGGGTTTATCGCGGTGATGTCGTTGTCCCAGACCGTTTTGTCCACGGTGGCAAGATGTTCAAGGTGACTTGCATCGGGGAAGGCTGTTTTTGGGAAAGCACAGGTCCTGACGGAATCGTCAATCTGATTTCTTCTGTTGAATTGCCCAACACCATCGACACGATTCGCAAAAACGCTTTCTATACTTGTAAAAACATGACTTCCATTACAATTCCCAATTCGGTGCGATATATCGGAGAGAATGCTTTCTGCGAGTCAGGCTTGACCTCCTTAACGCTTCCCGAGTCAGTGGAATATGTTGGTAAAGGCGCTTTTTGCAATACCGATTTGACCACATTTGAACTGCCCCAATCCTTCGAAAAGATTCCTGCTTCTATGTTTTGGGGATGTGTTAATATGACTTCGGTAAAACTGCACGACCGTCTTACTAATATCGGCGATTATGCCTTTAGTTGGACTGGGGTCAGTAGTTTCGAGATCCCTGCTTCTGTGAAAGAGTTAGGGATGGGGGTTTTGTATGATTCCCGTTCGCTGAAAACTTTGGTGTGCCTTCCTGTTGTGCCTCCCGTGAAAGATCCCAATAGCAATTATCCAGAGGATTACCTCATCATTTGCGATTCGCTCGAAACCGTATATGTCCCAATGCAAAGCGTTGAAGCGTATAAGGAATCCCCGCAATGGCGGCTGTACAAGGACATTATTGTCGGAATGCAATAAACTTGGTTGAACTTGAATTTTGATGAATATGAAAACAAATAATTTATGGAAAGGCTTATTGGCCATCGTTTTAGGTGTTGTCATGACTGCTTGCCAAAAAGATGACAACGAACCGATGAAAATCATTTCCACCCAAGAAGTGGTTCGCGAAGGCAAAGTGATTGTAGAAGCCAGTTATCAAAACGAACTGAAGAAGATGTATTTCATCCTCGTTTCGCCCAATACCGCTGTCGTTACCCGAGCGACGGACTTCAATCCCGAGTTGGTCAATCGGCAGTATTACGGGAAAGAAGTCATTCCGTCCGAGTTCACCCATCTTGGACAGAGCTATACAGTGGTCGGAATCAACGATGGGGCTTTCAATGGATGCAACAAGTTGACTTCCGTAGTCATGCCCAATACGGTGACCACAATAGGCAGGTATGTATTCATGGAATGCACGGTCTTGAAGAACATCACTTTTTCAAACACCTTGGAGTCGATTGGCTACGAATCGTTTGTGCAATGCAGTCAAATCACTTCAATGGATTTTCCTGCTTCCCTTCAAGAGTTTTGGACTGATGTCTTCAAGGATTGTTCTTCTATGACTTCGATGACTTGTCGGGCAACGACTCCTCCCCATATCATTGGGTCGACATGGGAAATGAACGATCAGATTATCCAAGAAATCAAGGTGCCGCAAGCCAGTGTCGAGGCCTATAAGGCTGCACCAGTTTGGAGTATTTTTGCTGATAGAATAGTGGGGTACTAATATACTGAAAAACAAAACACTACAAAAACGTTAAAAAAAATGAAAAAGACCTCTCTCATCCTCCTTCTTGCTGCCTTTTTGCTCCTTGGCGGCAACGCCCAAGCACAGGGCAAGAAGAAAATCCGCATTACCTACCGCAGCGCCAAACGCCTGGTGGAGAAAATCAATGCCAATCCCAATGCCGAGACACTCTACCTCTTCCGCAATGGTCTCGACTCGCTGCCCGAGGAAATCGGCCAACTCAAGCACCTCAAGAAATTGGTGGTCAGTTCCAACCGCCTCACATACATTCCACCCGTCATCGGCGAACTCACCGAACTGGAATACATCTCCTTCAAGCACAACGACATCAAGACATTGCCTCCAGAGATAGGCCAACTCAAAAACCTGGAGCACCTGGAATTGGACTACAACGACCTCGAGACATTGCCCGAAGCGTTGTGCGAATTGAAGAAACTGGAGCACCTCTCCGTCACGCACAACGCACTCCATCACCTACCCAATAACATCGGGCAACTGGAATCGTTGGAGTTCCTATATATAGGCACTAACCTATTGCAGGAACTGCCTGTCAGTTTGGCCCAACTCACCGAGTTAGTGGAACTCAATGTGGCGGGCAGCGGTGGCATGCTGGTCATCCCTGACCTAAGCAATTGCCGTCGATTGGAGCGGCTTTATATCGATAGCACCACATTGATTGATGCATCCTTTAACCCACGCACTATTCCACACTTGGAAGTGTATATGGTTAGATGAAATGTAGGTAGTGTCAGGAAAAACACTACCTTTGCAGAAAAAATCAAGATGTTTCAACTGAAAACCCAGAATAAAAGCATCGTCTTCGACCGTCCCGCCCTCTTGGGTATCCTCAATGTAACCCCCGACTCGTTCTCCGATGGCGGACGTTACAACGAGATGGACCATGCCTTGCAACACTGCGAGCAGATGCTTTCAGAGGGTGCCGACATCATCGACATCGGAGGTTGCTCCACCCGACCAAACAATGCCATCGCCACGGAAAGCGAGGAAATGGGACGTGTTATTCCCGTTTTGAAAGCCGTCAGAAAGCGATATCCCGAGGCATTGGTGTCCATTGACACTTTCCGCAAAAACGTTGCCGAAGCCTGTGTCGCCGAAGGTGCCGACATCATCAACGACATCTCGGGCGGACTATTCGACACGGAGATGCTGCCTTACATCGGGCAGAACCACCTACCTTATATATTAATGCATTGTGTAGGCACGCCCGAGACCATGCACCAATATGCCTTGGATGGCGACATCCACCAAACCGTTCATGACTTCTTTGCTCAACAATGCCAAGTGCTGGAGGCCTATGGCGAACAGCAAATCATCCTTGACCCTGGCATCGGATTCGGTAAGAGCCTTGAAGCCAATTATCAGTTGCTCAACGATTTGAATCGTTATCGCTACAACAACCTTCCCATCCTCATCGGCATCTCGAGAAAATCATTGATCAACAAGGTGTTGGGCACCACGCCACAAGACGCCGAAAACGGCACGACGGTCTTGAACACCATCGCCTTACTCAACGGCGCCGACCTCTTGCGTGTCCATAATGTGAAAAATGCACGCGAGGCCATCGAATTGGCAGGGACTTTTTGTAATTTTGCAGCAAAATTAGAATCATGATCGACCTCTTCATACAAGTCCGCGTTTTCGACATCATCGACATTATCCTTGTCGCTGCGTTGTTCTACGGCCTCTTCCGCCTACTGAAAGGCACATCGGCCATGAGCATCTTCATCGGCATCGTGGCCCTCTTCCTCATCTGGCAGCTGGTCAAGTTCTTGCAGATGGAGATGCTAACCGCCATCCTCGGCGCCTTCGTCAGCGTGGGCTTCATCGCGCTCATCATCATATTCCAGCCCGAGATACGACGGTTTTTGTTCACTATTGGCGCACAAGCCCAAGAGGGCAAACTAGCCCGAAAATTCAAGTTTTTGAAGGTAAGGAGCAACATCGACTTGGACGTCGATTCGCTCACCAAGGCTTGCCTCAACATGTCGGGAATCAAGCAAGGCGCACTCATCCTGCTGACGCGCAAGAACAACTTGGACGACATCGTCTCTACTGGTGTTACCATCAATGCCGACATCAGCCACTCCTTGATCGAGAACATCTTCTTCAAGAACAGCCCATTGCACGACGGTGCCATGGTCATCCGCCACAACCGCATCACGGCCGCGCGCTGCATCCTACCCGTCACACAAAAGACCAACATCCCAGGACATTATGGCCTTCGTCACCGTGCCGCCATCGGCGTGACAGAAGACAACGACTGCATCGCCTTGGTCGTCTCGGAAGAGACGGGCAACATCAGCATGGTGACCAACGGCGAGATCCAGACCATCAAGCCATCGGAATTGAAGGAAATGATTGAGAAGGAACTGAAGGGGTAACGAAGAAAGAAGGCTTACTCACTCCTTGATTTCCACAAACCCATCCCCGTCCTCTGCATAGCGCAGCTGTTTCTTATACGGGTCGTAGCGCAGCGGGAAACGGTTCCAGTAATCCATGTTCTGCTTCTTCAATTCGGCGTCGACATAACCATTCATCATGTAGTCGTAAGTGTAGCCCGCATAAAGCCTGCCCAGATACACGGCATAGTTATAGACGTCCTTAAGCTCAAGTGTGTCAATGTTGTAGTTGTAGTCGATCTTGTTCTCCCAGAAGGAATAATCGGTCGTCGAGTTGAAGCCGTCAATCAAGTTATGCTCACAAAACTGGACGGGATGCCATGTACCGTCGTTGATCTCGAACCACGAGGCCACGTTGACGGTATTGAGCGGGTGTTTGTAGCTGTATTCGTCAGTATCGCTGAAGAGATAGTCCTCATACTCCGTGATGCGTCCCGACACCTCCATCCGCGAAAGCATCACCAGCCAATGCACCGAGTCGACCGGCACATTGTCGATGTCTTCAGGGACATATACGGTCACGCCATAGTCCTGCATGGCATCGGCATAGGCGTTGTAGGCGAGATCCAAAAACAAGTCCTGACTGAAGCCGTTCAACACCTCGGTTTGTCTGCCGTATTGGGTGTTATATTCCACCTTCACTTCGGCCTGCTCCGGGAAGTAGACCGCAGCCTGAATGCCTGTGCGTTCCGCGACATACGACTTGGCCAATTTCAGGTCGGTACGACAACTTGACATGGCCAAAATGCACAATAATCCTATGAAATATTTCAGTTTCTTCATTGCATATCATCTCCAAACAAATCCATTTGCACGCCGTCGCCCTTGGGTTCCACAATCTCCAGCGGCACGTCGGCAGGATTGACGGTTATCTTTTCCGTTACTTCTTCTTCATTAGGTTCGCCCTTGTCATCAGGTTCCTCGGGCTCATCCTCGGAAGGCTCGGGCTGATAAGGCTCCAAGAACTGCCATTCGTCAATCTCACGCGTCGACAGGCGTTTGCCCTTCGCCTTGTAACTCTTGATACCGATAAATTCCTCCACGTTGATTTCGTCGTCGGGGAAGCTGTTGCCTGCATCGCTCACCTTGTAGCTCAACCGCAAGCGAGGCAGTTCGTCGGAACTCATGCCCAAGTACTTGGCATCAGGATGCTCGCCGATGAAGGAAGCACGTGTGTTCAACTTGGTCTCGGCCTCGATGCTGAAACGTTTCAGGTAGTGCTTCTGCGTCTCGCCTTCGATGTAGATGACGGAGAAGACTTCATCAGGATCGAACTTACGGATGTCCACCATGTCGTCATCGAAGTGGGTGTTGAGGTCGAAACCCGAAATCTTGAACTCGCCATTGGAGAAGATTTGAAGAATTCGTTCCTCGCCCTCGAAGGCACCGAGGTACTGTCCTCGTTTGTCGGCATTGAGGCGACGAACGGTGTCGTCATACCAGATGTCGCGGGCGTTGAGGGTCGACACGCCTTCCCCACTCTTCTTGATCTCCTTGACCTCGTATTTCGTGAGCAGGTTGCCGCGCACGCCACGACCTTTCACGGCCAAACCAGCGAAGTCATAGTCGACGGTCTTCTGCTTCTTGTTGAACAACAAAAGCGTCACCTTGATGACTTCTGCCTCGCCGTTGGGATTCGACGAGAAATAGCGCACCTTCGAGCCAGGCTTGCCCTGCGTGACATCGTATTCCTTGTCGCGGGTGACACCCATCACGGCGAAACGTTTCACATAGTGAGGCGCTCCGTTCTTGCCGTCGCGATACACGACATTATAGGTCGTACGGTCGTCGTTCTTGTGGAACACATCGACATGGATGATCTTCTGCCCCACAAAGAGCTTCGGTTGGAGCTTCGTCACCATGTACTTGCCATCCTCATGGAAGACGATGATGTCATCCATGTCGGAGCAGTCGCACACATAGGCGTAAGCTTCCTTGTTCTTCTCGCGTTTCAGGCCCTCGCCTGTGCAAACGAAGCCTTCCTCCTTGTTGACATAGAGTTTCTCATTATTGGCAGCCACGGCCACGGCCGAGATGTTATCGAAGTTACGAATCTCTGTCTTGCGTTCGCGGCCTTCGCCATATTTCTCTTTAATATGCAAGAAATAGTCGATGGTAAAGTCGACGATATGGTCGAGGTTATAGCGGGCCTCCTCCATGCGTTGTTCGAGGTCGGCCAGCTGCTCGTCGGCTTTCTTGATGTCGAATCTCGAAATCTTGCGCACGGGTTTCTCGCACAGCTTCTCCACATCCTCTCGCGTCACTTCGCGCCTCAACAACTTGCGATACTTGTCGAAACGGCGTTCAATGCCCGTGTAGAGTTCGTCCCAATCGGCATATTCCTTGTTTTCCAGTTCTTTATAGATGCCCTTTTCGAAGAATATCTTTTCCAACGACACCCAGTGCCAACTATTCTCTAACTCATCGATCAAGATCCGCAACTCAAGGCTGAGGAGCTCCATGGTGCGGTCCGTGCTATGTTTGAGAATCTCACTGACGCCCATGAAGGCCGGATGCTTGTTGACGATGACGCAGGCATTGGGTGAAATCGA
Organism: uncultured Bacteroidales bacterium; assembly: GCA_900318085.1. Lineage (GTDB taxonomy): Bacteria > Bacteroidota > Bacteroidia > Bacteroidales > F082 > Limimorpha. Next base: position 25,516 of record ONJF01000014.1, read on the forward strand.
CACCTCGCAATCGGTGAAGGCATAAAGGGCGTCGATGGTCTGGTCGGGCGACACACCAGGGTTGAGGTAGATGACAATTTCGCACTGCTCGGCGGTGTTGTCGTCGATCTTCTTGATCTTGATCTTACCCTTGTCGTTGCACTTCACGATGCTCTCGATGACGCTGCCCGTGGTGGTGCCGTAGGGTATCTCGCTTATGACAAGTGTTTTCTTATCCTGTTGACTGATTCTCGCACGAATGCGCACCTTGCCGCCACGCAGACCGTCGTTGTAGTTGGTCACATCCATCAGGCCTCCCGTCGGGAAGTCGGGATAGAGGGTGAAAGGCTCGTCGCGCAGATAGGCGATGGAGGCGTCGATCAGTTCGTTGAAGTTATGGGGCAGGAACTTGGACGCCAAGCCTACAGCGATACCTTCGGTGCCTTGTGCCAGCAACAAAGGGAACTTGACCGGCAACGACACAGGTTCGGCGTTACGGTTGTCGTAAGAACGGGTCCAATCGGTGGTCTTATGGTTGAAGACGACCTCCTTGGCAAACTTCGAGAGGCGCGCCTCGATATAACGAGGTGCTGCGGCATCGTCACCTGTGAGGATGTTGCCGAAGTTACCCTGCGTGTCCATCAGGAGGTCCTTCTGTGCCAGTTGCACCAAGGCATCGCCGATAGAGGCATCACCGTGCGGGTGGTATTTCATCGTGTTACCCACGATGTTGGCCACCTTGTTGAAGCGGCCGTCATCCAATTCGTCCATCGAATGCAGGATGCGGCGTTGCACAGGCTTCAGGCCGTCCTCGATGGCGGGCACGGCGCGTTCCAAGATGACATAAGAGGCATAGTCGAGAAACCAGTTCTCGAACATGCCCTTAAGGGGTATCACATGATAATCGTCTTCGTGAGCTTGGGCGTCTTCCACGCCTTCCAAAGTCTCATCAAGCGGTTGTTCCTCTTCCCTTTCGTTATCCATCAGTCTTCGCTATCTTCTCTCGTCAAAAAACCTTTAGGCGTTGAGCATGACAGGCATGAGCAGCATAAGCAGGTCCTCGGCTTCATTCTCATTCTCGCTGGGGATGATGATACCGGCACGGTTGGGGGCCGACATCTCAATCTTCACCATCTCGGAGTCGAAGTTGGCAAGCATCTCTTGCAGGAAGCGCGAGTTGAAGCCAATCTCCATATCATCGCCCTGATAGCTGCAGGTGAGGCGCTCCTTGGCTTCGTTGTAGAAGTCGATATCTTCGGCAGTCAAGGTAAGCTCTTGGCCGGCGATGCGGAAACGCACCTGGTGCGTGGCCTTGCTGGAGAACACAGCCACACGACGGATGGCCGACAGGAAGGTCTGACGGTCGATGGTCAGCTGGTTGGGGTTGTTCTTCGGGATGACGGCGTCATAGTTGGGGTAGCGGCCTTCGATAAGGCGGCAGATCAACACATAGTCGCCAAAGACAAACGAGGCGTTGGTCTTGTTGAACTCGATACGCACCGGCTCGTCGGCAAGGGTGGCCAGGATGTTCTTCAACTGGTTGATGGGTTTCTTGGGCATGATGAACGAAGCCACCATGTCGGACTTGACATCCATCCTTCTGTAACGCACCAGCTTGTGGGCATCGGTGGCGACGAAGGTGAGGAAGTTCTCGTTCATCTCCATGAGCACACCCGACATGATGGGACGAATCTCGTCCACGCCCGTGGCGAAGACGGTCTTCTCGAAGCCCTTGGCCAAGACATCGGCGGGAATCTCCCAGGTCGAGGTGTCGGTCATGGCGGGCAGTTGCGGGAACTCGTCGCTCTTGTGACCGGCCAGCTTGTAGCGACCTTCACCAGCGATCAGCTCGACGGCCAGGGTGTTGTTGTCGATGGCGATGGTGATCGGCACATCGGGGAAGTTCTTCATGATTTCGAGCAACAGGCGTGCGGGAATCGTCACCTCGCCCGTGCCGTCCACCATGTCGGGCACCATGCTGACCGACATCGTCACATCGAGGTCGGAGGTCGTGATTTTCAGTTCGTTTTCAGTCAACTGGAACAGGAAGTCATCCAAAATCGGCAAGGTGTTCTTTGAACCGATAACGCCGCTCAAGGCCTGGAGATTCTTCAAAAGCTTAAGGCTTGATACTATGAATTTCATATCGTTAGGTTTTTATTAATCTTTCTTTTTTGAATCGGTAAAAATACGAATAAAAATGGAATACGCAGGACTATTTTTCGAAAAAAACTGATTTTTTATAGGCCGCCCACGGTCAGTCCAGCATATTTCAGTCGGTTCAGGAAGTCGAGCATCGACTCGTAGGGCACTGCCACATATTGGAAGTGCTTGTCATCCTTGGTGCGCGTACGGACTTTCTCCTTGGTGTCGTACATCTTCTGGTTGATGTCGCCATAGGTGGCATGCACCTGCAGCTGTCCATCGCCGCTGTTGTAGTTGATATAGGTCTGGAACATGTCGTTCTGGAAGTAATAGGTGATATTGCCCAAACGACGGTCGAAGACCACGCAGCCGTCCACATACTTGTTGACGATATGGTTGCCGAAGTTGCCCAGACCGATCTTGCCCACCGAGACGAAGGCATGCATCTTGTCGTTCCACACCATCTTCAAGTCGGGGATGACGATGGTATTGCAGTAGAAGTCGGACGATTCCATGGGGGGATAGCCTGCCAGCTCTATATTCGACTTCAACTCTTGAGTCTTCTCCTCCGTATTTTCGGAACGGAAATAGTCGAGGTAACCCGTTTGGGTCAAATCGATGGAAGCACCTTCCATATTGGCGTAGACATCAGCCATAGCCGCCATCACGTCGTCGTCGAAGACGGGGGCATTGAACACATTGACGCCCTGCATGACAAGGCTATCGTTCGGGTATTGGGTATAGTCGCCAAAGACAATGAATTTGGCCAATGGCGTGTCGAAGCCCAAGTCGGTGATGCAGTGGCCGTTGATGACGCCACGCGAATCGAGTTCGAGACGGGCATCATATTGCGTCGTATCGGTCACCACGAAGCGCAGGCTGTCGGCGTTGAACCAAAGTATGCCATTGCTCGGTGCAGCATCGTCGAGGTCTTTCCTACCCGCAAGCGGCGTGAGGAACGAGCCAAAGTAGCCGCCATCGATAGCCAACTCATAATAGAGGCCGTTGCACATGTTAGGTTCACTCTCGCGGATACGGTCGATGTTGATGGGGATGCGGATATCCGCCGGATTGACATGCGTCGCCGAGGCAAACCAATGGTTGAGCGAAGCAATAGTGTCTTGCTCGGTCTCTAAACCCCATCTTGGGTCGCCCGGACCGAAATCATCAAGATTCAAAAACGTCGAGTCATTCTGCTCCTCTTCTCCTTCGACGAGTTCAGGCTCCTGGACCACAATGGTTATAGGTTTAGGTTCCTCAAAGGCGAGCATGGCATATTGGCCGTCGAAATAGCCCAACTTCTCGGTAGCTTCCAAAATGAGACGGCCTTGGAAACCGAATTGCGTGCTCAACTTAAATTCAGCAGTGTCCGCGATATGGGCATAGCCATGCGTGATGCCCCCGACAGGCACGATGGTGTCGACTTTGACAGGTGTGTTTGCGCCACCGGCATCGGTGTAGTCCCATGTGCCTTGCGCATCATAGTAGTTGCGGCTATGGATGTTGACGACAGCATCTTTATAAAGGTGGAAACGGTTGAGCGTGTCGGCCAACAGGTCGCCGTTCACAGGTTCCAGCTTCGACTCGGCGTTGATGTCAACGTCATGCGTATAAGGGAACACTGCGGCATCGGCCACACGGATGATCTTCACATCGTGAGCGTGGATGATGTAGTTGGTCATGTCATACTCTGCATTCATGCTGTAGAACTGCAGCGAGTCCTGATCAGGCACCAACGAGATGAACTTGGAGGCGTTGTTGTGGATGGCAAGCAGTTCCTCGTGGGTGGTGGCGGTGGCATAGTCGCCGAAGGTCTCCACTGGGTTGTAGAGATGCAGGTTGTTGGTGGCCATATCCCACTCGGCTTCTTTCAGCGAACAGATGTATTGGTTCATCGGGAAGTCGAGGCTACTGTTCTGGTCAAGATAGTCGTATTTCACTTTTTGTGCGTCGAAGTCGACATTGGCGCGGTAGTTCGTGGCGGCGAAGGCCACATTGGCCGTATCGGCCGAATAGAGCAGGAAGTTGGCAGAGTCGGCCACAAAGGTCCTGGAGTCCAAGGCGAAATGGTCGGAGTCGAACTCCGTCAAGCCGAAGCGCAGCTTACCATCAGCGGAATAGCCGTCGGGAGCCAACACTGTCTTACCCGTGAAATAGGTGTCGCCATACATGCAGATGGGGTTGTCGATGGTCTCGGTGGTCAACTCGGGCGCACGCACATCCCATTTCAGCCGTAAGGCATCGGCCGAGGCCATGGGGAAGCCTGTACCGTCCTCTCTCGGCACCATCTTGAACTGGTTGGTGATGGCAGTCACCGAATCGAGGTAAAACATGAACTGATCCGACTTGAAGGCAGAGGTCTGGTAGTCGAGCTTACCCTCGCCAAAGAACCCGCTTCCTGAGAGGAACACCTTGTTATGGAAACGTCCCAAGTCGCCATACAAGGGATACGACTGCGTCTCATCCTCACCGATCTGGTGGATGAAGCCCAGCGAAAAGTCCTCCATGACGACAAGTGGCTGTACGATGTTGGGCATGATGCCACCCGACACCAACTCGCCTTCAAACTTCACCCGCTTCATCGAGAGGTCGTTCAGGCTATCCACCTCGAAAGGATACACCGTATAGAAGAACTTGCCTTCGAGGTCGTCAGCCGTCATCACCGAGTCGACAGCACCGGGATGGAACACGCCGCCGTTGATTTTCCGGTAGAACTTGAAGCCCTCGGCATCGCTGTGGAAGATGGGATAGTCAGGCGTCTCGTAACGGCTCGACTTGTTGTCACCATGGTCGATGTCCAAACGTCCTTTCAGTCGCTCCAAGGTACCGTCGACGGGAATCACGTGGTTGTCGTAACGGGCATAGAAACGCAACGAGTCGATCTTCTTCATATCGATCGAAAAGTTCTCATAGTTGAACTCACTGTCTTTGGTAAAGAACTCAAACATACCCGCCAAGATGCCGCCAGAGAACCTGAAGTTCTGGTCTTTGGTGAAGGTGATGCGAGCCAAGTCGGGCGCGATGACCACACGCTTGCGGTCGCTCAATGAAATGGCGGCACCCTCGTAGCCATCGATTTGGCTCGTGATGCCATAAACCAACAAGTCGTTGGTGTGGAGGTCAAGACGCAGGTTGGGCTGACGGTTGGTGGTGACGGTGTGTATCTTGATGACATCGTAGTCGATGGTCTCACGGTACGAGTCGACCACGTCGAAGAAACGCGGCAAAGCCGTGGCCCATTTGGTCTCGGAGTCATACTCCACATAACCTTCGGCCTGCAGTCGGAGCAACAACGAGATAACCTGCTCGATGGGATAGTGAAGGTAGGAAGCCAAGTCGCCCACGGCAAACTTCACCTGCCGGTCCACATTGTCGAAGCCTTGTAGGAATTTCTCGATACGAATCATCGGATGCGACGCGTCAAGTCCTTGCAACCGCTTGAAGTCGTCGTGACGGAAGTAGTTGACCGACACCACGTCGCCCTCACTCGTCGGGTTGACGCCCTCCATCCTCCTAAAGTCCACCTGGTTGCCGTCAATGTCCCAATACATGGCTTCGACAAAGATGTCGACACCATGGAAATAGTCGTGGAACGGCCCGTCACCGAAGTCCTTCTCGGAGCGGAAGATCATCATCTTACGGGTCTTATTGTCGTAGCGGAAGCCCAAGTCGTTGTGATAGATGGAGTCCCACTGCGCACCTGGCACCGTGTCTTGCAGATAGAGGCGCATGGCCGCATTGTCGGAGACCAAGAGTTCGTCCATCGACATCAGGAAGCGGGGGGCTTGCACCCTCACGACTTCCCTACCCTCTTGACGAAAATGGAAGACGGCCTTGTTGTTGACGCCACCAAACACATCGACCTGGTTGCCCATCATACCGATGCCGCCCTCAAAGTCGATATTGCGCATCAGGTTCTTGATCTCATAGTCACTACGATACGACTTCACCCGAGGGAACATGGTCTTCTCGTTAGGCGCGTTCACCAGCACCTTGTCCTCATAGCGGCACAAGATGTCCTGATCGAAATGCTGGCGCTCATGGAAGATGACCGAGTCGATGGCATATTCCGAGCGGTTGAGATCGAGGCGATAAAAGTCGGGCAAGGTGACAAAGACCTTGTCGGCAGGGATGTCGAAACGCGACCAGTCGGCGCGACCGCCCATGCCCTCCCAATGGTTGTCATCCAGATAGTAGACGCCTTTGGTATTCTTGAGTAGCGACTCGTCTTTTTGCGACATCAAGGCCAAGGTACCATCGATGCTCAACTCGAAACGCTCCTTCGACGGGAAACTCCACAAGGCATCGCGCACGGTCCACTTGGAGTTGCCTTTGGCCGACAGCACCTTGTCGACGAAGATGTTGCGACACGAAGCCAGATACTTGTCCATGCCGTTCATCGACTTCTGCGCCTTCGCGTTGGTAAAGGTCAGCCAGTTGTTCACATCGGAATGGGTCAGCCCGCCCGTAGGAATCCTCTGCAACACCTCCACCAGATTGAAGATGTTGGCATAGCCCTTGCCTCCACTCTTGGCATGCAACAGGTTGCAAAGCCCGATGATGGTATTGGCCTCGCTATCGGAATAATAGCTATTCCACACCCCTCCAAAACCCTTCATGACGACAGCAGCTTCCTCTCGGTCCTGCTTCGAAGTAGAAGAGTTAAGATAGGTGGACAACTCGCCGACAAAGGCACTCTTGTCCGTCGAGAAATGACCCTGCGAGAAGGCTGAAGTCAGCCCAAAAAACAGGGTTAAGGCAATGATAAGGATTCCTTTTTTCATCACTTCAAAATATTAAAACCCATTATTTAACAAATTCAGCAGCCACCCAATTGTTGCGACTCAAATGACGGCAATAACGCAGGCCCAAACGGGCTGCCTCGTCTTGAATCGATGGCAGGTCTTCGGTATAGAAGCCGCTGAAAAAGATGTGCGCGCCTAGGTTCATCGCATCATAGTAATAATGCATGTCGCGCAAGAGGATGTTGCGGTTGATGTTGGCTAAAACGACATCGAATTTCCCGTTGATGGCCAAAGCATCGCCGAGCACGATTTCGATGTCGGAGATGCCATTCAACTCGCAGTTGGTAAAGGCGTTACGGTAGGCCCACTCGTCATTGTCGATGGCCACGGTATGGGCTGCGCCAAGTTTTTTGGCGAGGATGGCCAGCACCGCCGTACCGCTGCCCATATCGAGCACCGATTTCCCTTGGAAGTCAGTCTCAAGCATCAGCTGGATGATCTGGGCTGTCGTCTCGTGGTTGGCCGTGCCAAACGACATCTTGGGTTCGATGACCAGGTCGAACTCGAAGCTCGGGTCGGGCTCATGGAAGGGCGCACGCACACGGCATCGCTCATTGACCACCACGGGCTGATAGGAAGCCTCCCACAACTCGTTCCAGTCTTTGTCGGGCATCTCCTCCACATTCAGCAACTGGATGCCAACAAAAGCGGGGTCAGCAAGCAGGTCCTCCACCGCTACATCATCACGATGCTCTACCGTGCAATAGGCCTTCAGCACATGCGCCTCGTCCATGAACGAGTCGAAGCCTATCTCGGCCAACATGGTCACCAGCATGTCGTGCTGAATGTCGGAGCCAGGTGCTGTAAACGAATACTCAAATGTCTTCATTTTTCTTTTTTACACGAATTACCACAAATTCATCACGAATTCACCAATAATAATTCATAAAAATTCATGAATCATTCATGGTAATTCGTGTTGATATAAGATTACTCTTCGCCGATATGTGAGGCTTGGTTGCAGATGGAGACGAAGTCTTCAGCCTTCAAGGAGGCGCCACCAATCAGGCCGCCATCGACATCAGGTTGCGAGAAAAGCTCCGTGGCGTTCTTGGCATTGCAGCTGCCGCCATAGAGGATGCGAATCTCATCGGCAGTGGCCTCATCGTAATGCTCCTTGATGAGCGAGCGGATGTAGGCATGCATCTCTTGTGCCTGCTCGGGGGTAGCGGTCTTGCCCGTACCGATGGCCCAGACAGGTTCGTAAGCGATGATGGCGTCATAGATGGCATCGCCGTCGAGGTGGAACAATCCTTTTTCCAGTTGCTCCTTGACCACTTCAAAATGGCGACCGGCCTCACGTTCCTCAAGCACCTCACCGACGCAATAGATGGGCGACATATTGTTCTCGATCACGCGGTTGATCTTCTCGGCCAGAATCTCGTTGGTCTCGCCAAAATATTTCCTGCGCTCGCTGTGGCCCACAATGCAATAGTCCACATCGATGGACTTCAACATCTTGGCCGACACCTCGCCCGTGTAGGCGCCCTTGTCGAATGCGCTGCAGTTCTGTGCGCCCACATTGAAGCGCTGCTCGTCAAATTCAAAATCGGTAAGCAATTCAAGATAAGGGAATGGCGGGCAGATGATGACTTCACAATTCAGTTCATCCTGTTCGTCAAGGCGGTCGAGGATATCGTCGACCAAGGTCTGGGCCTCATCAAATGTGAGGTTCATTTTCCAGTTTCCTGCTACAATCTTACTTCTCATGGTGCTTTTGTTTTATGAATGTTTTAAAACTACAAAGATACAATTTTTTCTATTACTCAACGATTTTTTCTACCTTTGCATTTTAAATCAAAAACACTTCGAAATGAAAAAGGCATTGGTTCTATTTGTCGCTGTTATGTTGGCCAGTCTTTGTCACGCCCAAGACGAGCTCCCCGCTCTCGTCCCCGACCGCCCAGGCATGAGTTGGGGCGCCGAAGTGACGCCTCACCATAAAGTCATCTGGGACAACGGCTTCGGCTATGAGAAATCTGCTGACGGGGCACAAACTTTCAAGCTCAGCAGCGCCATGTTCCGCTATGGCCTGTTCGAAAATATGGAGCTACGCGTCGGCACTGAATTCCTGGTGAATAAGGAAGACGGCACCCAAAAGCCGACCTTTGGCATTGCACCTCTGGCCATAGGCGCAAAAATCAAGCTCTACGAAGGCTCGGGCATCCTGCCATCAGTAGGCGTGCTGGCCGAACTCCGTTCACCGCATGTCGGGACAAAAGACCAACTCCCCTCCTATCTTGCCCCGTCGGCCTATCTGCTCTTCGAGCACAGCATCGGCGAGCGTTTCTGGCTTTGCTACAACGCCGGACTGGAATGGGATGGCGAGACAGCCGAACCCACAACATTCCTTGCCTTGGCCATAGGATGCAACATCACGGGAGATCTCGGAACCTATATAGAAAGCTACAACTACCTCAATTCCGAAGGGAGCCAACACATGGCCGAAATAGGTTTCACTTGGCTGGTGTCGCGCCGTGTTCAGCTCGACCTTGAAACCGACCTCGACCTGTTGAATCTGGGGAAATACTATAGCGTAGGCTGCGGTGTCTCTTGGCTCATCAACTAAACCTCATTTCACCCGGATCTTCCTACCCTTCCACAACTTGGTGGTTTTCTTGAATTTGTTGAGTTTGCATAAGATGGAGACCGTGGTGTAGTTCTCCACCGCGATGGAGGCTAATGTGTCCCCCTTCTTGACCACATAGTATTTCTTCCGCTCCCGAAGTGGAGGATAGACCGCCTCTACGATGTTCACGGTAAAATTGGGGTCAAAGCCTTCATAGGCCAAATCCAGCAACTCATTGGTCATGAAATATGACCTATTGACCCGCCGGTCTTTGTCTTTCAGGGAATGGGAGAACAGCCACTCGTAGGTCTGGTCGAGGTAAAACACCCGTGCCAAGCGCGAATGGTTCACGCCTTCGAGACGGTCGTAGATGAGACGGGTAGTGTCGCCGCACGCTCGTATGGAGTCGACCACACGGTCGGAGCATTGCACCGGCACCAGATTATCGGCCGTGCCATGGATGATCCAAAGCGGCAAAGTGGTCAAGCTACACAGTTCCTTGCCCGAGGCACCGCCACACATCGCCATGACAGCAGCCACCCGTTCGGGATAAGCCGTAGCCACATCCAAGGCGCCATAGCCACCCATACTCATGCCCAACACATAGAAACGGTTGGTATCGACCTTGTAATGGTCGTCAACCCAGTCGTACAAGGCCATCACCCTATTGGGTTCCCAGGCTTGCTGGGCTTGAGGCGCCACCACGATAGCATTGATGGGGCGACCCTTCATCAAGGCATGGATACTGCCATAGCGAAGTACCATCTCCAACGAGTCGCCACTCAAGCTCTTGCCATGCAAGAACATCACCAAGGGCAACTCCTCCGCCTTGTTATAATTGTCGGGAAGATAAAGCCAGAAATCGTACCCTTCCTCAACGAAACCTCGGCATGCCATCAACTGGGCCATCGAAGTCAATGGCAGCATGAGCAGCATCAATATGAGGAAGAACAGCTTTTTCATATCTTACCCTATGATTATCCATCAACAAACAGCAACTTGCATCGACACACCTCGGCCTGGACGCCCGCCGTAGGATCACTCTTGACCAAACGCACACAAAACTCACCCTCGCCGGTCTGTTCCTGATAAAAATTCAACAAGTCGCCCTGGTGCGCCTCTGCCACATAGGCAATCTCGAAGCGTTTCAGGTGATGTTCACGATACCAGTCGATATCCCAGAGGTCGAGCACATGCTCGATATACTTCACCGAGTTGACATGGCCGTTGATGTCGATATCGTTGTAGTTGACGCCAATAGTGCACACCAAATCGTCGTTCCCCGACATCTTCACGCGCCCACCTTTCTCGATGGGGCACGGCTTGTCGTCCACAATCCACGCGTTGATAGCGCCGTTGTCGATGCTGTAGATGTCGGTAGGTTGCCTTGTCTCGGTATCGATCATGGCCCAGATGGAACGACCGTAGCCGTACACCTTCCCATTGCCGTCCGACACGCAGAAGTTGCGGCTGGTGAAGAACTTCATGGCACCCTCCACCCATGTCTCAATGGTGTAATGCTCGTGTTGCGACGGCATCTCCTCCATCTCAATGGCCAACCGCGACAGCACCCACGAACGATTGATCGTCATCAGGTATTTCATCCCAAAGCCACGGTCGGTGGAATGGAAGTCGGCGGCATTGAGCATCTGGTTGCCCAAATGCCCCAAGAACATCCTTCCCGAAAAATCGCAATGGAAAGGTTCTGCAACAAACTCGTATTTTCCTATTTTATTCATTCAACAATTCAGAATTTCAAGATTAAAAATTGGCCACCAAAACAAGCAACTGGAAGCCTCTCCTCCGTTATAGGAGATTGCGGTTTCCTCATTCCGCGAATGCGGAACCGCAATGACGCTTTAGGCAGAGTCTTCAGTTGCCAGAAGCCAGAGGCCAGAGGCCAGAAGCAATTCTACATTCTACATTCTACATTCTACATTCCTCATTCCTCATTCCTCATTCCGCATTCTGCATTCCTAACTAATCCTCACCCTAGGATCAATAATCCCATAAATAATATCCACCACAATATTCACAATAATCAACATGACCGCGATAAGCAGCACCGCACCCATGATGACCGGGAAATCGTATTTGTCCAACGCGTCGACCACCACCACACCGATGCCCTTCCAGTCGAAGACATACTCGACGAAGACCGCACCTGCCAACAGTGAGGCGAACCAGCCCGACACGGCCGTCACCACGGGGTTCAAGGCATTGCGCAGCGCATGGACGCAGATGACACGCCAAGGCTTCAAGCCTTTGGCACGCGCCGTGCGCACATAGTCCATTGACATGGCTTCCAACAGGGAAGTGCGCGTCAGCTCCGTCACCACGGCCAAGGGGCGCATACCCAAGGTCAAAGCGGGCAAGATAAGGTTGTGCAAACTCAAGAACTCTCCTCTTCCATATTCGTCGACGGTGTAGAGACTGCCCGTCATGCTCAAGCCCGTATAATGCTCAAGCAAGAAGCCGAAGATCCACGCCATCAAGATGGCAGCGAAGAACGAGGGCAGCGACATGCCTATCGTCGTGATAAACAAGGTCAACTTATTGAGGAACTTGGTATTGATGACAGCGGCCAAGATGCCAATCATCAAGCCCAACACCATGGCGATGGAGATGGACACCGCCGCCAGCAACAAGGTATTGGGGAAGGCCTCGCCCAGGACATCAGACACCTTGCGCTTGCTTTGGTACGATATCCGAAGATAGGGCGACTTCAGCACAACGGCCGTCGAACCCAAAGTGGCAATCTTGGCATAACGGCCAATCTTTTCAAGTTTTTGTGTGCCCCCCGAAACATCATAGAACGAAATCGGGACCAAGTCATTGAGGTAATCCACATATTGTTTCCCAAGACTTTGATTGAGCCCCAACTCTTCGCGGATGGCATTCACCGAGGCTTCGTCGGCCCGCTGGCCGAGCATCATCTGGGCAGGATCGCCGGGCAGGATATTGAAGAGGAAAAAAACCAGCGTCGCGACGCCCCAAAGCACCGCGATGCCGTAAAGCAATTTCCTTATGATATAACTGCCCATGGCTTCAGAAGGCCTTCAAGGCTTTTGAGAAGTCGAACACGCTCCACTTATCTTTCACCAAGCCGTTGTCGAGCCAAATCAATCCAGGGTTGGAGCGCACTATCGTCTTGATTTCCAACTCATCAGCAAGATAGACATCGTAAACGAAGTCATATTTCGCACGCAGCGAGTCCACCACCTCGGGTTCGGCAGCAACGGTCCATAGCACCACGAAGTCCTTCTTTGCTGCCGCCTCCGTGATCTCGCGCATTTTCTCCCATTCCTCCTCGGTCACCTTGCTCAAGTCGTGCGAAGTGAACATCAACAGATTCTCTGTATTGAGCACCAAGTCGGTCACATCGTTGCCGTCTTCGTCCATGGCAGTGAAGCCGAGATAGTCGGCACCACCTTCCAAACGCTGGTCGACGAACTCCCATTCCGACATCCACACCGAGTCGTTCCAAGGATAGTCGGGCGACAGGTATTCTTGTGTCTTACCGGTGACTTTGTTCCTATAGGTGACATACACTTTGCTGGCCTCCGCAGGTTCGGCATTCAGTTGCTTACCCACCTTCCAATTCATGAAGTCGATGACGGGCAGGTGACGGTAGTTGTAGATCTCAAAGCCCAAAAATGCTGCGGCAAAGGCGAGTCCGATGACAAACTGAAGTCCCTTACCAAAATGGTTTTCAAGATGCTTGTTGTTCATGATCAAAGGAATGAGCACAGCATCGATGACAAGATTCTTATAGAAGGTCTGCCAATTGGTCATCTTGATGGCCGAGCCGAAACACCCGCAGTCAGGGACGAGGTTGTAGAGTGCATCGAAAAGCGTCGTGCCCGTAAAGAATAGCATGAGCAGCGTGGCTCCCAACACGGCCAACCGAGGGAATATCTTCGTTATCAGACAGATGCCGACAAGGAACTCGGCCAAAATCATCAACATGGCCAGCACCATAGCGGCTCCATTGAGCCAGGTCATGCCATATGCCGAGAGATAGTCGAGCACTTTGTATTTCGTGCCCAACGGGTCGACACCTTTCGTGAAGCTGCTGAAGATGAACAGCGCGCCCACCAACAGGCGGCAGATGGTCAAAGCCGACTTGCTATAGCGTTTGCTGAAAACCAACGAAACCAGAAGGTTGAGCAGCAAAATAGCCAGAAACCACAGATGATAATCTGGCAGAAAGTATATGCCCACGGCAGAGGCCAGTGCAACGAGGATGCTAATCCAGGGCAAGGATGAGGTTTTCTTTTTCATGGCGAATCGTTTTGCGCAGCATCATTCGCCCAACAGGATGAGGGCAAACACCGCGTAGTTGATCATATCGTAATAATTGGCATCAAGGCCCTCCGACACCAGTGTCTTGCCGCCGTGGTCCTCGATCGACTTGGTGCGAAGCACCTTGCTCATAATCAGGTCGGTGATGGAGCTGACGCGCATGTCGCGCCAAGCCTCGTCATAGTCGTGGTTTTTGCGGTTCATGAGTTCGTAGGCCTCGTTGGTCACCTTGTCGAACAAGGCCGTGGCCTCCTCCGAAGTCAGGTCCGGTTGGTCGACAACACCTAGCTGCAATTGGATAACGCCCATTGTGGCATAGTTGACAATGCCAATAAACTCTGGCTCAATGCCTTCATCGACAAGTCGTTCATTGGTCGTTTGTATCGTCCTAATCCTCTTTACCTTAATAAAAATCTGGTCGGTGATGGAAGGTGTGCGAAGGATGCGCCATGCCGGGCCATAGTCCTTCATCTTGTCGACGAACAACTTGCGGCATTGGGCCAAAACCGACTGAAACTGGGCTTTCGTATCTTTTTTTTCTTGCATTGTGCTAGGTTTTGATTCTGCAAAAATAAAACAATTTGGCAAAACGAAGAAAAATAATTGACTTGATCACCTAGCTAACACCAACCGCTTCGCCGTTCTTCCGCGATTCGTGGTTATCTCTAGCACATAAACGCCTTTTCGCATACGGCTGATATCCAGCCGGGCAGCATCCGTCGGCACATAATCCTTCTTCAGGGCCACCTGACCCATGATGTCGATGATGCGTAGACACACGATTCCTTCCGACTGCACCGTCACTTCATTTTGGGCGGGATTGGGGAAAACCACGACAGGAACACCCTCATTCTCATCCAAATCAAACCATGTCGCATTGATTTCGACACTGTACACCGTATCGCAATCGTGGTCGGTTCGGGCTATCAGCGTGCCTTGACCGATGTTGGTTACCAACAGATGACAACGGTATCGGTTCTCGCTTGGGCTAACCATCCAATCAGGGTGCGTGCAACTCCAGTTGAGCGTATTGGGGGCAATGGACAAGGAGTCGGGAACATAATAGTCATAATCGGCAAAAATCAAGTTAGTCGCAGCGGCCACCTGCGTCGGTCCTTGAAGGGCTCGTTGCAAGGACTCTTGATTGACTGTAAGATGTAGGGTAACAAGACTATCACAGCCCAAAGCGGTTTGGAACAATTGTTCGTAGTCGCCCGATGAATCATAAGTACGTCCATGCCAAGTAAATCCGCCACATGAGCTAGCCGTAGTGTCGGAGCCCATCACAGGTTCTATGTTGAGATGGAGCCTGATAATGCTGTCACATCCCATCGCCGTTCTTAAGACATGTTCATATTGCCCCGATTCATGATAGGTCTGTCCGTACCATGTAAACGCCCTGCAAGTGGAGACCATGGTATCCGTTTCCACAGATGTGCTGATGGTCAGATGAAGCCTTACGATGCTATCACAGCCCATCGTCGTCTGAAGCGTATGCTCGTATTGTCCCGATTCATGATAGGTCTGTCCGTACCATTTAAACGAGTTGCAAACGGTAGCCAAGGTATCCGTCTCCACGGCATGACCAATGGTCAAATGAAGCCTAACGATACTATCACATCCCATAGTGCTCTGCATGACATGATCAAATTGACCAGAGTCCTGATAGGTCTGGCCATACCAAGTAAATGTCTCACAAGCCTCGGCCACGGTATCGGTCAAAATATAATCGCCAAACGTAAGATGCAGCGTCACAATGCTATCGCAACCCATATACGACTCCAATGTATCAGTGTATATGCCAGGTTCGGTGAGTTGCTGCCCATGCCAGAGATAAGGCACACCATAGCAGGTGAAGGCCTCTTCGCTACCATATTTTGACCTGACTTCGATGACTTTAGAAAGATATATCGAATCCATTGCCCGATGCGGATTGTACAACACATTCGTCACCTCATAGAAACCGTCCTCGGCATAGGCATGCTGCACATGTAGCCCCTGAGCCGAAGTGCCATCACCAAAATACCATTTCACATTATCATAGCTCCATGTCGTCTCCGTCTCGAAGTCGATGAGGCGATTGGTGCAAAATTGGTATCCTTCAGGGATTTCCATAGAATACATTCCATCCAATAACATGGCAAACGACATGGGGGACTGGAAACTATTGGCTTCGAGAAACACACCCGAATCTGCAAAAAAGTCTCCAACATCACAAATACCCATCTTGATATGGTATTGCGTCATAGGGACTACCTTGAAACTGACAGTCATCACCACCGTAAAGCCATCAAACTGGATTGTCCTTCCCCCTGCATTGTCAACATAATACTGCTGATTATGATGGTCGTTCACCGTATTAATGGAAACCACCTCGGTGGTTCCTGGTATCAAGGCCATATTGGTGTTAGCATACATGCCACCATCGGGATTAAGACCACTCACAAAAAAGCCAAACACATCGTTATAAAGGCCATCGACATATTCTGGATATTCCTCTGAACCGAACACATAGGAAAACGAGATAATGCTATCCCAAGGGACAAAATCAAATTCCAATACGGCCACATCATAGATGGAATCTGTAGCCAATCGGGCCAAACTGCTATCATAATAGCCAGAACATGTAGTCGAGTCGTTTTTTTCAGTTAAATCATTAGGCCCTTCCGCGACTCTGACATTTCCCGTAGCGATGACCAAACCACTTTCAATGCCCAGATTGGTGGGCGTTGAGCCCGTCTCGAATATGCCAATGTTATCACAAATCAAATCGTCGTCATATCCATTAAAACGCACGTTTGATATCGAAACGCCCCCGCTCATCAAGATGTTTCTGACCAACGAATCAGCCGTCCATCCTTGAATCTCATTTCCAGGCGTAATCACGAGTTGGGCCTCTGCTTTCTGTAGCCCAATGCCGATCACGATAACGAATGCCATCAGGCATTTGACAATGGTACCTTTTACTTCCATAGCAATTGTTTTCATAGTTATGCCTCTTGTTATTAACTTGTTAACGCGTGCAAAACTATAAAAACAATGGAATAAAACGACAAAAAATGAAATCTTTTTTTGATTTTTAATCAATTATCTTCACCCTTCTCAAATCCAACAGGTTGGTCGGGTTGCTCCCCATGTCCTTCACGCGCTTGTTGACGAAGCGCAGCACCTCGTCGTAGAACAGCACCACCACAGGAGCGTCCTGCATCATCAGGCTGTCCATCTCTGTGTAATAGCGGGCACGCTGTTCCATGTCGTTGCAACGCAACGCCTTGTCGAACAGCTGGTCGTATTTGGGATTGGTGTAATGCGTGTAGTTGGGTCCAGCAGGGCAGTGATTCGATGTCGTGAACAGCGAGAGGTAGTTCTCTCCGTCAGGATAGTCGGCCACCCACGAGGAGCGGAAGAAAGGCAAGCTGCAGGTGGAGCGCATGCTGCGCATCGTGGCAGGTGGCATCACCTCCATCTTGCATTGCAGGCCGATCTGCTCCACCTGGCTCTGCACGAACTTTCCGATGTCGGCATAGTCTGCCACAGTGGAGAGTTGCAGCAGGTAGCCTTCCAAATGGTTCTCCGCCACGAGGCGTTGCGCCCGTTTCAAGTCGTAACCATAGCCGATGGTGCTGCTGTGCCCAGGCAAACCCACAGGGATCATGCCACCCGTGCCAGGCTCGCCGATGCCGTTACGCAAATAACGCAGCATCTTCTCGCGGTCGATACAGAGACTCACCGCTTGGCGTAGTGCTCGTGCTCGGTCAGGACCTAACGGGTCGTTGGGATCGATGAAGAAGGAGAAATATTCGGTGTTCAAATAGGGTTCTGTGATCAACTCAATTTTGTCCTCGTATTTCTTGCGCAGATTGCCGTCGTAGGTCAGCAGTTCGTCCTTGTAGCGGGCGTCAATGCCCGACATAAAGTCGAACTTGCCCTTGATGAACTCCAAAAACGCCACCTGTTTGTCGATAAGGAAGCTGACAGAGACGGCATCGATATAAGGCAGTCTCTCCCCTGCTTCGTCACGCTCGAAATAATCGGGGTTCTTGCGGAAAACCAGCTTTACGCCCTCTTTCCAATACTGGAACTTGAACGGGCCCGTACCGACAGGATGGCTGCGGAAGTCATCGCCATAATATTCGACGGCTTCATGTGGCACCACCGAGGCATAGGTCATCGAGAGAATGCCCAAAAACGGCGGGAAAGGCTTGGCCAACTCAATCTGGAAGGTGGTGTCATCCAAGGCAGTGAAGGCATAGTGGTCGTCATCGTGCTTGACCGACGAGAAGATCCACAAACCTGGAGAGTTCAAGGTTTTGTCGACCACACGGTTGAAAGAATAGACGAAGTCTTGAGCAGTGACATACCGAGGCCCCTGAGCCTGTCGAAGGGCCGACTGATAAAAACATGTATCCTCATGAAACTGCACATCATCCCGCAAATGGAAGGTATAGGTCTTGCCATCCTCGCTGATGTCCCACGACTTGGCCACCATGGGAACGAGGTTCATCTGATCGTCGAAGGCCACGAGGCTGTTGAACACCTGGTTGCAAGCCCAGATATGCGGAAGGTCCTTGGCATAAATCGGGTCGAGGGTGAGGATGCCCGCACTTTCGTTGTATTTAAAAATAGCCAATCCATCCTCGGGATCTTGAGGTTTACCACAAGAAACCAACAGCAACGCAGATAATATGGCAATTAACAACTTTCGCATCGCAAGCTCTATTAACTACAGATTATACAGATTTTACCGATTGCTCCCCGAAAATCGTCGTGAATCTGTCTCATCTGTTCAATCTGTAGTTTTTAATTATTTCACCTTAAAACCAATCACCTCGGGATGCAGATTGCGAAGGTACTTGTTGTAATCCAAGTCGTTCGTATCCTGTTCCTTCTCCAAGGCCAGGTCGAGCACCTCCATCATGTTCTGCACATAGTGGAAGTTCAGACCTTCGATGTAGTCTTCCTTGATGTCCTTGATATCGTGCTCGTTGTCGATGGAAAGGATGATGTCGGTCACGCCATTGCGTTTGGCTGCCAGCATCTTCTCCTTCACGCCACCCACGGGCAGCACCCGTCCGCGCAATGTGATCTCGCCCGTCATGGCCAGCTGGCTCTTCACCTTGCGTTGGGTGAAGGCCGAAGTCAACGCGGCAAGCATGGTGATGCCCGCCGATGGACCGTCCTTAGGCGTGGCGCCTTCGGGGATGTGGACATGGACATTCCAAGCCTCAAACACATCAGGGTTGATGTCGAGCTGCGAGGCATGGGCCTTGATGAACTCGTAGGCAATGGTAGCGGATTCCTTCATCACCTCACCGAGGTTACCCGTCAGCGAGAGGTGGCCGCCGCCACGGCTCAAGCTGACCTCGATGGACAGGATCTCGCCGCCCACCTGCGTCCAAGCCAATCCAGTGGCCACACCCGGCATGCTGTGCTTCACCTCGTCCTCGTCGTGGTGCATCGGCACGCCGAGCACCTTACGGATGTCGTCCATCGTGAGCTTCTTGTCGAACTCTTCCTCGGTGACGACCTGCTTGGCACGGAAGCGCATCATGTCGCCAATACGGCGTTCCAGGTTACGCACGCCCGCCTCACGGGTGTAGTCATCGATGATGTGCATGACGATGTCCTTCGGGAATGTGATTTGCTTGGCATCGAGGCCGTGTTCCTTCATCTGCTTGGGGATGAGGTGGCGCTTGGCGATTTCATATTTCTCCTCGCGCAGATAGCCGCTCAAGTCGATGATCTCCATACGGTCGCGCAAGGCAGGATGGATGGTCGCGAGGTTATTGGCCGTGGCGATGAAGAGGATCTTCGAGAGGTCGTAGTCCAACTCAATGAAGTTGTCGTAGAAGGTGTTGTTCTGCTCGGGGTCAAGGATCTCAAGCAAGGCAGCCTGCGGGTCGCCTTGTACGTTGTTGCCACTCACCTTATCGATCTCATCGAGGACGAAGACGGGGTTGCCCGACTTCACCTTGCGCAGGTTCTGGATGATACGGCCTGGCATGGCGCCGATATAAGTCTTACGGTGACCGCGCAATTCTGACTCGTCGCGCACGCCACCCAATGACATTCTGACATATTTGCGGTTCAAGGCTCTTGCAATGGACTTACCCAACGAGGTCTTGCCCACACCGGGAGGTCCGACGAGACACAAGATGGGCGACTTCATGTCGTTACGCAGCTTCAACACGGCGAGGTGCTCGATGATACGGTCCTTCACCTTGTCCAAACCATAGTGGTCGGCATCGAGGATACGCTGGGCACGTTTCAGGTCGAAGTTGTCCTTGGTAAACTCTTCCCACGGCAGGTCGACGAGGTATTGCAGGTAGTTGAGCTGTATGCCATATTCCGCAGCCTGCGGGTTGGTGCGTTCCAGTTTCTTCAGTTCGCGTTCAAAGACCTCGGCCACCTCTTTCGACCATTTCTTTTTCGCCGCCTTTTCCGTCAGTTCCTTGACATCCTGCTCGTTGGGCGTGCCTCCCAGTTCCTCCTGGATGGTACGCAACTGCTGGTTGAGGTAATACTCACGCTGTTGCTTGTCCATGTCGACGCGCACCTTGCTCTGGATCTGCTGTTTCAGCTCCATCATCTGCTGTTCCTCGGTCAGCACGCTCAACAGGTCGGTAGCCATCTGGTTCAGCGTGCGGGCCTCAAGTAGCATCTGTTTGGTAGGCATGTCGGCTTCCACGTTGCTGGCCACGAAGTTCATCAAAAACACAGGGTCTTCGATGCTCTTGATGGCGAAGCCAGCCTCTTGGGGCAGGTTGCGCGAACGGCCTACGATCTGGATGGCCAAGTCCTTGACCGACTGCACCAAGGCATTGAACTTCTTGGTATGGGGAACCTCTTCAGCCACGACATAGGGAACCACAGTGGCCTTCAGATAAGGCTCAGTCTGGGTCTCCTCCACCACCTCGAAGCGGCGTTTGCCCTGGATGATGACGGTCGTGTTGCCATCGGGCATCTGCAAGGTCTTGATGATTTGAGCCGTCGTGCCCACCTTATACAGGTCTTCCATGGTAGGGTCTTCCACATCGGCATTGGTCTGCGCAATGACGCCAATGGCCTTGCGTTTCTTATAGTATTCCTTCACAAGCTTGATGGACTTGTCGCGTCCCACAGTGATGGGGATGATAACGCCAGGATAGAGCACCGAGTTGCGCAAAGGCAAAATAGGCAATTCCTCCGGCACCTCTTCGTCTTGGCCGAGACGTTCATCCTCGATGGTCAGCACGGGGATGAAGTCGCCATTGGGGTCCATCATATCGGAAAACAATTCTGTATCTAACTTAAAACTCATAGATTCGATTTGAAATGCAGCCGACATTTTGTCAGTCTGCCGTCGTTTTACACCTTATATTATATATGGCGCAAAGATACGACAATAATAATGCCAAGGCAAAAAAAAAGCCCTCGCTTGGCGCAAGAGCTTCCTTTTTTGAGGTTGTACAATTTATTTGCCTTCCTTCTTCTCGAAGAACTTCTTGTACTTGCTGTTGAACTTGTCAACGCGACCGGCGCTGTCGACGAGCTTCATCTTACCCGTGTAGAAGGGGTGCGAAGCGCTGGAGATTTCAAGCTTCACCAGAGGATATTCGTTGCCGTCTTCCCACTTGATGGTCTCCTTTGTGTTGATGGTCGAGCGCGACAGGAAGGTCACGTCATTCGACATATCTTTGAAAACAACCAGTCTGTAATTCTTGGGGTGAATGTCTTTTTTCATCGCTTTCTTTCCTTTTGATTTTGAGTGTGCAAAAGTACAACATTTTATTGGAATGGCAATCGTTTTGAAGATTTTTTTTTATGCAATATATCAACTGTTTTAATTTCAATAACTTACGCCACTCATCACAGCTCCTCACGGATGCTGTGGATCCAAATAATGCATGAGGATTTTCCGTCTGGTGTCGTAATCCATTTCTACGGCGAGCACTTTTTCAGGGTCGACGCCATAATCGGCGAGCGTGCGCGTCACCACCGACTTGAAGCTGCTGTCCAAGCCAGCCATAAGGACATAATCGTATTCGGCATCGACGATAGACTCCACAGGGTCGACATTCATGCCGACTCGGCGGTACTCCCAATAGTATGGATCGATCCAACCGGCAATACCCACTTTGCCCGTGGCCTCCAAACGACGGTACATCTGTTGCCCGAAGGTGCCCGCGCCACCGATGACCACCTTCTTCCCTTCGATACTCCTGTTATAGATGCTGTTCAGCACCATGTCGTTGGCAATATTGGTAATGCCACCGCAACGCACGATATAGACCGCCAACATCGCATCATCGACTTGCTTTTTCAACTGATATTCAGAAGGATAGTCCTTGACCGCATTTTGCAAATAATAGTAAACCGACTTCAGCCGTTCCGCTTCGATGGACAAACTCGTCATCGACTTCAGCATCGAATCGGAGCGTTGGCGGTAGTGGTAGGCATAATTGTCAGTCAATACAATCTTCTTGGCGGCGAGCATGGCGGGATACACCACCGCTCCATCTTCCATCACCGAGAACCCGTCCTCCACGGCCATTTGGAACGGGAGGATAGCCTCACGACGGAAGAGCTTGTTCCAATGGTAGGTGGTCACGCCAAAGCGAAAGAAGCTACCGTAGGACATCATGTTTTTGCGGAGAAACTCCATCGACTCGCCTTCGTAAACCCCTGATGGCAAAGCGTTTTGCAGATACATCGACTTACGATACAGGTCGCGCGTGCAACCGCCCACAGCGATATCGGCATCACAGGCCGTGATCGAGTTGAACATCGACTGGAAAAAGCCAGAGCCCACCCAGTCGTCGCCGTCCACAAAGCCGAAATACTCGCCTTGGGCTATCGATACGCCAACTTTTCTGGCCGTAACGATGCCTCCATTCTCTTTATGGATCACCTTGATCCTTTTGTCTTTAGAGGCATAGAGGTCGCAAATCTGCGGACAGCGGTCGGGCGATCCGTCGTCGACCAAGATGATTTCGAGGTTCTGGTAGGTCTGTTGCATGAGGCTCTCGATGCAGTGCCCCACATATCTTTCTATCCCGTAGATCGGGACAATAACGCTGATTAGAGGTTGATTCATATTGGTTGGTTTTTGTAGCCTATGTTTTGTATAAAAAAGTATCGTCCTAACGAGAAGAGCATACCGCCCTGACAGGCCGACCGTAGGCCCGGCTGAAAGTATCGTATAGGTCGCAATCCTCAAAACTGATGATGAATCGGAAACCTTTCACGCCATCGGGCAGATACTGGTGAAGGGTGCTCGACCAATAGGAGCCTTCGTCGCCAGTGATACGAGATTCTTCATCATAACGACTATCCCCTGCCGGCAAGAAGATGCTGTTGCCATTGCGAGCGGTGAACAGGCAGCCTTTCACCTCGTTGATGGTAGTCCAGGAATGGCTGCACTTCGTCAGCAGTTCGACCCACTGGTTGTAGGTCGGAGTGCTCCAGCCCTCGCCCCAGTTGGCAGTGGCGGCATCGTCGCTCGGCTGCAGGGTTTTCAAGTCGTCGGTGAAGCCGTTATAGCCGAAATCCGATTGAGGGCAATACTTGGTGAGTTGGTTGTAGTCGCCGTTGCAGTATTTATAGGTGCTCCAGTTATAGGTGTCTTTCGGCGTCGTCTCTCCCCAAGCGAAATACTCGCCATATTCTGAAGGAGTGTCAGCACCCACATTACACGTCGCCCACATCGTGCCGCTCGGCAAACCAAGGTCGACGTAATCGTGGCCCTTGTATGAGCCGTTACCGCCATTGTCTTTTGTGCAACCTGCTGCAAAACACGAGAACATAGTGAACAATAAAAAAACTATTGTCTTTGCATTTTTTTGCATAACTCTTAATTTCATTTTATTCTCCTTTCAACCGTTTGATTTCTTTATCAAAATCTGAAACATAGTTTTGATCTTGAATTATTCGGAAAACCTCATATTCTTTTTCCGCCTTAATCTTTGCTTCCAATGCCGTAACACTACCAGCATCTTCCAACACGGGGCGTTGAGCAAGGTTCAAAAAGTCATCAAGAATAGTACACCAATCATTCATCGTAGTGGGAATCTCCCGCTCTGCCCGATCTTCCGCCAAATCAATATAAGCAGTCACCAACCGATTCAACGCATTGATGTTATTCTCATTCAAATAGTTTTTGGCAATGGTCACATCCGACTTCAACACTTTCCCGTCGGGTGAGTTTTTCCATGTGGTCAACCCCATGTGTGGTTTAGAAGCATCTGCTGATTCATAGATGATTTCTGCAGCAGTCTTGCCCGTAATAGCCCAATGCAGTTTATTCTGCACCGTCGCAAAAAACATACGGGTCATGGGAGAATCCTTGTCATAATCGATGGCAAGTGCATACAAGTCGGTGATTTTCTGGTAGAAACGGCGTTCGCTAGCTCGAATTTCTCGTATTTCGACCAGCAATTCCTTAAAATAGTCATGTCCGAAGGAAGACCCTTTTATCAGCCTTTCCTTGTCAAGCACATAGCCCTTAACAATAAACTCATTCAAGGTTTTTGTAGCCCAGATGCGAAATTGCGTGGCTTGCTTGCTGTTCACACGATAACCCACTGCAATAATGGCATCTAAATGGTAGAAATTCGTCAAATAGTTTTTACCATCAGCGGCAGTTATTCGAATTTTTCGAACAACTGCATCCTCCTGTAATTCACCACTTTGAAATATCTCTTTCAAGTGATAGTTCACAGTATGAACCTCCACGCCAAACAATTCAGACATTCGCTTCTGTGTCAGCCAAAATGTGCCGTCCTCATACTGAACTTGTACGCTTACATTTCCAGTGTCTGTTGTGTATAATATGATGTTGCTTTCCAATGATTAAGTCTTTGATGATTTCATGTTGCAAAAGTAGCGTTTTTCGGGGAAAAACATGCGTTATTGCATAGAAAAACCTAAATATTTCAAAAAAGGCTTGGCAGATGGTTTTATTTCTTATCTTTGCAGCAAAATACGAGCAACAAACTTAATCAACAAATTATAAACCAATACATTAAACATCAAATTGTAATGAAACAGGCTTTTAATTTCAATGCAGGCCCTTGCGTCCTGCCCAAGCAAGCTATCGAAAGCACCGTCAAGGCGCTCTATGATTTCGACAACACCGGTATCGGTATCGCCGAGATTTCTCACCGCACCCCCGGTTGGGAGCGCATCATGGCTGAGACCCGCCAACTGTGGCGCGACCTCCTCAACATCCCCGAGGAGTACGAAGTTCTCTTCCTCGGTGGTGGTGCCAGCACACAGTTCTTCACTGTGCCCGCCAACCTCATGAAGACCAAGGCCGCCTACCTCCAGACCGGCGTCTGGGCCAAGAAGGCCGCCAAGGAAGCCAAGCTGTTCGGTAAGGTCGACATCGTCGCCTCTTCCGAAGAGAAGACCTACACCTACATCCCGAAGGGCTACACCATCCCGCTGGATGCCGACTACTTCCACATCACGACCAACAACACCATCTACGGTACTGAAATCAAGTACGACATGGACTGCCCCATCATGCTCGTCGCTGACATGAGCTCCGACATCATGAGCCGTCCCGTCGACGTGAAGAAATACGGCCTCATCTACGGTGGCGCCCAGAAGAACGTCGGCCCCGCTGGCGTGACCTTCGTCATCGTGAAGAAAGACATCCTCGGCAACATAGGCGACCGCGCCTATATGAACCCGCTGCCGACGATGGTCGACTACCGCACCCACGCTGCTGAAGAAGCCAAGAACATCAGCATGTTCAACACCCCGCCCGTACTGCCTATCTTCATGATGCACGAGACCCTCGTGTGGCTGAAGGACACCATCGGTGGCGTCGAGGCTATGAACAAGATCAACATCAAGAAGTCCAACATGCTCTACGAAGAGATCGACCGCAACAGCATGTTCGTCGGCACCGCCGAGAAGGAAGACCGTTCCATCATGAACCACTGCTGGGTCATGGCCCCCGGTTACGAGGACAAGCAAGACGCCTTCATGGCCTTCGCCAAGGAGCGCGGCATGGTCGGCATCAAGGGTCACCGCAGCGTCGGCGGCTTCCGCGCCAGCCTCTACAACGCCTGCCCGATTGAGGCCGTCGAAGCCCTCGTCCAGTGCATGCAAGACTTTGAGAAAGCGAACAAGTAAAAACGGCTATTGGCCATTGGCTACTGGCTCCTGGCAGCTTCAACGAAGAGAAAAAGCATCCCATTTGGGTGAAGCTGCCAAAAGCCAGAGGCCAGAAGCCAGAAGCAATAAAAACAACACTTAAACCAAACAAATAATCGAGATGAAAGTATTAGTTGCAACTGAAAAACCTTTTGCAAAGGTTGCTGTTGATGGAATTAGAAAAGTCGTCGAAGAGAACGGTTACGAGCTGGCTCTTCTCGAGAAATATACCGATGTCAATGACCTCTACAAGGCCGTTGCCGACGCCGATGCCCTCATCGTGCGTTCCGATAAGGTGACGAAGGAAGTCATCGACCACGCCAAAAACCTGAAGATCGTCGTCCGCGCTGGTGCCGGTTACGACAACCTCGACCTCGAGGCTTGCACCGCCCGTGGCATCGTGGCCATGAACACCCCCGGTCAAAACAGCAACGCCGTTGCCGAACTCGTCATGGGTATGCTGGTCTACGCCGTCCGTAACTTCTACAACGGCAAGAGCGGTAGCGAACTGATGGGCAAGAAGCTCGGTCTGCTGGCCTTCGGTAACGTGGGTCGTAACGTCGCCCGCATCGCCAAGGGCTTCGGCATGGATGTCTACGCTTTCGACGAATTCGTCCCCGCCGACAAGATTGAAGAGGCTGGCGTTCACGCCGTCGCCAACCGCGACGCCCTCTTCGAGACCTGCGACGTGGTCAGCCTGCACATCCCGGCCACTGCCGAGACCAAGCAGAGCATCAACTACGCTGTGGTGAACAAGATGCACAAAGGTGGCATCCTCGTCAACACCGCCCGTAAGGAAGTCATCAATGAGCCCGAACTGCTCAAGCTGATGGCCGAGCGTACCGACCTCAAGTACATCACCGACATCATGCCCGATGCCGACGCCGAGTTCAAAGCCTTCGAAGGCCGCTACTTCGCCACGCCCAAGAAGATGGGTGCTCAGACCGAAGAAGCCAACATCAACGCTGGCCTGGCCGCTGCCCACCAGATCGCTGATTTCTTCAAGACTGGCAACAAGCGCTTCCAAGTGAATAAGTAAATAAAAGACACGAGACTTCGAGACTACGGGACTACGAGACGGGCCTAAACCCCGAAGTCCCGAAGTCTCGTAGTCCCGAAGTCAATAACAAACACCTCAAAACCCAATAGAGATGTCAGTAATCAAACCGTTCAAAGGATGGCGTCCCGGCGTGGACATCGTCCAAAAACTGGCCTCCCGCCCCTACGACGTGCTGAACACCGAAGAGGCACGCAAGGAATGCGAAGGCAACCCCTATAGCCTGCTCCACGTGACCAAGGCCGAAATCGACCTGCCCGAAGGCCACAAGGACAGCGACCTCGAGACCTATCTGAAAGTCGTTGAAAACTTCAATAGCTTCAAAGACTTTGGATGGATCAAGCAAGACCAAGAAGAGAAGCTCTACATCTACGCCCAGAGCATGAACCCCACCGACGCCAACGCCCACTGGCAGTATGGCATCGTGGCCTGCGCCTACAGCGAAGACTATGTCAACAAGGTCATCAAAAAGCACGAGCTGACCCGTAAGGACAAGGAAGAGGACCGCATGAAGCACGTCCGCCTCACCAACGCCAATGTCGAGCCCGTGTTCTTCGCCTACCCTGCCGTCGCCGAAATCGACGCCATCGTGAGCAAGATCACGGCCGAGAAGCCCATCTATGACTTCATCGCCAAGGAAGACGGCTTCGGCCATCGCTTCTGGATCATCGACGACAAGGCCACCATCGCCCGCTTGGTTGAACTCTTCGACAAGAAGGTCCCGGCCATGTACATCGCCGACGGTCACCACCGTAGCGCTGCTGCCGCTCTCGTCGGCCAAGAGAAGAAAGAGAAGAACCCTGCCCACACCGGCAAGGAAGAGTACAACTACTTCATGACCGTCATCTTCCCCGACAACCAGTTGAACGTCATCGACTACAACCGCGTCGTGAAAGACCTTAACGGCCTCAGCACCAAGGATTTCTTCAAAGCCCTGCAAGAGAACTTCGACATCGAGTGCAAGTGCAACTGCACCAAGGACGGCGGCAAGTGCAACTGCGAGTTCCCCTGCCACTGCGAGTGCGACACCGAGTACAAGCCCAA
>ONJF01000046.1 GCA_900318085.1 uncultured Bacteroidales bacterium
CTATTCTGTCATATATGCTGAATCGGAGCAAGACAAGTACAACACTTTACGGAATCTAGTCATTGGCAATTCATGTCCTACTATCATCTATGTATCACGCACCAGAAAAACAAGGGAATTGGCTGCCAAACTGAAGTCAGATGGCATCGATGCTCTCCCTTTCAATGGTAAGATGGATGCCAATGAGAAGATTGCCAACCAAAATGCCTTTATTGCCAACAGAGTGAAGGTTATGGTAGCCACTTCAGCTTTTGGCATGGGTGTCGACAAAAAAGATGTCGGCATGGTGATTCATTACGACATTTCCGACTCGCTCGAAAACTATGTTCAAGAAGCGGGTCGTGCCGGTCGTGATCCCAAAACTGCCGCCAAATGCTATGTTTTGTACAACGATAATGACTTGGACAAACATTTCATTCTGTTGAACCAAACCAAGATAAGTATCAGTGAGATCCAACAAGTTTGGTCAGCCATTAAGTATTTCACCAAACAAAGAAAACATTTTTCATGTTCAGCTTTGGAAATCGCACGCCAAGCAGGTTGGAACGAAGAGGTGTATGATATTGAAACGAGGGTGCGAACAGCCATCTCTGCACTTGAAGAGGCTGGATATGTTGTCAGAGGCCATAATGTCCCTCATGTTTTTGCCACAGGCATTATGGTGAAAAACATGGATGAGGCACACAAACGCATTGAACAATCAATCCTATTTGCCAGCAAACAAGAAAAACTGGATGCCATACGAATCATAAAATCGCTCATTTCCAGCAAATACAGAGCTGAAGTTTCTGATGCCGCCGAAGATGCCGAGTCAAGGGTGGATTATTTGGCCGACAGGTTAGGCATGACGAAAGAGACCGTGATTAATACTGTAAATCTCATGCGACAGGAAGGCATATTGGCAGATACCAATGACATGTCAGCCTACATTGAGTATTCTGCCAATAAATCCAAGCAAATTTTTGAGCAATACGCCAAACTTGAGCAGTTTGTATTGACAGCTATAGCCAAATCAGAGGACACTTTGACATACAAAAACCTCAATGAAAAGGCGATTGAAAATGGCCTAGTTTCTTCGGTGAAGAACATTAAAACGCTACTTTACTTCCTTTCGGTCAAATCCTATATCAAGAAAAAAGAAAACGCATACAGCGGCGTCATCAATGCCTCGTTGTGTCAAGACTTTGAAGCTACCATTCAGAAACAAAATCGTAGGATTGACATTTGCCGTTTCGTTATTGACAAGTTGTATGAAACTGCTTTGGCAAAACCTAATGCCGAGAAGCATTCAGGAAGCATTGTCCAATTCTCCGTCATCTCGATGCTGAAAGAGTTGGTTGCATATCAAAAGAGCAACATGTTTCAATCCCACGAGGAGTATCGCATTGATGAGATTGAAGATGCGCTTTTGTTCTTGTCCAAAATTGGTGCATTAAAACTAGAAGGTGGTTTCTTGGTGTTATACAACGCCATGGAGGTCCATCGACTAAAAGAAGCAAAATACAGGTATACCAAAGAGGATTACAGAATGTTGGATGAGTTCTACAGGCAGAAGCAGCAACAAATCCATATCGTTGGTGAGTACGCCAATATGATGGTGAAAAACTACGATGCCGCTTTGCAATATGTGCAGGACTATTTCCAAATTGATTACAAGAGTTTTATTGCCAAGTATTTCAAGGGTGAGCGCCTCTTGGAAATAGAACGCAATATCACGCCTGAAAAATATCATCAATTATTTGGTACGCTTTCAGATAAACAGCGCAAAATCATCGACGACAAACAGTCCAAATACATTGTAGTGGCTGCGGGTCCAGGCAGCGGTAAGACCAAGGTTTTGGTCCACAAATTAGCAGCAATCTTGACAATGGAAGATGTCAAGCATGAGCAATTGCTAATGCTCACATTTTCTCGGGCAGCGGCCACTGAATTCAAACAGCGCCTTATTAATCTCATAGGTAATGCGGCTTGTTTCGTGGAAATCAAAACATTTCATGCGTTCAGTTTCGACTTGTTAGGAAAGGTTGGGAATTTAGAAGACGCAGAAGATGTCGTACGTCGTGCTGCAGAAATGATTGAGAGAGGAGAGGCAGAGCAAGGCCGTATCAATAGATTGGTTCTGGTCATCGATGAAGCACAAGACATGGATGAAGACGAATATGCTTTGGTAAAAGCTTTGATGAACAACAATGAGGAGATGCGGGTGATTGCTGTTGGCGACGATGACCAAAACATCTATCAGTTTAGAGGCTCCGATAGTCGATATATGCAATCCTTCATCGACGAAATGCATGCCACTAAATATGAGATGACTGAAAATTATCGGAGTGCTACGCAAATTGTAAGCTTTGCAAACGAGTTTGCAAAACGCATCAAACAAAGGATGAAGACTTCTCCCAGTTTTGCTGTGGGTAAAGAACCTGGGCAGGTACAGGTCATCCAATACGAATCTCCGAATCTGGAAGTTCCACTCGTCAATCATTTGATGGCAACCTATCACAACGAACGTGCATGTGTTTTGACTAACAAGAACGACGAGGCGGCTCGTATCGTGGGATTATTGACAAGGCATGGAATCAACGCAAAACTAATACAGTCAACCGAAGGTTTCCGCTTTTCTAACTTGGCAGAGGTGCGCTTTTTCATGAAACAATTTCATAGGGATTCGGAATCTCCCGTAATAAGTGACGACATCTGGGAAAAAGCTAAAAAGAAGACCTTGGAACAGTATGAGTCCAGTGCCTGTTTGGATTATCTTAAAGAGTTTTTCCTTGCTTTTGAAAGGACAAACAAAGAAAAATATTTCAGCGATTTGGATGAATTTGTTTTCGAGTCGAATCTTGAGGATTTTTGTGGCGAAGGCAACCAAACAGTTTTCGTTTCCACCATTCACAAATCCAAAGGAAGGGAGTTTGATTCCGTTTACATGCTTTTGGACAACGAGTTGGCTGATACCGACGAAAAAGTCCGAAAACTATATGTTGGCATGACGCGGGCGAAAAAGAATCTAATACTGGTGTTTTTGCTTCAATTGTTACAGGAGGAGTGCAATATCAACATGATGCAAATCACTATCCTATTCCAGGTGAAATTACTATGCAACTGTCCTTCCACGATGTATACTTGGATTATTTTAAAGACAAGAAAAAACTGATATTGCAACTGCGTAGTGGTATGCCGCTATATTTTGACAATGGGTTTTTTAGAATAGAATCTGGTGAAAGAGTGGCTTGTGCTTCTAAACAGATTCGTAAAGAGCTACAAGAATGGAGTGAGAAGGGGTATCAAGCGGAATCTGCCAAGGTAAGCTTTGTCGTTGCTTGGAAAGGAAAAGAAGCAGCTGAAGAAAGTGCAGTGCTCCTCCCAGAATTAACCTTAAAGAATAGAGATGCGAAGAGTTAATACGTGATGATGCATCTCTTTGAGAATCATTTTATCGGAATACATATTTTACTTGCTGCAACAGCAACGACACCAGAAACCCCATCATCCCCATTGATGGTATGTTTCGCGACATTAAATCGTTACAAATAAGGATGAACAGCGGTCGCTTTACTTCGTATTTTTGCATCCGAAAGGAGAATGAATTATGTCGGAACATAAACATAACGAAGAATGTTGTTCGCATGAACATCATGATTACGAGGATGGTGGCCACGAGCATCACCATCATCACGAGGAAGGGCTGAAGAAGCAAATCGTCAAGATTGTCATTGCAGCATTGCTGCTTATCGCGGCTGTCATTGTTGAAAAAACTTGCGGTTTGGTCAAATGGCAGCTGCTATTGGTGTACCTAGTGCCTTATCTTTTTATCGGTTTCGACACATTGAAGGAGGCCGCCGAAGGGTTGGCTCACGGCGAGGCTTTCAACGAGCATTTTCTGATGTCCATCGCCACCATTGGCGCTCTCTGCATCGGCTTCCTTCCCGGAGCCGAGACGCAATACCCCGAGGCGGTGTTCGTCATGCTTTTCTTCCAAATAGGCGAGCTTTTCGAAGGCTATGCCGAGGGCAAGAGTCGTGAGAGCATCGCCCACCTGATGGACATCCGTCCCGATGTTGCCCATGTCGAGCGCAAGGGAGCAGTGGAAGAAGTTGGTCCCGAACAAGTCGCAGTAGGAGAGACCATCCTCGTCAAACCTGGAGAGAAGGTTCCGTTAGACGGTGTCGTCATCGAAGGAAGCTCTTCCTTGAATACGGTAGCTTTGACGGGCGAAAGCGTCCCCCGTAATATAACCGAAGGTGATGAAGTTGTCTCGGGCTGTGTCAATCTTTCTGGCTTGGTCAAGGTGCGCACGACCAAGAGTTTTGGCGAAAGCACGGTGTCGAAGATTATCGATTTGGTGGAGAATGCCACAGAGAACAAGTCGAAAAACGAGACTTTTATAACAAGGTTCGCGCGCGTCTATACCCCAGTGGTGGTGTTCGCAGCCTTGGCTTTGGCTTTGTTGCCTCCTCTGATCTCGGGTGACTTTATGGGTACCTTTGCCACTTGGCTTTATCGCGCTTTGATGTTCCTCGTGGTGTCGTGTCCCTGTGCCTTGGTCATTAGTGTGCCACTCACTTTCTTTGGTGGCATCGGTGGGGCTTCTCGTAAGGGCATCCTCGTGAAAGGCTCTAATTATTTGGATGTGTTATCGAAGGTGGACACAGTGGTTTTTGATAAGACGGGCACCTTGACCCATGGCCAGTTTGCTGTCACTGCGGTGCATCCCGAGAAGTGTGACGAACGGCATCTGTTGCATCTTGCCGCCCATGTGGAGCATTACTCCACGCATCCCGTTGGGGCTGCGCTGCGTGATGCCTTCCCTGACGAGGCTACCGATGGCTGCAAGTTGAGCGAGGTGGAGGAGATAGCCGGACAGGGCGTCAAAGCCAAGGTGGAGAATTGGACGGTTTGCGTGGGCAACGCCAAGATGATGGATGCCATAGGAGCGAAATGGCATGACTGCGAACACATTGGGACGATCATTCATGTCGCCATCGATGGAGAATATGCCGGCCATATCGTCATCAACGACAAGGTCAAAGAGGATAGTGCCGAAGCCATTCGTGACCTGAAATCGATCGGAGTGAGACGCACGGTGATGCTCACAGGCGACCGCAAGGAAGTAGGAAAGGATGTGGCTGAAAAACTCGGTATCGACGAGTATCATGCCGAATTGCTCCCCACCGACAAAGTCGCCTATGTTGAGGAGCTCATCAACACTAAACCTGCAACACCGAACGCTCAACTGGCCTTTGTCGGTGATGGCGTCAACGATGCCCCTGTCCTGGCTCGCGCCGATGTGGGTATCGCCATGGGTGGTCTCGGCAGCGATGCCGCCATCGAGGCCGCTGATGTGGTGCTTATGGATGACAAACCCTCAAAGATAGCCCTTGCCATCCGTATCGCTCGGCGCACATTGCGCATCGCCAAGCAAAATGTCTGGTTCGCCATCGGCGTGAAGGTGCTCGTGCTGTTGCTGGCAGCTTTCGGTGTCGCCACCATGTGGCTGGCGGTCTTCGCCGATGTGGGAGTCACGGTGTTGGCGGTGTTTAACGCCATGAGGGCTTTGAAATGAGAAAAAAGTGGGCATTTCATGAAAATGTCGTATCTTTGCCACCAGTTTGGTCAAGGGAATGCCGTGTAAATCGGCAACAGTGCCCGCTGCTGTAAGCCCGTGTAAGGCCTGTCAAACAAAGCCACTGTCTGGCTCATCTAGATGGGAAGGCGACAGGTTCGGGTGAGTCAGAAGACCTGCCAAACCGTGAGTTCAATTGCAAGCCTTCGGGAACAAGGGCGACGCTAAGCGCGGCAATTAGCATGGCTTCTTGCGATGGTCTTGCAGTATTTGTTTCATGCGTAATAACCTTTTTTTATGCGTAAAATTTTACTATTATCCCTCGCACTTGTCATGGCCGCATTTGCCATGGCGCAAGAACCTGCCACTTTCGAAGATGTGCCACTTGGTAGCGGTGGTATTTGGCAACCGCCTATTGGCGAAAATGAGATGTCCAGCGGTGGCTGGCTCTTCACCAATAATACACAAAACGGCTATTGGGGCGGCTTCACGGCCTCCAGCCGCACGGATTTGACTCAAACGGGTCTTAATGCCCAGTATACTGCGGCTTCAGGCTGTGGCTATGATAGCTCTACCCAATATGCCGTGGCATATACCATGGGCGTGCAGACGGATGTCTATGCTGCCGATGGACAATCACATACCGTCACAGGCTGCTATGTCACCAACGATTTGTGGACTTATCAGGACATTCTTCAAGGCGGGTATGGCGAGCAACCCTACGGAGGACCTACAGGCAACGACCCTGACTGGTTTAAGGTGACGGCGACAGGTAAGAATGCAAGTGGACAGACTGTGGGTACATTGGATTTCTACCTTGCAGACTACCGCTTTGCCAACAATGAGGAAGACTATGTCCTTAATACTTGGGAGTGGTTCGATCTCAGCCCCTTGGGTAATGTGGCCACCATTTCTTTTAGCCTATCGTCATCAAGAGGCAGTGGCTACAACATGATTACGCCAGCCTATTTTTGCATGGATAATTTCAACGGTGGTGGTGTTGCTCCCGACCTGCCGCCATATATTGTCAATCCTGTCTCTGATGTGGTCTTCAACGAGTATCCGCAGACACAACAAGTCAACCTCAACGGCGTGGCCACCGACCCCGATGACCCTGATGAGAACATCGCCTACAGCATCGTCAGCAACTCGAATCCCAGCGTTCTGACGGCCACGATGAACGGCAGAATACTGGTCATGACGCGTCAAAACGCCAACCAAGCCACCGCCGACCTTACGATGCGCGCCACCAGTGATGGGCAGTCGGTCGACTTCATCGTGCATGTCATCCTCAATGCCGTCGTTGATGAGCCGCCATATATCGTCAACCCTGTCTCTGACGTGGTCTTCAACGAGTATCCACAGACGCAACAAGTCAACCTCAATGGCGTGGCCACCGACCCCGATGATCCGGATGAGAACATCGCCTACAGCATAGTCAGCAACTCGAATCCCAGCGTCCTGACGGCCACGATGAGCGGCAGAATATTGGTCATGACACGCCAAAACGCCAACCAAGCCACCGCCGACCTCACCATGCGCGCCACTAGCGACGGGCAGTCGGTCGACTTCACTGTGCATGTCGTTATCAATGCCGTGGCTTCGCCACTCTGCGGTGTTTATACCATCAACGCGGATGCCTCACAAAACCCAGACTTCACTTCGTTCAATGAAGCGGTCGAGGCACTGGAGGCAGGCGTGTCGTGCGAGGTTGTCTTCGAAGTGGCTCCTGGCACATACGAGGAGTTTGTCACCCTCACACCCATTACGGGCGCCAACGCCACTAACCGCGTCATCTTCCGTGGCCTGCAATCCGACAAACGGCTGGTTGAACTGACCAGCAATGCGGGCTACTCGCAAAATAGCACCCTCACCCTCAATGGTGCCGATTATGTGAGTTTTGAGAACATGACGGTGTCTTCCACTTCAGAGAATAATGCCGTTGTGGTTACTTTGCGAGGTGGACTGACAGACGACCG
The DNA here is from genome assembly GCA_900318085.1 of uncultured Bacteroidales bacterium. Taxonomy (GTDB): domain Bacteria; phylum Bacteroidota; class Bacteroidia; order Bacteroidales; family F082; genus Limimorpha. The sequence goes on from ONJF01000046.1 coordinate 7,543, forward strand.
TTTTGAGAATGTGCGGTTTGTGGGCTGCTATTCCGAGGCTACCAATACCGACAATGACAAGAACCTGGTCTATCGGGTCTCGGGTGGTTGGATGGATACCGGCAATGCCTTTGTGGGATGCGAGTTCGTCAACGGCTTTATCGGCCTGTATTACCAAGGTGTCGACTTGACCCAATACAACGACGGCCTTTTGGTTGAGGATTGTACCTTCACCGACCAATGCAGCAAGGCCATCTACGCCACCTTTACCGATCATGTGACCCTTCGCGGCAACACGATTGACAATACCAACGACTCACATACCGACTTCAATGCCATTGATTTGTTCCGCTGCCGTTACGGCTGCCTTGTTGAGAACAATGTGATGACCGTGAACCATCCCACCAAATATGCGACGGTGGTGAAACTCCGTCCCTGCACAGGTACAGCCGACGAACCCATAATCGTCCGCAACAACATCGTTGATTTCCAAGGCGCTGCTTCTAGTTGGTGCTATTCGCTTGACAATGCCGATAGCGAATACATCTATGTGGTTCACAACACAGGCAGATGTAGTGGCTCGGGAGAATCGGGCAACCTGATGGTGCAGAAAGAATGGTCGAACCTTTATGTCTATAATAACCTGTTTGTCAACGAGACGGATGGATATGTTTTCCGATTCAACAACGAGAGCGAGGGCCGCTATTGCGACTACAACCGTATCTCGTTTACTGGTGGCAATGTTGGTATATTTGCTGGCACGGATTGCGCAACATTGGCCGATTGGACAGCCGTATCGGGCTTTGATGTCCATACGGCTACATGCTCGCCTCAATTTGTGGGCGATGGCGATTTCCACTTGACCAGCCCCGAAGGTCTTACCGTGGCCAATCCTTTGGCATACGCGGCTACCGACATCGATGGTGAATCGCGTCCCAATACGCCATGCGCTGGCGCTGACGAATACAATGAGATTTACGCCATTGGAGAATCGAATGTTTTTGGAAACTTGACGGTTTATCCCAATCCTACCCAAGGCTTGGTTACAATAATCGTCGATGAGACTTCAGGCTTTGAATATCAGGTGATTGACATGATGGGCCGTGTCATATTGAAAGGGGAAACACCCCATCAAATGGTGACGGTTGATTTGAATAGACTTGCCAAAGGAGTCTGCTTCATCTCCGTGACCACAGGGTCTAATCACTTGACGCAAAAAGTGATAGTTAGATAGTGATTGATACATATAGAGTTTTGAGTGTGAAGAGGCGGTTCCTTTGGAGCCGCCTCTTCTGTTACAAAAAAGCCGGCGACAGAATAATTCTGCCACCGGCCAACAACATGAAATGAATGGTATCTTTACTTTAGCGTTTGCGTTTCTTGGCCACGAGGTAGGCACCGCCAAGGGAAGCCAATACTGCGATGCCGGTGCCCATGGGCACTTCGTCAGCGTCTTGGTTGCCAGCTTGGTTGTGCGAAGGCAACATTGGAGCGTTTTGAGTGCGGTTGCCGAAAACGGCGTTTTGCTCTTCTGGGTTGGCCCCGCGTTGGAACAGGCCGCCACCATCGGCGAAGCTCGTCAAGCCTATACCGAGGATGATTGCTGCTGTGATTATGAGTTTCTTCATCGTATTTTGTGTTTTATTGTTGTTTTCTGATTGTATGTTCATTCTTTATTGGAGTACTTTGTTTTCTGACTTCTGGCAGAATCACTATCCATTTAGGTGATTGCGTTCCGCCTACGCGGAATGAGGGGCCCGCAATGACGCCGTGGGTAGAGAGCCTGCCAGAGGCCAGTTGCCAATGGCGAGTTGCTAGTTTATCTGACAACCACCTTCTGCACTTTTACATCATTGTTGTTGACCAAACGCAGCATGTAGATGCCTGCGGGTTGGTCGAGGCTGATTTCGGCGTTGCCGTTGAGGGTCTCGCTTTTGAGTATGCGTCCCATGATGTCAATCACTTGCAGCGTGGCCTCGGATTCTGAGCCAGTCGAAGGATTGCTGATTACCCAGTTGTTTCCGTTATAGTAGGCGAAGGTCGCTGAGCTTGTCGAAGCGCCGTTTTCATTGGCGTCGAATAGCAGGCGGAAGCGGCTTGCATAATCTGTTGTCTTTGACTCGAAGCTATAGCTCGGGTCTGCGAGCAGGTCGACATCGGCACCGGTCATGTTGTCGATGAGGTGGAGGTAATGCATGCCCATGTTTTCAGCGCTAACATTGAGGGTGTAGCTTCCGTTCTTCTCGGCTTTGAAGTTGACGGGCATCTCACCTTGAGCGGCACTGCGAACGATGGCGTAGTCTTTGTCGCCTTGTGGGATGTAGACCTTTGTCTTGTTCGGGTTGAGTTGGAACTTGCCGAGCATGCTGCCGTTGTCGAATCGGATGATAGCGTTGTCGAGTGTGGTTGCTGAGCCTGTCGAAGCACCACGGCTTTGAGTCAAATTGATGTTGAGTTTTGCCACCCTGTCAGTGTTTCCGTTGGTTGTCGTAATTGCTGCAAAATTGGCTGTTTGGCCAGTTTCAGTAGCCTGAACGAACACACCTTCCATAACTTCTACGGCATCGTTTTCGGTAGTTGCACTCAATGCATTGCCATCTTGGTTCAGCCTATAGTATGCCATGTCAAGTGTGGCGATGGTGGAATAAGGATTGCCGATGAGGTTCCATCCTTTGAGCGTTGCGTTTGCATCGTAAGCCAAATCGACTTGACCGGTCTCGTTGTAAGGCGCACCCGTGAAAGTAAGTGTGACATCTTCGCTATTGGCATAGAGATAGCCTTTGCCAGGCTGGAGGTTGAAGCCGCCACCGACATTTGCGTCATTTCTATAGTTAATCCATTCCTTACCATCGGTTGCTGCTTGGTCGAAGTAGTAGAGGTCATAGCTGTATTCCAGCATGTTCGTCACCTCCTCGGGACTCACAGCGCCGATGGGTGAGGCTATGAGGTAATAGTGGTCCTTGCTGCCTTCAGTGTAGGCGTCAATGTCTTTGGTGAAGACGGGAGCTGCTGATGTAGTATAGGTGATAGTGGTCCAAGGTAGGAATTTTGGCCTGTATACATATGTGTTGTAACCTCCCAAAGAAGAAATATAATCTGTGCTTATGCCTAACCATGAGCAAGATTTCTTCGAACCGCTTTTTGTTTGCTTGACGCCGATTTTTAGGTTGCCACCTTGGTATTCGTATGGGGTGTCGAATTCAATTTCCATTGTTTTGTTGCTGGGCGATAATTTGCCAGTGTAAACTTTGATCAAACCGTCCCAATTAAATGTTGCGTTGCTCGCAAAAGCCGTTTCGTCCACTTCTTTCACATACACTTCAAATTCGGCTTCGCCCCAATCGATAGTTTCGAGATTATTACTGTAGTGGAAGGTGATCTTTGAAATCACACATCCCGCTATATCGCTTAAGGAGGTGGAAGGGATTATGAATTGGCTTTGTGTAGTATTCTGAACCTGATTACCATAAACGGGAACATATGAATTGGTGTTCGTTCCTTGGTTTACCTCCAACTCTCCGCCCGATGAAGGCTTGAAGGAGCATTGATTGCTCCAATTGCTTGAGCCGTCGTCGCCGCCACAGTTGGCGCGTACTTTGGCATAATAGGTGGTCCCTTCGGTCAATCCAGTCAAAATCATGCTGTTGCTATTGGCCTGGCGTTGTGTGGCAGTCTCAGGATCGAACTCCGAGGTTGTCGAATAGGCTACAGTAAAGTCGTTTTGGCTTTCATCGCCTTTAGTCCATTCCAAAGTGGCGGAATTTTTCGTGATGGAAGTGCAACGCAAGTCAGTTGGAGCAGGGCAGGCAATGGTGGTGGTGAAATTGAAATTGGTGGGTGTCGTGTTCCAATAACTATAGTTGTTGTCGCCGCAGTTGGAACGAACACGAATATAATAAGTGGTTTGGGGAGCAAGGCCTGTGATGGTATAGGGGTTCGAGGGTGCATCCAGATAGGTGCATTGGTTCGAATCGTCTGGGTCGAAATTCGATGTCGTTGAGTAGGCAATTTGCCAGTTGTCATTGCCTCCGGTCCAGGCTATAGTAGCACCATGGGCGTATTCATCACTTTTGGTAAGCGAGTATGGCTTCTCACAAGACGGAATGAGTTGAACGTCAATGTCGTCTAGATAGATTGCTGAAGTGGCGTTTGTTGTTGGACTTTTAATGGCAATGTATTTTTCTTGCTCAGTATATGTATTGTTGTCCAAACGCACCGTGTATTCTTGCCATGACGTGCTGGAACCAGATGTGGTTATTTCTCCAATTTGTCTAAATGTGCTGGCGTTATTTGGATCGGTCATGGTGCCCACTTGCAATTTTTTGTTTGAGGCAGAACGAACCCAAAATACGACTTGATACTGGTCCAAAGGGTAATCATTCACGTTGATTACGGGCAGAATGGCAATCTGGTTGGGGATGCTACTGGAATAATTGAATAAGAGGCTTCTGGTGGGCGATGAGGTATTATGGTGATAATCAGCGTTGACACGAGGATAGCCTTGGTAACTGCTATTTGTGGCGTCGTTGAATCGATGCCAACATTCAGGCATTGAACCTGTGGTGGCATCACTGAAGTTGTAATAATAAGGAAGCTCGATGGCTTCGCATTCTGTGGCAAACGAAACAGTTTTCCAACCGCTTTCTTCACCGCTGCAAGCAGCTTGCACTCTTGCCTGATAGTCGGTGTTGGTCGTAAGGTTAGTGATGGTGTAAGTAGGAGAGGAGACCGAGATGGATTGGCTCCAACTGCCGCTTGATGCGGTTTTGTATTGCACATTCCATGCCGTTTCATCGCCGCCAGCCTGCCATGTCAGCGTGGCAGAGTTTGAGGAAACGGCTGAAACGACAAGGTTTTGGGGTGTAGGGCAAGAAACGGGTGTAAGGTCGAACTCAAATCTTATGTTGTTCTTCTTCGTTTCCCATGCCGTGCAGGTCATATTAGGATTTGATGGGTTGATGTCGTCCGAACTGGCTGCCCAATTGCTTTGGTGAGATGTAGTGTTGAAAACATAACCACCATGGCCGCTTGATTGGGTGGAAGATCCTGAATTGTCGTCAACCACTACCAGCAGATTGCCTCCTTCGTATGTAAAATTGTTGATGGGCACCGTCGTCCATGTGTTCTTTATTATTGATATGGTTCCGCTAAACACTTTTTGGCTTGCATTGACGCCAACCCAATCCGAAGCACTGGAGAAAGTGCTTTTGGTCGTGTTGACAAGATAAACGTCCCAAGTGCGTGTGCCAGGTGAAGTGGTCCAAGAGTTGTATCCGTAGAAGGAGATGCTGGTAATGGTGCCAGGACCACCTCCTGCGTTTGCGATTTCATCGGCAGTGTAAATTTGTTCTGAAATAGAATACCAGTTCCCTGGTGTACAAGGAAGACGGAAAGTAGACTCTTCTGCTGTTCCGATTTCCACGGTTGTGCTTCGCTCTTGTGCCAAGGTTGAAGCCGAAAACATTCCAATCATCCCTATCAATAGGAACAATCGTGTAAAAGATTTAAAATACATAATACATAGTTTTTAAGGTTTGACATTCAATTTGTTACCTCAAAACCTCTGGAAAAATGTTGGAATACCTAAAAGGAAGGCACAACCCCATAGCGAGGGCACACCTTATTACTATATAGAATCCCAGCTCCAATTCCCGGAAGCCTTGTTTCGCGACTTGAGGCAGGTCTTCTGACTGAGGCCTCGCTTCTGCCGCCTTCCCGAAAGACTTAGTTTTCAGTGGCACAGTGGCAGGCGATTGGCCATCACAGCAGCGGGAACTGTCCGGGATTCTCACCCGATTCCCTATTGAGTCCGTGAAGGACACCACAAATCGACTGCAAAAGTACGGTTTTTTTCCTTTGCCTCGTAATGATATGATGAATTATTATTTCTCCTACGAGTTCAGCCCAAATACCGAAAAAAACGGCTTGCAGCGCTTATACCGCAAGCAACACCAGCAGCTGCGCGGTGAAGATGCGCAGAAACATGGTGAGTGGATACACCGTGGCATAACCCATGTTGGGCAGTTTGCAACCCTCGGGAGCTACGGTGTTGGCGAAAGCCAAAGTGGGAGGGTCGGTGTGTGCGCCGCCGATGAAACCCATCAGCGTGTAGTAGTTCAGCTTCAACACCAATCTTCCGAAGAGGGTGACCAGAATGGGCGGCACCATGGTGATGATGACGCCATAGACAACCCACATGTAATGCTCCTGCACGGTGGCAACGAACTGCCCGCCAGCACTCAATCCAACGCCAGCGAGGAAGAGCGCGATGCCTACCTCACGCAAGGCGTGCACGCCTTGACCCTCGGTGAAGTCGGTGCTGAACCAGCCTTTCTTCACGCCCAGCCAGCCACCGATGATGGCGACTACCAAAGGACCTCCTGCCAAGCCCAACTTGATGGGTGCTTTCATGCCTACGGGAATCGGGATGGAGCCGATGATGATGCCTAGGGCGATGATGACGAAAACTGGAATGAGCAAAAATCCGCCTTTTTTTGAGTTTAGAGTTGAGAGTTGAGAGTTGAGAGTTGTTTCTGACAAATCGGTTGGCTCTTTCGCCAAGTCGATGCGACAGAATATGCGCAACAAGATGCAAGTTACGATCATGCCTACCACGGCCAAGGGATAGGCTACGGCATAGCCGGCAGCCAAACGGTCGGCAGCGCCTTCAATGCCTATGTCGGTGACGGCCTGTTGTGCCGCCGAGAGGCCGGGCGTGTTGGTGATGGCGCCTGTGTAAACACCAGCCATGTCGGCCAAATCCTGCTTTGCGACCTTTGCAATGATGACGGTGATCAAAACGCCAAGGGCCACATTGACCAAGGCCATGAGGTTCATGGCCAGACCGCCTTTCTTGAACGATTGGAAGAAGCCTGGACCCACCTGCAAACCCACGGCTACCACGAAGAGGATGAGCCCGAACTCCTTGATGATGTGCAACATCTCCGCGTTGAGGCTGATGCCGCATGCGCTGAAGGCAATGCCCACAAAGAGCACCCAAGTGATGCCCAATGAGATTTTGGCAATCTTGATTTTGCCCAATAAAAGGCCGATGAAAATGGATAAGGCAAGATATAGAACGGTGGGACCAACGCCCGAACCTGTAAAGAGATTCATCATAAGTGCGGTTCTTTTGGAGATTTGAATTCAACTGACAAAATTAGGGATTATTTCGGTACCCTCGAGATGATGACCAGAATATTGTTCACAAACATATTCACGGCGATGGCCAACAGGATGACACCGAAGAACTTTCGCAAGATGAAAATCAAGTTCTCTCCCAACAGTTTTTGGATCCTGTCCAATTGACTGATGACGATGTAATCCAATAAGATATTGAGTAACAAGGCGATGATGATGTTGATGACGGCATAGTCGGCACGAAGCGAGAGTAAGGCGGTCAGTGCGCCTGGTCCTGCTATGAGAGGAAAAGCGATGGGGACGATGCTCGCGCCCCCTTTGCCGCCTTCGTTCTTGATGATTTCGCGGCCGAGGATCATCTCCACGGCGAGGATGAACAACACGAATGCGCCTGCCACGGCAAACGATTCCTTGTCGATGCCGAAGAGTTTCAGCAAGGCGTCACCGGCAAAGAAGAAAGCCAAGAACAAGGCCAAGGCCGTCAGACAGGCTTGTCCCGCCTTGATGGTCTTGTTTTGTTCCTTCATGCTCATGAAGATGGGGATGGAGCCGAAGATGTCGATGATGGCGGCCATGACGATGAAAGCGCCGAAGATCTCTACGAAGTTGATGCTACTGAACATGTTTGTTTTCTTTTTGGATAGGAGGTTGATACTCTTTTTTTTGCCGTCATTGCGGACTTGATCCGCAATCTCCAGAGCGAAAAGGAATCCTCGAGCGTAGGGGATGGCGGATGTTCCTCCGCCATGACGGTGAAGCGTTAGTATAGTGATACTCAGATTAGGTTGACACGATGTTGTTCCACAAATAATGGAAATGCGGTCCAAAGCGCTTGAAGGCGGCCTCGTCGAGCATCTCCTGGAACTGCGGATGCGCCACCGAGATGATGAGTTTGGCCCTCTCTTGCAACGAGCGTCCATATAAGTTTACTGCACCATATTCCGTGACGAACCAATGGATGTGGTTACGCGTGGTGACAGCACCTGAACCCAAGTCAAGGGTGGGCACGATTTTATTAATGCCCTTACGCGTGGTGGAGGGCATGGCGATGATGGCCTTGCCGCCTTTCGAACGCGAGGCGCCATAGACATAGTCAATCTGTCCACCCACGCCCGAATAGATGCGTTCGCCCAATGAATCGGCACACACCTGTCCCGACAAGTCAATCTGTATGCCCGAATTGATGGAGGTCATCTTGGGCTGTTGCGCGATGATGAAAGGGTCGTTGGTGTATTCTACATCCATCAGCAGCACTTCATGGTTGCCGTCGATGAAATCGTAGATTTTCTTCGAACCCATCACGAAGGTGGAAACGATTTTGCCCTTGTTGAGCTTCTTATTGTCGCCCGTGATGACTCCTTTCTTAACAAGCGGCAGAATGCCGTCGGAGAACATCTCGGTATGGATGCCAATGTTTTTGTGGTTGTGGAGGCACGAAAGGATGGCGTTGGGTATGGAACCGATACCCATCTGTAGGCAAGCGCCGTCTTCGATAAGCTCGGCGCAATAGCGGCCGATGGTTTTCTCCACTTCATTGGGTTCAGGCATGTCGACAGTGAGCAAGGGGGTGTCGTCTTCAACGAAGATGTTGATTCTGCTGATGTGGACCAACGCATCGCCGAAAGTGCGCGGCACGTGCTTGTTGACCACGGCGATGACAAACTCGGCGCTCTCCATGGCGGCCAAGGTGGCATCTACGGATGAACCCAGCGACACATAGCCGAACTTGTCGGGAGGACACACTTGAATCATCGCCACATTGCACTTGATGTAGCGCTCGCGGTAGAGTTTCGATGTCTCACCAAGGAACACAGGGATGTAGTCAGCCAGACCCTTTTGCACACTCTCGCGCACATTGGCGCCCACGAAGAAGGCGTTGTGTTGGAAGATGCCCTCAAACTCGGGGTTGACATAAGGTGCGGCGCCTTCGGTGTGCAGGTGGTGGATGTAGACATTCTTGAGTTCGCCGGCACGACCTCGGTCGCACAAGGCTTTGACCAGACATTGGGGCACATTCGACACCGAACTGATGTGGACATGGTCGCCCGACTTGATGACTCTGACGGCTTCCTCGGCCGTGACTGCTTGATACTGTTTCTTCATAAACACGGTTATTGCTCGTTCAACTTAAAAACAGCAGCAAGAGGACAAAATGAGAATATGAAACAGGATGTCTGCTTCTCTTTGATTCCCAAGCTCTTGTTCCCGAAAGCTGCGAATAATATGGAAACGGGCAGGTCTTCTGGCTTGTCCAAGTCCGCGGCGTCTTCCCGATAACGAATTACAGCTACGGGCATAGCCCCTGATTCTCACAGGATTCCCTATTAATCTTCGGTTGAAAGAACCCAAATCCGGCTGCAAAAGTACTGCTTTTTTGCGAGCCGACGACCAAAAAACGATAATAAAACCTTGTGAAATCCGTTTTCATAGCATCGTTCGGAATGATTTTTGACCTTTTTTGCTGAACATAAAGTAGAAAACCGTATTTTCGTGAAAAATTTTGAACTATGAAATTGCGACATAAACTAGGTTTGATGATGGGAATTGCCTTGTCTATAACAATCTCTGCGTCAGCCCAAAAGCATATTGAAAACTACGACCCGGAGGCCCTTTTCAACGAAGGAGTGCTGCTGTTCCAAAATCAGGAGTATGGCGCCGCGTTGTCTACCTTTGCCCAATACCGTGCCCAAGCCGCCGATGCCAAGTCGCAGCGTTGCTCCGATGCGCAGTATTACGAAGCCGTCAGCGCCCTCTATCTCGGCCATGCCGATGGACCAGCCAAGGTCGTTCAGTTTGTGAACGACAACCCAGGCAGCACTTGGGCGCGTCATGCCAACTTCCTTTATGCCAACCATCTGTTCAAGGAAAAGAAATATAAGGAGGCACTGGCTATCTATGAGAAGACCGATGCCTTCGCCCTCACCACCGATGAAGCCCAGCAGATGCAGTTCAACATGGGTTATGCCAATTTCCAGTCGGGCGAGCTTGACAAGGCCATGCCGCTCTTCCATGGCCTGATGATGAACGAAGGCAAATACCAAGACCAGGCGCGATATTATTATGCGCATATTCAGTATGTCAAAGAGAAATACAACGAAGCACTCGACAATTTCCGCCGCCTGCGCACGCATAAGGACTATGGGAAAGTGGTGCCTTCTTACATTATGCAGATCGACTATCTGAAGGGCGACTATCAGGCGGTGATTGACGAGGGACCCGAGTATATCCGAAAGGCCGACAAGAAACGCAAGTCGGAGATGGCCCAAATCGTCGCCGATGCCTATTTCCAGCAGAAAGACTACGACAAGGCATTGGATTACTATGACATCTACAAGAAGAATCTCACCCGTGGCATTTCTCGCGAGGCCTATTATCAGATGGGTGTCAGCAAGATGATGAAAGGTGACTATAAGGGCGCCGTCAATGATTTGCAGAAGGTCGCCGGAAATAGCGACATCCTCGCTCAATATGCTTCGTATTATCTGGGTTCGGGTTATGCCAAGACTGACGAACCGAAATATGCCCGTAGCGCGTTCTACAATGCCTATTCGGCGGGCTTCGACAAGGAACTTGCAGAAGAGGCCCTCTTCGACTATGCCCGTTTGAGCCTTATCCCAGGTGCCGACCCTTTTAACGAGGCTGTCGGATTGCTTGACAACTTCATCGCCGAGCATCCTAACTCGGAGCGTAAGGCAGAAGCCGAGGAGATGTCCATCTATTTGCTGCTCAATGCAAAAGAGAACGATGAGGCACTCAGCCGTCTCGAGGCGATGAAAAAGAAAAGCGCTGAATTGCAAACGGTTTACAATGATTTGCTCTATGCCACGGGCATCGACAACTTCCAAAAAGGCTATTACGACAAGGCACAAGTGTATTTCTCCAAGATCATGAATGGCAAGCAGTCGGCTACCAACAAGGCAGCTGCCTGCTTCTGGATGGGAGAGTCGGCTTACCAGATGGGCGACCATAATAAGGCAGGTAAATACCTCACGCAGTTTAAGGGCATGGCCGCCGCCACGGGTCTGCCCGAATACGGCCTCGCCGACTATGACTTGGGCTACATCTACTACCAAAAACCCGACTACGATGCTGCCGCCGAGCGCTTCAGGAGTTTCATCCGCCTGGCTGATGACAGCCAAAACGACCTCAAGACGGACGCTTATGTTCGCCTTGGCGATTGTTATTTCATGGAGCGCAGCTACGACAAGGCCATCAATTATTACGACTTGGCCACGCGTGTCGGGAAGCGCAACGCCGACTACGCCCTCTTCCAGCAGGGCCTCTGCTATGGCGCGAAAGGTAATGTGAACCAGAAGATCAGCATGCTCAATGATTTGCTGCAGAGCTATCCTAGCACACCGTATTATGAGCAGGCTTTGTTCGAGATAGGCAATACCTACCTCGTGCATGGCGACAAACGCTCGGCCATCGCCAATTTCAACCGTCTCATCAAAGACAGGCCTCGGTCGAGTTATACGCGTCAGGCGATGATGAAGGTCGGCATGATTTATTACAACAACAACCAGTATGACCAAGCCTTGACCAACCTGAAAAACCTCGTGGCCTCCTATCCCAATACCGATGAGTCGCGCGAGGCGTTGAGCATCATCCGCAGCATCTACATGGAGCAGAACAAGCTCGACGAGTATTTCGGCTATGTCAATGCCAATGGCGGTCAGGTGAAGGTGACGCAACAAGACTCGTTGGCCTTTGCCAATGCCGAGAATTTCTATCTCGATGGACAATATCAAAAAGCGCAGACCGCCTTGCAGTATTATTTCGATAACTTCCGCAATGGCGCCTATGCGTTGAAGGCCCACTATTATGCATACGAATGTGCAGAGAAGGTGGGCACCGAAGACCAAATCGTCGCGCACCTTAATTATATATTGTCACAGCCCGACAACGACTACACCGACAATGCCTTGTTGAAGATGGCTCGCATCGAATACGAGAAAGCCAACTACAAAAAGGCTGGCGAATACTATGAACGCCTGTCACGCATTACCGAGGAGCCGCTCAAACGCCTCGAAGCCTTGGAAGGCAGCATGAAGAGTAACTTCTTCCAGGGCAAGTACGACAAGGCCATTGAGATGGGGGAGAGCCTTCGCCAGTCGCGCGACCTTACCGACGAACAAGTCAATCAGGTTAACCACATCGTGGGCAAGTCGTATTTCGAGAAAGGCAACTACAGCACTGCCATCGAGCGTCTCGACAAGAGTGCGCGCAACGACAAGTCGGAGTATGGTGCCGAGAGTGCCTATTACTCTGCCTTGGCCTCTATCAAGTTGGGCAAGTACGACGAAGCCGAAAACAAGGTCTTCGACATCTCCGACAACTTCTCGAAGTATGACTATTGGGTGGCCAAGTCGTTCATCGCCCTCGCCGATGTCTATGTTGCCAAGGACAACTTCTTCCAAGCCAAGGAAACCCTCCGTAGCGTCATCGACAACTATAAGGGCAACGACTTGAAACAAGAAGCCCGCGCCAAACTCGCCGAGGTGGAACGCAAAGAACCCAAAGTGAGCAACAGCAACGGCATCGAACCCCTGGAAATGGAATAAACAAAGCCCCGTAGGGGCGATACATCAGTAAGCAGGGACGTGAGTCCCTGCTACAACAACGCAAAGAAACCCAGTAAGCAGGCGACGTGAGTCCCTGCTACTACACAAAGAAACCCAGTAAGCAGGCGACGTGAGTCCCTGCGACAACACAAAGAAAAATGAAAAGACACCTCATAATCCTCATCCTGGCCCTGCTCTCCATGCAGGCCTTCGCCCAACATGACGAACAAGTCACTGTGGAAGGAAAATACCGTCCTAAAGTGAACAAGGTCAACAAACTGCAGCTGCAGCCTGAAACACCGCAACCCTCCTATGAGTTCCCCAGCTCGGAAGTCAACCCGAAGGAGACCTCGCAGAAGTTTGCCCTTGACCTCGAGAAGATTGCCCCGACGGCCTACTCGGGTAAAGATGACAAACTTGTCACCCCGACGCAAAACTTCATCATGGCGGGTATAGGCACGCGGCTCTCGCCTTTGTTCCTCTACAAACACAACTCCATGCTGACCAAGACCTTGGGCCTGGGTGTAGGCATCAGGCACAACTCGTCGTGGCTCGACATCAAGGATTATGCACCGTCAAGTTATATGAACAACGCCTTTGATGTCAACCTTTCGACAAGCAAGTTCGACGGCTTCCAACTGGAAGGCGGCGTGTATTACAAAAACGACATGTATCATTTCTACGGCATCAATCTTGCCGAAAACCCGCTTACGGACGAGCAAATAGCCGTGTATTCGCCAAAAATCACCTATAACAAGGTGGGTGGTCATCTAGGTTTGGCGTCTACGACGACCCGCGTCGGCGAATTGAGTCATGATGCACATGTAGACTATTTTTACCTGTTTGATAGGGAACACAATGTGGATTTTGGCTACACTTTGGGCTATGTCGACAGTTTCTGGGGCGACAAGAGCCATCCACAAAAGGTGGGCGTCGATTTGGGTTTCCAATATGACTATTGCCTGGGTCAGGTCAACAACCCCTTCGTTGTCGACCGCATTTGGTTCAAGGCGACCCCATTCTTTGAGATGAGCGACGAGTTTTATCGTTTGCATCTCGGAGTGCGTCTGGATGGGGCTACAAAGAGTTCGGAGGAGGACAAGTTCTTGGCCGTGCGCCCCGATGTAAGTGGTAGCCTGTTTGTTTTGAATAAAAAGCTGGAATTCTACGCGGGCTTGAATGGTGGACGCGAGTTATTACGTTTCAGCGATGTCGTGGAGGACAACCCTTTCGTGTCTCCCGCAATCAATCCTTCGCTGCCCATCCGAAATGTGAAACTCGGTTTTGAAGGTGGCATCCGCACCAATATCGCGGAAATTGTGGATCTTCATCTGGGTGTGCGCTATCGCCAGACCGACAACGACCCGCTGTATGTTTACCATATCCCAAGTTCCAATGAGGTACCACAAGGATACGATCCATTGTTGAATGCTTTCAACCTTGTGTATGACGAGACACAAACGGTGACCGTCAGAGGCGATATCCGCGTGAAGCTGCGCAACAGCCTCACCGCAGATTTGGGCCTTGCCTATAACAACTGTAAACCGACCGTGGAGGAATATGCTTGGTATCGTCCCACGACGGAAGGCAAACTGAAACTGACCTATGACTTCAACGATAATCTGGCCTTCAACACAGCTTTCCTCTATCAAGGCGGACGTTATGCCAAGGTGTGGGATGGCGTGGTAGACTGGCAGAACTTTAACTTCAACGCTGAAAAGTTGAAGGATGTCTTTGACATTAGTCTCGGAGCTGATTACAAGGTGAACGACCAAATCACCGCCTTTGCCTTGTTGGATAATGTGGCTTGTCAGAAATATATGCTTTTCTACAATTATCCCGTCACGGGCATCCAGTTTTTCGCTGGTGTGAAATTGAGATTCTGAAAACGTCTTAAAAGCCTTAAAAAGCCCCTTCTTATCGATGGGGCTTTTTCTTTCCCGCGTACGCGAGATAATAAGGTGTTTTGAAAAATTGCCTATTTTTAGCCCCGTAGAGCCATTTTGTGCTAAAAACAAATTTTTCAACTTTTTTGTACATCGTGCCGAAAAAATCCGTATCTTTGCATCTTTATTTGAAAACAGCAAAAATCATAGAAAATGACTGAAGAAGAAAAGAGAGAATTGGCAAGCGAAGAATATGGTGCCAGTAAGATCCAGGTGCTTGAGGGCTTGGAGGCCGTGCGTAAGCGTCCGGCCATGTATATCGGCGACGTCCATTTCCGCGGCTTGCATCATTTGGTATATGAAGTGGTCGACAACTCCATCGACGAAGCCATGGCAGGCTATTGCGACAAGATCGATGTCCGCATCCTGCCCGGCAACGCCATCAGTGTGCTCGACAACGGCCGTGGTATCCCCACGGGTATGCACCCCAAAGAACACCGTTCGGCCCTTGAGGTTGTGTTGACCGTGCTGCACGCTGGCGGTAAGTTCGACAAGGGTTCCTATAAGGTTTCCGGTGGCCTGCACGGCGTGGGTGTCAGCTGCGTCAACGCGCTGTCTACGCACCTCACCGCAGAGGTCTATCGCGAAGGCCAGATTTTCAAACAGGAATATGAGTGCGGCAAGCCGCTGTACGATGTGAAAGTGGTGGGTACGACCGACATGAACGGCACCCGCATCACCTTCCAGCCCGATGGTTCCATCTTCCAGACTACGGAATACGACTATAGCACCCTCGCCAACCGTATGCGTGAGTTAGCTTACCTCAACCACGGCATCACCATCCAGCTCACCGACGAGCGTGAGAAGATGGAAAACGGCGAATATCGCAGCGAGATCTTCTATTCCGAGAACGGCCTCATCGACTTCATCGCCTACCTCGATGCCAACCGCGAGAAACTCATCCCCGAGCCGATTTCCATCTCGGGAGAGAGAAACGGTGTGCCGGTAGAGATTGCTTTGGAATACAACAATGAGTACAAGGAGAACTTGCACTCGTATGTCAACAATATCAACACCATTGAAGGCGGTACCCACCTCCAAGGCTTCCGTTCGGGTCTGACACGTTCGTTTAATGCCTACGCTGAGAAGAGTGGCCTGCTGGAGAAATTGGAGAAACTGAAGGTGAAGATTTCGCCTGACGACTTCCGCGAAGGCTTGACGGCCGTCATCTCGGTGAAGGTGCCGGAGCCGCAGTTCGAAGGTCAGACCAAGACCAAACTGGGCAACGACGAGGTGATGGGTATCGTTAACTCCATCGTGGGTCAACAGCTCTCTGACTATCTCGAAGAGCATCCCAAAGAGGCCAAGACTATCTTCGACAAGGTGACTTTGGCTGCCCAGGCACGTCAAGCGGCACGCAATGCCCGTGAGAAGGTGCAACGCAAGGGTGCCCTGTCGGGTTTCAGCCTGCCGGGCAAGTTGGCCGACTGCTCCGAACGCGACCCCGCCAAGACCGAGCTTTACCTCGTCGAGGGTGACTCTGCAGGCGGCTCCGCCAAGCAAGGCCGTGACCGTAACTTCCAGGCTATCCTGCCCCTGCGTGGTAAGATCCTGAATGTGGAAAAGGCTATGGAACACCGCGTGTTCGACAGCGAGGAGATCAAGAATATCTACACTGCCCTTGGCGTCACCATCGGCACCGAGGAAGACAGTAAGGCACTGAATCTCGAGAAGTTGCGTTACCACAAGGTCATCATCATGACCGATGCTGATGTCGATGGTAGCCACATCACCACGCTGATCCTGACCTTCTTCTTCCGCTATATGCGCGAGCTGATCGAGAATGGCTATGTGTATTGCGCCACGCCGCCTCTGTACCTTATCAAGCGCGGTACCAAGCCGGTGCGTTATTGCTGGACCGACGAGGAACGCTTTGCCAGCATGGCAGAGCTGACCAAGAACGGTACGGTGAGTGGCTACGATGTGCAGCGTTACAAAGGTCTTGGTGAGATGAACCCCGAGCAACTCTGGGAGACCACTATGGACCCGGCCCACCGCACGCTTCGTCAGGTGACCATCGAGAACGCCATGGAAGCCGACCACATCTTCTCCATGCTGATGGGTGACGAGGTGGCTCCGCGCCGCGAGTTCATCGAACAGAATGCCACATATGCGAATATTGATGCATAAGCCATTCGTACTATAACGATAATGAAAGGGCCGCTTTGCGGCCTTTTTTGTTTTCTATAGAAAAAATTTTCTCTCACCCTTGCGCAGGTCAAAGAAAATCGTGAACTTTGCCCCAACAAATAATCGCGTATGGAAACTTTCAAAAAAGGGGAGAAGATTGGCAAGTATGTCATCAACTCGTTTATCAAGAAAGGCCTTGTCGCTGAATCCTATTCGGTTCTCGGTCCTGACGACATGATGTATTTCATGAAACTGTACGAACTCCAGAGCATTCCCAAGGAACAGCTCTTTGAGGGCAAGGAGGTGTACGAGATTCAGCTCTGCAAGGAACTGAATACCGATGACAATGTCAATGTGGTGCGTTTTGTCGACAATGGCGAGGTGAAAAAAAGCAACAAGGTCTTCCATTATTTGGTTACGGAATACTACCGTGGCATGCTGCTCTTTGATGCGGTCAGGCAAGACGGCCCGTTCGACTTGGAAGACGCCGTGCAAATAATTTTGTGCGTGTTGAGCGGTCTGTCGTTTATTCACTCCCGTGCCTTGATACACAACGATATCCGTCCTTCCAATATCATGCTTCAGGAATTGGACAATGGCATGCTGATGCCCACCATCATAGACTTGGGCCATATCTCCTATATGGTCAAAGGCCGCCCCACTTTCATTGACGAGGACCTGATGCCCTATTTCCGTGCTCCAGAGACTTTCCGTGCGGTGTATACGGTGAAGAGCGACATTTTCTCCACCGGAGCCCTCCTTTATTTCTTGATCTTTGGCAAATCGCCATGGGAGATGATGGATTTGAGGACTTTGGAAGGCGACAAGCAAAAGATTGCAGACGCGGTGAAGAAAGCGAGGAAACAAGATCTTGTCTTGGAGACGGATGAGGTGAAATTGCCTGATTATATGAAGGCGATTTTATTGAAGGCCTTGGCCAAGAAACCTGAAGACCGTTTTGGCTCGGCTGGCGAATTCGCTAAAGACTTGATAGAGCAGGTGATGCCAGAGCTGGCGAAAAGAATGGAAGAAACCGACACGAAAGCTGCCCAACCCGAAGAACAAGATCAAGATACTACAGGTCCCGTCATCACCTTCAAGAAAGGGTCGGGTAGTGGTTTCGACAATGTGACGGGACGCGACGAACTGAAGGAACAGCTGCGCAAGGAAGTGTTGTTCGCCTTGCAGAATCCTGAAAAAGCCAAGTTGTATAAATTGCCAGCCATTAACGGTGTGCTGCTGTATGGACCTCCTGGTTGCGGTAAGAGCCTCGTCCTTGAGAGCTTTGCGGAAGAATTGGGCTTCAATTACTCCATTATCAAAGGCGTAGAATTGGGCCACATCTATCAGGAAGGCGTGCTCGACAACTTGCAACGCATCTTCGATGCCGCCGAGATTAAGGCACCGTTTGTGCTCTGCTTCGACGAGATTGAGTTCATTGCCCCCAATCCTAATGCAGCATTGGAAGAAGGCAATATCACGCCACAAATCTCGGCCTTCTTCGGAATGCTGAATAACTGCTCGAAGAAAGGCATCCTCGTGGTGGCTACCACCAACCGTCCCGACCTTATTGACCAAAGCATCATGCGCGTCGGCTGTTTCGACCGCGTGTTCTTCGTCCCGCAGCCCGACTTCGAGGCACGCAAGGACATCTTCATCGACCACTTGAAAGACCGTCCGTGCGAGGACATCGATTTCGATGAGTTGGCCAGGATGTCGGACGACTTCAACGCTGGTGACATCACCGAGGCCGTCAACGAAGCTGCCATGACAGCCGCTTACAACGATGTCCCTATCTCGCAGAAAATCCTCGTCGATGTGCTGAAATACAAGAACCCGACCTATTCCACCAAGACGCGTATCGGCTTCAATAAGAAATAAAGAGTATGAATGCCAAGAATTTGGTTTTGAAATACTTGAAATCGCACGGCATCGTGGCGACCAAGAACGAGGTAGGCCTGAATTTCATCTATGAAGGCTGGAATTTCTTGTTTTGGAACGACGCCGACGATCCCTTGTTTTTCCGTCTAACCTTGCCTGGCATCTTTGATGTGACCGACGACAACTTCGCCAAAGCTATCATGGCATGCAACAATGTCAACTGGAACTACAAGGTGGTGAAAGCGGTGCTCTATGACTACGAGGACGGCAAGGATAAGGGGGCCTCGGTATGGATGTGTTACGAGCAGGTCCTGGATGCCACTCCTGATATGACAACCCTGATGAATTGTGCCGTTCAGAGTCTCATCGCTGCCGCTGAAGCATTTACCAAGGAAGTGATGGAGGAATAAGTTTCCTTCGGAATGGGAGAGAGATAAGGTTTGTAATGCAGTTTCCATTCCCGTCGGGAATCTAAATATGAATTGTAAACTAGTAATAATATGAAAATCAAACTTTTACTTATCTCACTGCTTATGACTACTGTCGCTATTGCCCAGTATGCTCCTGCGGGCGACAAGATGAAGACGCGTTGGGCCGAACAGGTGTCACCCGAAAACGCTTTGCCCGAATATCCCCGCCCGATGATGGTGCGTCCCGAATGGAAAAACCTCAATGGCCTGTGGCAATATGCCATCACGGCGAAAGGGGAGAAGGCTCCTGCGCAATACGAAGGCGATATCCTTGTGCCATTCTGTATCGAGTCGTCGCTTTCGGGTGTGCAGAAAGAGGTGGGACCCGAGAAAGCCTTGTGGTATCAGAAGACTTTTGCCGTTCCGAACAACTGGAAAAACGGTCGCATCCTGTTGCATTTCGGTGCCGTCGACTGGATGACGGATGTGTGGGTGAACGACATCAAGGTGGGGTCGCATACAGGTGGGTACACTCCTTTTACTTTTGATATCACGCAAGCCCTTCAAGGCAAACAAAACTCTATGGTAGTCCGCGTTTGGGACCCCACCGACGACAGCTACATTCCTCATGGCAAGCAGGTGCTCAAGCCGCGCGGCATCTTCTACACTGCTGTGACGGGCATCTGGCAGACGGTATGGCTGGAGTATGTGCCGGAGGACTATATTCAGAACATAGTCACTACACCCAATTATGACAAGGCTACGGTTAGCGTAGAGGTGGATTTCACCAATCCGACCAAGAATGATCTCTATCAAGTAGAGGTATCCTTTGAAGGTCAGCCTGTCGCTACGGCCAAATCCATCAATGGACAGCCCGTCGAGGTCAACATGCCGGAGGACTTTTTGCGATGGACGCCCGACCATCCTTTCCTGTATGATATGAAAGTCAAGGTGCTGCGCAAAGGTAAAGTGATGGATGAAGTTGCCAGCTATTTTGCAATGCGCAGTTTCGGCACGCAGCGTGATGACAGCGGCATTGTGCGCCTTACTTTGAACGGATTACCCATCTTCCATTTTGGTCCACTCGACCAGGGTTGGTGGCCTGATGGACTCTATACCGCACCTTCCGATGAGGCTTTGGCCTATGATGTCCAAAAAACCAAGGATTTGGGTTTTAACATGATCCGCAAGCATGTAAAGGTGGAGCCGGCGCGTTGGTACTACCATTGCGACCGTATCGGCATCATCGTCTGGCAGGATATGCCTAGCGGCGGACGCGGCCCACAATGGCAGACCACACAATATTACCAGGGTCCCGAGAGCTTGCGTACGCTCGAATCCGAGGAATGCTACAAGAAGGAGTGGTCGGAGATTATCAACAGTTTGAAGTCGGTGCCTTGCATCGGCGTTTGGGTGCCTTTCAATGAGTCGTGGGGTCAGTTCAAGACACCTGAAATTGTGGAGATGACCAAGAGACTCGATCCGACCCGTTTGGTGAACCCTGCTTCGGGTGGCAACTTCTACCAGTGTGGCGACATCCTAGATTTACATCACTATCCTGACCCGAAGATGGTGCTTTATGACCCGACTCGTGCCACCGTGCTCGGTGAGTATGGCGGCATCGGCCGTAAGGTGGAAGGTCACACCTGGGTGAAAGACCAAGGCTGGGGCTATGTGGAGTTTGATACTGAGGAGAAAGTGACTGACACCTATGTGGAATATGCGGAAAAACTCTACAAAATGGCTTTCCAGGGCTTCTCGGCAGCGGTCTACACGCAAACCACCGACTGTGAAACAGAGCTTAATGGTTTGATGACATACGACAGGGCAGTCGTCAAATTGGATGAGAAACGGTTACTGCAAATCAACCGAAAGATTAGCCATGCTTTCGCGGAATGAGACAAAAAAAAAAGGTGCGCTGTGAAGCGCACCTTTTTTTGGTTAGGAAATGTTTCCCTTATTTGGATTGGCCGGTGATGTGAATCGGGCGACCTTGAGTTTGTTGGTCATCAATGGTGCAGTTCGTCACATGGATCAGGTGCAGAGTGCCATCTTCCATGCGGGTGCCGATGACATCGTCGTATGTGCCGTTGGCATTGACATCAACATTGTTGTACACCGAAACAACGAAAGTAGCATCTGAGAACAGAGCGGCTTTGTCGAGGTTGGTATTCGTGGCAGCCCATACAGATGAGTCAAACTTGTAGAGGGTCACGTTGCTGAGGGGCTTGATTTGAGCGAAGGGTGACTTGGCGTTTCTTTCCCAGAAGAGACCGTACTCTTCAAGACCAGTCTGGGTGTTGCCGAGACGATACCACTCGAAGTTCTTGACTTCCAATGTTTGAGCGGGTTGGTTGACATTCAACTTGATGGTGACATGGCAGGATTTGCCGTCAACATCGATGGCAGTGGCCGTGATTTCAGCCTTGCCGACCAACTCTCTGGTGTAGGTGAAGCCCACAGTGTCTTGATATACATACTCAGTACCGCTGATGGCAAAGGTGGTGTCATGGTTGTATTCCACATTGTCTTCCAAGTCCATGATCTTGAGATTCAGTTTGAAGGAAGCCAATTCCTTGCCGGTTTGGCTGTTAGAAGCAGCACGGACGCCAAAGAGATAGTCGGTGTTGACATCGATGGTCTGACCGTCGTACACATAGTTCTCGCCCGTAATGACAGCGATTGTAGGTTCCGGATTAGTGATTTCCGGGTCGCAGCTTGCAAAGAAAGCAACGCTGACGAGGCACACAAGTGCCAAAGCTAATTTCTTCATTTTTGAATGATTTTAGTTAGTAATTAGGTTGTTTGTTTAAAGTTTTCTTTCAAAGAACGATGCAAAAATAGCAAATAGTTTGCCAAACTGTAAAAAACTGACAAAAAAAATGAAAAAAGCCTGTTTTTGGCAGGCTTTTTCCTTTTAATGTAGTTTCTTTTTCAATGTTTAGTCTTCAACGATTGCTTCGTTCGGGCAAGCGCCGGCGCAAGTGCCGCAACCAACGCAGGTGTCAGGATCGATGACATAGATGTCGCCTTCCGAAATGCCGCAAGCAACGCAGGCATCAGTGATTTTGTAAGCCATAGTGTTTTTAATTTTAAGTTAGTTTGAGTTTTCGTTTTTCGTGCCGCAAAAATACTACAACTTTCATTCCAATGCGTCCGAAATAGAAATTTTTATTCAGTCTAAATAATGATAATGCTTAAAGCGTTGATATTGAGCAAGCTGTGAGTATACCTCTAAAAAGGAAAAAAAAAGCGGTTTTATTTGGGTTTGCACCTTTTTATTACGTACCTTTGCACCGAAATCAAAGAGGGGAGGGGGAGGTTGTTTTACGGCCTCTGTTTCCTGTCTTCAAAACCTTGTAAATCATTATCTCTACAAGCTCAATAACAAAAATCTAAAATCAATAAATATGACAGCAAAAAGTAAGGTTGTAGCCCTTGAACATGTCGTCATCCGTTTTTCGGGCGACTCGGGCGATGGTATGCAACTTACCGGAAATCTTTTTTCGGATTCAACAGCATTTGCCGGAAACGATTTCGCCACCTTCCCGGACTATCCGGCTGAAATCCGCCCACCGCAAGGTACCGTGGCTGGCGTCTCTGGCTTCCAAGTGCACTTTGGACACAAACCCGTTCACACCACAGGTGACCTCTGCGATGTCCTCGTGGCTATGAACCCCGCATCCATCAAGGCTAACATGCGCTGGCTCCGTCCTGGAACCATCATCATCTTCGACTCCGACTCGGTGACCGAAAAGGCCCTCGAGAAGGCTGGCTATGCCGACGACCCGACCGTCGACGGCACCCTCGCCGACTATCAGGTGGTCAAAGCTCCCATCTCGGAACTCACCAAAGAGGCCCTGAAGGACTTCGGCATGGACAATAAGTCGATGCTGAAATCGAAGAACATGTTTGCCCTTGGCATCGTGATGTACTTGTTCAACCGCGAACTCGACACCGTTTACAAGTATTTTGAGACCAAGTTCAAAGGCAAGGACCAAGTGATTAAGGCCAACCGCACCGTTCTCAACGCCGGTTACCACTATGCCGACACTTGGGAACTCTTCACCAACACCTATCGTGTGGAAGCCGCTGACCTCGACAAAGGCAAATACCGCAACATCACCGGCAACATCGCCGCCGCTTGGGGCCTGATGGCCGCCTCCGAGAAGTCGGGCCGCCCGCTCTTCCTCGGTTCGTACCCCATCACTCCTGCCACCGACATCCTTGCCGAGTTGACGAAATACAAGAACCTCAACGTCAAGGCCTACCAGGCTGAAGACGAAATCGCCGGCATCATGTCATCGATCGGCGCTGCCTACACAGGTTGCATGGCCGTGACGACGACTTCGGGTCCTGGTCTCTCGCTGAAGAGCGAAGCCATGGGTCTCGCCGTGATGACCGAGCTTCCGCTGGTGATCATCGACGTGCAGCGTGGCGGTCCCTCCACGGGTCTGCCGACCAAGATGGAACAGAGTGACCTGATGCAAGCCCTCTATGGCCGTAACGGCGACGCTCCGCTCGTGGTCATCGCTGCCCGCAGCTCTGCCGGTTGCTTCTACACCGCTTACGAAGCCGCTCGTATCGCCATGGAGCACATGACGCCCGTCATCATGCTCAGCGACGGTTCACTGGGTAACGGCTCCGAGGTGTTCCGCATCCCCAAGATGGCCGACCTGCCGAGCATCACGCCTCCGCTGGCCAAAGCCAACGATCCGGACTACATGCCTTACCGCCGTGACGAGAAATGGCTCCGCCGCGAATGGGCTATCCCGGGCACGCCTGGCTTGCGTCACCGCGTCGGTGGTCTGGAAAAGGAAAACGGCAAGGGCAACCTG
>ONJF01000005.1:0-20698 GCA_900318085.1 uncultured Bacteroidales bacterium
GGCTCCTGGGTCACCGGTATCTCGCTCTCCTTCCAGAAGGCGAACACATAACCCTCCGACGGGCTGGCTGACACCGTGCACGTCTGGCCTTCTTCG
This sequence comes from uncultured Bacteroidales bacterium, assembly GCA_900318085.1. GTDB lineage: Bacteria > Bacteroidota > Bacteroidia > Bacteroidales > F082 > Limimorpha. The sequence continues at coordinate 97 of ONJF01000005.1, forward strand.
TAGTTACCGCCGCCCGTCACCTCGCCGCCCCATCCCGGGTCGCTCGACACGCTGATCCGGTAGCTCTGCTGCTCCGAAGTGACGAAATGCCGCGTCTCGCTCACCAGGTCGCTATGCATTCCGAAGTCCGCGCTGTATCGGTAGTAGTACGTTGTGCCTGGATGCAAGCCGCGCACCGTCACCGAATAGTCCTTACCCAACAACGTCACCGCATGGCTCGAAGCATCGCTCAACGTGGAGTCCAACCCCATGTGTATCTTCATGCTCCGCGCCTCTCTCGCAAAGTCATAGGTTCCCTCTATGCCCACAGTGTCAGTACTGGGCCTTACACGCTCCTCCTCAATGGCAAACTTCGCCATGTCGATGTCCTTGTTCTGGCATGATCCAAGAAATAGGAAAATAAGAACAGCTATGACAGGAAACCTCTTCATAACTAATCTTATTTCTTATTGCAAAACATGGATTAGATAGGTAAACGATACCACTGCCGTGCTTTCTTTAGTGTCAAAATTGCCGGCAAAATCGCTGGTCCCTATATTGTAACGAGCGCTAAACATTAAACCGATCGGCAACTTGTAACAAGCACCTATAGAGAGCATCACGTCCCATGCTTTGATTTGTCCAGTATATAAAAAAGTGTTATTTGCTGGCGTTAGCTCTGGCGTATAACTTAAGACTTTCACCATAGTGAGACCCAGCTCAAATCCAAGCTTAGAAATTGGATAAACTTGTCCTAATAGAGGTACCTCTACACAATTAACCCTAACTTGCGTTCGACCTTCTTTCATGATTCTACTTCCATATAAAGCCTCAGCTTCAAAACCGACCCAGCCTGTTCCACCTCCTCCAAAGCCAAAACGATGACGACGTCCAAAATGGCCATTAACGGCGAGACCAATGCGATACGACAAACCCAATTTAGGATTATAGTCATAAATTTGTGATGAAGTACCTTTCGACAAACCGAACCCAGCCGTTGGTCCTATAGATATCTTGTAATTCCTTTCGTAAAGACGAAAGCCTGACACACCAGGCGGCTGAGCTGACAACAGATTGCTTAAAAACAATAAAAACAATAAAAAGGTAAAGTGTTTATTCATAACTAAAGGGTATTAAACAAATCAGTAAAAGGGTTTTAAAGATACGACTGCTTCAGTGGAACCATAAGTAACATCACTATTCCTCACCATTAATACCACTTTCACGCTTTCTTCCTCAAGGACCTTTACAGTTACAAAGCATTCCATGGTTTCTTTTGGTTCAAGGACTTGTGAGCTATTGGACCTTGACATGACTTTATTATTTGATCCTTGCCTAAAAGACACGTACATAGTAGATTGAATATCCAAGGCAATTTGTGAATTATTGGTAACAGAGGCTTTGATACGCTGCAAATCATTCTCATCAGCAAATTCTCTGAGCAAAAATGGTTTGCCAATAGCAATGTTCACTTCAATTTTATTTACTTTTTCCTCATTTTGATATAACAGCAACCCATCCTTCATCACTTTTACTTTTATCAAACAACTCAAAGCGTTTTTTTCAAAATAGGGTGCAACCACAAATTGTCCATTTCCAGATATCAAAAGTGGGATCCATTTACCATCACCAGAATCAACAACGATGTCTAAACCTTTATTAGACATTGGTGATGTTAAGGTACATGTTATTTCAGGATTATTTTGTCCTGGCATGACAACAATTTCTGATTTGTCCAATTGTAAAGAATAATCTCCATCATCAATGGAAACAATTCCCCATTTGCCACCACATTTAACAATAACAAGTTCGTCTGTTACATCTCCAATATCATCAAATTGTGCCCAAATAGCAATTTTTCCATTCCTCTTCAGACCTTTCTTCTTACCTTCGGAATAAACTTTGTAAAGACTATTAAAACTAGGCATTTGATTATGCTCTGGTTGAAAAGAAGACATGTCTTCGTCATAGACATAATCATAAGGTCGTACAGGGAAGTCCTTCTGCCCTTCCATCTTGTATTTTCTAACCACTTCGCCATCGGTGTTGATAATCATCATTTTCTGATAGTTAGCCACTAAAGCCTCACCATCATTGTTGAACGACGAAGCATCTGTTAAAGTGATACCAACTGGCAACACGTTCCCACTAGCATCAATATAATGGGCCTCACCCGCTTTCAAGGAGACCGAAGCCAGACCCTTTCTAAAAGGTCTTGCCTCTCGAAACTGACATTTGATTTTGAGGACACCTTTAGTATTAATATAACCCTGTTTTCCTCGATTGTCAGCAACAGAGATAAAACCTTCTGAACAATATGAAAAACGGTTCGTCATAAAAACACCCTCTACTTCTTGATAAGAATGATATTTCTCTTCAAAAACGCCACACACACTATACCCACGTTTGTTTTTCTCTAAAACAAGAGCATAACCATCTGAATAGTCGGTCACTGAATCTACCATATGAGGAAGCAATGTTTTCATTCTCATGTCCACAAGTTGTACCTCGCTTCCCTTTTTACACTTGAAAATATCTTCGCTATAATAAGAAACATAATCATATTCTGCACGGAGCAGCCACTCAATGGTGACTGCCCGTACAGAACATGAAATGAGCAGCAACGCTGCAATACTCAAAAACTTGACTTTACTAAACATTAATTACTCAACATTAATAAGAACGGCCTCCTTGGTTTCTTTATTGAATAACACATAAAGTGCCGGGGAGTTGACAAAGTATGACAGTTTGGTTGTATTGTTCATACTGGTGACAATCTCATTAGGCGATAAACTCGACTTGATCATGTCAGCATAAGAGAACTCATAATAATCGGTCTTTTTCTTATCATTAGTGATTTTATGGGTCCTAATGAGTAAATAGTTTTGAACATCCCTATTATTCTTGAAATTTGACTCAACATCAAGATCTAAGCTAGCTCCCTTTCGTTTCAGATCAAGCCTCTTCATGTCTGGCTTGATTTCAAACTTATCGTTGCTTTCAGTAAGTTTGACCTTCTCAACTTCATTTCTATTAACCACAAGATCACCAGGACGAAGAAGTATGTCAAACACTTGTTTGAAATCAGGATTGGGAAGTTTACGGAATTCAGCAACATCCGCCATCTTGAGGCTCGTGGTATATTCTACGTCTCCATTTAAAGAGGTAATAAGAAAATAATTCAAGTTTTCCTCATAATTGCGTTCGGTAACAATCCCTTTATAAACACTCCCATTCTTCATCTGAATCTCATCAAGCAGTGGGCTCTGTTCGAAGATTGACTGATTGGGATTATTTTTGATGGAATTGTCCTTGATTATGTCATTCATATCAAATGACTCCACGACACCATCTTCTTCCAACAAGTAAGTTGAGACACCGGGAATCTCTTTCAGACACTGGCCGATGACAGTTTTAGACATATTGCCACTCTTAACAGTCAAAGATCTATTTACGCCTGAAAGGAGAGTATTGGGGCGTTTAGCATATTCAATGGAAACAATATCCGACCAATCCAAAGAATAATCACGACGAGAGAACTCTGCATATTTGACATGTTGGCCCTTTTCAAGAATATACACATCAGAAACAGTTCTTCCAGAAGCATCAACTACTGTACTCAATGTCATTTCACGGCTGTCGCCTAGTCCGTAAAGCACCTCATTTTCTTCAGCCCAATGCTTCCACTCATCAGATAGCGTTTTATAACCGACCTTGCGTGGGATGATCTCCTTCACCGATTTGCCTTCCATAACTATGATAGCCTTCTCTGAAGAAAATATGATATTACTACCGGGTTTCTGGTTTTTGGTAAAGCCATAAAGGACCGATCCGTTTTTCAGATTCAGCGTCTGAACAACTTGAGCCTTTGCTGATGCACATATGCATAAAAGAAAGGCATAGATAAATATCCGCATTTTCATATGTATCTATTTACTGTTTAATTCTTATTTACTATTGTTATATAGCTCTACCAAATGCTTGATGTTGCAACAATACGATATCTCATTGTTGAGAATACCACCATAGAAGACACCTACAAGATTCCCCTTTGCATCAATGACAGGCGAACCACTTTGGCCACCCAATCCGACAGTTTGTACTTGAAAATTGTATTTATCCGCTTTCTTGCTCAAGGTTGCATTGTGAACAGAAGGTGTCATTTCCTCTCCGTTTCCTGTTCTGAAACCGACGTTCAAACCTCCTGGATAACCAATGATTCTAAGTTTGTCCGATGTGATATCCAACGTCTTTTCATCTATACGAGCATTCTCCAAACGATAATAGCCATTCTTTACAATTGGAGCCGGGGTCTGGTGTGAATTGAGTCGAATTAAGGCAACATCTTTATTTGGATCACCTGACTCGGCAATCACATTGCAAGCCATCAAATCAGCAGTTGTAGTAAAAGTGGTGCCAGGGAGAATCACGCCCAAATAATCAAATTTACCAGAAATCTCAAAATCTGATTTGAGGAATCTGGCAATATAACCTTTCGCATCGTCCAAAGAAAGGGAACCGCTCATTAAAGCTATATTCAAAACCATATACAAGTTTTCGCTCATTTTCGAAAAATCCGCTGACACATTTTTTGCCATTTGTTGACGAATTTCGTTCAATTCTTTTTTGCTCAAATATTCCCACGGAACAGCCACATGACGGTTCGTGCCCATTTCTCCATCTTCTGAAATGAAGAATGCTGTTCCGGAGAATTGTATCGGACTGATTTCCTCGTCTGACATGGTCGCCAAGGCAAGATCACCATTTTTATCCATTCCAAATCGCCACGACGATGGCCAACCATTCAATAAATCTACAAACGGATCGTCTTTAAAGGTCACTTCGATATAGTAGGCTCCGTAAACACATGGAGTAGCCTGAACCAATGACTTAATATCCGGATTCTTAATCTTCGTGCCATTATTATTTTTAATCAACCACGTGACACCAAAGACAATCAGCGCAACCGCTGCAATACCGGCAAGCACTTTCAATAAGGTACCCGTAAAATTCTTACCTATGAATTGCTTCAACTCAACAGGGACACCACCCACCACAACGGTATCATTAGGTTTAACCCGAATATTCTGATGGGAAGGAATGCGTTTGCCATTTACAGTGGTACCATTCATACTATGGTCTTCAATAAAGGCACGCCCTTGTTTGTCCACTTTCAGTGTTGCATGAAAACGGCTTACTGTGCCACCATTCACCTGAATCTCATTTCTATAGTTGCTTCCAATTCCAAGGATTTTTTTGTATTGGCTGGTGTCTTCAGGATAGGGTACTTGTGCCCATTGTAATTCCGTATCGGCAAATCGGATGGCGTCACCACGTTTAATGGACACAGATGTTGCAGGCTGAATCCTCTGATTCATGATGAACGTTCCATTAAGGCTGTTCTTGTCTTCTAGCAGGATATCTCCATTATTGAGGATGATGATCTCTGCATGCAATCCGCTGACTTTGTTGCTCTTTAGAACAATGTCACACTGGGGATTGCTACCAATTTTCATTAGTTTCATGATTGTACTTATTAATAGTTTAACTTATTATTATTATTATTCATATTGATTTATACCCCAATAGGTCGCGGTTTATGTTGCACACTGTCGTTTTTCGCTTTAGGAGTATTGTCTTTCTTTTCGTTTTTTTCTTTTTCTTTAGTCTTATTGTCTTTTGATGTTTGTTTTTTGGGGGTCGACACTTTCGAAGAAGAATCCTTGATTGTGTCTTGTTTCTGTTTCACTGTATCTGTTTTTGTTGAGTCTGCAGCGGGAGCTGTAACAGCTGGGGATTGCCCTTCTTTTTCCTTAATCGTATCCGTCGCTATAACATTCGTATTTGGATAGTCATTCGGATTACGTTCACGCGTAAGAAAAAGCACTAAAAGAGCAGCCAAAGCGGCCACAGCAAGAGCGATGATTAGGTAGGTAACCCACGTCCGCGACTTCGGAATCATATTCCAGTCGAGCGTTGTCACATGAGCAAAAGAAACAGAATCCTTTCGAGTAACAGGAACGGGTACATTGGGCGAAATCTTAATTCCGTTCACATATGTACCATTACTGCTTTGGTCGGTGATGGTCATCTTTCCAGAAGAAGACACTGTCAGTACTGCATGCCGTCTGCTAATCACATCGGTATGGTCATTCATAACGATGTCACAGCCTAAATCTCTACCTATCGAATAACTTTTCATTTTTTTGTTGTTTTAGATTCGTTATTATTATTAATTTGAGTACCGATGATAGTTGTAGTATCAGTCTTTACTTTATCTTTTCGATCCGAAACATTCAGCGTAGTATCCACAACGATCTTCGGTTCATTTGCCTTTTTTATTTTCCTGATTGATGAGCATTGAGTAATGTTTAAAGCAATGCTCGCTACTAAAAGGGCGACAATGCCCGCAAAAATAAGTTTTGTCCTAGTATTCATTTTTTCTTTTAATATTGAATTCTTTTGTGTCTCAATGACGGCAAGCGTCAGATTATCATGCCCGCCTCCTTTCTTACGCCCATTACCATCAACAGCCGTAGCAATGTCGTCAACAATTTGTCCAAGGTTGCCTTTCTTCATAACCATCGCCAATAACTCATCTTCAGGAAATGAGCCATGGATTCCATCAGTACATAGAAGAAAAAGGTCTCCCTTTTCGTAAGGAAGTTCTGTGATGTCAACCTCAAGCTCAGCCTTTAGTCCAAGAGCACGAGTGATGTAATTGGATTGTTCTGAAAGACGAGCCTGTTCTTCTGTGATCACTTTTTGTTTCACCAACTCAAACACCATAGAATGGTCGAAAGTACGATACACCTTATGATGATTTCTCAGTTGATATACACGGCTATCACCCACATAAGCCACAATGGCGGAATTGTCATTGATAAGCACAGCCGTGCATGTTGTGCCCATGCCTTTCAACTCTGGGGTTTCCGTAACTTTATCAAGAATAGCAAGATTTGCCCGGTTGATAGCTTTCAATAAAACATTTTTTGGGCTATTGTCAGGGTCTCCATTCATCACTCCTCCAATAATTTCATTTACAGCAATAGAGGACGCAGTTTTCCCTCCTGGACCTCCACCCATACCATCACAAACTGTGATAAGGAAGCCAAAAGGTGTATCTTGGTAGCCGTATGAATCCTGGTTTTCAGACCGCCCCCCTATACGAGACTCACAATAACCTACTATTGGCAACTCCGTTTTAATTTGATATAAATCCATAGTTTATGTTTTTCATTTATTGATTCTAAAACAATTCTTTATTCTTTCCCATAGTGATGGAGGTTGGGCAATGGCCGTCTGAATGGCTTGTTTGAATTCCTCTGCCGTTTGATACCTTTTGGATTGGTCTTTTTCTGTTGCTTTCCACAAAACCATCATCAGTCGTTTCGGCACCCTGTCATGTTTAGGCAATGGATCACGCATTTGTCGGGTTAGAGTTTCCATCTCACTCTCGCTATCGAAAGGATTGTAGCCAGTCAATAACTCATAAAAGGTTACCCCTAATGCATAGATGTCAGTCGCTGCATTAATAGGGACAGAACTCTGAGCGTCACGGGCAATCTGTTCCGGTGCCGAGTATTGAGGCGTCCCAATAAAGCCAGCCATAGAAAAACGGTTGCCTCCATTCATGCGTGCAATCCCCAAATCCATCAGTCTTGTATTATGGTTTTCTTCAACCATAATGTTTGATGGCTTAATGTCACGGTGAACGATACCTTTAGAGTGGACATATTCCAAAGCACTCAACACTTGGCATACGGCAGTACAGAGTTTATTGATTTTATTGTTGTCATCTGGCAATTGTTTGACGTATTTGTCGATATCTTGCCCTTGCACATACTTGCTCAAAATCCAAATTGGTCCTGAATCGGGAGCAATCATACAACAACCGATCATTTCAACAATGTGTGGATGACGAAACGCCAAAGATGCCTCTTGTCTCGCGCGCTCGCGAATCATCTTATTATTAGCATAATTATCCTTAACGCGTTTAACTGCTACCTTCTCGCCATTACGCACTCTGTAGCCCAAGTATACGGTACCCATGGCACCTCCTCCTAAAGGTTTCTCGTTAGGGTCATAACAATACCATTCACCCATCACAAATAAGTAAATAAATGGATCGCCTTCTCGCTGATATACTGTTCTTTGTGGCATATTGAGTATTAATAGTTTTGAAAATCCAATTTATTCTTTTTATCTTTACCTAATCCATCCAACAACTCATCTCCAGCATCTTTGATACTTAAATCAATCTTTGGGGCGCTACTACTTGGAGTACTACTAATTGTAAGGGCATTCCCAGGCCTTTTTGCCTTCTTGTCTTTGAGACTACCCATTTTATTCTTAATCTGTTTCTTATATTTTTCAGCCTCATCGTCTGGCACAGATTCCAAGGCTTTATTTGCCTCTTCAAAACACCATTTGGCGTAACCTCCATCTCTTTCACATCCGCGATCTCGGCCTGACTTAAAATCACATCCCAATTCATAAAGCGAGACATAGTCAGAGTCCTTAATTTCAAAGGCATCCATCAACAATTTATGGGCTTTGTTGTTATCCCAATTAATACCACAATTCTCGCGCATCTTGCTCCAATCATCATCATAAAACAGGCCGTCTTCTTTATGTTTTGATGGATCAAAATACAAACGACTCTTTAAAAAAGTAGCACTATAATCGCCTTTGTCAACCAAAGTATTCAACAGTTCAAATCCAGATAGAGCCGTACTCTTATCCATCATTAGGGTTTCGGCATCCTTGATAGTTTTAGGAGGTTCCATTTTGGGTGGTATTGGAATATCAGGAGCAGGAGGAGTATCAACAATGTCTTCTGCTATTGGGTTCTGTTGGGAGAAGTAATTCGGGATTAACTTTTTTGCCATGACATATCCAGTTGCAACAATCACAGCAACGCTAGCTGCAATAACACTAGTCTTCATAATGGTCTTGACTTCACCACCGCCATTAGTCCTACCAGGTTTGCTGCCCATGTTGCTGGAAATCCAACGATCAATATCAACTAGGAACTCAGCAGCCGTTTGATAACGCTTCTCTTGCTTCTTTTCGGTGGCTTTCCTAATAATCTTGCGGATTACATGGTCATTCACCTCACTCAAAGGTAATTTCGAATGCAGCTGTTTGTCGCTAACTTCGTGCAGAGGACCTTCAAAAGGCAAATGGCCAACCATGAGTTGAAACAACATGATGCCTAAAGCATAGATATCAGTTCGATTATCTTGATGGCTAATATCCCCCATAATCAACTCTGGTGCCGCATAATTTGGTTTTCCAATGAATTGGCCAGTATTAGTCAAATGCCTATCAGGATTTCCTATGGCATTCAATGGACGAGCAATGCCAAAATCAATAAGTTTTATCTTCCCTTCTGAGGTCACCATTATATTGGAAGGATCCACATCTCGATGAATATATCCCGAATAATGTAAAGCCATAATACCAGAAAGGATATTGCGAAATACAAATCCTACGAACTTCTTTCGGTTGTTCAAATACTCAGCATAAAGCCTTTCGGCCATACCGTTAGGCTTGCCGTTATGATTGGTGGTTCTTCCTTCCAGCAACTCATCAAGATTTATGCCGTCAAGAAACTCGCTAACAACATGATAATGAGTCGATAATATTTGCCCATAGGCATTCCTCTCTTTGACTTCAACGAAATCTATCATCTCTAATAGATTATCATTGACGACACGAATGGAAGCCTCCCTTCTTGCCCGTTCAATCACATGATCAGGCAAGTCGGCAAACATCATCTTGATGGCGACATCTCTTTTAATATTGTGAGCCAAATCAATCCGTCTTCCCCGGAAGACGCGCCCCATTCCTCCTTCTCCTAAGGGTACAGATGAATCATCAAACTCATAAACAATATTTTTGTCACCATTCTCATTTTGAAGTCTAATGACAGACATGGTATCTTAAGAGAGTTCTTAGGGTCATTCCATGAAAACCGTAGAATTTGAAGGATTATTAAAGCCAGAGCCTCCATCAAGTCCTACAGTGCCTCCAGCATTGTTATTGTTGGGTTCCTGTTGTTTGTAAAAAATAGGAGCAGATGATTCCTCAGTACCTCCAAAGAAATCAGGACCATCTTCTTCATCATCTATTGGCATGAAGTTATCTGCAGTTTTTAGCCCCATCTCTTTCGTGTCAATCAGAATTAAAACACACTCATAACTTGAGCCAAATCGGATAATATCTCCGTTTTTACATTTGTTAGCATCAAAATCAACATCCTCTCCATTGATCTTTGTGCCATTCGTTGAATCAGTATCCTTCAACGAGGCTATAGTTTTTCCTTGGTTTTCAAGTATACGGATTGTCAATGAGGCATGTTCCTCAGAAACAGTAGCCTCTGACAAGCGAATATCACATTTAGCCGAAGAACCAATTACATTCTTACCCTGATGTAAAGGCCAATACTCACCCACTATCCCTCTTGAGATCGAGAAAAGGAATCCACGTACAGGTTTGCTATTGCTCTGTGCTTTCTTTATCGTTTGAGGCTCGTTCTCAACGCCAGGGATGCGAGTAGCCTTGCTCCCTCCTTTTTTCCGTTTGTTCTCTTCTTGGGGCTCAAAACTATCCCTTGAATAGACGTTTCCTCCAGACGGAGATGTTACTCTTGCGCTTCCTTCCATTCCTGGAAATCTGGTTTTGTTTTGTGACATAATGCTGATATTTTAGGTTAAACTAATTTTTTTCAAATGCTTGTCTAAGCTTAAAACATGATTGATTGCAAATTTATGTCAAATAAGAACAGCCTCTGCCGCTCTATGTGTAACTTGTATTACCAAATAATTAAACATATTTATCCAAACATTTGGATGATTTATTCACAATTCTCTTCGTTTTTCTTTTTTGAAAAACTCAACCGCTTTGAACACTCTTCGAAAAAATCATACTGCAACGCCTCACTAATCTTATATAATGTATCAGTACTAATCCATGCATTGTGAAATACTTTATAAAGGTTTTCGCGAGTGCAATGTATCTCGCCAGCTAACCATGTGATTGTGCGACCTTGACTAGCCAACTCCTTCTTAATAATCTGACCAAGATGAAAGTCGTTTTGATCCTGAAATAACTTCGGTTTTGCCATATTGCTGCTATTAAAAAAGTAAACACTATTTCTTTCTTTTATTTGAAGGATGCACTACTCTCCTATCACCAACGTCTTACTCGTTGCGGAATTCGACACGTACACATAGCCATGGCCCGGCACGAGCGTCTGCAGTGTTCCTTCCCATTCATCCCCGTTGAAGATGGCGAAGCCACCGTCTTGCGAGATGATCTTGTCGCCTCCTCTAGGTCCGAAGTTTTCGTCGAACACCTCTCCCACTGCTTTCTCTGAGCCGATATAGCCAAGCCAGTTGGGACCGTTGTCGATGCTGACCGTGGCAGAAGTGATAGGCACACCCGTCAGGGTGATAGTGCATTCGGCATCGGTTTGAATCTTGCACATCTTGCCAGGTACGATGTCGCTGTTTTGAGCAAGAATTTGCAGATAATGGCTGCCTATCGCAGTTTGGATGTCTCCAATGGTGGTTTCGATCGTGGGCACCCACCAGTTCCAGCCTTGCGAGAAGAAGAACTCTTGTGTTTCATAAAGAGACTCATAATTCGCCACATAGGCAGCGTCTTCCGCAACCGTGAATACGTAGGTCTGTTCGGTCGACACTTCTTCTCCGTCTTTTGTCCAATTGACGAAACGGAAGCCTTCGTTGACCAATGCCGTTAGTGTGACGGTGGTGCCATATTCGTAGGTGCCAGCGCCGTTCACCGTGCCGCCATCAGTGGGGTTGGCCGTGGCGGTGATGTCGTAACTATTTACCGTAAAGTTGGCCACAAAGGTCTCGGGTTGGGTGATGGTAAAGCTATACGTCGGTTCTGTCGTTATCACCTGTTCGCCCTGCATCCAGTTGGCGAAAGTATGGCCTTCGTTGGCCGTGGCCTCCAAAGTGACCAATGTTTCAGGCTCGTAGTTACCTACACCACTCACCGTGCCCGCTCCCTGAGGGGTAATGTTGACCTGCACGGCCAACAGCTGCGACACCGTCCTGCTGATGCGATTACCCAAAGCATCGTATTCATACTCCACTCGCTGACCGTTGGGATAATCCACCTTGACGAGGCGGTTGAGCTCGTCGTATTCGTAGGTGGTGAGGGTTTGGGAGAATGCGTTGCACACCCCAAAAAAAGCCATCAGTATTAAAAACAAATATATTTTCATAATGTTGCGCATTTTATTAGTTACCACCAGATTTTAAGGAATTATACGCTTTGGTATAGACATTAATCGTATGTTGTACACCAAAAATAATGTTATCTCCTGCCTCTCTTAAATCATTTCCTTTGCCAATTCCGGCTAAAATTTCCTTAATAATTCTCATAGGACGGGTACTCATATTTGCCAATTTCAGCCATCCTGTCTTCCCAATAATTTTCGTCAACCATTTTCCTTGATCGAGTTTAAAATGCTTAAGTATTTCTCCACCAGAGAAGGTTTGTCCTGCCCAGGCAGTAACACACCACAAGAAAGCTTCTCTATACTCGTCAACAATCCAAATATCGCAGAAACCTTGCATAACAGCTGATCCATAATAAACAAACCAATTTGGATTATCTTTGGCAAGTTCTCGATCCATTATTGCATCATAATATGAAACACAATTTGTAAGATAAGCCTTTGAATCATCAATAAAATCGTCCCAAGCATATCCGAGTATTTCAATCCATTTCCATTGGTTTCCTGAATAATCAATCTTCATAATAGGGTTATTACCAGCGTAAGCATAAAGATTGGTGCTCCATTCTGGGTCTTCGCTTAAGAATCGTCCAATGGTCGGATCATAATAACGGGCATGCATGTAGTACAGTTCATCGCTTTCGTACGTAACTCCATGTTTACCCAAATAACGGAACGGATTGAAGTCGGCTTCATCCATTTGAATAATGTTACCAAAATCATCATACTGATACTTGTGGGTAACGTTGGCATTCTCGGTATCGTCTATCATAGCCACCACACTACCTCTGTAGTCATAGATGAAGTAATGAGTCGTGTTGTCGGGTTTGATGCGTGAAACTAGTCCGTGACCGTAGATATAATAACACTGAACTTCGTTTACACTATTTAACTCAACCAATACGTTTTCTTTTTGCCCGAGCACAAACTTGGTTAGTTCACCATTTCGCGAAGCCGTTCGTCTATTTCCGTTACCATCATATGTAAAACTAAAGTTGCCTCCACTAGAACACAAAATAAGGTTATTGGCCACGTCGTAATTATAAGTATTGCCGCCTTTGACTGTCATATTACCATTGTAATCGTATTGGTAATCGTTCACGCCATCGGATAGAAGACGGTTGGCGGCATTATAGTTATAATTCACATTAGGCAGATCAACAACAGGCATATCTATGAACTGCTCTAACGTCAATGATGAGGTCTGGTTGCCATTGGCATCCAGATCAAATTGATAGCGTACTATGTCTGTACCTTGACCATTGTTGCGTTTGCTAAACATTCCCGTGATACGACCAGCATTATCATAATTGAATTCATTCAGCACCAGATTGGGATAAAGCGATGAATGCAGCGATCCATCGGCCCGATAATTGTAGGTTGTTGCATTTCCATTCCAATCTGTCACGGAGGTAAGTTGGTTCAATGCATTGTATGCATAAATAACCTCATTGTTTCCTGGATATACCAACTTAACTATATTATCGTTTTCGTCATATTCATATGCAATTGTTTGTCCATCGTAACTTAGACTTGTCATTCGATTAAAGATGTCATAGTCATATGTGATGCTTTTCCCATTACGAGTCACATATTGCAGATTTCCAGAAGGATAATATGAATAAGATGCATACCCGTCGTTAGTAACTCTACCCTCACTGTCATATTCGAAGGTTAATATATCTCCATTAGGCGTTGTTAACGTGTGTAACGTGCCATCTTCATTATATTCATAAAACCTTGATGAGCCTTGAAAACTCATTGAAAGCAACTGGTCTTTGTCGAAATCAAAAGTGAAGAGGGTAGAATCACCAGCCGCATTACGAATAGCTATTAGGTTTCCATTTTTGTCATAAGTATAAACTGTTGAATCGCCTAAAGCATTTGTTTCCTTATGCAGCGCATCATCCAAGTCATAAACATAACTCTTTGTATATCCTTTGAAATCTGTTGATTGTATCATTCGACTAGCTTGATCATAAATCATACTGGCAGTATGATTCAATGAGGGAAAAGTCACAGAGTTTGTATTACCATTTGAATCATATCCAAAAGTCACTGGATTGCCAACGGCATCTGTGATTGTTTCAGGCTGGCCGAATGCATTGTATGCGAAACAGGTCTCTTGATTCAAGGCATTGGTAACTTTTGTTAGCAAGCCGTTTTCATAATTAAACACGGTCTCATTTCCTTTTGCATCAATTTGACGAATTAAATCATTTTGTTCGTTGTACTCGTATTGAATGGCATCCGTGTGTCCGTTTCCCTCTCTTGTCATCTTGGTAGTATTGCCCACAGAATCATACTCATACCGAATTATCATACCCGTCTTATTGTTTGTGAGGGAGGTCAGCAAGTTGGGGTCTGACGGTATGTCGAAAGTCTTCGTTACATCCGAGGTGTTTCCAATATTAAAATGCGTTTGGTTGCCGTTCTTGTCATACTGATAATTACTGTTAACGGTGTTTCCGCCATATTGTTCCGTCACCGTCGAAGAATAAAACACATTAGCGTTGGCAACATAATTCGGGTTGTGCTGGATGGTGGTCGGGCTGCCGTTGTTGTACTTGGTGCTCGTCAGTTTGCGCTGCTCGTAGGTGTTGGTAATCACATTGCCTTTGGGTAACCTGATGGAGTCGAGCAAGTGGTTATAGTGCGTCAGCGTGTCGTAATAGTAGAAGGTGCTGTCGCCTTTCGCATTGACGTATGCTGTCAGGTTATCGTCTTCAACGACAAAACTAACACTACGGCTGAGCGGATCAGTCACTTTCTTAAGGTAGTTGCTGTTTGGATGGTAGGTAAACACCAAGTCGCGACCTGCATCATCGCTCACCGTCGAGATCCTTGGTATACCGTTTTCACCGATGCCATAGGTCAATGTGGTGCCATTGCCATGGCGGTCTTCCATGCGAGTGAGCATGTAAGGTGAGTCGTCGGCTGCAGCGGAGATTTTTGTGAAGGTATAAACCGTTTGGTCCTTCATCTTCACCGTATATTGGTTACTGTTCACTTTGGTAACGACATCATACACACCCTTGGTGATGGCCTTGGGATGTTCAGGCGCATTCTCATTGTCATAGACATGGATGGTGCCATCGGCCCAATAAACGAGCAGACACGGTGTCGTCAATGGATTGCCATAGTCGTCGAGCACCTCGTCAGTATTGATGATATACGAATTGTAGTTGTGCGTCCAACCCTGTCCAAGTGGGTCGGTGGCAAACACCTGTCGGGGCAACTCAGTCAGGAAGGAGTTGTAGGTGTGCTCAAACTGCAGTGGGAATCCTCGTGCCGGGATGTTGAAACTCGACTTGGAGGTGTGGTTGAAGTTACCCATCTCCTGCCCTAACACCGAAGTAAAGTTGTAAGGTGTATAGTTTCCAGGAATGAAGAAGTCCGATTGGGTGATGTCCTGCGAGTTGTTGGGTTGAGAGAAGTTGTAAAGATTAAGCAGCCAGTCCAAATACCCCATGGCATCACCTCTTGAAATGGCCATCGCTGGATCGAAGTATTTCGTGTTGGTGTTGGCATTAATATCCACCAAAATGCCCAGCTTATAAGCTCGGTTGATATAACCACGCGTACTTCTCTCCAATGGCACATCAGCGAAGATAACGGTATCTTGGAGTAATGGTGGAATATGGAAAGTTTCCAACAAAGCTTTGATGAAATACTCCCTTTGGATATTCCCTTCTGGATTGAAATTCATCTTGTCGCGGTCGAACACGGAGATGCCGTCGCGGTATTCAAGATACGACAAAGCCTTGGCGTATTTGTAGTAATAGGTGTTGGTCTTTTGCAGGTCGAGGAACGGACTGGGGAAGCCATCCGACACCACAGAGGCATTGGGACTACCAAATAGGGCGATGAACAACATTTTGGCCAACTGCGAACGCTTAAGGCTATCGGAAGGTCTCACTTGGCATTCATAGCCTGTCACAATTCCTCTATTGCATAAATCCATGACTTCGTCATACCAAAAATAAGAACTATCAATATCCGTAAACCCACAGCTTGAAAACACATTAATATACCCGTTAGCATAATTAGTCTCAAACACATTGCCATCAATGTCGGCAACCTCGCAGAGGCTGGTTTGCCACGTGTTGGTGGAGTTGCCTCCCGAACTGTCGAATCTGAAACTGAGCAACTTGCCAGAACCAATGTTGACGGCTGAACCCGAAGCATATGTGAGGTAGATCCGTCCCATCGTCGGATTGATAACAAAGGAAGAGGCCTGCAATGCCGGATTCAAGTCGAAATGTTCCAAATAACGAAGATAGTTGGTGTCGTAGTCGATGACTAACGAGAAGGCTCCAATGTTGTTGAAAAACTCCACATTGATGTCCTGCGACACTTCTCCCGTGCATTGCCATTCCGTGTTCTCGGCTATGACCATGGGTTGGGCAATGTCAACCGCCAGTTTGGCATACTCGGAATAGGCGGAACTGCCACAACTGCCCGTCACCTTGCAACGGAAATAATAGTTGTTCATCCCCGTGGTCACGTTGTTGACGTTGAGGGTGCGATTGGTCACATTGGCGTAGTGCTCGCCGTTCACCAAGTCGGACCACGACGAGCCATAGTTGGTGCTCACCTGCCATTGGTAGCCGATGCCCTGCCCTCCTGCATTGATGCTGAACGAGGTGCTTTGACCGGCAAAGAGGCATTGGCTCTCGGGCTGTGAAGTCACATAAGGCTCGCTATAAATGGATGCCGATGCATTGTTGAACGTCATCGTGATGGGCGTGCCGTCGGGCATGGCGTATTCGCTATTGGCGGCGTCCCAGGTCAGGCTGCTGCTACCCGTGTTGCCTCTGAATTGTAGCTGCAGCAATGTTCCGCTACCGATGCTGACACCTAAGGTGGAATACCAAGAGATGAGCACCCTGCCATTGGAAGCGTTGGACAAAAGGTTATCACCAAAGACGGAATTCACATCGGTCACCCCAACGAAAGTCAGGATGTCGGGATTGTAGTTTAACGCTAATGAGACAGCACCAACGTTGTTGAAGTTGCTTACGGTCACAGGACAATTGAACACTGCACCTGGACATGCCGATGTGCCGCTAATGGCCGTGTGGATGATGTAGTTGACCGTCAAAGTGGCTGCCGACGAATAGGCACAAGGCTCGCAGGTGCCGCACACCACGCAACGATATTGGTAGCCGCTCATGGACACAGTCACGTTACGCACTGTGAGCGTGCTGCTCGACACGTTGGCATAATAGGTACCGTTGACGCAGTTGGTCCAGTTGTAACCGCCGTCGGTGCTCACCTGCCAGGTATAGGAAATGCCCTGACCGCCGGCATTAACCGAGAAGGTAGTGCTGTTGCCCTCATATATGCTTCGATTCACAGGGTTGGAGTTGATGAACGGAGGATTATAGACCGTCACCGAACCCGAGGAATAGGATGAAGAGAGGACATTACCCATCAGGTCGCTGTATTCGCATTGTGCCGTGTTCCAAAGGAAAACGGAGTTGCCAGGCGTAGACTCAAACAAAAGCTCAAACAAGGTGCCGGAACCAATATCCAAAGAGTTGCCCGAACCAGCCCAAGTGAAATAAACGTTGCCATTACTGGCATTCACCTCATATTCAGTTTCATTCATGCCAGAATTAACGTTTTGGTAGCCCACATACGTCAGGTAATTGGTGCTGTTGTATCGGAGCGACAAGGAAAGGGCTCCCACATTGTTGCAATTGGTCACCGTGATGGGTATTGCAAAGGTCGTCGCGGGACACGACGAGGTGCTTCCCGCCGTGGTGACGATGGTGGTCTGCCCAAC
The DNA here is from genome assembly GCA_900318085.1 of uncultured Bacteroidales bacterium. Lineage (GTDB taxonomy): Bacteria > Bacteroidota > Bacteroidia > Bacteroidales > F082 > Limimorpha. The sequence goes on from ONJF01000005.1 coordinate 18,144, forward strand.
ATATAAGGTGGCAGCATTGGAATAGACTTCGGGAGTGCATGTACCGCTCACCATACACCGGTATTGGTATCCGTTCATCTGTTGGGTGACATTGTTGGCCGTCATCCTGTACGTTGTCACGTTACTGTAGGCCGACCCGTTGGTGAGATTGCTCCACTCGCTTCCACCAGCCGGTTTCACCTGCCATTGATAGGTAATCGATGTGCCAGAAGCACTCACTTGGAAGACGGCATTGTTGCCCGCTGTGGTGGACACATTGCTCGGGTGCGAGTTGATGGACGGCTGGGAATAGACGTTGACAGAACCATTGGAATAGTTCGACTCGATGATATTGCCGGTTGCATTGGCGTATTCGCAGTTGTTCATATCCCATGTGAGACTGCTGTTGCCACTGGCAAGACCTTCAAACCTAATGAATATCAAGGTGTCGCCAATATTTATAGGTGTGGTGGAATACCACGAGATTAATACCTTGCCGTTACTGGCATTCACCAACACGCCAGTGATGTCGGGGATGGCATCCTGCCAACCCGTGTAATTGATTTTCGTGTCGTCATAGTTGAACGCCAAGCTGATGGCTCCAACGTTGCGCAAGGTGTCAGACACCGAAATCAGGATGTTGACCTCGGAGCCTGGGCAGACCGTACCGCTACCCAGTTGCGTGGTCACTGTCGCCCGTGCCAGAGAAGGCATAAGCATACAGCAAGCACATAGGATTCCTATAAACCACTTCTTCATAGTTCCTAAGATTTGATTATTCAACAACCATCTTGATCACTTTCACCGTGTCGCCGTAGGTCAGGCGGCAATAATACACGCCAGCGGCCCAGATGTCGCTGCCGATTTCCACCTGATGCACGCCAGCGGCCTGACGTTCATCAACCACTTGCGTCATCTGTTGACCCATCGCGTTGAAGATCGTCAAAGTCACATGGCCTTCGGCTGGCAACTCATAGGCCATGACAGCCTTGCCCTCTACGGGGTTGGGATAGACCGTAAGCGAGAACGCACCGTTGGTCATATCATTGAGACCTAATGTCTCAGTAACCACCATAGGCATGGCAATGACCGCGTCATCAATCACTTGTCCGTTGCCGTCAGCCAGCTCGCAGTTGCTGCCCAAGCTGAAGAGGACTGGCTCGTCAATCTGACTCAGGTCGCCTGTAGTCACGTCGATGCTGAGCATCAAATCGTCACCTTCGAGCATGAGTGGCGTGAGGTTGTACCAACTCACAATCAGGAGGCCGTCATTGGCTTGATACATCATATTGGCATTGTCGCCAACCATGGTCACGCCCTCAATGTCGAGCAAATCTTCAGGATAGATAAAACGTAGCGTAACTGCACCTAATGCACAAGCATTCTTCACCACCACAGGGATACTGAGCTGTTGATGCGATTCGGTCACCAGGTTGCCTTCGTATTGCAGCGTTACGCCACCGCGCCATGAATTACTGCCACCATCAATATCGCCAAACCAGAGCACGTTTAAATCGTTGATCATGTTTTCGCCCGAGTATTCAAAGCCTTCGGAGGTAAACTGCACATCGCCAGCAGGTAAAGTGCACGTCTGAGGCGGCAAACAGATACCACGAAGCTGGATGAGCAGGGCATCGGTGCCATTGACTGTATTGCTGAGGTTGACATCGGCTGCGCGCAATTGTGCACCCTCTAAAGTCTGCAATTGGGTGTAGTGACGCATCGCCAGCAGGGCATCCGTCGCATTGATGCCTGCAATGTTGGGCGACTCAAGATCAATCTTAGTGGCCACACCAAGTGTTAAGTCACCAAAGCCGAAATTGCCGTTGCTTCCTGTGGTGACTTCGCGCAGTGGGTTTCCTTGATAATCCTTGATGACCAAGGTTTGGCCTACCATGGGTTTGCTCGTGTTGCCGTTGTAATACAAATGGCCGCTCCAGCCGAAAGGCTCAGCGTTGATAGGTAGATAAGAATTGGGCTTCACGTTGATGCGGCCTTTGTTATTGTCTTCCTTCTTGTCATAAATCAATTGCTGGTCGATATAAACACTGTCGATGGAGCCGAAAAAATTGTAGGGCATGCTGATGTTGGCCGAGCCGTTGTGGTACACCTCATAGCCCCCGTTGCCGCCATTGTTGCGGTAGATGTCGCAACCGTAGGTGTAGTTGCCACCCACAGCTGGGTTGCTGTTGCCTTCAAGATAGAGGCCGTAGGAGCCATTGTCCTTGATGGTGGTGTTCTTAACGATAGGCGAAGTGTTGTAGAGGCGCAGGCCATAGTTGCCGTTGTTGAGGATTTGGCAGCTTTGGAGTGTGGGCGCGCCGCTGCTGTAGAGGTACACACCGTCGCCCGTCGCATCACGGAAGATGCAGTTCTCGATTTGTGCAGGTTGGCCTGTGGAACTCATGTGTAGGTTGTAATCATTGCCCTTTTCAATAATGCAGTGTTTCAACACGGATTCCATACCTGAAATATTATCACTTAAATCATTAAACATAACACCATTCCAACCACCAATTTCATCGTTCATGGCAGTGAAAACAATTGGGGTTTCTTCCGTTCCAATCGCATTCAAT
>ONJF01000005.1:20729-102242 GCA_900318085.1 uncultured Bacteroidales bacterium
AACAAATTTGTACCTTGTGCAAATTTCAATGTTGTTCCTGGTAATAGTGTCAGACGGCATTTTGCATCCCTTTTACCAATGACCACATTACCTAATATGTAATAAGTATGACAATTCCATATTCGATCATCTGCCATCGTCCCTCCTGCAATTGCCACTCCATCAACAAGGTTGCCCGAAAAACTCGCATCCAATACACCCACATAATGAATATTATTGTAATACATAGCATAATTACCGTTATCCTCAATTTGCACATTATGCAATTCAATCAAACTATTGTCTGAATAGATGCCAAACTCTCCATTGTCGTTCACTTGGCAGTTGTTCATGATGGTTCCACTGCTGCCAAAATATATTCCATCGCCACCATTGTTCAAGAATTGGCAATTGGTAAGGTTAGTCGTAGAAGAGCTAAAGTTCGCTCCACGATTCACAGCCTCTTGGAAAATGCAATTTTCTATTTGATTTGGTTGATTTGTATTACTTACATGAAGGTTGTAATCATTGCCTTTTTCAACGATACAATACTTTAGCACGGATTCCATGCCTTCAATATTGTCACTTAAATCATTAAACATAACACCATTCCAACCACCAATTTCATCGTTCATGGCAGTGAAAACAATTGGGGTTTCTTCCGTTCCAATCGCATTCAATATGTTGTTCCTGGTAATAGTGTCAGACGGCATTTTGCATCCCTTTTACCAATGACCACATTACCTAATATGCAATAAGTATTAGATGCCCATACTCTATCTTCAGAAACCGTTCCTCCAGGCAAACAATAATTACAATTGTTGTTTTGGAAAACAACATTATCATTGTTATTCACATTCATGTTAGGCGTAGCATAACGGATGCCCACACTTGAGTCTTTCAGGGTGCAGCTATAGTAGGTGGCCTCATACCCCGTGTTGTTGTAATAGATGGCATATTGCGAAAGGTTTTCGAAGGTGTCCGAAATCAAGGTGGGTTGCGAGGTTTGGCTCCAGAGGCCGATGGGCGCATCCTTCAATGTGCTTTCCTCGAGGTTGATGCTGGCATTGTCGAGTTGAATGTTTTGGTTTACGGCATCCTGGAACGTGCAGTGCATAACGCTGGGTTGGTTGGTGCTGCCGCAATACATATTGGTGTTGCCTTTCTCAACAATGCAATAGCGCAACGAGGATGAACTATTATAGTCAGAGCCGTCGCGGAATTGCAGGCCGTTCCAACCGCCCACTTCACCATTATAGGAAGTGAAAGTGATAGGTGCTGTCGCAGTTCCAACGGCATACAGCATGCCGCCTTGGTTGTTGTTTCCACCCACATACAAAGCATAGTTTTCTTTACCCTTTATCATGGTGCCAGCACCAATGGTGAGTTTGGGTGTACCGCCATATACCTCAACGTTGCCAAGCAAGACATAGCCGTTGGCATAATAGTTCCAAGTTTGATCAACGCTGATTCGTCCACCAGCCACAGCGATATCAGTGTCGTTGTCGCCAAACGAGACATTGTCAGGCTCGAAAATGAAAGAGCGGTCGGGCGAGCAGGAATAAATACCATATAGATTGCCTGAAAGAGTCACGGCTTGGAAGGCCGTATTGAAGTTGGTGGTGGCATAATAAATGCCTGCATAGCCGTTGTTGGTGATGGAGCACCCGTTGCAGGTAGGCACGGAATTGTTGATATAAATGCCGCTTTCGGCATTGTCGTCCACTTCAATATTCATGAAGGTCGGGTTGGCGTTTTGCAACCTTATGCCATGGCCATCGGCATGGCTGAACGAGCAGTTGGAGATGGCAGGCGTGTTGGTATAATAAAGGTAAAGGTTGGCGTTGTATTCATCGCCCTGGCCGCCATATTCGATGTTGGTATAGCTCATCACCGAGGCCACACTGCTATCGCTTGAATCTTGGAAATGCACGCCTTTCCAGAAGTTGCCTGCACCACCGTTGGAAGTCAACAGGATGGGACTGGCTTGGGTGCCGTTGAAGAATACGGATGCCTGCCCAATAATCATACCCGTGTTGGGCATAAACTGGATGACCACGCCCGCCTCTATTTGGTGCACACCAGAAGTGAAGCTGATGTCATTGGTAACGAGATAAGGGCTACCCGCCAATGAAATGGAGAAGTTGTCGTTGAGGTTTCCGGCCAACTGGGTGAATCCCGTCAAAGTGAGGGTGACATCGGCAAGAGAGAGGTTGTCAGAGCCCGTAGCATTGAAGCGGAACATATATTGGATGTAACTGTAGCTTTGGTTGATGATGACAGGGAGATTGCTGCCGGCAGAAATCCAGCTGCCAAACACTTTGTCAGGACCTGCCATACGGTAAAGGATCTCATAGGAAGAGGTCGATGAAACATAAGTGAGGCTATAGCTCAACTGCTGTAAGTTTTTGGGCATACCCACATCGAATGGCAAGCTGACGAAAGTAGACTTGTTCACTACCGTAGCACTAGTATTGACGGGCATATAACGAACAGAATTATTCAAGGCCTCCGAAATGGATTGTCCACCGCAATAGAAAATCTTATTGCCAAAGGCGAAAGCGGCGCCTTGGGTATAGCGCTCGGGCAAGGTGATGTCAGCAGCAGTCCAAGTATAGGGTGTGGATGAGAAATCAGTAATGAAGCAGTTGTTGGTGGGTAATGAGTTGTCGTGTCCTCCAATGAGGGCAAGAATACCATTGGTACAAACTGCACTGTGGTCATAAACGGGTGCGGGAAGCGAAGACTGCATTTGCCAGTTGGCCAGGCTTCCATTCAAGTTGACTGTGGCTTCATACACAGTGCTTTGCACGGTATGAGATGCATCATAACCACCTGTGACGATGATCTTTGAATCATAAGTAGCAACGGCATGGCCATTACGAGCCGCAGGCAGATTGTTCATCTCAGCAATGGAACCAATCTCGCCCCAAGCATTGACTTTCAAGCAATACACTTTATTGGAAACACTGTTGACGTCATCAACGGGAGCACCTCCTATTAAATAGATATTGCCCATTGCCATGATAGCACGACCACCCCAGCAGGGTTGTGGAAGCGTGATATCCATTGTTTCCCAAGTACCGATGTTGCCATCAGCATTGATTTTAGCCGAATAAATTTTATCACTGACGCCTTCGCTATTACGACCACCCATAACATAGAGATGGGTTTGCGTAGCAATGACAGCCATGTCTTTCAAAGTGACCGGCAAGGCATTTAACGTTGTCCACCCAGAGATGCCGTTCGTTTGTTGTGTGGCACGATAAACAGTGTTGACCTCATTAGTTCCATTAAAGCCGCCAACGAGATAAACAAATTCATGCCAAGTAACCAACTGATGGTTTTTGAGATTCTGAGGTAAGTTGGTAGTAGCATTCCAGTCGCTCAGCGACTGCATCTTTCCTTGCAAGGAAATGCAATCGTCGGCAATGTTAACATTCAATCCTGTGCCTTGCATGAAGTCACTGGTAGTGGTTTGGGTGAAATTCACCTGCGCAAATGCCACATTAATGCCAAGAAGCATCATCAATGGCAACAATCGTAAAGCTTTCATTTTCATAATTCGATGTATTTAATTTCTGATTATAATCAAGTTTTACCACAACGGACATCTCTCGTTGCCGAGTGGTTAAGGTTTGTCCTCAGTCAAAGTCTGGGATTTCTGTTTTTGGTTTTTAAGATGTTTAGAACACGCCTCGAAAAAATCGTGGTCCAAGGCCAAACTGATTTCGAAAAGCAGGTGCATGGTGACCCATTGCTGTCTGCACACCTTATAGATGTTCTCGGGAGTGCAGTGCACATGCTTGGCCAGCCATGTGGCTGAACGTCCTTGGCGTACCAGTTCGGCCTTGATGAGCCTACCCATGTGGAAACCATTGTCTGTGTCCGTTTTCTTGCCCATAAGTAACCATGCAAATTTAGGGACAATCCTTTTCGCCTTAGGCGCTTTCGCACTAACTTGTTTTATTAAAAAAGTGTAATTATTTTATCGGTTTTCTGTTACTTTTTGTTTGATTGTCTCCGCTTTTAGGTGTTCGGAACAAACCGCGAAAAAGTCGAAATCCATGACCCGACAAATCTTGAAAAGCATGGGCATACCGACCCATTGCTGCTCGAAAATCTTATAGATGTTCTCGGGAGTGCAATGCACCTGCCCGGCAAGCCACGGGGCGTTCCTCCCCTGTCGCGCCAACTCGTCCTTAATCTTTTTACCGATATGGAATTCCTCGTTATTGAGGCTTTCTCTCTTGTCCGTCATAGCGATTCGTATATATGAATCAATAGAGGGGACAAGAATGGAAAATTAGTCTAAAAGGATGGCTTTTATTTGTACTCAGCGTCTCTCCACATCGCGCACCAAGCGCACCGAGAGACCCCAGTTGCGGAATACCGTAATCGCTCCCAAGTCATTATGGTCAAAACTAAAAGCCTTGGCCCTCCTGACATTGTTTTCCGAGGTGTAATACATGCCCTGAGATCCGGCATATTCTACTCTATCCTCGTCACGATACCCGCCCGCAGGCAAAAACACAGCGCCATTGAAAAACAGGAGCGTTTCCCAACCGTCGTTGATGACATTGCTGGTGAAACTCGCATTGGCTTGGTTGACGTTATTCAAATAATACGCCGAACTGCTCCAAGTGTCAGGGAGTATGATGAGACCATTGACGCCATACACCTGCGCCTTGGCAAAGCGGATGCCCGAAGGGGTGCTGCGCTCGTTGAGCACATATTCCCATTCACTGCGTGTCGGTGTGCGCCATTTCCCTTCCTCGCCTTCACCGAAGAGGTCGTTGTAGCCCCAGTCGGCCTGACCCGTATTGTCATACAGTTGGGCTTCTTCGTCGCCGTAAGCAAAATAATGGTCGGCATTGCCATCCATGCTCCAAGGCTGGTATGCCACCGCCCCGTGGTTGTAGCCACTCGTGCCCCAACCGAAAAGGTCGATCCATCCGTCATAGTCTTCTGCGATATTGGCATTGTCCATGCCTATGTAGTCGAAAGCATTCTCGGCAAAGCCCCACAGATGCTCTGAAGCCAGATACTGTAAATTACTCACCGAAAACCACACTTGATGTCCCTCGCCGACTGTAAACAGTCCATTGGTTGCACCCAAGGGGGGATCCAAATGATCCATGGTGGTGAAACTCAACTCCTCGCCATAATTAATGCCTTTTCGGTTTTTGGCGTATGCCCTCACATAATAGGTAGTGTTAGGCCTCAAGTCAACCATACTGATGGAATAATCGCCGAGGCCTTGTCCATGGGCGTAAACGAAATCTGATATATCAGGTTGCTGGCTTGTGCTCCAACACGCACCACGCTCGGTCACCTCGGCGCCACCGTCGTCAGACACATGACAAAGGCATGATGCTGTCGAAACCGTCACGCCCGTCACCTCAACGGTGGCAACAGTGGGCAGGTTGATTTCTTCCTCTGCCGTAGTGAAACCATAGAGTTCGCTCTGCCAATCGGTCTGCGCCCCATAGTCCACCAGATAGGCGTAATAATAGAAGGTGCCCGGCTGCAAACCGTGTATTTCAACTGAATAAGTCTTTCCCATCACCGTCATGCCATAGTCCTCGGAGCCATAGAGATGTTCCTCAGTGCCAACCCTCAGCCTCATACTATCGATGACTCCAGGGTAGGCATATTCGCCTTTGAAGATGGCCCAATCGGTACCCACCGTGATCTTCTCCTTTTCTTTAAGAATCTGAATGGTTTCTTCATTGGGCTTTGGGTCTTTATGACACGCCCCTAATGTCATGGCGCATAACGCGACAAGAATCAAATGTTTAAAACGCATATCCTAATCCTATTTTTAGTTCAACATCATGAAATTGTGTGGTGACGGCCTCCAACGACGTTACAAAACCCTTCCAATGCAGCTGCACACCTGCCGAGAGGTCGATGCCTTGCAGGCTATATGCGGTGTTACGGTACCACTCTCCATCAGTGGTCTGCCAGCACACCGTATGGTTGCCATAACCCACTCCCACACGGGCGATCCATGGCCCATAGATGCGCATCATACCTCCTGCCATAAGGGAGAGACGCGTTTTCGCGACCTCCCCGGTATATTGCATCAGATGGCCGTCGGGCAAAAAGCCTTGTGCGTCACAGTAGCCATCGGCATGAAAGCCCGAGAAGCCGCCGTTGCTCATCAGGCTCACAAACCATCCGAAATGTTTCACCTGTCCCACACTGACGCCCACAGAGCCTTGGGGCGCAAAGCTATAGGCGGCATTAACCGTGACGAAGGTCTCAAGTGGCCAACGCTCTTTCTGGCGAATACTCAACTTGAAACGAACTTGGTCGTTAGCGAAGGCGTCGACATCGAGTTCTTTGAGCACATCCCATACGAGACGATGGCCAAATCCCGCCTTGACATCAACGACATCGCCACTGACCTGTTGCAAGGGGCCACGATAGGTGACGCCCCCGTCCAACGACACGAAGAGTCGCACGAAATCGGCATCGACACCAAGGTCATATTCCACGACGATGCTTTTGTCGTGTGGATAGGCCTTTACAATGCCAGCGACCTCTTGGGCCAGTAATGGCTGCATTAAACTGCAAGTCAAACATGCCATCAATATCCAAATCTTTTTCATCATGCCACCTTATTTAATCTTTAACGATCTCCAACCCGACATGACACCATGTGCCGTAGGATGTTGGGCTTTCGTTCCTTCTACGGCCGACATGCGCGAAATACTCTCGTTAAGGTAGTCGGCCAACTCACCAGCGGTGACATCGCCACGGGTCTCTTTCAATTTCTTCAACAGGAAATATGTGAACAAGCCATGCGACTTCTCGTGGTAGGCATAGGCTGTCTCGTTGCCTTGAGCAGCTGAAAAAGCTATAGCGTTGCCCTGCAGTTCACCTGCTTTTGAATTGACAGCAACGCCACGACTCTCGGCCAGCATCTCTCCTTCACGAGTGGCACCGCTGAAGCAGGCATCCACGAAATACATCATCCTATCGGCGCCGGCTAAACCCAATTGGGCATACAAGGCATCCAACCCAAATCCAGACTCCATATTGGAGCCATATCCGTCAACGGGCAAGAGATAGGCGCAACGACTCGTCTCGTCGGGCATGCCATGACCCGAATAGTAGAATATGCCTTGGGCTTCACCCCGATAGGCTTCCAAAGTGGCTTTCAACCAGTCGATTTCAAAACGCATATTGTTCAATGTGGCATCCGTAACAAAATGGACATTCTTCTCTGGGATGCCTAACAGTTGCGTGCAATACTCCTTGAAGACCTCGCCATCGTGGATGGCAAAGGGAACATGCTGTTCTTGTTGGTAGTCTTCGTTGGCGATGATGACGACATAGGTCTTGTCGTTCACCACATCAGCCTGCGGAATGTCGATGTCAACATCGGATGGCGTGACTCCCATGTGGTATCGGCTGATGTTGAAACTGAAAACTGGCGATTCCACCTCATAGAGACGTGTGCCGTCGAGCCATAGCATCTCTTCAGGCGACAGTCCGCTCAATTCATAATAGCGCATCCGAGCTTCTTTGACCTTGTCTTTGGGTGCCATGACCACGCGAAGCGTATCGGCCGTAGTTAGCGTCCATTGGCGCGTCACATGAACATTCACAACCTCATAACCTTGTTTTCTCGCTTCGATGCCACAAATCACATCGCCGACTTGATGCTTCGCAAAGCAAAGGCGGAAACAGCCCTTTGCATCGCTCATTGTAGGCTGACAATCGTGTTCAGAAGGTATGGTAAACGTGACTCCCGAAAGAAGTGCACCATTATCATACAGATCCACCTTGCCATATTGCACCGTCTGGCCAAGAAGTGTAGTGCTAAACATCACGAATACAATCCAAAGGTATCTCATGGCTGCACCTCCTTTTCCAAGCTGATCAGCCAAGGCTCCGTAGCCGATGGTCTGTATAGTTCATCCCACGACTGGTAACCTTCTTTGGCAACCAGCACGCGTTGGGTGACGTCTTGTTTGTCAAAAGGAATCTCGATTCTGAATTGTCCCATGGCATCAGTGACAGCCTGATACTCGAGCAAGCGCACCATGGCGCCTTCGACAGGTTGACCATTCTCGAAGTCGCACACCCGGCCAAACACCACACCAAGGTCGTTGTTGCGTCTGACGCAAAGCTCAACGCTCCGTTGAGCCTTCACCACCGTGTCGATGGTTTGATAGCCTTCTGCTTCGAACACGAGATGCACCGGGCTGCCTTTCAAATGATAAGGGATGTCATTAAGAAACACCGTGGCGTTGTCGGGACTCACCGTGATACGTTGCAAGGCGTTGCCAGCATATTCGCATTCGAGGATGCCACCTTCAAAAGGAAGGGCAGGTATGGCAAAAGCTTTATCCTCGGTGATGTTGACTTTCATCTGTAAAGGAGTCAACAAACGCCAAATCAGTAGTGCCAGAAAGCCCACTAGCAACAATGCCAACACACCATAGACAAGGAAACGCCGTTTGGAGCGCTTGTAGCTCAATTCATAACGTGCCAACATGACAGCATCCAAAGCCTCGTCATGTTCAGACAGATACTGTTCCACGGCAGCTTTCTCGTTTGCTGTCAGTTTTCCTTCCAGATAACAGGCCAACAGCTCGTCCGTTATTTCCATCTTATCGTTTCTCATTGGTCTTTCCCTTTCATCATCTTTTTCAAAGCCTTTCTGGCTTTTTTGGTCAGGTTGTAGACCGCCGTGACCGTGCAACCCATTTCCACAGCTATGGTCTCGGCACTCTTCCCCGTGAGTTCACCGAGCAGAGCAAGACGTTCCCTAGGCTTGCCCAGTCGGTCGATGGCTTCATATAGCTCAATCCTTGACATTTCATGAAAGATGTCATAGTCATCAATCTCATTGTCAACTTTGTTAATTATTAGAGGGTCAAGAGCTACGGTTTGGTCTTTCATGCATGTCTTTTTCTCCTTGAAAAACCGAATAGCGACAATGGTTAGCCAAGTGTTTAGACTCGAACGGAACTCAAACTGGCGTAGCCTTTTCCAATCGTCTTTTCTAAGATGCAGGTAAAACTCATTAATCAGCTCATCTTTTCCACCTTGTGGCGGATAGACACTGTTGACGATATGTTCAAACATACCGTCACAGCGGTGGAAGAATAAATACTCCACAGCTTCTTCATCGTTGGCGAGCAGCATGTCCACCAACTGTTGGTCCGACATACTATCGAATTTATGCCACCGCTTTTTCGTCATCCAAGAAACGTATTTCAGGGCGCAAAATTAAAAAAAACGATTGATTTAAAAAAATATTAATCTCTTGACACAAAAAGTATAGTCACACCCACCATTATCAAAACCTATCCTCTCATCACCTCCAACACCGCCTTCACCCGCGCCAGACACTCGCGCAAAGCCATGATGACCTTCCAACGGCGGCTTGATGTGTTGGCGGCGTTGTAGGCGATGGCATCTATCCCATTGTGTTGGGCCATGAAAAGCGCTCGCTCATTGTGGAACTGTTGCGAGATGATAGTCAACGAATCTGCGCCAAACACTTCTTTCGCCCTCTTGATGGAGGCTATCGTGCGGAAACCCTCACCGTCGAGGACGAGGATGCTGTCGGGCACGCCTCTGTTGACCAGCGCTTCTCGCATGGCTGCAGTCTCATCATACGCATCGCCACGCCGCGCGCCGCTGATGATAATGCGGTCCACCTTGCCGGCTTCGTACACGGCCACGGCCGCGTCGATGCGACGGAGATAGAACTGGTTGGGTCGACCGGAACGTCCCAATGGGTTGGTACCCAGCAATAGTCCTACCTCCCGGTGAGGAATCTCCTTTAGATCGTCATACATGCGCCCTTTGGCAGCATGCTTCACTACGATTTGGCAAGCGATGACGACAAACAAGCCGATCGCTATCATGATCATGACAAATATCAATAACTTCTTCATAATCTTTGTCTTATTTAGTTAACAATTGATTCTAGTTTAACTACAGATTACACGGATTTTACAGATTACAATTATAACTACGAATGTCACGAATGAAACGAGGAGAACCCTATTTACGATAGATTTGTGTTAGATTTGCTTCTAAAAAACATCTCTTTATTTCTTTTTTCGTCCCGACTTCTTCAATGCCTCCGCGATAATCCATTGCAACTGCCCGTTGACAGAACGAAACTCGTCGGCAGCCCATTTTTCCACCGCCTCCATCGTCTCGGCATCGACGCGGAGTAGAAAGGTCTTGGTGTTCGCGCTATTTTCTTTCTCCTTTGCCATCGTCAATCCCTTTCTTTTTTATATGCAGGATCCAGGGAATCGATTGGCGACCCTGACCCTGACCGCAGACCCTGACCACCCAGCTCTACACAAAGATGGTCATGGTCAGTGGTCATGGTCACATTGTCATGTATCCCACGTCCAAGAGAATCACCCAAGGTCATCGAGAGGATGTTGTCCTTCGCGATGTACTTGTCATAAATCCAGATGAAGAAGATGGTCACCGCCATGACGATGAAGCCCGACAGGCCTGTCATACCGTTTAGGAAGTCGTTGCCGCCCAAGGTGAAATAAATGGTCATACCCGAAACGGCGTTAATGGTGCCATGCATGATGGCCGCGACAATCATCGACTTGGACTTCAGCACGAAATACAGCTCGATGACGCCTGCAAGCACACAAAACACCACCATGAGCAAGACACCCCATTGCGGTTCGTTCGGGTAGTTGTGGCCCATCAGGATGAGCGGAAAATGCCAGATGCCCCACACGATGCCGATGAACAAGGCGGCCTTCCAGAACTTCACCTCACGCATGGCGCCAACAAGGTAATTGCGCCAGCCATATTCCTCACCAAAGGCAGCGATGGCGTTGACAGTAATGCCTGCCAGCAACCCGCTGAAAATAGTGGAAAGGGCCATAAGCCATGCAGGAAGCGATGACATCTGCTCGCGCACCATCTCTTGTTGGTCTTCGGGCACATGATATTGGTTGATCAGCTGCTCGGAGTTGTATTCCAACGACACACCGGGCATCATGCCGTTGATGAGGATACAAAGGAAAACCATCACCACCGGCAACAGCCAAGCCACCACCCACGACCATCTCACCTTGAAGTTGACCAAGCCCGTGTGGTTGAACTTCTCCTTGTCGATGGCTTGCAGCACCAAGGCCGTGATGAGCGGGAAAAACATGTACACCGTGGAGAAGACCATAAATCCCGTAGGGGTGTCCGCTCCAATGCCGAAGCCCCAGTGGACCACAGCAAACATGGCCCAGCTGAAGAGGCAGACGATGATTGAGTATCTGATTGCTTTTTTCATAGGTTTAACTGTTTAATGTAAACACCCCATAGCCCTCATTGCGGGCTTGACCCGCAATCTCCCAAGCATGAGGGATTAGTCTCCGCGCTTGGGAGATGGCGGATGTTCCTCCGCCATGAGGGCAAAGGGTATGAGTGTCGTTGTATCCAGTGGTTTGTCTCGAACGGATTACTTCTTTTACTTTTTCAATCATCTCCAAGGTCTCCTCCTTCGTAGCGCAGTTGAGGTAATACAATCCACCGTCAGCCGTGCGCAGTTCGAGCACAGGACCGCCGTCTTTATGGATGAACAACATGCAATTCTCGCCATTCTTCAAACGGAAATGGCCCAAGTTCGCTTTATTGGTCGACATGCCATTGGTGCGCACGGCAATACCGGGCCAATGTTCCCAAACGCTGTCAGAGGTGATGTCGGCAACAGGAATCGTCGCGTGGTATCCCCCACCCTTCACCTTGATGCATTCGCTTGAGATGTCATACTTGGGCCCTTTGTTGCCCCAAAGGAAGAGAATCGGTATCAAAGCCAAAGATAACAAGGTAAGGATAACCACCGACCAGATGGTAATCTTGTTTTTCTTTTTCTCTCTCTGTTTGACATCATAGGAAAGGCGATTTTCTTTATCACGACCAAAGCCGTTGTATCTCCCCATGGCGATAAACAGGGGCACCATCATGGCCACCACCAGAGCAATCATCACATACACACTCGTCATCTCACCAATGACTTTGGTCATGGAGAGTGTGGCTGTGACGATCAACAGGAGACCCGTTATGCCAAAGGTAATGGCCACTGCTTTTTTCAGGCTTTCGATGTCAACCAAGGCTTTCCGTTCAGGCGACATGCCTCCGTAAGGATTAATCAGATTCGGATTACGGTAGCACAACAAGCCTGACACAATAAGGAGCAAGCCTAATCCTACATTAGTATAATCGATGGCATTCATAGTGTTTTATTGCTTCTTTACCCTTACCCTCATTGCGGGCTTGACCCGCAATCTCCTAAGCACTGTGACAACCCTCTGCTTAGGAGATGGCGGATCCTTGTCCGCCATGACGGTTTAGGGCGGGTTCATTCTAGTATAGACTTCCCGTATTCACCACCGGCTGTGCCGACTCGTCGGCGCAGAGCACCACCATGAGGTTACTCACCATGGCAGCCTTGCGTTCCTCGTCGAGCTCGACGACACCTTCGTCTTTCAGCTTGTCCAAGGCCATCTTGACCATCGAGACCGCGCCTTCCACGATCTTCTCACGGGCCGAGATGATGGCGGCAGCCTGCTGACGGCGCAGCATCACAGCGGCAATCTCGGGCGAATAAGCCAAGTAGTTGATACGAGCCTCGAGCACTTCCAGACCCGACATGGCCAAGCGCTCGTTCAGCTTGCTCAACAGCACCTCGTTAATCTCGGTACCGCCGGCACGAAGGGTCAGCTCATTGGCCTCCGCCTCATTCTCATCGTAGGCATACATGCCTGCCACCTCACGCAAGGCCGCGTCGCTCTGCACCTTGATGAAGCTCTCGAAAGCCTTCATGCGGTTAGAGACAGAAACAGTTGCAGCATTGCCTGCCGAGCCTCCCGCCATGGTCTGCGAGTCGATCTCGAACATGGCCTTGTAGGTGTCCTTCAGACGCCACACCAGGATCTGTCCAATCATGATGGGGTTACCCGTCTTGTCGTTCACCTTGATGTTGTCCGGATTGAGGTTACGGGCACGCATCGAGACCTTCTTGGAGGTCATGAAAGGATTGACCCAGTGGAAACCCGTCTTGGTGAAGGTGCCTCTGTATTTGCCAAAGAACAGCATCACCATGGCCTCGTTGGGCTCCAACTTACGGAAGCCGATGGGCCAGATACAAGCCACCAAGAGGCCGATGACAAACAACAATGGCGTAGGGAACTTACCCATTGCAAATTCAATCATGCTCCAAACGCTTAAGCCAATGATGGCAAATTCGATAAACAATGCGACGAAACCATTCATCGCAAAACCCTTAAATTCAAATTCTTTCTTTTCCATAGGTGATATTATTTTGATATTATTTTGATGTGGCAAAAATACATTAATTTTGGAATATGCAAGAAAAAAAAACGCATTTTTTGAAAATTTTTTCGGCATTATGCACTATTTTTGCAGGGTTGATTTCGAAATCAATCATAAAACTTATTCAATATGAAGAAATTAGCATTAATCGGAGCAATGGTTTTGATGATGGCCAGTTGCTCATCATTGAAAGTAGTGGATTCCAATTCCGCCATCAACGCAGGTGCTGCCGCCGTCCAGGCCTTGACCATCAGCGATGCACAAGTCAAGCAACTATGCAGCCAGTATATGGTTGAATCCGACGGACAAAACACCATCTTGCCGGCCGACAACAGCTACACCCAGCGTTTGGACCGCATCATGGCCAGGTTCCACAACATTTCAAACTTGGACCTCAACTACAAGGTCTATCAATCCAGCACCGTCAACGCCTTTGCCAGTGGCGACGGTAGCGTGCGCGTCTACACAGGCCTTATGGACGCCATGAACGACGATGAGGTGTTTGCCGTCATCGGACACGAGTTGGGTCACCTTATTAATAAGGATGTTCGCGATGCCTACCGTGCAGCCTATCTCGTGGTAGCCGCCCGTTACGGTATCGCTGCCGTCAACACCACGGCTGGTGCCCTCTCGACGGGTTTCCTCGGTGACATCGGTCAGCAACTCGCACAGAATGCTTATTCGCGCCGTCAGGAGACCCAAGCTGACGAGACCGCCTTCCAGTTCTGCATCCAGAATGGCGTGGATCCCTACGCCATGTACCATGCCTTGAACGTACTCATCAGCCTTAGCGGTCAAAGTGGACAGCAAGGCAAACTTGCCGAGCTGCTCTCCACCCACCCCGACACGCAGAAGCGTGCCAACCACATCAAGGATATGTGTGAGGCTGCTGGATACAAGATGACCACACCTGGTGGCAACAGCGGTGGCGGCAGCAATGGTGTCAAGCCTAACGGTACCTCCACAAAACCCACCAACATCAAGCCTAATGGCAATACTAACGGCGGCAACAATTCCGGCAATTCCGGAACCAGCCCCAAGAAGAAACTTAAGGTGGGTTAACCCTCGTTTGTTGAACACAAAAGCCGAGTCAAACTCGGCTTTTTTTATTTCCGTTTAAACGCTTGGGCCAAGGTCTTGAATTTACGCCCACGCTCCTCAAAGTTCTTGTATTGGTCGTAGCTGGAAGCGGCAGGCGACAGAAGACAGATGTCGCCTGACTGGGCGTGTTCGGCAAGATAGGCGAAGGCTTCTTCCATCGATGCATAATTATATAAGGTCGGCCCTTCGACGGGCTCAGTGACCTCGGTATTGCAGGTCGTTGAGCCTGTCGAAACGCCGTCTAACAAGGTCATCATCCTCTCCCCCGCCTTGCCCGTATACAGCAAGTGCGGCACAGGGTGTTCTTTCAGATAGTCCGCCAAAGGCTGGTAGTCGATGCCTCGGTCGAAGCCACCAAGCAAAAGGAAGTCAACACGACCCAGGGCTTCACATGCCGAGATGGTGGCCTGCGGGATGGTGGAGATACTGTCATTAACAAATGTCACGCCGTCAAAGGTGCCGACAGGTTCAAGCCGATGTTCCAAAGGCTTGAAAGTATACAGATAAGGAATGAGTTCCCGAATGTCCACACCATAGGCGTAACAGGCCAATAAAGCAGCCTTGACATTCAACAGGTTGTGCTCACCTATTAATGGCAAGGCCGTGCGGTCGACCAAATCATCGATGTCAAACAAGGAGAACACAATGTTGTTGACGAACATACTCCAAGCCTCTTCCATCAAAGTCTCGTGAACAACAGCCGTATCGTCCTCGCCCATATAGCGCATGATGTTGAGTTTGGCTTCTGCATAACGCGACATCGTGCCGAAATGGTCGAGATGCTCCTCAAAGATGTTAAGCAACACACCTACGCGAGGGCTGTTGTGCACATATTCCAGCTGGTGTGCCGAGAGTTCATAGACCACGATGCTCTCCGGTTTAATGTCCTCCATAATGTCGAAACATGGAATCCCGATGTTGCCCGTGAGGATGGCGTCGTGACCTGAGGATTTCAGCAGATGGTAGATCAAACTCGTGGTCGTGCTCTTGCCCTTGGTGCCCGTGATGCCGATGGTCTGCGCATGAAACTGGCTGAGGAACAAGTCGGTCTGCGAAGTGATTTCAACCCCTTTCGTGTCGAAATCCTTGAGCGAGATGCCTGGCGTCTTGATAACGATGTCATAGTCGTACATTGCCTCAAGATAGCCTTCTCCAGCATGGATGACGCCTTCCATTGCGTTCTTGTCGGCCACCGCAACAACGGCATTAGGCAGGTATTTGTTCAGGAAATGCAAGGTCGACTTACCTTCGCGACCGAAGCCAAGGATGAGAATGCGCTTGCCGCGTAAACGATTCAGAATCAAGTCAAACATGGAGGCGGGATTTTAGGATTTGTTCGAACTTTTCGGGGAGGAAATGATTGGTATTGAAACGGGAGAGTATTTCATCTACAGTCGGCCCTTCGACAGGCTCAGGGACCTTAGCAAAAGTAGCGGTCACTGAGCCTGTCGAAATGCCCGCGGCTTTAAGACATGCATTAACTTCTTCCACGGTACCCACGCATTCGAAAGGCTTCACGGCGGCGGTGCCATTCAGCTCTTCCAAGATGGGACGCAGACTCTCGTCTGCCATGAGGTCCTTGCCGAAAATAGCGACAAGTTTTTCTCTTGAAAGGAACGGCGACAGAATAATCCAAGTGAACAAACACTTGGGACATTTGCCACACCATGAGTCGGTCTTGCTGCCCGCATTGCAGCTACGGAACACGGGATGATAGGCCTCGCACTGCGAGAACAACTTGGCAATCTGCAACTCGCTCAAGGGACGCAAAAAACTGAAATACTGCACTTCAGGGTTCAAGTTCTCTGCCACATAGTTCCTGAAGTCACTCTCGAACTCGATGGACTTGCTGTATTGGTGGTTGATGTTCGTCCCTGGAACAGTACTTTCGTTGGCGCTGTTCTCGTTCGACAATGCGATGTATTTCGACCGACTACCAAAAGCCGCCAAAACACTGATGAAAGCCAACAAAGCCGAGAATGGCGTATGTCCATTCAGATAACCTTCGGCATTGAGCTTCAACATGGTCGGGTCGAGGGTGCGGTTGATGACAATGAACTCGTCGTCATTGTAACCAGCCGTCTTCACGCAGTTCAAAGTCGCGCCACGGGGATTCACAATCAGCGGTGTGACAGGCATGGCATTACGCAGGCATTCCAGCGTGACCACGGAGTCCTTGCCGCCGCCGATTGGTACCAGAGTCTTTTCTAAAAGTGGCAACACAACCTTGTCAAATTCTTGATTTCTTTCCGATTGGACAATCATCAATTCAGACTCTGAAATCGAAATCCCATTCAAATACAAGAACTCACCCAATCCATTGTAATACAACTTTTTCCAAAACGCTTTTTGCTTCTCTGTCAAAGCAAAAGGCTTCACCACCACCTTTTTCGGGCAGGCGATTTTCCAATAACTCACCAGCTCGGTCATACCAATTTGGAAAGCCAAAGCCTGCAATTTTTCCTCTGAGATGCTGTCCCAGTCGAAGAAAGGTCTGGCAGGGATTTCCAGCGTCGGCCTAAAATAGTAGCGGTCGTCAAGGTTGAAGTCGAAGGCCAGCGACAAAGTGCCTCCTTCCCGTTTTATCATTTGGCTTTCAAAGGTGAAGGTCGAAAACTCCTTGCGCAGGGCGTCGAATTTGGATTGATTGTCAGTTCTTTTCAAGATAAACGTGTTTTATGGCACAAAATTACAAATAATGCAATGAATATCATCCAAAAATCCTAATTTTGCAGTATGGATTTAGGAGAAAATTTTGTCATACGGAGCAATTCGTTGGAGCCGAAACAGGGTAAAATCTTGATTTCCGAGCCTTTAATGAACGATTTCCACTTTGGGAGGTCGGTCATCTTGCTCATCGACCATGTGGCGTCGGAAGGCAGTTTCGGCATCATCATCAACAAGAAGTTGGAGGTGCAGGTCAACCGAATCGTTGACGAGTTTCCCGACTTCGAAGCACCCGTATATCTTGGCGGTCCCGTTGCCGACGAACAGCTTTTCTTCATCCACACCTTGGGCGAGATGATTCCAGAGTCCTACCCCATCGTCGACGGCCTCTATTGGGGTGGCGACCATGAAACCTTGGCCACCTTGATCCATACAGGCATCGCCAACGAGAGCAATGTGCGTTTCTATCTCGGCTACGCCGGATGGGACGACGGACAGCTTGTTGATGAACTGGTCCGCAACTCATGGCTTATCAGCGATATCACCGCAGAACAGTACCTCAACACTGCGCCTGAAAAGATGTGGCAGGCTTTTGTGGACAAGATGGGACCCTCTTATGCCATGTGGAGCCGCTTTCCGAAGAATTTTGAGGACAACTAGATCTCAAATTCCTTTCTGATGACGCTCCAATGATGGCATTATTATGGAATTGTGTTCAATTAATGTACAATTTCTTCGTATGGATGCTGGTTTTTCCCTAATTTTGCCGCCCCAATCGAAGAAATCATCCAATTTCATAAACAATGAAGCAAAACAAATTCTTTTCGAAACACTTGCTGTTGCTTGGTGCGGCGGCAATGATGATGCTTGCCTCTTGCACACCCAAAGAAGAGAGCAAGTACAAGTATGAAACCGTGGAAGGCGACCTCACCGAGGCCCGCATCTACACCTTGGACAACGGCCTGACCGTCTATTTGAGCGTTAACAACGAAGAGCCGCGCATCCAGACCTACATCGCCGTGCGCACGGGTTCGAAGAACGATCCTTCGGAGACCACAGGTTTGGCGCACTATCTGGAACACCTGATGTTTAAGGGCACCGACAAGTTCGGCACCACCGACTATGAAGCCGAGAAGCCTTTCTTGGACGACATCGAGGCGCGTTATGAAAAATACCGCACCCTCACCGACCCCGAGGAGCGCCGCATCGCTTACCATGAAATCGACTCCGTGAGCCAGCTGGCTGCCCAGTATTTCATCCCCAACGAATACGACAAACTCATGTCGACCATCGGTGCTGAAGGCACTAACGCCTACACTTCAGAAGACGTGACCTGCTATGTTGAAGACATCCCCTCGAACGAGATCGAGAACTGGGCCAAGATCCAGGCCGACCGTTTCCAGAACATGGTCATCCGTGGTTTCCACACCGAGTTGGAAGCCGTTTATGAGGAATACAACATCGGCATTGCACAAGACAGCCGCAAAGCATGGGAAGCCATGAACGCCATGCTCTTCCCTACTCATCCTTACGGCACGCAGACTACCATCGGAACCCAGGAACACCTGAAGAATCCTTCAATCACCAACATCAAGAACTATTTCAACAAGTGGTACCGCCCGAACAACGTGGCCATCTGCATGGCTGGCGACTTCAATCCTGACGAGGTCATCGCCATCATCGACAAGTACTTTGGCGGCTGGCAACCCGGCGCCGATGTGAAGCAACCCGAATTTGCCCCGTTGGAGCCCATCACTTCTCCCAAGGACACCACCATCTATGGCCTCGAAGCCGAGAACCTGATGATGGGTTGGCGTTTCGACCGTGGCAACTCGATGCAAGCCGATACGCTTGAGATGATTGGCACCATGTTGAGCAACGGTACCGCTGGTCTCATCGACCTCGACATCAACCAACAGATGCAGATGCTCTATGCTTGGGGCGGCTCAAGCACCAACCGCGACTATTCCAGCTTCCTCATCGGTGGCTCACCGCGTCCCGGACAAACCCTCGAAGAGGCCAAAGACCTCTTGCTGGCTGAGATAGAGAAACTGAAGAAAGGTGACTTCCCCGACGACTTGATGCCTTCTGTCGTCAACAATATGAAGCTCAACTACTATAACTCTTTGGAGAGCAACCAGGCACGTGCCAATATGTTTGTCAACTCTTTCATTCTCGAGAGACCTTGGAAACAAGATGTGGAATATCTCAAACGCATGGAAGGCATGACCAAGGAACAAATCGTGGCCTTCGCCAACAAGCATTTCAACGACAACTATGTGGTAGTCTTCAAGCGTCAAGGCGCTGACGAAAACCAAAAGAAGATCGACAAGCCGGCCATCACGCCCATCCCGACCAACCGTGACCTCGTGAGCAACTTCGTAAACGAAGTGCAAAACACCGAAGTGCCAGCCATCCAACCCCGTTTCGTCGACTTCAAGAAAGACCTCACCTTCGGCAAGACCGAGGCGGGACTGCCTTACATCTATGTCCAAAACAAAGAGAACGGGCGATTCACATTAAGCTTCCGCTATGAGTTTGGCGACGAGGCTGACCTCCGCTATGGCGTGGCTGCCAATTATCTCGAATACCTTGGCACTGATCAGATGAGCAACGAGGAAATCAAGCAACAGTTCTATAAGCTTGCCTGCGACTATTACATCAGTGTTGGCGCACGCACCATCACCGTCACTTTGCGCGGTCTTGGCGAAAACATGCCTGAAGCCCTGTCCCTCCTCGAAAATGTGATGCAGAACGCCCAACCCGACCCGATGGTGGCCGAGATGTGCATCCAGCAGCTGGAGAAGTCACGCATGGATGCCAAACTGAACCAACGCAGCAACTTCAACGCCTTGGTGCAGTACGGACTTTACGGTCCCTACAACTCGCAACGCAACCAACTCTCGCCCGAGCAAATCCGTCAACTTGACCCGCAGGAACTCCTCGATCTCTTGAAGAACCTCAAGAACTACGAGCACACTGTGCTCTACTATGGTCCCATGACCGCAGAAGAGATGGGCAAAGCCGTCACCGAGAACCACCAGACCGTAGCAGAGTTGCAGGCTGTCCCGCAAGGCAAGCACTACGAACTGCAAGCCACGCCCGAGAACGAAGTGCTGATTGCCCCATACGACGCCAAGAACATCTATATGCGCATGGTTCACAACGAACAACGCGATTGGAACCCCGAAGAGGCTGCCGTCAAGGCCTTGTTCAACGAATACTATGGAGGCGGCATGAACACCATCGTCTTCCAAGAGATGCGTGAGGCTCGCGGCTTGGCTTACAATGCCTTCGCCGCCTACATGGAGCCGAACTATAAGGATCAGAAGGAATACTTCTTCACGCATATCATCACGCAAAACGACAAGATGATGGATGCCGTGAATCATTTCCTGGAAATCCTCAACGAGATGCCTGAAAGCGAACAAGCCTTCGGCATCGCCAAGGAGGCTCTGACGAAGCGTCTGGCCAGTCAGCGCACCACCAAATTCGGCCTTATCAATGCCTGGTTGAGCGCCCAAATGAAGGGCATCGACTATGATATCAACGAGCGCATCTACAACGCCTTGCCCAATATCACCCTGCAAGACATCGTGCAGTTTGAGCAAGAGCAGATGGCCAACAAGCCTTATCGCTACGTCATCCTCGGCGACGAGAAGGAACTCGACATGAAGGCCCTTCAGCAACTCGGTCCCGTCAAGCGCGTGAGTACTGAAGAGATCTTCGGATATTAAATTCATAAGGAATAAAAAAAAGAGGCTGAGTTTGCTCAGCCTCTTTTTTTATTCTAACGAGTCGCCCGACTCGCTCTCACCCTCCTTGGCTTGTCGCTCAAGTTCCAGCTTACCGAAACGCAATGTGAAGCCCGCAGAGATATAGCGGCTGTTCAGCATCTTGCGGGTGCTGTCGCTGAGATAGTACGGGTTAGTGTTGCTAGAACCAGAACCAATCTTAGCACCCCAGTTGAAGATGTCCTGAACATTGACAAACACCGACAGACGGCGGTTGAAGAAGTCGCTGCGGAGACCCATGTTGAGGAAATATCGTGCCTTGCGCTCACTCATCAGGCTGATGGTCGGTGAGTTGTAGTTGGCCGAAGCCGTCACTTGCAAACGGTCAAACAGTTTGGCCCATGCGTTGACGCGCACACTCCACGACCACTTGTCGCGTTGGTCGATCTGATGCACGCCATTACGGTCATATTCCATGCGATAGCCATAATCATATAGGTTGGCGTACAGGCGCACATTAAAGAATCCCGTCGGGCGGTAGGTCATATTGAGCGAAGTACCGTAACGCCACGAAGTACCCATGTTGTAAGGAATCGAATAGCTGACGATACGATCCAGATAGTCATCATATTCGGCATCGGTCAACCTGCTGATCTCGTTGGTACTCCAACGACCGTAGGCCTCGAGGCCGATGTTGCCAAAACGCTCAAAGAACTTCTGCCAGCCAGCTTCCACATTATGGGTATATGCGTTTTTGAGTCCGAGCGGATTACCCGTCGAATAGCTGTCATCACCATACCTGCGGAAGGTGCTGATTTGGTCTTCACCAGGATGCGACATACGCATCGAATAGTTGAGTTTCCAGTTGTGCATCGATTCCGTCCGATAGGTCAGGTGGATGGAAGGACGCACATTGAGGAAATACAAGATGCTGTCGTCGGCAAACGGCATTTCACTCTGGTAGTTGTAGCCAATACGGTCACCACCAATGCCCAAACCCGTACTCAGGGTGAAACCGCCCCAACGGTGCGTCCAGTTGACATCGCCGTTGACACCTGTTTCAGCGCCTTTAAAATGGTAAGTGCGTAGTATATCGATACTATCATAAGTGATACCGCCATCATTGGAATAATAACGATTATAGTCGCTGTTGCTCAGCTGATTGTCGAAACGCAATCCATAGCTGAGTTCGCCGTCTTCACTATAGGGTCTGTTGTAACGCGCATCGAGATTAATGCCATAACCCTTCTGATTACTCAAAAGGTATCGGTTTTCATCGAAGTCGGTGTAGACATCATAGAAACGGTTGTTGTAATAGTCGGATGCGTTTCTGTTGAACCTGCCATTCAAACCGATGCGGAGGTTGTGCCCCTTGTCGTCAAACTTTTTGGTGTAGTCTGCTCCGAAATGGCCGAAGCCAGATTGCGAAAGAGTGGTATCGCCCATGCTGTAGGCCAAAATGCTGTCATCGGGCTGCAAATAGAAGGTCTGTACTTCTCGACGGCTACCGTTATTGCGGTTGTTATTGTAGAAGCCTCCACCATCGAAGGAAATGTCACTCGTGGAGTCAATCTCATAGTCGATGTTCATGAAGACATTGCCGCTGATGCTACGATTGTCCTCTTTTTGTGAGGTTGTCTTGTACCATACAGAGTCATACAATCCCTCGGTAGCAGCATCCTCGCGTTTCAGTTCCCAACTGTCGGTGGTGTTGAGGCGGTTGCTATAACGTCCTGAAGCAAACAAATTAATGCTCAGCTTCTCCTTCTTCCACATGTAACTCACCCAAGGTGAGACAAAAGGCTGGTTGGAGCCATTCACGCCGAAGCTGACGAACTGGTTGCTCTTGATGTGTGCCGAGGTCACGATATTGATGACGGCTTCGGCATCGGTGGCATATTTGGCCGAAGGGTTGGTGATGGTCTCGATGCGGGCGATGGCGTTGGCTGGCAAGGTCTGGAGGTAGGTCTTCAGGTTTTCCTCGGTGAGTTTCGAAGGTTTGTCGTTGACCCAAATCTCCACACTCGACACACCGCGCAAAGTGATATTGCCTTCCACATCGACCTCCACGCCAGGTGCGTTCTGCAAGGCGTCTTCGGTGGTTCCCGTCTGGATGGACGGGTCCTCGCTGACATTATAGATCAGTTTCTCGCCTTCCATGGCATACAGCGGTCTTTCGGCAGCCACGGTCACCTCGCCAAGGGAAGTCACACCTGGATTAATGCGTATGGTGCCGAGATTGGTATTGTTGGTCACATTGAACGGCATTGAATAGCTCTCGTAACCGATAGCCGACACACGCAGCAGGAACGATCCCTGCGGCACGCCGGTGATTTCAAATACGCCGTCCATATTGCTGATGCCGCCCTTGACGAATTCATTATCGACCGAATCGAGCACAGCCACATTGACATAAGGCAGGTACTCCCCTGTCTTGGCGTCGCGCAATACGCCAACCACCTGGAAGGTGTCACCTTCGCGCACTTTCTTCTTCTGTTTCACGGTGGGCATGTTGCCTTCGGTCTGACCCCACTGACGGTCACCGCCACCGAAGGGCGGTCTTCCCCCAGGAGGTCTTCCTCCAGGAGAACGTCCTCCTCCACCGCCAGGAGGTTGGGCAACGCACAATATAGTCGAAAGAACCAATAACAGAGAGAACACTGCTCTCAATGGAAATGTTTTCTTCATCGCTGTAATTTTTAAGGTGCAAAGGTAAAAAAATGTACCTTTGCATGATTTAATTTCAAATAAATATTATACCATTTTACATGATGAAAAAGCAACTTTTCACCTTAATATTAGCGCTCTGCGTGATTCCCGCGTGGGCCTGTACCAACCTCATCGTAGGCAAGAAAGCCAGCACCGATGGCAGCGTAATGTGCACCTACAATTGCGACGGATTCGGCTTCTCCGGATCACTGTTTTATAGTCCCTCTGGACTACACGAGCCTGGCGAATTAATCGAGATTCACGGCTGGGGACCTTCGCACGAAGGACAATATGTAAAGCAAGTGCCTTACACCTATAATGTCGTCGGCTTGATGAACGAGAAGCAGGTGACCATCGTGGAGACCACCTTCGATGGCCGTTTGGAGCTCGTCAACCAGGAAGGCTTGTTGGACTATTTCAGTCTGATGCGACTGGCCTTGCAACGTTGCTCTACGGCTCGCGAAGCCATCCGTTGCATGGCGGAGCTCGTTGAAGAATACGGCTACAACAGCAGTGGCGAGACCCTCACCATCTGCGACCCCAACGAAGCTTGGATCATGGAAATCATCGGCAAGGGTCCTGGCCGCAAGGGAGCCGTATGGGTGGCCCTGCGCATCCCCGACGACTGCATCTGTGCCCATGCCAACTTGAGCCGCATCCGTCAGTTCCCCTTGGAAAAGCGTTCCAAAAACAGCATCAGCAGCAAGAATCTCAAGAAGATCAACAACCCCGAGATTGAATGTGTCTATGCCGCCGATGTCATCAGCTTCGCCAAGGAATGGGGCTATTTCAACGGCAAAGACGAGGACTTCTCGTTCCGCGACGCCTACTGTCCCATCGACTTCGAGAATGTGCGCTATGCCGACACTCGCGTGTGGAGCTTCTTCCGCCACCACTACGACCATGCCGAGATGGACAAATACCTGCCCTACATCAACGGTGATTTCGAGGTCTGCGACCACCTGCCGCTTTGGATCAAGCCCGACAAACCCTTGTCATTGCGCGACCTGCAAGCCGACATGCGCGACCACTTTGAAGGTACGCCTTTGGACATGACCTCCGATATGACCGCTGGTCCTTGGGGCATGCCCATCCGTCCCCTCCCGATGCACTTCAAGGATAGCGACAGCATCCCCTATTATCGTGAACGCCCCATCGCCACGCAACAAAGCGGTTTCACCATGACCTGCCAGATGCGTTCGTGGCTGCCCAATGATGTTGGTGGAGTGACTTGGTTCAACTGCGACGATGCCAACATGGTGGCCTACGTGCCGCTCTACTGCTGCATCACCCAAGTGCCCGACTGCTTCCGTCCCGAGAACAACCCGCGCAACGAATTCAGCGACCAATCGGCTTTCTGGATGAACAACTGGGTGGCCAACATGGTCTATCCCCGCTATTCCATGATGATCGGCGACTTGCGCCAAGCACAAAACGAACTGGAAGACTATTATTATGCCGACCAGGAAAGCGTGCTCACCGCCATCGAAAAAATGATGCCTGCCGACCGTCGCAGCTACCTCAACAACAAAAGCATCGCCTACGCCGAGAAGATGATGCAGCGTTGGGACAAGTTGGCCAAATACCTCATCGTGAAATACAACGACCAAGTGGTGAAGCGTGTTGACAAGGAGGGTAATTTCCAGCGTTGGGGCTACGAGACGCCTGGCTATGATAAGCAGTTCATCGACGCCATCGGCAAATCGACGGGCGACCGTTACAAGCTGAAAGAGGTCATTGAACGAAGAGAGCGATAAAAACTGTATTTTTGCCGCAAATTTAAAAAGCATGCATACCTACCAACACGAAGTGAAATACTACGAATGCGACCGCATGGGCGTGACGCATCACTCCAACTATGTCCGTTTCATGGAAGAAGCCCGCGTAGATTATTTAGACCAGCTGGGCTACGGCTTCGAGAAGATCGAGGCCGACAATGTGTTCTCGCCCGTTGTCTCCATCCAATGTGACTACAAAAGCCCCACCACCTTCAAAGATGTCATCGACATCGAGGTCTTCATCAGCAAGGTCACCGAGATGAAGTTTGAGTTCACCTATGTGATGCGCAAGGGCGACAAGACCGTATGCACCGGCAAGAGTCTGCATTGCTTTATCGAGAACGGGCGTCCAGTGGCCATATCGAAACGCCTGCCCGAACTGTACGCCATGATTTGCGAAGTGAAGAAAGAGTAATGACACTTCAAAAAAGACCAAAAAGAAGAAAGGACCTTTAGTTATGAAACTAAAGGTTTTTTTCGTAATTTTGCACCCTCAATTCGCCTTCCCTAATAAAAGCGGTTATTTTGTTGTAAATCAATTTATTAATGCATAAAATCTTCATCCCTATCTATAGGTATTTCAACCAGCACAAGGTCTTGATGTACCTGATTATGGTCATTTCGGCACTGGTCTTCCTCTTCTTTGGACTCAAACTCCATTTTGAGGAGGACATCACCAAACTGCTTCCCTCTTCGAGTGTCGAAAGTCAACTGGCATTCAGTTCCATCCAACTGAAAGACAAGATCTACATCCAGGTGACCTCTGCCGACGAGCGTCTTGAACCCGAAATACTGGCCGAACGCACCGATGAGTTCATTGGTCTTCTTTATGAGCGCGACTCTTCGAACCACTTTATTTCCAATGTGTTATACAACATGGAACCAGAAGTGGGCATCAACGCCTTGGATTTCGTGCTCGAACATATCCCTTCTTTCATCGACACTTCGGCCTATCAGGACTTCGAAAAGGCCCTTGAACCTGAAGCCATCGAACGGCAGATGTGGGTCAACTACGAGCAGATGATGGAAGATGAGACAGGCGACATCACGCAAGCCATCATGTATGACCCGCTCAACTTGCGTGGTGTGGTGCTAGGCGACGTACTGCAAAGCGCTGCCAGCAACTTCAACCTCATCGACGGGCACCTCTTCTGTCCCGACAGCACCGTGGCCCTCGCCTACCTCGCCCCGGCTTTTAAGACCTTGGATTCGTGGTCGGCAACGGAATTCAGCCGTATGCTCACGAAGGCTCAACAAGACTTCGAGACCATGCATCCTGATGTGAAAGTGTATGCTCATGGCGACCCCATGGGTAGTGTTTCGAACGCAAGTCGTATCCGCTCTGACTTGGCAGTGACTGTTGGCATCTCCTTGGTGCTCATCCTTATCCTGATGGGCTTGTGCTTCAGAAGCTTCTCATTCATCTGGAAACTGCTGTTGCCTATCCTCTATGGCACCCTCTTCTCATTGGCATGCATCTATTGGATCAGGGGTGAGATGTCGCTCATGGCACTCGGTCTTGGCGCCATCGTCTTGGGTGTGGCCATCAGTTATAGCTTGCATGTCCTCATCCACCATTTCTTCGTCGGCGATGCCGAGAAGCTGCTCTTCGACGAGTCGACGCCCGTCTTCTTGGGATGCATCACCACCGTGGGTGCTTTCTGCAGCCTGCTCTTCACCGACAGCGACCTGCTCCGCGACTTCGGCCTGTTCGCTTCATTCGCCCTATTAGGCAGCACCCTGTTTTCTCTCATCTTCCTGCCGCATTTCCTGCCCAAGCGCAATGCCGATGCCGACAGCAAGACCTTCCGCCGCATCTCGCGCCTCAACAACCTGCCTTTCGACCGTAAGCCCTGGTTCTTGGCGCTGATCATGATCATCGTGGTAGTGGGCATCATCTTTGCCCCAAAAGTGAAATTCGACAGCGACCTGCGCAACCTCGACTATAACTCATCCTCCGAGGCTGCAGCCGAGAACCTATACAACGAAAAAAACAACGACGGTTTCTTCCACCTCTATTTCGCCACCGTCAGCACCGACATCGACGAAGCCTTGGAAGCCGACAAGTCGCTCATGGTCAAACTCGACTCACTTGCACAGGAAGGTGCGGTTCATAGCTACACCAACTTCATCCCCAAACTCTTCGTCACCCAATCCGACCAAGAGCAGCGTATCGCCAAGTGGAACGACTTCTGGACCGAGGAGCGAAAAGCCTATGCCATTGCCCAAGTGGACAAAGGTGCCCTTGAGTTCGGCCTCGACCCCATGATGTTCTATGACTTCAAGGACCTCCTTGACGCCGACTATGAGGCCGCCTCGCTGATGGAAAGCGGCGTGGTGCCCGAGAACCTATTAGGCAACTTCATCGAATGCAACGCCGACAGCCAATATATGGTATTCACCGATGTCTCCATGAACTTCAACGAAAAAGACATCGCCACCGACGCCTTGGTCACCAACCCCAAGACCTTCGTCCTTGAGCCCTTCTACTATTGCAAGAGCATGGTGGAAGTCATCAACGACGACTTCAACATTGCCGTTTGGATCTCTTCGCTGTTTGTGCTGGTCATTCTGCTCATCTCGTTCCGCAACATCATCACGGCGCTGTTGGCATTTCTACCCATGGTGCTCAGCTGGTTCATGGTACAAGGCTACATGGCCCTGATTGGTTTGGAGTTCAACCTCATCAATATCATCATTTCGACCTTTATCTTCGGCGTGGGCGTCGACTACAGCATCTTCATAACCGAGGGACTGCTCAAGCAGGCGCGCACGGGCAACCGCGACGTGCTCACTTGGCACAAGGTGGCCATCTTCTTCTCGGCAGCCATCCTCGTCATCGTGGTATCGTCGCTGCTCTTCGCCGTACACCCCGCCATCCGTTCCATCGGTCTCAGCACCCTCATCGGAATGGCTTCAACCATCATGATATCGTATTCATTGCTACCATTTGCATTCTGGCAATTAATGAAGTGGCCATGGTACAAGAAGAGTGTGATGAAGAAGGCAAAAAAAGAAGAGCGCTAAAGTTTTAGCGCTCTTGCTTTTGTTGGAAACGATCGGCGAAGATTAGTCGACGTTTTCTTCTCTCCACTTCTCCGCCATCTGATCTTCTATTTCCTCATTCTCAGTGCGTTTGGCCGCATATTCCTCATCGGTCGACGATACTGAAAGGGTGAAATCATGGGCCAAATCAGCACCTGCAAGCTTCATCAACTCCGTATGGACAGCAATTGTTCCATTTGCCTTGTCAAATTTGACGTCATCACAATCAGTAACATAATGCAATGTGTTGTCGAGGACGTTAACGTAGAACAGAAGCGAGGTTTCCATTTCATACGAACATTCGGTATGGATCAACATAAACAAACGGTCGCCAATAAGCTCTGAGTTTCTGTAATCCAAATTAAAACAAGTGATAGCGCTTGTAAGGTCGTCTTCACTTTCAACAATTTCACCAAATGCAATGAAATCACTTATCTTCTCCTCTTCGGGCAGGAGGGCTTTAGTGTCGTTCGTTGCATAATCATGCATCATGATGTTGTTGATGGGATTGACGCCTTCGAAATCCTGATTAGGTTCAAGATAGAACACCTTCTGCACGATGGTATCCATTCTCTCGGCAATGACTTTGTTGCTCGGGTCCAAGGTTGCCTTGAATTCGGTGGCTTTTTTCTCGAATTGAGCCATTTTGTTCTCAACAGAATTGTTAGAAGTGTTGGTATCACATGCTGTCATCATAGCCACGGCACACAGCATTAAGGCCGTCATTTTCAATGCTTTTTTCATAGTTGTAAGGGTTATTGTTGTCGATTTGTTATTGCAAAAATACAACACTATTTGAAACAAACAATGATTTGGACATAGATTTATGTAGTGTTCAAATTCAAATCGCATCGGAAAAACGAGTATTTTTGCACGGTTTTTGTAAATGAAGAACGACGCTAAAGTAAACCAATTAAGACAGTCCTAAAAAAAATGAAGCACATTACACTGATTATCATCGCAGTACTTTTTTCAGTCACCGCATTTGCTCAACAAACCTTCGACAACGATTTCACCCAAACCAAAGTGATGAAATTGTCGGGCAAGACCATCAACAAAGCCGGTCATATCGTCTTCGACGGCAAAGACCAACTCATAATGACCTACACCGAACCGTCAGGTGATTCCTTCATCATCGACGGCAACAAGGTGAAGATCAACATGGACGGCAAGAAAGCCGACCTTGACGCCAATAAGGCGAAGATGGTCAAAGTGCAACGCTCCACCCTGCTCAATTGTCTCTCGGGCAATTGGGAACAGGCGGCAACAGACAACAATGCCGAGTTGACCATATCGGAAGAGAAAGGTCTGAAAACCATCGCCATTGTGGCCAAGGGTAAGGTGCCCAAAGGCGGCTACAAATCCGTAATAGTGACCTGCCGCGCCTCCGATGGCCACATGGTCAAAATGGAGTTGGAAGAAGCCATAGGCATCATCAATACCTACGAAATCAAATAACTGTACTATCCTTATTCGGGAATCGGATAAGCTTCGTAAAGGATGTCGTGCAACGCTGTCCTGGTACCTTGACGCACCAATTTGTTGGGGTCGGTGTCGGGATGGACGCGGTTCGACAAGAAGATGATGAGCAGCTTATTCGCCGGGTCGGCCCAGACAAAGGTGCCCGTGAAACCCGTATGACCATACCCTCTCATTGAGCCCGACTTGGAAGCCGTGCTGGAACCCTTCTTATCGATAGGCAGTTTGTCGAATCCAATGCCTCTACGGTTGTTGTTACTCGAAGCGAACGGTGCCTTGGTGAAATAACGCACCGTTTCAGGCTTCAGGTACTGCACGCCTTGATAGGTGCCTTCATCGAGAAACATCTGCATGATGGCCGCCAAGTCGTGGGCGTTGGCAAAAAGGCCTGCATGACCTGCCATACCTCCCATCATGGCAGCAGCTTGATCGTGCACATCACCCCAGACGAGTTGCATGCGGAAGATGGTGTCGTTCTCCGTCGGGGCAATCTGGTCGCGAGTGAAGTGGTTCAAAGGCTGGTAGCAGATGTGCGAAAGGTTCATTGGCATGTAGAACTTCTCGTTCAGATAGTCTTCAATGCCCTGGTTGGTCAGTTGTTTGACAATCTTTGGGATATAATAGAAGCCCATATCGCTGTACAAGTATTTCTTCTTCCCCAAAGGTGTCTTGGCCACGGAGTCGAAGATACGGTCGGCATAATCGTTGACAAGGTACAGGTTCTCCGCCACCCTGACATTATGACTCTCGTCCATCTCCTCACTATAAAACTCGGCCATGGGGCCGTTTTCATCGATTGTCACCTTATAGAAGGGCACCCAAGCCTTCAGTCCGGCTTGGTGAGTCATGATGTCGATGAGCTTCAACTTGCCATGAGCCTTACCTTTCAGGTAGGGAAAGAAATCAGCTAATGTCTTGTTTAAGTCAATCATGCCATCGTCATACAACTTCATCACGGCCAGCGTGGAAGCGAAAATTTTAGTGCAGGAGGCGATGTCGTAGAGGTCGTTGGGTTGCACCCTGTGACCGCCTCCATAAGTGAAATAACCGAAGCATTTGTCATACACCACTTGTCCGTCTTTCATTGCCACGATTTGGCAACCTGGATAGGCACCATGACGGATACCCGCCTTGGCCACAGAGTCCAAACGATGCACATAGGTCTCATCCAATTCCACCGACACATTTTGCTCCAAACTCTTCGCGGAGCTGGTGTCCATACCCGTTGCAGGAGTTGCCGGGCTGATCGACTTGGAAGGCATCTCTTTCGATGGCAATATGTGTACTTTTTTCTCGGGTGCGCCAACGACGATACCATCGCCGCAATTGAACTTATTGACAGAGACCGGCAAGGTGCCATGAGGATCCAACTCGCCAGAGAGCAGCTTCACAACGGCGTTGACGGCCGGCACCTCATCCTGATAGCCCACCACCAAGCCTTTCACGCTGTTGTTGATACGGAACATATCCAAGGCATAAGGACAAGCAAATAGATTGAGGATCACATCGTTCTGGGCGACAAGGCGGTTGAAGAATTTCACCGTCTCATCATTGATGCCGTAGTTCTTATTGGCAAACATCGTTGTCTTCTCAATGCTAACCACCACCAGATCATAGCTCTCCAACTCCTTGAGCCAAGCCGCCGACTTGGTCGCGATCTCGTCTTTCTTCACCACAAATGATTTGGTGCTATAGCCGCGCTCAATCAGGCCGTTGTTCACATCGTTTTTCGTGTTCCCAATGGTGACCACAGCGATTTTCTTGTTGTTGACCAGAGGAATCACATTACCCTCGTTGCGTAGCATCGTGATGGCTTCATCATACAACTGCTGGCGCAACTCGGTGTAAGCCTCCTTTTTCAGATCGGTCATTAGGTTTTCTGTCGAAACAGCCTTGTATTTGTTAAGGCCAGCGCGGTATTTGTATCGAAGAATCTTCTTACAGCTCTCCTCCACTCGGGCTTCCACCTCGGAATCGCGTTCTGCTGCCGCCTTGATGGTCTTAATGGCAAAAGGAACATCAAGAGGCAGGATCAACACATCATTGCCCGCCATGAAAGAGACATAAGGCACGCTGTCTTGACGCACCTTCTCCGACACACCCTTCATATCAAGGCCGTCGGTGAAGATAAGGCCTTCAAAGCCCATCTCTTCTTTCAGCAGGTCGGTGACTACACCATGCGACAACGACGAGGAGGTGTTCTTCACCTTCTCAATGGCAGGAAAATAGAGATGACCGACCATGGCTCCATTCACTCCATTTTCTATCATGTAACGGAAAGGTGCCAGCTCGATGTCACGCACCTCTTCCATCGTACGCGTCACGGTGGGAAGGGTCAGATGTGAGTCAGTCGAAGTGTTGCCATGCCCTGGGAAATGTTTCATCGTTGTGGTCAAACCTTTGCTTTGCATGCCCAATGCATAAGCCGTGGCCTTCTCACCCACCGTCTGAGGGTTCTCGCCAAAGCTACGCATACCAATGATGGGATTGGCCGCATTCGAATTGACATCGGCCACCGGCGCGAAGTTGACATGTATGCCCATACGCTGGCATTGTTCAGCCACTTGTTGGCCCATCTCATAAATCAACTCGTCATCGCTAATAGCACCCAAAGTCATCTGATAGGGATAAGACAGTGTCTTGTTCACACGCATACCCAAGCCCCATTCGGCATCGATGCTGACCATAAGAGGAGTTTGCGCCATGGCTTGCCATTCGTTGGTCTGCTTCACCTGCGCCTCGGCATCGGCACGGAAGAAACACACGCCACCAATGTTATATTTCTTGATATACTTGGCCACATTGGCGTCGAAAGGTTTGTCAGGATTGTTGGCACGCATGCAAATGAGTTGTGCCACACGCTGCTCCAAAGTTAGACTGTTGTAGACGGAATCAACCCAACGCGACTCCGCATCCTGGGCAAGGCATTGGCCAGCAGAAAAAGCCAGCGCAATGAGACCTAAAACATACTTCTTGATATTCATATAATTAAATTATTTTCAATATGATAAATTATTTAACTTCAACCAATCCTTTAATTCATACCAATCGTAAGGCTTGCATACGATGGTTTTGTTTTCGTCCAACACAAACACCGTAGGTGTCGAGGTGATATGGTAATCCAGAAAGGCTTTACTCTCCCAACGCAAATCATCATAGAAATGGTATCCCGTCAGATGCATTTTTTTAACTTGCTTCGCGACATCCTCATTGTCATCAGCCAAAGCAAAGGTTACCAGCTCAAAATCCGACTTCAAGTCCAAGTGTTTACGGATTTGAGTCAAAAAATCATGGCAATATTCACAATCCGTCGACCAAAAGACCACAATAATATGTTGGGCATCAGACTCATAGAGATTATAGTTCTTATTATCAATGGTAGTGCCCGAATAATTCGGAGCCACAACGCCCACCCTGACCTTTTGGTAAGGTTCCGTTATCGAATCCAAGCGCATCCCTTGTTCTTTAGTAATCTCACCCTCAAAGATTTGAGGATAGTTCAGGAGATAATCCGTCACCGCATCACGGCCCATCTTGGCATAGCCATTCAAGGCAAAACCCAGCACATATTCATACATCTTCATTTGGATTTTGGCTTTGCCCAAAAGAACACCTAAACCCTTTATTGAAAGGCTGTCGAACCGTTGCTCGTCACCATCGGTGAATGAAAAGAAAAACTCAACCATCTTGTCATCCAACACCTTCGAGCCAATCAAGGTCGTGTCAGCGAAATCCACACCGTCCCAATAGGACGACATTGCATCGTTTTGCGCTTTAGCTTGAAAGGCTGGAAGCGCAATTGTCAATAGCAATACGATGTAGATTATTCTTTTCATATTCAATATATTGTTCTACCTCATCAAAAGTCCAACTTTAATTGAATCGCCATGTTGAAAGTCATGCGATGCAAGGGAGTGGTGCCATAATCGGCAATGGCTTGCTTATGCTCTGGGGTTGGATAACCCTTGTTCTTTTTCCAATTGTAAACGGGATATTGCTTGTCGTATTGTACCATCATCATATCTCTTGTGGTCTTGGCCAGAATGGAAGCCGCAGCAATGGCTTGGTATTTGGCATCACCACCCACAACACACACATGCTTTATTTTCTTGTATGGGTTGAACCTATTGCCATCAATCAGCAACAATTCAGGCTCGATCGTCAATTGGTCCAAAGCCCTATGCATGGCAAGAAATGAAGCGTTTAGAATATTAATCTCGTCGATTTCCTGTGCCGTGACGACACCTATGCCATAAGTCAGAGCCTCATGCATTACCAACTCGCGAAGTTGCATGCGCTTTTTCTCTGTAAGTTGCTTTGAATCATTAAGTTCTGGATAGTCGCAGTCTTTTTTCAAGATCACCGCAGCAGCCACTACGGGACCGGCGAGACAGCCACGGCCCGCTTCATCGCATCCAGCCTCTATCATGTCAGAATAATGCGAAAGCAAAGCCATGGTCTACAGGGTTTTGAAATAGTAATGATTGACAAAGACCAAAATAAGAAACAGGGTTAGTAACAAGTTGGCCCATCCCGTATTGCCCATATAGGAGAAGGCGTAGGCGAAAAGGACGGAAAGCACAAGGAAGAGCAGGCCATGCATCAACGGGTTGCCACCGATGAACAACAAAAAGACCGCAAATACAAGCATGACAACCATCATGGAGATTTTAGTGCGCACGGCAACCGACTTCTCCAAATTGGCCTTGTTACCGCCAAAAAGCAAAAACACCGCTGACAGTATCAGCAGCGACAACAATATGATTATCTTGTAGTTGAATCCTGCAACCGTCAGATGGAACGAGACAAAATAACCGAGGTATTCCTGCCCCACCGTTTTAAGGTTACCAAAGAGAAACACGCCTACAAAATAGAGGAAATACACCGCCAGAAAGCCCAAAAGAGGAATCAATGCCAAGCGGAACGAGCCTTTCCTGGCCATTGGAAGCACTATTATCGCCCATACAACCAGCAGGATAGCAGGGAAATAGCACATCGATGCCAAAGCGATGAGCAGACCGGCATTCAGAAGACTCATCTCCGGGTTAGGCGAGAGATGGACCTCAAAGAACGCCTTTAGCATCAACACAATGAACAAAGTCGCCAAGGCGAACGGATAAAACTGGGTCTGGGTGCAGGTGAGGCTCATCAACAGCACAAAGACAAACGCAGCCATGGTCCCGACCTTGCCCGTGATTTGGTTGTTGATAAGTACCGCATTGAACAGCAAGGCTTCAAGCACAATCAAGAGAAATGCAAAAGCGTATTGGGCGATAACAGAAAAACCAAGCAAGCGGTTGACAAGATTGAAAAGCGGCGTGACAGGCGACTCCAATCCCGTTATTGCTTGTCCCGAGAGGAACGCAGGAATCCACAGGGCGATGGCCATTAAAGCAATCACCACATACTGGATGGCATAACTCTGTCTGAAAAACTTGATCATTGCATCTTCATTAAGTCGAGTCCGATGTCGTGGCGGTAATTGACACCTTCAAAACGAATCTTCTCTGCCTCGCGGTAAGCGACACCCCTCGCCTCCTCTATACTCTCGCAATGGGCCGTCACCGCAATGACTCTTCCCCCTGAAGTCACCACATTGTTATCGGCATCAAAAGTCGTACCCGCATGGAATGCCACCACGTCTTTCAGCGAATCCAGTCCACTCATGACCATACCTTTCTTATAGGCTTCGGGATAGCCTCCGGACACCAACATCACTGTGACGGCAGTTTTATTGCTCTTGGCATAATGCACCTCGTCGAGGCGACCATCGGCGCAGGCATCCAACAAATCGGCAAAGTCACCCTCGATACGGGTCATGACTGCCTCGGTCTCGGGATCGCCCATACGGACATTATATTCAATGACATAAGGATTTCCGTTGTCGTTCATCAAACCCAAGAAAATGAAGCCTTTATAGTCGATGCCTTCTGCTTTCAGGCCTTTCAAGGTAGGCTTTACGATACGCTGCTCCACCTTATCCAAGAAATCAGGTGTGCAGAATGGAACGGGCGAGACGGCACCCATGCCACCCGTGTTGAGCCCAGTGTCTCCGTCGCCTATACGCTTGTAGTCCTTGGCTTCAGGCAGTAGCACATAATGCTCACCATCGGTCAACACGAAGACAGAGACCTCGATGCCTTTTAGGAACTCTTCGATAACCACGGTCGCTGATGCTGCACCAAACTTACCGTCGAGCATCTTGCCAAGCTCTTCTTTAGCCTCTTGCAAGTCGTTGAGAATCAACACTCCTTTACCTGCGGCAAGACCATCAGCCTTGAGCACATAAGGGGCGTTCACGCTTTCGAGGAACTTGTAGCCCTCGTCGAGGTTGTCCTTGTTGACCTTGAAGCATTTCGCCGTCGGCACGCCATACTTTTCCATAAAGTCCTTGGCATAGGCCTTGCTACCTTCCAGTTGCGCACCACGACGGTCTGGCCCTATGATATTCACGCCTCTCAAGTCAGCATCTTCCTTGAAGAAATCAACGATGCCGTCGACCAAAGGCTGCTCGGGACCCACCACGACAAGATGAATCTCTTGCTTGATACAGAAGTCCTTGATTGCTTTAAAATCTGATAGTTTGATATTTACATTAATGCCCACTTGTGCCGTGCCGGCATTACCAGGAGCAATATATACAACAGCGCCATCGCTTTGGGCCAGTTTCCATGCCAAGGCATGTTCGCGGCCACCCGAACCCAGCACCAAAATGTTGCGCCTCACGGCGGTGATATGCTGCCCTTGGGCATCTTTCCAGTTGACTGCATCTTTTTCGATATCAGCGGGATACATCACAATCTTTTCCATATCTTATTCTTTTATAGCTTTCATTAATGAGTTCCAAATGTCTTCGGCGGCTTTGTCCCAAGAGAACTCCTGGGCACGCTCCCTACCCTTTTCAATCAAGGCCTCACGTATATTCTCGTCAAGCATTTCGGTCATCCCCTCGGCGATGGAGGCTTCTCTGAATGGATCCACAAGCAAGGCAGCATCGTCGGCCACCTCTGGCATCGAAGTCACATTGGAGGTGATGACGGGAGTGTCGCAACGGAACGCCTCCAGGATAGGGATGCCAAAGCCCTCAAAATACGACACATACACCGATGCCAAAGCCGAAGCCGTCACCTTATGCAGGTCGTCGGCACTCAAACGTCCGGCAAAAACCACTTCGTCTTTGAACCGCATAGCGCTGTAAGCATGCTCGATAGGCTCCGACCACCAACGCTTCTCCCCTACAATCAACAACTTGACATTCGATGATGTTTGGCTTTTGAACAGGTCAAAAGCGGTGAACAACCTCGCCAAATTCTTGCGCGGATGCAACGAACCCACGAACATGAAATAGGGATTGCCACCAGTGTATTTGGCGCGCACCGACTTCTGTTCCTCATCGGAGATAGGCGCAAACTTCTCATTCACGCCATTATAGGCCACATCGATCTTCTCTGGCGCTATGCCGTAACATTCCACAATATCCTGTTTAGAGAATTCCGACACCGTCACAATGCGTTTGGCTTTATGGGCAAACCTGGGAAAGTATTTTTTATAGTGCCACAGATGGATTCTAGGCATATCCTTGGGGAAATGCTCAAAATTAAGATCATGGAATTGAGTTACTTGTGTCACATTGGAGCGTAGGCTCAAATAGCCGTCGGGCGAGAAGAACAAGTCGGGTTGGATCTTTTCCAGCGCCTTCTTCACGGAGAACTCAAAAAACCAGATGAACAGGAAGGGATGCCGGGCCTGCGGAAACAGCACCACGGGTTTCACATTGTCGCCAAAAACGAACATCGGGTCGGGCTCGCGGTCGAAAAGGAAATAGAACTCCACTTCAGGATGCGACTTCACCATACGGCGCAAAGTCTCGTAAGCCACCCATCCAATGCCTTCGAGCTTGTCTTTCAGCAACAAGCGTGTGTTTACAGCGATTTTCATGATAATAAAACAAACAGGGAGCTCCCTGAAATAATAAATGGCAAAGATACAAAATTTGGCATAATTTGTTTATTTTTGCCAAAATAAACTTGAAAACATGAAGAAAACATTTGTCATCACCATTCTGCTTGGTCTCATCACGCTCGTTCATGCACAGCCCAAAATCAACAGCTTGACTTTTCCAAGCGCCGTCAATCTCTTTGACCTATATGAGATCACATTTCAATTAGGCAGCTATGCCAACCCATACGACCCCGATGTCATCGATGTCTATGCGGAGTTCACCGCTCCTGACGGACAGGTTTCGAAGGTCAACGGCTTCTATTATGAAGGCTACCGTTTTGAGCAATACAAGGGCTACGAGAAGTCGCAACCCGACTCACGTGGCAACGGATGGAAGGTGCGTTTCACCCCCCATCAGGAAGGTGTTTGGCACTTCACCCTTCATGCCACCGACAAAAAGGGGGTTGTCAGACTCAACTCTTTTAGCAACACGGATTTCAGTTTCAGTTGCAAAGCCGTAGAAAACACCTGTGGCTTTATCACTAAAGCCAAC
Organism: uncultured Bacteroidales bacterium; assembly: GCA_900318085.1. Taxonomy (GTDB): domain Bacteria; phylum Bacteroidota; class Bacteroidia; order Bacteroidales; family F082; genus Limimorpha. The sequence continues at coordinate 59,054 of ONJF01000005.1, forward strand.
ACACGATATCTGAAGCGTGAAGTTGTTGCTAATGGAAAACGTCAATCCCATTCTTTCTTCCCCATTGGACCCAACGTTGCCTGGTACACCTGTAAGTCATACTACAATTTTGCCACACCTTATGGTATTTATGAGTACGAACGCCGCATCGACTCTCTGGCCGGTCGTGCCAATTACATGCGTATTTGGCTCAACAGAACGCAATACCTTTCGCTTTATGGGTATGAATACACCCAGACCGTCGCCGGCAATCCGCCCTTATATTTTGACAACACCTTAAACCAAAAAGACGCTGCCGAGCTAGATCATATCATCCAGTATGCCGCCAAAAATGGCATCGCCATTATGCCATGCATCTTCACCTATGGTGACTTCAAGGCCGACCAAAAACACGATGGTGCATTAGACAAAAACCCCGCCGACTGGCGCGTCAACCCATACAACACCGTGCTGGGGCTGAAGACACCGACTGACTTCTTCACCGACAAGGAAGCCCAACGCATTGCCCGCAACCTTGTCCGCTATATCATTGCGCGCTGGGGCTATGCCACCAATATCGTCGCATGGGAGCTATGGAACGAGATCTCCAATATGGACCTCGACAAGCAAGCCTATGGAAAATACTGCGATGTAGTGACACGATGGCACGACGACATGGCACGATACGTTCGTTCCAATGACCCATTCCACCACCTCGTAACTACCTCCATAGGCTACGACTCGGAGAGCATGCTCTTCAATCGCATTTATAATGAGTTAGATATCGTCCAGGATCATCACTATGCCAATATGCAAAAGGCCAAGTCAAAAGAACAAATATCCCATCTGTTGTATCTCACCAGCCTTGAAGCTCACAGAGTCTATCCAAATAAAATATTTTTCATCGGGGAATTTGGATTCGGTAGTTCCGACTCCCAAAGATACCTCGAGAAAGACCCCCATGGCATCGACTTGCACAACACTTTATGGTCAACCCTATTCTCTGGCATGATGGGCCCCGCGTCGTTTTGGCAGTGGTCAGCCCTTGAGAAATGTGGCACACACAAGGTTTTCGAGCCTATTCATACCTTTAGCAAAAACTTGCCCATCCCTTCAGAGACTTTTGATCCTCGTACAACGGGTGAAATCAGCAAGGTAACCAAAAACAAGCTTGTCTTCCCAAATAGCCTCGAAACCTATTATATGGTCAACGCAGCCGAGGACACATTATACGGATGGAGCCAAGATACCATCTTCACCTATCAGTCATTGCGCCGCCTCACCGATAAAGTAGGCTCCAATGGGCACTTTAAGGATGATGGCGTCGAGGATGCCAAAGGCTATGTTTACACTTTGAATGCAAACAAGCGCCCTCGACCCAGCTCACGAAGCAACACCATCACGCTGCCCATCGTACGGCAGCCCGACGGAACGGTCTACAACATCCGATGGTATGACTCCGAGACGGGTGGGGAGCTTACCTCCGAACGCACCACCGCTACCGTCAAGGGTAAAGCCTTAACAATCGAGTTTCCATCGTCCATACGCGACCTAAAGAAACGCCGCATCAACAATACCTTCGGCGATGCCGTATTTGTCATCACCAGTGCGAACAACGAAAAAGGCAGCACGCCGAAAAGCGATGCTGCCCGTAAAATCAAGATTATTCCTACCAAAAGGTAGAAAAAATCAATAGCGGTAGATGTCTGACTTATAAGGTCCCTCAACGGGAACACCGATATAGTCGGCCTGCTTCTGCGTGAGCTTGGTCAGCTTCACACCAATCTTCTCAAGATGCAGGCGAGCCACTTCCTCGTCCAAATACTTGGGCAGACAGTAGACACCTACTTTATATTGTCCGCGCTTCTCCCAGAGGTCCATCTGGGCCAAGGTCTGGTTGGTAAACGAGTTGCTCATCACGAAGCTAGCATGACCTGTGGCGCAACCGAGGTTGACCAAACGGCCCGACGCCAACAGGAAGATGCAGTGGCCGTCATCAAAGACATACTTGTCGACCTGCGGCTTGATGTTAATCTTCTCCTTCAGATGCTCGGTCTTCTCAAGGCGGTCCACCTGGATTTCGTTGTCGAAATGGCCGATGTTGCATACGATGGCCTGGTCTTTCATCTGGAGGATGTGCTCCAGCGTGATGACGTCACAGTTACCCGTCGTGGTGACAAAGATATTGCCTTCCTTGACGGCCTCTTCCATCGTCGTGACCTCAAAGCCTTCCATAGCGGCTTGCAAGGCGCAGATGGGATCGATCTCGGTAACGAGCACACGGGCACCATAGCTCTTCATCGAATGTGAGCATCCCTTGCCCACTTCGCCATAGCCACACACCACAACGACCTTACCGGCTATCATCACATCGGTGGCGCGTTTGATGCCGTCAGCCAACGACTCGCGGCAACCGTAGAGGTTGTCAAACTTCGACTTGGTCACCGAGTCATTCACATTGATGGCAGGCACCAAAAGTTCGCCGCGCTCGTGCATCTGATAGAGACGGTGCACGCCTGTGGTGGTCTCTTCAGAGACACCCTTCCAACCAGCCACAACAGTGTGCCAGAAAGTAGGATTCTCTTTGTAGGTGGCCTTGATGACGCTCATCAACGCCCTCTCCTCTTCGCTGCCCGTAGGTGCGTCAAGGAGTTTGGGATCATTCTCGCAAGCATAGCCCTTGTGAATCAACAAGGTGGCATCGCCGCCATCGTCTACGATGAGGTCCGGACCCGTACCATCAGGGAAAGTGATGGCGCGTTTGGTGCACCACCAATAGTCTTCGAGAGTCTCGCCTTTCCATGCGAAGACGGCTGTACCCGTCTCGGCAATAGCCGCGGCGGCATGGTCTTGCGTGGAATAGATGTTACAGCTGCACCAACGCACCGTAGCACCCAACTTCACGAGGGTCTCAATAAGGCATGCCGTTTGGATGGTCATGTGCAACGAGCCCATGATTTTGGCACCTTTCAGCGGTTTCGTGTCGCCGTATTTCTTGCGGAGCGACATCAGGCCGGGCATCTCGTGCTCCGACACTTCAATTTCCTTGCGTCCCCATGCAGCCAAGCCCATGTCGGCCACCAAATAAGGGAGCTTATTGTCTAAAAGTCTGTTATCCATTGTGTTAAGATGATTTGTTTTCGTTTTGTATGAAATAGCAAAAATACAGAAAAAACCGACTCAAAATGAAAAAAGGAGAAAACTTCTCCTATTTCATTTGCTGAATCAAAAATAAACCTTGTGGCAATCTCCTCTTCGAAGCATTCGTCAGCTTCCAAGAGGAAGAAAGAAAACTAGTATTCGATTTCCTCGCGTTCCTTGCCTGTGAAACCGAAGAGGCACAACAGGAGATAGATGGGTAACACGCCCAAGAAGAGTGTGATAAGGACAACCCACCAAGTGGGCTTGTTGAAGATGGAGTGTCCCAGGGCTTTCCGTAGCATGATCATGCCGATGGTCAATGCCATCAAAATCGTTAGCAGGAGATACAACATAATGCTCAATTGTTTTTGTAGGTTTACTTCCCCTGCTGCAACAATCATGCCGTTTTTAGAAGATGGGAAGAGGCTTCATTCTGTTCTCCAAAAACTACGCGTGAAAAGCAAGAGAATAGTGAAGATCTCGAGACGGCCTACCAGCATATCGAACGATAGGAGCCATTTGGCCCCATTGGATATAGCATCAAAGTTACCACTCGGCCCTGTAATGCCTGAACCTGGTCCGTAATTGCTGAAACAAGTAAGGAACGAGATGGCGCCATCTTCCATCGACATGCCCATGGCCGATAGTGCCACCACATTGCCCATAAAGAGGATGATGAAAAGCGAGAAGAACGACAGCACGCGTTTCAAGGCGAGCTCGTCAACGGTTTGCCCAGAAACCTTGACATTGTACACACTCGACGAGTGTAGCATCTCATACACCGTCTTCTTCATATACCTGAACAACACGATGACGCGCACCATCTTGATACCGCCGCTGGTGGAGCCAGCGCATCCGCCTACAATCATCATGACCACAGTGGGGATAAGGAAGAGACGCCCCCAAAGGTCATAATCGTAGTTGCTGCCTTGGAAACCCGTATTTGAAAGCAAAGCCACCACATGGAACAGGGAAGTACGAATGCGTTCCCACCACGTCTGCGGATGCGACGCCAACTGCTCATCGGTCATGAGGTCGAAACGAGGAGCGAAGAAGAATCGCATGATAAACAAGAGCGTGAAGAAAAGGATGGCCAACAAATACCAACGAAGCTCCTCATTGCGTTTGATGATGTCGAAACGGCCATTAAACAGGAAATGGTACATCGCGAAATTAATGCCCGAAAGAAGCATAAAGACGATGCACACGCATTCGATATAGTTGGATTGGAAATAACCTATGCTGGCTTGATGGGTGCTGAAGCCACCTGTGGCGATGGTCGTAAAGGCATGGCATATTGCATCAAACCTATTCATAGGTCCCACCACATAGGCAATGGCGCAAAGCAGCGTCAGGGCGATGTAAATAATCCAAAGCAAACGTGAAGTCGCCCCCATGGTGGGCGCCAGCTTCTCCACGCTCAAGCCAGGCGCCTCGGCTGCGAAGAGTGAGACCTTCTTGGAGCCTTTCGCCACCGAGGGAATGAAAGCCAAGGTAAACACAACCACGCCCAAGCCACCCATCCATTGCATAATGCTACGCCAAAAGAGGATGCCATGAGGCTGCTGGTCGATATTGTCGAGGATGGTAGCGCCAGTGGTCGAAAAGCCCGACATGGTTTCGAAGAAGGCATCGGTGACATTGTCGACAGTGCCATACATCAGGAATGGCAACATGCCAAACACCGAGAAAAGCACCCACGACAATGCTACCACGAGAAAAGAATCGCGGATCTGCAGCGGTCTTTTCTTTACCGACCGTCCGATGTTATAGAGGAGCAGGCCCACAGCACCCGTCAACGCGGCAGTGAGGAGGAAACACCGTGCGTCGGTCTCCCCTGCCACACGCTGATAATGAAAGGCCACCGCAGCTGTCAGCAGCAGTGCAGCCATTTCAATCAACAACAGGACACCAAATAGCTTGCTTCTCATCGTTATTTATTTTTTGACCGTCCCCTCCTCTCAACTCCACCTCTACGCTCTAAACTCCAAACTCCCCACTATCTCTCAACTCTAAACTCTAAACTCTCAACTCTCAACTCTCAACTCTCAACTCTAAACTAACTCCACGGTTGAGCCCACCCATCACCATAGTCGAACTCCTCTTCATCACTGTCATCATCCTTAAAAGAATGGTCGTCGTAAGGTTGCAACCACTTCCTGAACTTGTAGGAAGGTATGGCCGTAATCTCACCTTCGGCTTCGGGCGACACGGCGATGTCGATTTCGTCCGCCGCCAGTTCCTTGAGCCATTGTTGTAGTTCAGAGAATCCCATGTCGGTCACCGTATAACCCTCCCAATCGCCTTGGGCGGCTTGAGCGGCCAGCGTCTCCGACTCCCAAATAGGGATGTAGGGTTCGCCGTCGGCATCCTCCAACATGGCGAAGAAGCCTTCCTTGGCTTCGAGCAGCCACACCTTGCGGGTTTCGAGGATAGCCTTCAGAAATAGTTCAAGTTTGTTTTCCATTTTTGTCAACTTTATTGTACTACCGGCCTTTCTGCCATAGGCTCAACGTTTCTTTTGTTGTTGCTGCAACTTGGCTTGTTGCTTCTGGGCTTCCTCCAGACGCTTCATGAAGTTGGATTTCTTCTGGGGTTTGCGTTTGTTCTCCTCGATGGTGGCACGAACCTTGTCCTCGTTGATCATCTTGCGGAAGATGAACATCTGGATGAAGGTGATGATGTTGACCAGCATGTAATAATAGCTCAAGCCAGCCGAGTAGTTGTTGAAGATGGCGAAGAACATGATAGGCATCAGGTACATCATCCATTTCATGGGCTTCATCTGCGGGTTACTCGACACATCCATCTGCTTGTTGTTCACATAGGTGTAGATGAGCGTGGTAATGGTCATCAGGATGGTGAACAAGCTGAGGTGGTCCATGCCGAGGAAGCGCGGGAACTCGACGATGCTATCGTAAGTTGAGAGGTCCTCTGCCCACAAGAAGGGCTGCTGACGCAACTCGATACTGGCCGGGAAGAAACGGAAGATGGCGATAAGGATGGGGAACTGCAGCAAGGCGGGCAGACATCCCGATGCAGGACTCACGCCCGCTTGTTTTTGCAGGTTCATCACCGCCTGTTGTTTCTTCATGGCGTCTTCCTGCTTGGGATATTTCTCGTTGATGGCCTCCATCTCGGGCTTCAACACGCGGGTGATGGCCGACGATTTGTAGGACTTGAATGCCAAGGGGAACAGCAAGGTCTTGATGATGATGGTCAGGATGAGGATGACGATGCCGTAGTTCCATCCATATTGGCTCAACCAGTTGAACACGGCGATGACACCATAGTTGATCCAACGGATGAGGAAGAAGTTACCCAAATTGATTTGGTCCTGCAGACCGAGCTTGTAGCTGCGCAAGGTCTTGAAGTGGTTGGGACCGAAATAGAGCGACATCGGCACCACGTTGACTTCAGCGTTTTTGTCGTAAGGGATGCTGATGTTGGTCGACATCGACTTGTAATAACGCGGGTTATCCGACTTGCGGGTGTTGACCGCCATCTTGGCGTTGTCGAAGCCTTCCTTGGCCACGATGACATTGCAGAAGAAACGCTGCTTGAACGAGATCCATTTCAGTTTCGTATTGACATTCTCCTCCACGTCTTGGTTCACCTTGAGGTGGTCGACATCCTTGTCATTAAGGGCACGGTAGTAAACCGACTCGTCGGCGAAACGGTCGGTGCTCTTCTCCTGCTTCATCATGTCGATGGCCCAGTCGAGGCTCATATAGTCGGCATTGGAGGCGATGACATCTTTCATCCCGACAGTGCGGATATCGAAGTCCATCATGTAGTTGTTGTCATGGATGGTGTAGATGTATTCGATATATTGTTCAGGGTTGTCGGATGGCAGACGCATGGCAAAGACCAGGCTGTCGCCTTCGGCCACGCTCAAAGGCTGGTCAGCATAGGGTTGACCATTGACATAAGGCTGAAAATAGAACTGCGATGTGTTGACGACACGATTCTGAGCAAAAAACGACAGGTCAAACTTGACGGTAGCCGTGTCGAACATGATCAGGGGCAGCGAGTCGCCATAGGCTTTGTAGTCTTTGAGCTCCACGTTCTTAAGGAATCCGCCCTTGTTGGTGAAGGTCAACCTTTGGATTTTGTTCTCGACGACCCAGGTCTGCTCCTCCCCTTGCGAGGCGCCGACGAAGACGCCGTATTTGTCGCGCAGGGCAGCGGACTGTTGCTGCGCCAAAGTGGCCGAATCCATATCAGCCATGGCGACGCTGTCGGCAATCTGTGCCAATGCAGCGGCTTGTTGGCGTTCCGCGTTTTTTATGGAGTCGACGCGCATCTGTTCGATACGGGCCTGACGGATGCTGTCTTGGATGTGCATCTGTTTCTCGCGTTCCTCCTTCGAGGGACTCATGAAATACATCCAGCCGAAGAGGATGGCTGCGATGAGAAGAAAACCAAAAAGGGTGTTTTTATTGTTCATTAGGTTTTAATTTGCAAATAAGGCGGCAAAAATACAAAAAAAAGCGTCCCGTAGGACACTTTTTCATCGAATCTCATATAGATTTCAAAGATTCCAACAGCGAACTCACTTACCCAGTGCAACTTTCCCAATATGAACATGACCGTCCGTTGAAGTTATCCTTAAAAGATAGACGCCTTCGGACAAAGCACTCATGTCCATCTCATCCATGTTTTGAAAGGTCTTTACCTTTTGGCCCATGGCGTTGTAGACTTGCACTTCGGCAACTTCAATGCCATCTATCACTATCTTTTCTCTCGCTGGATTAGGAAAGAGTTCAACCTCTTCGGAATGCTCATCAACGGTTAGAAGATCTCCATTGATAATGACATCGAATTGTTTCTGCCCGGCACTCGATTCAACGGTAACCGTAGTTGTGGCATAGGTCTTCGAGGTGATATGTTGGGTATACATAATTATTCTGAAATACCTTCCAGCCTCCACGTCACACGGCAACTGACCTTCAGGCAAAATGCGCAAATAATGCGTGTCGTTTTCTGTAATAGAACTGATGGTAATTGGCGAATGCGTTCCGTAGTTTTGGTTTATCAACACCCCTACTTGTGGATTGTCCTGAGGAGACTCAAATACAAGTGTTGATTCACCCACAACGGTAAGTCCACGATCGGCAACTGCTGTATTAATCATCGCAACAACATGCCTTTCGCCCATAGAAGTAATCATTCGGATGTCGAAAGGCGCGTAATTGTCCTTGGCAGGAAGACCTTGGCACAGAATCTCCACTTGAACAGACTCACCAGGTTGAAGTATGTAAGCGAAGTTTTGAGGCGATTGCACTTCAAGGAATGATTCTGGATCAAGGAAAATGTCTTGAATAGTCACCAATCCAAATGTTTGGTTATCAATGGTAAAATGTTGCAATAATTCCGTGCTTTCAAACCATAGCGTATCAGGAGTAATAATCAGTTCCTCCCAAAGTTGGAAATACGCCGTGATTTGTCCTCCTCTTGCTATCATGTGGTCATATTCGGCCTCAGTGGAGATGGTATCGCCATCCTGGTTGGTCCAACAGACAAACCGGTAGTGTTCATTTGTTGAAGCAGACAGATGCGCCCTCTCACCGAAATGGTAAGTCCCCGATCCGGCTGCCTCTCCGCCTTCTTCGGGACAGGCCACCACCTCGATTTCAAATTCCTCATACACAGATTGGCGGCTGCGGTAGATATGATCATTGTCGTTGCCAAAACCATACAAATAGCCATCGTCAGAAAGATAGAGCTTTGATACTTCGCTATTTTTTCCTGAATTGATAGATTCCCATGTCTCTCCATTATCGTCAGAACGAACAATGCCCCCACCCCAACCATAACAAAACAAATTGGCATATACAATATCGTTGTCGTCAACGGCAAGTGACTGGACACATTGATTAGACAAAAACGATTGCCAAGTCGACCCATAATCACTTGACCGATGGAACCCCATGGGGTAAGCAGCACTACCCAAATAAATAACATCTTGTGAGTTTTTTGCCAAACTGCGCTTATCGGTATTGGCAAACCCAATGATTTCCCATGTGTCGCCATTGTCAGCTGATTGGAATAGACCTCCTAACCCCATATAAATATAGTCTTTAATGGATGCCAACATCGTCCCGTTGTTCAATCTCAGCAGATCCACTACCACACAATTCCCATTCTGGTTCTCAAAGACATTGGTCCAAGTAGAGTCCCAGTCAGTCGATTTGTACATGCCATCCCATGTGCCAACAAGCAAGGAATTGTCGGCTGTGACACCTAAAGAAACACTACTTGCAGTTGTAGGAATGGGAAGAACCCTCCATTCCGTGCTTCCGGCTTCTCTTTTGTAAAGCGAATTGGCATAATTTGAGCCTGCCAACAAAGTGCCATCTGTATGTTCGTAAAGACACAATATTCCGTTGTCTTCCAAGCCGATGAGGTTCCATGTCATTCCCCCATCTCTAGAGCAGTACACACCTGTTGCGCCTACGATAATGTTACCTTCGGAATCTACAATGAGTGAAAAAATGCCTGTTGTGGGTGGGTTTATTTCCATCCAAAAATCGTCTTCCGTTTGCGCATGCGTCGTCACCCCTCCCGCCGTCAGCAAGAGCGCAAGTAAAGTGAATAATTTGAGGTATTTCATATTATTTTATTATTATATTTGATTCTTTGTTTCTCTTGTAAAGACAAAGTGGGTTTTGTTTAAGAGATGCTGGCGGTTTCAACCCCTGCGGAAACAAAAACGGGACACGGAATCCAAAGTTCCGCGTCCCGCGTCTAATGGTCTCGCAGAGTCACCGATCCACAATCCTGTCGGAGAAACTGAAGTCCCGCAGTCTCGCGTCTCGACGTCCCGCGTCTTAATAGTAGCGATAGCTCTTCACCTGGCCGATGTGGCGGGCGAGGCGGACCACCTGGTTGCTGTAGCCGAACTCGTTGTCGTACCACAGATACAGGATCACCGTCTTGCCGTCTTCGCTGACCTTGGTGGCCGGAGCATCGAAGATGCAAGCGCAACTGTCGCCGATGCCGTCGCTGCTGACGAACTCGGTGTTGCTGCTGAAGCGGATCTGCTCGATGAGGTTACCCTCAAGGCAGGCGAGACGGAAGGCCTCGTTCACCTCTTCAACCGTGGTGTCTTTCTCGACGTCGAGAGCCAACACTGCCAACGACACGTCAGGCGTAGGCACACGCACGGCGTTGCTCGTCAGTTTGCCCTTCAGCTCGGGGATGGCCTTGGCAGCGGCCTTGCCAGCACCCGTTTCGGTGATGACCATGTTCAACGGGGCCGAACGACCACGACGCTCTTTCTTGTGGTAGTTGTCCAGCAGGTTCTGGTCATTGGTGTAGCTGTGGATGGTCTCAATGTGACCCTTCACGATGCCGAAGTTCTTCAGCATGACCTCAAGGCCGGGCACAATGGCGTTGGTGGTGCAGCTGGCAGCCGAGAAGATGGTCTCGTTTTCAAGGTCGAGCGTGTCTTGGTTGACGCCATACACCACATTCGGGATGTCGCCCTTGCCAGGAGCGGTAAGCAACACCTTGCTGACACCCTTGGCCTGCAGGTGACGGGCCAAAGACTCACGATCACGGAAAGCACCCGTGTTGTCGATCAACAAAGCATCGTTGATGCCATACTGCGTGTAGTCGAGATCCTCGGGGTTCTTGCTTTCAAGGAAGAGAATCTTCTGGCCGTTGACCATCATGGCATTCTCCTCAAGCAGCGGATAGCACACGCCGTGGAAATAACGGTGCACCGAGTCGGTACGGAACAGGTTGATACGCTTCAGGATGTCCTCAGGCGAGTTCTTGCGGGTGACGATGGCACGCACACGGAGGGCGTCACCACGGCCAGCCATCTCCGTCATCTCACGGCAGAGGATACGACCGATACGACCGAAACCGTAAAGGATGACATCCTGCACCTTGTTGCTGCGCGGAACCGCATTGATGATGTAATGAAGCTTGTCGCGAACGAAAGCCGTGACGTCGTTGTTATACTTTTCTTTCTCATCCGTCCACTCGGAATTGAGGCGACCCAGGTCGATACGGGCTGGTGCAAGGTTCTCGGCAAGGAGGGCCTTGGCAATGAGCAAGGAGTCCTGCACACGCACGGGCTTGTGCAACACGGCTTCAGCACGAAGGTGCTTGTTGAGGATCTTGCCCGAACCACGGTTGACCAACAGCGAGCGCAACATGATGAGCTCCACTGACTTGTCGTACCACAGTCTTCCGACGATGTTGATGAGTTCGTTGGCGGCTTTTTCGTTTTCATTCCACGCCTTCAAAGAGGATTCAAAACTGTCGTTCATGATTGAAACAATTTTATTCTACATTGGGTTAGTTGTTCAGATTTTTGGCAAAGTTAGGGATTATTTTAATCCAAACAAATGAAATGGACTTTTTTTTCTATTTTTGCCGAAAATTACAAGCTGATGGATAAAAGCGATTGTTTGTACACCTCATACTTGAGCATCCTCAAGGAGGAACTCGTGCCCGCCATGGGCTGCACCGAACCGATCTGCCTGGCCTACGCCGCCGCAAAAGCCCATGAAATCCTTGGCACCATGCCGAAACGCGTGGAAATCAAGGCGAGTGGCAACATCATCAAGAACGTGAAGAGTGTCATCGTGCCCAACACCAAGGGCATGAAAGGCCTGAAGGCCTCGGTGGCGGCTGGCATCGTGGCCGGCAACCCCAAGAAAGCCCTTGAGGTCATCGCCGAGGTGACTCCCGAGCAGAAAAAGGAAATCGCCGAGTTTTTGGACAACACCTTGATGACCATCGTCCCTCTGAATGTCATCGCCCAGCTCGATGTGACGGTCACCTTATATAATGAAGAGCACTCCGCCAGTGTGCGCATCGCCGGCTTCCACACCAACATCGTGCGGATGGAAAAAGACGACCAGGTGCTGTTTGACTCGGGCTATGCCGAGAGCGGCGCCACCAAACTCACCGACCGCAGCTGCCTCTGCATGAAGAGCATCTACGACTTCGCCAACACCGTCGACATTGAAGACCTCAAGCCCATCATCAAGCCGCAGATTGAATGCAACAAGGCCATCTCGCAGGAAGGCCTGAAGAACAGCTGGGGCGCCAACATCGGCAGCACCATATTGAGTTTCGGAACAGACGTGAGGATCAAAGCCCGTGCCTGGGCTGCGGCAGGCAGTGACGCCCGCATGAGCGGTTGCGAGATGCCTGTCATCATCAACTCGGGCAGCGGCAACCAAGGCATGACGGTCAGCCTGCCCATCCTCGCCTACGCCGAAGAATACAACATCGACGAGGAACGCACGATTCGTGCCGTGGCCTTGTCGAACCTCGTTGCCATCCACCAGAAGACGGGCATCGGCAGGCTCTCGGCCTACTGTGGTGCCGTCAGTGCGGGTTGCGCCTCCGGCTGTGGCATCGCCTACCTTTTGGGTGAGCCGCTCAGCATCATCGAGCACACCCTCGAGAACGCCTTGGGCATGGCCGCTGGCATCGTCTGCGACGGCGCCAAGCCCTCGTGTGCCGGCAAGATTGCCCTTTCCGTGGAGGCGGGCATCCTCGGTTATGAGATGAGCAAACAAGGCTGCAACCTCCTCGGCGGCGACGGCATCATCGGCAAGGATGTCGAAGAGACCATCGACCACATCGGCTGCCTCGGCCGTTTGGGCATGAAGGAGACCGATGTCGAGATCCTTAAGATCATGGTGGAATAAAGCCCAACAACCATGCAGAACTTTGGGATGTCCATGCTATGGTTCTGGGTGGCCTATATCGTGGTGACCTTCATTGGAATCATGCACACCATTTTTAACATCGTTGTGCTGAAATACAGCTCAATGAAAGATGGTCCTGGGATGGGCGAAGGCTACGAGAAGACCAAGCCCTGGCATCCGCTTTACAACATCATTTTCTTTTCCTTGTTCGGCTGGCTCTATTTGAGAGGCCTCCCCGACCCTACACTGTCCGAAGCCTTAATAACAGGCATCATCTGGGTCTCCATCTGTATCGTTTTCGACCTCTTCGGATGGGTACTCATCAAGCATCCTTGGAGCCTGGCCTTCAAACAGTTCTATGTCGAATACCAGCCTTGGATCACTTTGGTCTACATAGCCATATTTTTGGGGCCAGTGATTGGGTACGAACTACTATGAATCGGACAGCACAATAGAAAAGACCTATACTAAGAGAGGTAAAATAAAGTTAAAGAAAGCTCCTACGGAGCATAACTGCCTGGATTATCGCGTTTTGTTAATATACGAAAGCTACTACGGAGCAGTCCGTCCCGTGTCAAAAGAAATTTCAGTTATTTGAACAGTTGCTTATCATTGCCCATTGAAAGGTTCAGGCCATTCAAGCATTTCCACTAATCGGCCATGCATGTCAGCCGTAAGTTTGTCGTAGGATTTACCTTGGTTACTTGGCAGTGCCTTAACCATGGCCTGCCGGGCAGCCAGCCAACGAGAAAAAGCCTGACGGAGGTCTTCCCTTTTCTTTTCCACAACAGCAGCATCAGGGACAAGTTCAGGATTTTCATCCGCATCTTCAGGCACGGATTTCTCCTTCAGCCAATCCTCCCATTGCTTCGTAGTCACCGTTTTTCCCTGCTGCTGATAGTTCTTGCCACCTAAAATAATTTTGCGTTCATCCGCCAGTTCAGCCAAGCGGGACTTGGCCAGGCAACTGTAATAATTATCGATTTCCATGATTTTCATGGAATACCAGTTTTGTATGTAAGAGACATCGCGCCAAAAAGCAAAACGAGCTTCATTGAGTTGATACCATGCCTCATATTCTTCCCGACCAAGAGCTTTAAGGTTTTGTGGAAGATCATCGAGCCATTGCCTGTAGGCTTCAATGACATAATAGTATTCAATCGTAGCATATACATCACTCATCGCATTCATCTCAATTTGCGACCAGGAGGTATATTTGTCCATAATGCGACCAATTTCATTCAAAGCAGAGTCATGAGGAACTTCCGGAACTTTCACACAAAACGTATCGATTGTTACATTGACTGCGACGGCCCACTGTAACATATCCATGGCGTCACCCTTCTCTGTCACAACTTCATTCATACGCATCAACCTATTGGCCAACTCGAAAGCGCACGAATCACGATGGGCTTCATAATCGCTGTCAACCGCTTCTAAATCGTCAGGACCACCATCTGTATTACCGTAATTATATAACCAATCCTCAAATGAATGGACTTTCGCCAACGACAAGAGCGTCTCTGCGCTAAAAGGACTATCTAAAAGGACTTCCTTATTAAAAGTCATACTATCCAAGCGTATGGGATCTGGGGTAACAACCTGAACGGTGTCCTTATCATTTGAATCACCAGCATTCAAATCACCAGTATTCAAATCACCAGCATTCGGCTTCGTGCCACAACCGGATACAGCAAACACAACAATCATAGCAAAAAGTACCTTTTTCATCATAACAATTCTATTTAAAAACAAGCCTCTCCAAAAGGGATCAATTCATTAATTGTCTCAAAACTGTTGTAAACTGTTCAATATCTTCTTCAGTGGTGTCAAATGCACACATCCACCGCACCACATCGGCGTCCTCGTCCCAGTCGTAGAAGAAATAATGGTTCTGCAGTTCCTTCCATACCTTGCGGGGCAACTGGGCAAAGACGCCATTGGCCTGCACGGGATAGACGACCTTCACGCCTGGGATGTCTTTCACTGCCTTGTAAAGCAACTGCGCCATCTTGTTGCTGTGCTCGGCATTGCGACGCCATAGGTCATTTTCGAAATAGGCATCAAACTGAGCCGCAATGAAACGCATCTTGGAGCAGAGCTGCATGGCCTGCTTGCGACGGTATTTGAAGTCGGGACAAATGTTGGGATTGAGAAGCACCACCGCCTCCCCCATCATCAGGCCGTTCTTGGTGCCACCAAAGGAGACGGCATCCACGCCAAGGTCGGTGGTCATCTCCTTGAAGGTGCAACCCAAAGCCACGGCGGCGTTGCCCAAACGGGCGCCGTCGATGTGGACATACATGTTGTATTCCCTTGCAAGACCTACGATGGCTTTAATCTCATCCAAGGTGTACAAAGTGCCGAGTTCCGTCGGCTGCGTGATGCTGATGACCTTGGGCTGTGAGTGATGTTCAAAGCCGAAGCCATACAGGCGGGTCTTGATTAAAGCAGGGGTCAACTTGCCGTCGGGGGTGTCGACCGTCAGCAGGCGGCAGCCCACGATACGTTGCGGTGCGCCACATTCGTCCACGTTGATATGGGCGGTCTCGGCACAGACCACGGCCTCATGGGAGTTGAGCATGGCATCGATACACAAGGTGTTGCATCCCGTGCCGTTGAAGGCAAAGAACACCCTCGCCTGCTCGCCAAACTGTTCACGGAACTTCGCCTCCGTGGCAGCACAATATTCATCATCGCCGTATGCTACTGCGTGGTCCTTGTTCACGCGTGCGATGGCTTCCAAAACCTCGGGACATACACCCGAATGGTTGTCGCTTCCGAATCCTCGTTTCATTATCAGTTGTTCAGTTAGTCAGTTATTCAGTTGTTCAGTTATCAGTTGACACGAGACAGAGCCTATACCGTCATTGCGGACTTGATCCGCAATCTCCTGAACAAAAGACTTATCGTTCTTGCTCAGGAGATGGCGGATGTTCCTCCACCATGACGGTCATAGAAAGTATCGTTTTCTAATGCAACAGGGTATCGCGTCTGATTAAACCATCTTTTTAGCTTCTTCCAAAATCATATTGGCGAAACGTTCGGCCTCGGCCTCGGTCTTGCCTTCACTATAAATGCGGATGATAGGCTCTGTGTTCGACTTGCGCAGATGCACCCAACCTTCCTCGAAATCAATCTTCACGCCGTCGATAGTGGTCACCTGCTCGTTCTTGAACTTCTCGGCGAACTTGGCCAAGATGCCATCCACATCGGTGGTAGGCGTCAACTGGATCTTGTTCTTCGACATGAAATAGGCAGGATATTCTTTCTTCAGTTCGGAACACTTCACCTTCTTCTCGGCCAACTGGGTCAGGAACAGAGCAGTGCCAACCAAAGCATCACGACCATAGTGTAACTCGGGATAGATGACGCCACCATTGCCTTCGCCACCGATGACAGCACCCACTTCCTTCATCTTTTCCACCACGTTGACTTCACCCACGGCAGCGGCAAAATACTGTTGTCCATGTTTTTGCGTCACATCACGTAAAGCCCGCGTTGAAGAGAGATTACTCACCGTCGGGCCAGGGGTATGCTTCAAAATGAAGTCGGCCACTGAAACCAAAGTGTATTCCTCGCCAAACAGTTCACCATCTTCCTTGACGAAGACCAGACGGTCGACATCGGGGTCGACGACTACGCCGAAGTCGCAGCCCTGCTCCTTGACGTAGCGGCAGATGTCGGTGAGGTTCTGTGCCAACGGTTCGGGCGTGTGGGCGAACTTACCCGTAGGCTCGCAGTTGAGTTCGAGTACCTCCTTCACGCCGAGGGCGCGCAACATCTTGGGGATGGCGATACCACCCGTCGAGTTGACCGCATCCACGGCCACCTTGAAGTTGGCCTTCTCGATCACCTCCTTGTTGACCAAAGGCAATTGGCACACCATTTCGACATGCTTGTCCATCCAGCCGTCAATCAACTGATAGCTACCGATTTCCTCAATCGGGACGAAGTCAAAATCGTCCTTGGCAGCCACGTCGAGCAACCAAGCGCCTTCGGCGGCGGAAATGAACTCGCCCTTCTCGTTGAGGAGCTTCAAGGCGTTCCACTGGGCCGGATTGTGGCTGGCAGTAAGGATGATGCCAGCATCGGCCTTCAGGCCAGTCACGGCGATTTCAGTTGTAGGTGTCGTGCTCAACCCAATGTCAAGCACATCGGCGCCCATGGCCTGCAAGGTGCCGCAGACCACCTGATTGACGAGGAAACCCGAAAGACGGGCATCGCGACCGACCACGACTTTGGGACGTTTCACCCCTTTATGATGTTGCACGAATTTGACAAAAGCAGCGGTGAATTTCACCATGTCGATTGGCGTAAGGTTGTCGCCCGGCTGGCCGCCAATGGTGCCACGAATGCCGGATATGGATTTGATAAGTGTCATTTATGTTGATTGTTTAATTGTTTATTCGTTGAAATGATAATACGACGTAGTCAATTGTTGAATTGAAGAATCGTTGTTAGTAGAGACGCCGATTTATCGCGTCTCACAATTATTTGTTAATTGCAAAATCCAACATAATCGGATAATGATCCGATGCCTTGTATTTATGACGTTTGAAGCGTAACGGTGCCACGCCGTCTTTTGCCCAGATATAGTCGATGCGCAACAGTGGCAACTTGCCTGCATAAGTCGGCTTGATGCCTCGTCCTGCCTTGGTGAAAGTATCCACAAAGCCTGCCTTCTGCATTTGGCGATAGTTGTATGACAGCGGAGGCTCGTTGAAGTCGCCACAAACAATCACAGGTCCTTCAATAGGTGGCATCCCGTGCAACACCGTCTGCAGTTCCTCGCTGCGCTTCTGGAAAGCATATTTCAACTTATGGAGCACCTTCTTCCCTATCGTATCAATGTTGTTCTGTCGGTCGGTGGTGTTCGTCAATATGTCGATCTCGTTGTCGGTAATCATATACGAGAGCAAGTGCACATTGGCCAAATGGAACTTGCCTTTGTCTCCTGCATCCACCTCCACCATCACACCATAGGTATTCTCTTGGCCAAAACCTGAATCTTCAGACACCTTGGTCAAAGGATATTTCGAGAAGATGACATTGCCTCCATAATTGCTTTTGCGATTATAATAAATATATTGGAAACCAGCACTTTCCGCAAAGTATTCTATACATTTCGGCCGTGTCATCCCTTGTTTGAATGCCGCAAACTCCTGACAACACAAGAGGTCAGGGTTTTGTTTGCGGACCACGTCCATCACATCATTTGCCAACTGTTCCTTTTCAGTCTTCCCGTCAACATGGACAAAGTTGTGTAGGTTGTAACTCATCACCCTGATGCTGTTTTCGGCCTCATGTATGGTCCCTAATGAAAACGACTTCACCAGGCCGGGTATAGCAATGGCCAATGCCAATACCGAGATCCACGCCTTGTTCGACCGCATCAATAACAACAGTAAGAAAACGACTACATTAAAAATAAAAATCACCCAAAAAGCCAGGCCGAACATCGTAGTCCATATGAAGTTCTTTGGGTTGACATAAGCGTTAGCGACGCTCATGGCCATGGCCAGCAACCCGACCAAAGCCAGCACTGCCAAGATGAAGACCATCATCTTGCCGAAGAAACCACGTTCTTTGCGCACCTTCCGTTCTTTCTTCTCCTCGGCCATCATCTGCTGTTTTTGAATAGGAATTCCTTCTCTTCCGGCGTCAGGCTGCCGTAGCCGCTCTTGGCAATCTTATCCAAGATGGCATCCACATCACGCTCTTTTTCAGCCTTTTGTTGGTTGTATTCCTCATCGGAGCGAGGCACTTGGGGCTCATCATGAATCTCCTCGTAGGGCGTATATTCCATCTTAGGGCCACGGGGCTTGCGAGCAAACAGGCCTTTCAGCGTGAAGTCTTTTCTCAACAACAGGCCATAAACAAAGCCAAACAAGGCACCGCCCAAGTGGGCGATATGTCCACCTGGATTCTCTGCAGAGATACTCAACAGGTCAATCACCACAAAGATGATAGCCAACCACTTGAACTTCAACTGACCGAAGAGGAAGAGACGGAGTCCGTAGTCTGGCTTGTAGGTGGCTGCGGCCACCAAAATAGCCAGTACCGAGGCAGATGCACCCAAGGCCACTGCCGAGTATTTCATGGTCTCAAAAACGGGGAAAATGTTGTAGGCCGCCACGAAGAAGATGGCGCCCATCAATCCGCCTAGGCCATAGGTCCAGGCGAGTTGCCGTCCCGAAAGGAAACGCGTGAAGATCATGCCGCCAAACCACAGCATCCACATGTTGAAAAACAGATGCCAGAAACGCTCGTGCAGGATCATATAGGTGACGGCCGACCATGGTCTATGGGCCAATGCCGTCAAGTCGGCAGGTACCGAGAGCCAAGTCACCAAGAGATTGGGGCTCTGCGACTTATAAAGCCATAGCGAGAGATTGGCGAAGGCCACCATAAGCCACAAACCCACATTGATGATGGTGAGCCATTTCAGCACAGCGTTGTTCTGTAAAAGCCCCTTCATCGGCGCGCCGAAACTGGGCCGCTGCCTGCCATATCCATCAGTATACCCTGTCACCGTAAAGCTTTCCTTTCTTTTTCCAAATCAAAAGAATCACCAATCCTACCAGCATGCCAGCCAAGTGGGCAAAATGTGCGATGCCGTCGTAGGAACGGAAGATGCCCTCAAACAATTCAATCGCCACCATGCCGATGATGAACCACTTGGTCTTAATCGGCACAAGGAAATACAAGTAGATGTAATTGTTGGGGAACATCATGCCGAAAGCCAACAGCAAGGCATAAATGGCACCCGAGGCACCCACCGAGACATGATAGCCAGGCACAATCATATTAATCAAGCCGGCACCAATTCCACAAATCATATAGTAGAACAGGAAACGCTTCGAGCCCCATACATTCTCAAGCGTGGCGCCAAACATCCACAACGAGAACATGTTGAAAAACAGATGGTCGAAGCTGCCATGCATGAACATATAAGTAATAGGTTGCCATGGTCTGAACTCTCCTGTCTGGAGACTATAGATACCACAAATCGCATTCAGGTTGATAATGCCACGTTGAGCAAGCACATAATAGGCCAAATAACATATGGCATTGATGATCAGCAAATGCTTTACTACGGTTGGCAACAACCTAAACCCTGCCGGTCTGTACTCTTCACTCATTGAAAATAATCCTCCATATTAATAATCACATATATCTTCTTTCCGTTGGGTGCAATCTCTGCCACATTGCAGGCAAACAACTGGTCGACAAGTTTTTGCATCTCTATTTCAGACAATTTGGTCATCGGCTTGATGGACAACTGCGCCGCCATGGTTTTGGCCAAGTTCAGTTTCCTGTCAATCTGCAAGTCGGTACGGTTAATCTTATAATTATCCAAAATCTTCTCAAGCAACGCCACGGCATCGCAGCCTGTAGCATCCGAAGGCGTGCCATTGATCATAAAGGTGGTCGGGTTGGCTTGTTCCAAAACAAAACCCAAATTCTCCAATTCGGGAAGCATCTCCTTCAACAACGAAGCGTCGTTGGCGTTGAGGGTCAAGGCTTGTGGGAACAGTTCCTGCTGCGACATCCCGTTGTGGTTCTCCATCTCCTTTTGGAACTTCTCAAACAGCACACGGGCATGCGCCAGATGCTGGTCGATGACCAAAAGGCCCGACTTTACCGTTGTGACAATATACGACTGATTCACTTGCAGATACTGGCAGACAGGCTTGGCTACTTCCGTGGGCACTACATCTTCCGCAGGCAAATCCGTACGCTCACCATAGAGCAGTCGCCAGTCGCCCGTGGGCTCTCGATTTTGGGGTTGGTAACCGCTGCCTTCCCAATGCGACTCTCGTGGCGTCGATTCCTTGTGAAACGGATTGAAATTCGGGTCGAGCGGAATGTTAGGAATGGCCAGCGGTTGCGACATACCCATGGCAGTACTAAAGTCGTTGTTGAGTTCTGCGGATTCGTCGAAATCAATCATCGGCGAGAGGTTATGTTGTCCGATGGCTTTTCGTACTGCCGCATGAAGTATGGCATACACCAGCTTGACATCCAAGAAGTTGACTTCCGTCTTCGTCGGATGGATGTTGATGTCGATGTCGGCCGGGTCGACCTCGATATTGAGGAAATAGCCAGGGAAGCAGTCCTGCGGCACCATCTCCATGAAAGCGTTTTCAATGGCGTGATGCAGATAGGCATGTTTGATGAAGCGCTTGTTCACGAAGAAATACTGTTCGCCGCGCGTCTTCTTGGCGTATTCCGCCTTGACGATATATCCTTCTATGCTGACGCGGTCGGTTTCCTGACGCACGGGCAGCAGCCGTTCCTCGTAGGCGCTACCGAAGAGGCCCACGATGCGTTGTTTGAGGTTGCCTGGATAAAGATGATACACCTCCTTGCCGTCGCTGGTCAGCGTGAAGCCAATCTCTGGGTTCATCAGCGTGACACGGGTAAACTCCTCCACAATGTGACGCATCTCGGCTTGGGCCGACTTGAGGAAATTGCGCCTCGCAGGGACATTGAAGAACAAATTCTTGACAGTAAACGAAGTGCCTGGCTGCATCGGCACAAGGCTTTGTTCCTTGACGACTGAACCTTCGTTGACGATCTTCACTCCCACCTCGTCTTCGCGACGGCGTGTCTTCAACTCCACCTGGGCGATAGCTGCGATGCTGGCCAAAGCCTCACCGCGGAAACCCATGGTACGGATGGCAAAGAGGTCTTCCGCTTTGCTTATCTTGGAGGTGGCGTGACGCTCGAAGCACAAGCGCGCATCGGTCTCCGACATGCCGCAGCCGTTGTCGACAACCATAATCATCGCCTTGCCTGCGTCTTTCACCACGAGGTCAATCTGCGTAGCGCCGGCATCCAATGCGTTCTCCATCAGCTCTTTGACTGCCGAAGCGGGGCGTTGTATCACCTCGCCTGCCGCAATCTGGTTGGCAACGCTATCAGGAAGCAACTTAATAATATCCAACATCCGAGAGTAGTTTAATTAGGAATTATGAATGAGGAATGATGAATGATGAATGATGAATGAATTTCCGCATTCCGCATTCCACATTCCGCATTCCACATTCCGCATTCCACATTCCGCATTCTGCATTCCACATTCTGCATTCCACATTCCGCATTCCGCATTCCGCATTCTCAATTCACCATTATTTCCCAAACAATCCACCGATGACATTTTGCATCAGTGGTGTGCAGAAGATGAAATAGAACAGGAACAAGACGAAAACGCCGAGGACGATGCGACGGATGAGTTGGGCGCGTTGTTCCTCCTTGCTCTCCTCGTCTTTAGCCGCGCCCCAACTCTTGCGCATCTTGATGCGAAGTTGTTCCTCGTGGCTCAATTTCGAATCGAGGCCAGCCGCAGCCTTTTTCTCTTCCCATGCCTGCATTTCCGGGTCATAATAACGAGGCTGATAGTTGAATTTCTTCGGTTTATGTCTATAAAAGAAAGCCATAATAATGTCTGTTTATGCTACAAAAATACGCGTTATTAATCATAGTTTTCGTATCCGCCTTCCTCGCCTGAGGTGTCTAGGATGTCGGAGCCCATGCTCTGTTCGCAATCGAGCACAGCCCATTTGCCGTTCCATGTGGCTTCGAGTCCGTCCATCATGTCGTTCAACTGGCTCAACTCAGTATCGGGAATCTCTTTGGCTTGTTCCAGGTTCTCCAAGTCGGAGCGCAATCCCATGATGGCGAAGTTAAGCATCTGCAGTTCGTCACAGTCATCGATACCGCTGATCTTCTCCTCGATCGACTTCACCTCTTGCTCCATAGCCTTATACTGCTTTGAATTCTGTTCACCACACGAGTAAAGACCTAATACAAAAGCAGTTAGGATAACAAAAAACGATGCTATTTTCATATGATTCTATGTTTTTCAGGCTTCAAAGATACTAAAAAAAAACGATGCGAGATACCTTTTTATTATATAAGGTGCAGATAAGGAGGACAAATGGGCGCGTCGCTGTATACAATCAAAACAAAATCAAATCTTTATAAGTTATGAACAAAATCTGTTGATTTCTTTTTAGGAAAATGCGGAAAATGTTTGGTGAAAATCGAATTGGCAATTAAAATGAATCTCTTATATTTGCACGTTCTTATAATGGACAAAAATGAAAACGAAGCAACTAAAACAAATACAATCAACTTAATTATTAACTTTAAATTATTAACTATGAAAAAGTTACTTACTTTTTTCGTGGCTATGATTGCCTCCATTAGCTTGATGGCCCAGGTGACCACTTCAAGTATTAGTGGAAAAATCACTGACAACAACAAGAGTACCCTTCCGGGTGCCACTGTCGTTGCCACACACACGCCTTCAGGTTCGCAGTACTATGCTGTGGCCGATGCAAACGGTGCCTACCGTCTGCTCAACATCCGTCCTGGCGGCCCCTACACCCTCGAGTTCCGTATGGTGGGCTTCCAAACGGTGAAGCAGGAAGGCATCACCACAACGCTGGGTGAGACCAAGATCCTCAACGTCCGTCTGAACGAAGAGGCCGTTGGTCTGGGTGAGGTTTCGGTTGTGGCCGAAGCCATCTCCAACGGCATGGACAGTGACCGTGCCGGTGCCACCACGGCTATCAACAACGAGCAGATCGAGTTACTCCCCACCATCACTCGTAGCTTGAACGATGTGCTGTCTCTGACCCCGCAGGCTTCAGTGCTTGGTGGCAACCTCTCCATCGGCGGTGGTAACTACCGTTCGTCGTATGTCACCGTTGACGGTGCAGCCTTCAACAACGCCTTCGGTATTGGCGGCAACCTGCCTGCTGGCGGTAGCCCCATCTCCTTGGACGCTCTTGAGGCCATGACCATCAACATCACTCCTTTCGATGTGCGTCACAGCGGCTTCACTGGCGGTGCCATCAATGCTGTCACCAAGAGCGGTACCAACAACTGGCATGTCAGCGTGTATGACTACTTCACCAGCGACGGTCTCATCGGTACTAAGTTCGGTTTTAAAGACGAATTCGGCAACTATCCCGACCGTCTGAATCTCTCCAAATCGTTGGATAACACCATCGGCGTGAGCGTTGGAGGTCCTATCGTTAGAGACAAGTTGTTCTTCTTCGTCAACTTCGAGTACCAAAGTGACGTTGACCCCGGTCAAACCCACTTTGCCCGCGAGAGCGAAGACGGCGAATGGGGTGGCAGCACGCAATACAGCCGTCCTACCGTCGAGAGAATGGACATGATGAAGGACTACCTCATCAAGACCTATGGCTACGATCCCGGTCGTTACCAGAACTACAGCGCCAGCACGCCTGACCTCAAGTTGCTCGCCCGTTTGGACTGGAACATCAGCGACAAGGACAAGTTCAACATCCGCTACAGCATGGTGAAGAACAAATATTCGTCCGCTCCCTCCAACTCGGTCAACCCCATCGTGCCGAACCCCTACAACCGTAACAGCTATGGTCGTACTTCCGACTGCGCCCTCTACTTCGAGAGCAACCGTTACTTCCAGGAGCAAAACTTCAGCTCGGTCGCTGCCGAGTGGAACCACAGCTTCCTGAGCGGCCGCGGCAACAACATGTTGCGTGCCACTTATTCGCACCAGAATGAGCCTCGTAGCTTTGTGGGTGACCTCTTCCCCACCGTCGATATCCTTGAGAACATCGACACCGATGGCGACGGTGAAGCCGAAACCAAGGCTGTCTACACCAGCTTCGGTCCCGACCCGTTCACCTATGGTAACCTCCGCGAAGTGCATACCGCTGTCATCACCGACGAAGTGAGCTACCTCACTGGCATCCACAACTTCACCCTCGGTGGTCAGTATGAGTTCGACAACACCAAGAACGGTTACATGCAAGGCGGCGCCGGCTATTATGTCTACAACAGCTGGGACGACTTCACCAGTGGTGCCAACCCCACCGCTTTCGCCATCACCTTCGGCAACAATCGCGACAACAACGGCAACCCGAAGCAAGTGTATCCTTCCTTCAACTACATGCAAGGTTCACTCTACCTGCAAGACGAAATGACCCTCAGCGAGCGCTTCAAACTCGCCCTTGGTCTGCGTGCCGAAATGCCTTACTATCCTTCCATCTCCGGCTACAACTACAACAAGGAGTTTGCTGAAGGCTGGAACGATGGAGAAGGCGTGCACCACGCCATCGCCGACGGCGAAGGCAACACCATGTACGGCCTCTCAACCGCTGACATGCCTAAGGCTCGCGTCAACTTCTCACCCCGTTTGGGCTTCAATTGGGACCTCACCGGCGAACGTAAGTACATCATCCGTGGTGGTTCTGGCCTCTACACCGGCCGTCTGCCCTTCGTGTGGATTGTTTCGACCGTGGGTAACTCCAACTGCATGCAGTATCAGTATATCAACCCCTCTGCTGAAGACACCGACATCAACTTCTATGCTAATGTGAACGACATCATCGCCAACCACGCCTCGCTGTTCGGCACTGAAAACCTGCCTGCCGACCTGGTTGCTCCTCAGTCGACCACCATCATGGACAAGAACCTGAAGATGACGCAAACCTGGAAGAGCTCGTTGGCCTTCGACGCCGAACTTCCTGGCGGTATCAAAGCCTCTTTGGAAGGCATCTACAACAAGGACATCACCACCGTAGCTGTCACCAAGCTCGGCATCGTCCGTGGCGAAGACATCCAACTGCCTGGCGAGCCTGACAAGAGATGGACTTGGAAGAGCGAAGGCGTTGTCAACTCACTTGGCAAGGCTGTCACTCCTTACTACATCACCAATGTTGACAAAAACGGTTACTACTATTCTGGTACTGCCCAGTTGAGCAAGGACTTCAAGTGCGGTCTCAACCTGATGGCTGCCTACACCTATGCCATGGGTAAGAACATCACCGATGGTATCGGTGACCAAGTCACCTCCGCTTTCAGCACCAACGCTTTCGGCATCAACGGCTCCAACAGCCACGAACTCGGCTACAGCAGCTATGTGTCGCCTCACCGTGTGCTCTTCAACGCCGGCTGGACCTGGGCTACGGGTCAACACACCACCGAGCAGATTGGTTTCTACTATGAAGGCCTCAACATCTGCTACATTGGCAACTACAGCTACACCCGCTACAGCTACACCATGACCAGCAACGTCAACGGTGACGGTGGTTCCAACAGCTTGGCCTACATCCCGACTGAAAAGGAACTGATGGCAGAAAACTCACCTTACACCAATCCTGAAGATTTCAACAACTTCATCAAGGCTGACAAGTACTTGAGCGCTCACCGTGGTCAATATGCCGAGCGTGGCGGTGCCGTCGCTCCTTGGAGACACACCTTCAACTTCAAGTATGAGAGAACCTACAAGTTCCACGGTGGTGAAAGCATCAGCGCTGGTATCGATGTGAAGAACCTCGCCAACCTGTTCTACAGAAGCTGGGGCAACATGCAGCGCTTGAGCAGCAGCGACATCCTGAAGCTCAATGGTGATGGTAGTGAAGAGAATCCTTACACCTACACCTTCACCAACCCCACCTGGGATGAATACGCAAGCACCTACTCCACGTGGTCAGCTGCTTTGAATCTCAGATTCAACTTCTAAACCTATGCCGTTGTAGAGACGGTGTGCACACCGTCTCTACAGCATAGCACATCAAAAAAAAGCACTCCAGCTCGGGGTGCTTTTTTAGTTGTAACCAGACAAAAGAAAAGCACCCCGAATCCGAGGTGCTTTTTGTTTGGCCTTGATTACCGTTAGATTATTCTTCGGCAATCTTCAGCTTCTCTTCGAGGACCTTGAGGTCTTCCTTGGCCTTGCTGATCTTCTTCTCATACTCGGCACGCATCAGCTCCGAGTTCTTGCTGCTGGAGAAGAAACCAATGTTGTTCTCCATGGCGGCAATCTCTTCGCGCAGCTTCTGGATGCGGATCTGCAGTTTGCTGCTTTCCTTACGCACGCGCTCACCTGCATTCGGGTCGTCCTTCCAACCTTCCATCATCTCGCGGAATTCGTTGGTCGAAGCCTCATTCTGGTTTTTGCGCATGGCGTCGAAGAGACCGTCGATGAGCTCGCGGTACTCCTTGTTGATGGCGTCCTTGTGCTTCATCGGTACATAACCGATTTCAATCCAACGCTTCTGGAAGGCCTTGATGGCTTCCATGTTCTCGTTGCGGTTAGGCCCGACTTGGAAGGCCCTGATTTCCTCGAGCAATGCCTTCTTGGCGGCGAGGTTGGCTTCTTCCTCGGTGCGGCGGCCACTGAAGTGTTCGTTCTTACGGTTGAAGAACATGTCACAAGCAGCGCGGAAACGCTTCCAGATCTTGTCGGCATGACGCTTCGGCACAGGACCGATGGTCTTCCACTCTTCTTGGAGTTTCTTCATCTGCTCGGTGGCCGACTTCCACTCGGTCGACTCCATCAAGGCTTCAGCCTCGATGCAAAGTTGGGTCTTACGTTCGAGGTTTTCGGTCTGACGGTCTTTCAAGCCGGCGAAGAAAGCCTTCTTCTTGGCGAAGAAAGCATCCATGGCACCACGGAAACGTTGCCAAATCTCTTCGTTGTCCTTCTTGCTGGCAGGACCGATGGTCTTCCAGACGTTGAAGATTTCAGTAAGCTCTTCCGACTTCTTCTGCCAAGCGTTGACGCTGGGATAGTCGACGGCGATGAGTTCCTCGGCTTTCTCGCAGAGGGCTTTCTTGGCTTCCAGATTGGCGGTTTGTTCACCTTCGAGTTGGGCATAGTGCTCACGACGGATGGCGTTGATTTTGTCGGTAGCCGACTTGAAGCGTTCCCAGATCTCGTCTTTCTTCTCTTGCGGTACAGGACCGATCTCCTTCCATTCCTCGTGTAACTTCTGCAGTGCCTTGAAGGCCTTGGTGATCGATTTCTCGTCCAAGAGTTCCTCGGCTTTCTCGCAGAGCTCAATTTTGGCATCGAGGTTCTTCTTCATGTCAAGGTCGCGGAGCTCGCGGCCGATGCGGACCTTGTCAAAGAACTTCTCGACGAGGAAGTGATAGTTATTCCACAGGTTGGAGTTTTCGGCAGCGGGAACGGGACCGATTTCCTTCCAGCGGTCTTGCAGAGCACGGAAGTCGTCATAGGTCTTCTTCAGCGACTCGTCGGAGGCGATGATGGACTTCAGCTCCTCGAGGATGGCCTGTTTCTTGGCCAGGTTCTCGAGTTTCTGCTTCTCCATGTCCTCGTTCTGTTTGGCACGGTTGGCCTTGAAGATACCGAAAGCCGCGTTGAAACGCTGTTCGACGGGGTCTTCCACATGTTGGAAACTCTCGGCCTCGCCTCCACCTTGGAGGAACTGGTCGAGTTCACGGTCCATGTCTTCCTTGTTCAACTTGTTGAAATGGATGCGAACGGCGGCCACTTTGTCCTTGATGGCTTGCACGTCGGGATTTTGCACGAGTTCCTCGAGCATCTCCACCAGTTGCAGTTTGTTCAAGCCTTCAAGATCGCTGTTCTCCTCCACCAGCTCTTCTTCCTCCATTTCTGCATTCTCGTCGACGGCAGGCAGAAGCTCTTCCTCTTGTACAAGGGCAGGCTCGTCCTTGGCGTCTTCCACCAAGGTGTTCACCTCCACCCTCACTTTGCCAGGCAAGATGCTGGGTTGGATCAGTTTGACAATCTTCTTTTTCTCGTTACCATCAATGGCCTTTTTTGCAGCCTTTGACGTCTTCGTCTCGTTCTCAATACCCTCGTTGACCGTGGTCTCCACGATAGGATCTTGATTCAGTTGTTCGTTGTTTTCCATTTCAATGAGTTTTAGGATAATCAGGGCTCGTGAGCCCGATTTTGGTTGTACATAATAAGGTCAATCCGCCAAAACGGAACTGCAAATATAGGTATTTTTTTTAAGCCAGCCTTTTTTTTGTCACATTTTCAGCCTTTATGCCTTGATTTTTGCTTACTTTTGCAGCCATTATGGACAAGAGAGGCACAAACAACATCAAAATAAGGAACAAACGCGCCACCTTCGAGTATTTCCTCGTCGAGACGCTGACGGCAGGCATCGTGCTGACAGGTACTGAAATCAAGTCGATCAGAGGCGGCAAGGCAAGTCTGGCCGACTCGTATTGCAGCTTCAAAGGCAACGAATTGTTTGTCATAGGCATGCACATCGCCGAATATGCCCAAGGCACTTACAACAACCACGACCCGAAGCGCGACCGCAAGCTGCTGCTCACCGCCCGCGAACTGCGCAAACTGAAGAACAAAGTGCAGGAAAAAGGCTTCACCATCGTGCCCGTCACCTTATTTATTAATGACAAGGGCTTGGCAAAATTGGACATCGCCCTGGCCCGAGGCAAACACTTCTACGACAAACGCGAGAGCCTGAAGACCAAAGACTCGAAACGCGAGTTGGAACGCATGGAACGCTATTAGAAGCAGAAACCGATGCGGATCTCTATAGGCGAACTATAGGGTGTATCCCACGCATTCTGACTTTGTATGACGCCCCAACTCAAATTGTAGAGCAACATATAATAAATGTAACTCCCTGAATAGCTGTACTGCCTATAACCGCCACCGACAAAGACCGTATTGAACCACTGGCTCCTTGAGGTTTGATGGTTCCATCGTGATAGGCCATACATCACCTCGTCCTCGACATGGAGGAACAATCCTTTGTAGACTTGGAAGTTAGTGTAGGGCGCCACACCAAAATAATGTGCATATATATTACCGCTGTAACGGTCGAAATAGCATGAAAAGTCATAGACGCCGCGCAAACCCACCTCCCAAGGGCTGAAAATGCGGTAACCCACCTGCGGGGCGAGCGAGAGGCTGAGATGGTTGCCATACATGCCTCCACCGATGTTGCCACCATAAATCCACTTCCCTTTCATGTCAGGCACATCGGGAAGAAACTGCGCCGAAGCCTTGCCAACAAAGCCGAAAAGCATCAAACAAAGCGATGCGATAATAGCCAATCGTTTCATATTTCGTGATATTTTCCGCAAAAATACAATAAAATTCATTTCCTGCCGTAACAGATAATAGTTTATCTTTGTCGATTATTTTAGATCCATGAAAAAAACACATATCATACTCATATTCATTTTGTTGGCGTTTGCTTTCTCAGGCTGCAAGAAAGAACATCAAATCAGCGACGACCCCAACTTGAAACTCTCCTTCTCGGCTGACACGGTCATGTTCGACACGGTGTTCACCTCGTTGGGCTCTGCCACACATCAGTTGAGGATTTTCAACAAAAGCGACAAAGACTTGAACATCAGTTCAATACGCTTGTCAGGCGGCGAAAGCTCCCCTTATCGCTTCAACCTTGACGGTGAAAACGGCGTGGAGTTTTACGACAAAGTCATCCCTGCCGGCGACAGTCTCTTCTCCTTCCTGCGCGTCACCATCAACCCTAACGACCTGAACTCGCCTTTCGTGGTGGAAGACGAATTAGAGTTTGTCACCAATGGTAATACTCAGACCATCAAATTGTTGGCCTGGGGACAGAATGCCAATTACATTGTAGCGGACAAGGTGGTGAACATTGGCGGGGAACCCTATCACTATCACATTGTCGCCGACAGCCTTGAAACCACGACTTGGACCTCGGAACGACCATATGTCATCTACGGCTATGCTCTCATCAACAGTTACGGCACCTTGAAAATTGAAAAAGGCACGCAGATTTATTGCCATCAAGGAGGTGGCATCCTCTCGTGGAGCGACGGACAACTCATCATCGACGGAACTGCCGACGAACCAGTCGTCGTACAAGGCGACCGCTTGGAGGCATTCTACAACGACACCCCGGGACAATGGGAACAAATCCTGATGATGGACGGCCGCGCAGGTGCCGACCACCGCATCAGCCACGCCATCATCCGCAACGGCACGATCGGCATCAACTGCCAGTCGGTACTGAAAGCGACGGAATGCGCTTTGCGCATCGACAACACCATCGTTGAAAACCAAAGCGGCTACGGTCTGTTTTCCATCCTTTATGCTGTTGAGGCAAAGAACTTTGTCATCGCCAACTGCGGCTTCGCCAACTTCTGGGCTTTCGGAGGCGACTATCGCTTCGTGCACGGCACCATCGCCAACTACTGGAACGCCAACGAGCACAACAAAAACGAAAATGCCATTTCGGTGACCAACTACGCCATTGGAGGCAACAGCGGACCCGTCTATTATCCATTCCGCATGGAGATGGACAACTGCATCGTCTACGGCAAACAAAAAGATGAATTCAAGGCCACCTTCGGTCCCGATGCAGACTCACTCTACACCTTCGACCACTGCCTCATCAAATCGGAGAAATACAATGGAACGATGCCGGGGTTCAATCATTGCCTCTTCAATCTTGAGCCTTGCTTTGCCAATGCCATGAAGCCCGACTGCCATCTCGACAGCATCGCCTCGCCCGCCATTGGCACGGGCAACCCGCTGTTTGGCAACGAAGTACCTTACGATTTGGATGGTGTTTCAAGGGTAGGCGCTCCGGATATGGGGGCGTATCAGTATGTGGGTGATTAATACACCACCTTCGCCCTAAATGTCTTCTTGTTTCCCACCCCGTCGGTCACCACAACTTTGACATTGTTAGTGCCTTTCTTTATCTTTTCATCGAACTCGTAGTAAAGCAAGGCATTCTTTGCATCATACTGGCCGAGCACCCACACATCGTCCAAATAGATATCGTAGGTCTCGATGCCCGTCATGTCATCGGAGATCTTGAAGCGCAATGTCTTGAGCGCACTCACATTTTGGCCATCCTTGAAATTGGAGGCTTTTACGATGGGAGCGATCGAGTCTATTTTAAGGGCATATTCACCCATGGTGTGCGTCTTGGTCTCCACCGCCCCGTTTTTCAGCTTACCGCCGAGCGAACTGACCTTGCCGTTTTTGTCGATGGATGCAATAAACAAACGATTGTCACCCGCCCATTCCTCGAAAGGACGGATACGAACGGTGAGGTTCTTGAATGTAGTCATGCCCTCATCGCCAAAGCGGAAGATACGCGAACAACAGTCTTTTTCATCGCGTTGGCCAGTCTGAATCCACTCATCACGGAAGAGCGTTCCTTCCTCCATGGCCACGCTGAAATCCTCAATGGTGATTTCATTGTTGAGTGTGCCGTCGGCCTTCACGAAATACTCGCTGCGGCGACGCACCGGGCGTTCCACCTCAACAGGAGCAACGCCCACCAACTTGTACCGCAATGTCGAACTGTTGCCCACATAATCCTTGATTTTGAAGCAGACATTCACCGTATCGCCTTCCGCCACGGTGATCGTGCCATTCTTCTTCTTGATCATGTGCAGTTTGTTGTACGGGTCGGTCTCGGTACGCACATAACTCGTCTTCTTCTCCTTATAGTGACGATAATCAAGCAGACTGTTCACATAACGAGGCTCGTTATAGGAAAAACGGTCGGCCTCCACCTGAAATGCCAACTCGTCATCGAGGTAAAGCTCATAAAAATACGGGCCATCTTTGTTCGTCGAAGTGCCCACCTGGTCATAGGTACAAATGCCGAAGGCAATCTCGCCGTTAGCATATACAAAAGGCCTGTCTTTCAAGGTATAGCGACCATTCTCTCCTGCCACCGAAAAATACATTGGCTTGATGTCGCCTTCCAACTGTGCCTCCTCGTCAATGGGATACACCGAGGCACCTAGAATCATAGGCTTCACATTATCTTCAATCTTATAGCCGAAAAACATCGGGTTGACAGGACGCTCGTTGGCATCACGGATCTCAAAATGCAGATGGGGACCACCCGACCCGCCCGAGTTGCCTGAATAGCCAATCACATCGCCCTTCTTGACGGGGAACTTGTCCTTGTCGGGATAAAGCTGGGAGGTGTATTTCTTATTCTTGTATTGTTGTTGCTTCACATATCTGGCCACCTCACCTGTGAAACGCTGGAGGTGGGCATATACCGAGGTATAGCCGTCGTTATGTATGACATAAAGCACATTGCCATAGCCGTAGGGTGACACGCCGATACGGCTGATATAGCCGTCGGCCACGGCATACACCTTCTTGCCTTCCACACCTTGCGTCTTGATGTCGAGTCCGGCATGGAGATGGTTGGGGCGAAGCTCGCCAAAAGTAGCAGAGAGTTGTATCGGGATATCCACTGGCTTACCGTATTTGGGATAGGTCTGTGCCGTCGTTGCGAGGGTGAGCGAAAGCACCAATACAACCAATAAAAAGCGTAGTTTTGTCATTATTGTAAAATCGTTGAATGAATTAATGCGCAAAGATACACCTTTTTTCCTATTTTTGCAACCTATTCAAGGAATAAAGCGATGCGAAAAAAGACCAACAAAGAGAAATTTATCGAGTGGCTCGGCAAGCCGTATATGCTGCTGCTCTACAGACTCTTGGCCATCTTGTTGGCGCTCAGCATCAGCCGATGGATGTTGTATCTCTTCAACTCGCAGTATTTCCACCAACTGAAAGAAGGACAAGCACTACAACTTTTCTTCTATGGCATGCGGTTCGACCTCTCGGTGGCAGCGGTTCTCAACTTGCCCGTCATCCTCTACTATTGCTTCCCTTCGAGGCACATCTTCAACCGAGGAGGGCAACGGTTCATCGACTTCATCTATGTCACGGTCAACTCTGTAGCCATCTTCTTGAATTTCATCGACATCGTTTGCTTCAATTTCTTGGGCAAACACATCACGGTGAGCTACCTCAAAACAATGGGACGGTCCGGTGAACTCTCCTTCGGCTTCGTCCGACAGGTGTTGTTCGATTATTGGTACCTACTTGTCATTTTCATCCTCTTTGTATTGATCGTCATTGTAGTAGCCCGACACACAAAACTCAAGGAAGAAAATGAGGTGACCCGATGGCCTCTGAAGCAGTTGATCAGATTGGCGATAGCCCTCATCTTGGCCTTCATCGCTTGGCGCGGCGGTTTCCAACAGAAGCGCATCACCATGCAGACGGCCCTTGAGTATACTGACCCGCAAAATGCTCCCATCCTACTTAACACTCCGTTCTGTCTGATCAGCGGTGACAACACTCCGAAAACCATCAAAGCCCCCACTGGCGAGCCTTCGTTCACAGCTATACATACAGACTTAAAGGCCAACCGTTTCATTATCGATACTATAGCCACCGACACGCTGCCAGCCAACCTGGTAGTCATTATCATGGAGAGCATCGGTCAAGAAATGACAGGCTATTACAACCCCAGCCGGCAGCATCAGGTGACGCCTTTTCTCGACTCACTGCTTAATAGCAGCTTGACTTTCGACGGGCGGTCAAATAGCAGAAAGAGTCTGGAAGTCTTACCTTCCATCTTGGCCAGCATTCCCCCATTGATGGAAGACGACTTCACCAGTTCGGCATATGCCGAACAGGACTTCGATGCGTTCTGCCAGCACTTGCGAACTCGGGGCTACAACACTATCTTCATGCACGGGGGCAAGAATGGCGTGATGGGCTACGACAAGTTTGCCCAACGGGCGGGCTTCGGACGCTATTTCGGCCGCGTTGAATATGGCGATGACAGCGATTACGACGGACAATGGGGCATCTACGACGGTCCCTTCCTGCAATATGCCGCCACCACATTAGGTCGCGTCCATGAACCCTTCGCAACGGCCATATACACACTATCGTCGCGCTATCCTTACAAAGTGCCGCGTCATTTCAAATTCCCAGAAGAGAGCTATTACTGGACGGGATTTGAGAAGACCGTCTACTACACTGATTGTGCCCTGCGCGATTTCTTTGTCATGGCACAACAACAACCTTGGTATGACAATACGCTTTTTGTCATCACCACCGACTGCTCAAACACGCTGCATTTCCAACCCGAATACAACAATGTGTGGGGCATGTACGCCATCCCCATCGCCTTCTATAGGCCGGGACGCATCGAGACAACAAGGACCGACGAGGTAGCCCAGCAAATCGACTTGGGGCCTTCCATTCTGTCAGCCCTTAATATCAACGACACGCTGCTTTCGTTTGGGCGCAACCTCTTCGACAGTATCAGCGAGCCCTCTTTCATCAGCTATTTCAACCTCACCTACCAGTATTATCACGACACTTATCTGATACAGTCGGACGGGCAGAACTCCTTCGGCATCTATAAGCCCCACAACGACCCGTTGATGAGCGACAACCTCATCGACCGACTGCAATGCCTCGACATCTTCGACAAGATGTATGGCTTCCTGCACGAATACAACCAAAGACTGACTTCCAACGAATTGAAACCCACCTTCGACACCCTCCATGAACAAACAACGGATACGATTCATCATTAACCCCATCTCGGGAAAGAAACACAAAGACCATCTCCCCGAACAAATCGAGGCCCATCTCGACTTGTCGAGATTCGACTATGAGGTCACCGTGTCGGAATACGCTGGTCATGCCAAATTGTTGGCCCAGGAAGCCATAGACGCTCATTTCGACATCTTGGCAGTGGCAGGCGGCGACGGCTCCATCAACGAGGTGGGGACCCGGCTCATTGGCACCGACACTGCCTTGGCCGTCATCCCTTGTGGCTCGGGCAATGGCCTGTCGCGCTGCCTAAACATTCCTCTCGACCCCATCAAGGCGCTCGATGTCATCAACAAAAACTACAAGCGCAAAATCGACACCGTGGAGGTCAACGGCGTTCCCTTCATCAGCATATCAGGCACAGGTTACGATGCCAAGGTGGCCGACGACTACAGTAAAGACCCACGCCGTGGCTTTGAGACCTATTTCCGCTATATCGTTCGTAACTTCATCACGATGAAGGAGCAGCCCTACACCATCGTCATGCCCGATGAAACCATCAATGTCAATGCCTTCTTCATCTCGTTCGCCAATTCCAACCAAATGGGCTACGACGTGCCTATCTCACCCAAAGCCTCGCTATGTGACGGTTTGGTCGACCTCTGCATCGTGCAGAAACCCAATCCTTTGGAGCTTCCCATCATGGGCGGCTTCATGCTCGACGGTATGATGGACAAGGCGCCTAAAGTCAAGATCATACAAACTCGGGAGGCCACAATCATTCGTCCACAAGCCGATGTCATCAACCTTGACGGTGAGTCCATCATGATGGACAAAGACCTTCATCTTCGAGTCAACCCATTAAGTCTCAACATCATCTGCAATGAAACACAAAAGTGACAATAACGGAACCGTATATTCCACCAACCCTGACTATGTCTTCGACTATGGCGAAGAAGCTGTCGTCACCCTTGAACCTTCCAAGCAGAACCTCCGTGTCATGCTCGACAAAAAACAGCGAGGCGGCAAAAAAGTGACCCTTGTCACAGGCTTTCAAGGCTCCGACTTCGAGCTTGCCTTATTGGGCAAAGAACTCAAATCGGCTTGTGGCGTAGGAGGCAGCACAAAAGACGGCGAAATACTGATCCAAGGAGATTTCCGTGAAAAAGTGTTGGAATTGTTGCTCCAAAAAGGATACACAAAAACCAAAATCAGCGGGATATGATTGAAAAATACATAGAAATACTCAACGGCATTGGCGAAAGTATGCATTTGGGCGCGACGACCTCCCTCGCTATCGCCGAGGGTATCGCCGTCGTCACTTTACTCGTCCTCGGTATCTTGCTTTATTTCCTTGCCCGCTTCATCATCAGCAAGACCGTTAATGTGCTTATACGAAGGACACCTTCGAAATATGATGACCTATTTGTAAAAAACAAGGTGTTCATCCGCATTTGTCTCCTCATACCGGCCATCCTCATCAAGTATTACCTGAAGAGTGCCATGCCCGACTTCCCGGGTGCCGCCGATGTTATTCTCAAGATTACAAAAATCTATGAGATCACCGTATACGCCTCTATCATGATGGCCTTGGTCAATTCGGCGCATGAACTCTACAACTCGTTTGAGAGTTCTAAGCTGAAACCCATAGAAGGCTTGGTGCAAGTCATCAAAGGCGTCATCATTGCCGTCAGTGTGCTGCTGATCACCACCTTCCTGTTGGGCAAGAGCCTATATAGCATCCTCATCGGCTTGGGCACCATCTCCGCCGTCCTCATGCTCATCTTCCAAGACTCCATCAAAGGCTTTGTTGGCAGCATTCAACTTTCCATCAACGATATGTTGCGCATTGGCGACTGGATTGTGGTGGGACAAGCAGATGGCACCGTTCAAGAAATCAACCTCACCTCGGTAAAGGTGCAGAACTGGGACAACACCATCACTACCATCCCGACCTACACACTGGTCTCGGCTCCCTTCACCAACTGGCGAGGCATGTCGGAGTCGGGCGGTCGGCGCATTGCCCGTAGCATCAACATCGATGTGAACACCATACGCTACTGCACGCCAGAGATGTTGGAGAAATACAAGCATTATGCGCTCATAAAGGACTATATCTGTGAGAAAGAGGAGGACATCCTAGAATACAACAAGGCCAACAACATCGACACCAGCGAGATCATGAACGGCCGTCAACAGACTAACCTGGGCATTTTCCGGGCCTACATCAAGGCTTACCTCAACAACAACCCGAAACTCAACCACAACCTCACCATGATGGTGCGACAGCTGCAGCCTACCGAGTTCGGCGTGCCGCTACAAATCTATGCCTTCAGCAGTGACAAGCAGTGGACCAATTATGAAGAAATCCAAAGCGACATCTTCGACCATATCATTTCGGCGGCGCCGATGTTTGATTTGAAGATTTACCAAAAGCATTAGTTGAGAGTTGAGGGTGTAGAGTTGAGAGTCAGTTGGATAGTTTAGAGTTGAAAGTGTAGAGTTGTAGGGCTTTCGCACCTTGGCAGCCGTACATTAAGAAGAAAAAAATAGTTTCATGAACCCAGGAGTTGTTTTCACGGAAAAATACTTGAAATTGATGTTCAAGTCGTTGCGCGATGCCACACCCGATGAGGTGATGGAGGAACTGGAGCATTGTCGCCGCGAGAACCTCCGTCCCGTGCGTATACCGAGGTTTTTTAGAGGCTTCTTCGTCGAAGACGAGAAATATTGCGCCTCGACAGGCTTTGAGATGCAGGTGTTTAAGCACGAAGAAAAACCTAGGTCCCTGAGCCTGTCGAAGGGCCGATCTTCACGCCGCCTCATCCTCTATCTCCACGGCGGCGCATTCATCTACCCTCCTGTCTTCTTCCACTGGCGTTTCCTTCATGACCTCTGCCTTCGCACACATTGCGACGCGCTGTTGCCCGTCTATCCCAAGTCGCCCGAATACGACTGCGAGTATTCCGTCAAGACATTGTTGGAATACTACAAAAACATCTCCGAATCCAATCAATACAATGAGATTCACCTTGTGGGTGACTCTGCAGGTGCATGCCTTTGCCTCGTCGTGGCGCAGGAAGCCCATAAAAACGGATGGCAGAAGCCAACCTCCCTCACCCTGCTCTCACCCTGTGTCGACTTGAGCCACACCCGTGAAAAGGACATGCGGGCCTTGCAGGACAAAGACGCCATGCTCCAACTCGACCGCGTCATCACGCTTAATGCCATCTGGCAAGGTAAGCTTCCCGCACAACACCCATGGGTCAGCCCCGTCTTTGGCGATTTCAGCGGTGTCGACAACCTCAATGTCTTTTTTGGCTCCGACGAAATCCTCCAACCTGATGACCTCCTTCTCGAGGAGACATACAAAAAGGCCGGAAAAACCGGCCTATTCGTTGAGTTCGAAGGCATGTTCCACACCTTCGCAATGTTCCCCATACCCGAAGGGTTCAGGGCTGTAAAGATGATGGCGAAAACCATCAAGGGCAGGTAGTCACCGTGTTGGCGCACACCCACTCCTCGTCAATCCAGCCACGAAGCTCAAAAGACTTATTTCTTTATTCCGATTTTCTTGTCTCCGGCTTTCTTTTCTGGTTTAACAGTTAACTTCTTTCCAGAGGTTCCTTTCTCTTTCAGCTCCAATTCCGCTTTCATCTTTTGAACTTCCGTAACGAATCTGCCTTGAGGATAGGCTTTCAGATAGCTTTCGCACCCCGCGATGGTTGTGCATTTACTATACATCTCATTCTCTACCTTCAATGCTTTTTCGTTTGCCGCTTCCAATTCCTGTTGCATAGCAATCACTTCCTCCACATATTTACCTTGCGGATATTCTTTCAGGTAAGTTTCGCACCCTGCAACGGTAGTGCATTTCTTGAAGCACTCTTCTTCTGCCTCTTCCTTTTTCCACTTACGTTCCCTGGTTTGTGCTTTCTCAACACTGTCGGCCACATATCTGTCGACCACGTTTTTAGCGTCTTTATAATACTTACCCTTAGCCCCATAGGTGTTCATATAAGCCCTATAGTCTGCAATCGAAGAACAGGCATTATAGACTTCTGTTTCCTTATTAGATTTCCCAGAATTCCCGCAACTTGAAAGCCCGGTGATGACTACGGCCAAGCCTAAGCCCAAACCCAATAAAAGGCTGGCTTTGCTCTTGCGATTGGTTGTGCTTTGTCTCGTTGATTGCTGCGCAATCATTTCAGATTTGTTTGTCATGTCTTTCATTTTGTTAAGTATTTAAATTCGTGAATTTTATGATTGTGTTTATTTTAATCTTTGTCCATTAATGTTATAGCGTTCCCCATCCTTGATGATGATGAGTTGGCCGTTTTCAATCACTTTATAAACGGTTGAGGAAGAAGGTTGTTCGATTTCTTCGACACCCACGCTACCGTCACTATGCAGCTCGGTGGCGATTTCATAGGTGAATTTGCAATCCGAGTAGCCGCCACGGAACACGACTTGATTGTTGGAGTCCTTCACTTGGAAGATACCAGTACCCATACCTTCGCCAGCCGCATCGCGAACGGTCATGCGATAGCAGGCCTCGTGCATGAGCACGAATTCCTCTCTATA
The DNA here is from genome assembly GCA_900318085.1 of uncultured Bacteroidales bacterium. Lineage (GTDB taxonomy): Bacteria > Bacteroidota > Bacteroidia > Bacteroidales > F082 > Limimorpha. The sequence goes on from ONJF01000005.1 coordinate 98,591, forward strand.
GACATGGCCAGGCTGATCATAAGTGAAGCTGTACTCCACCTCATCAGTGTCCATATTACGCACCTCGAAAGTGACATTCTCGGGATGGGCACCTGTCTTGAGTTGCAGGGTCAAAGCACCGTCGATAATGGAGGGCTCGGCCAACGGAGTGCTTATGACATTGTCGACGGGGAACCCATCATCGTTGCCATTAGGCTGCTCCACGAAGAACTGCATCACATCACATTTGTCGGCAACGAACTCATCCATCAGGGCTTCCACCGTCTCGCCCTCGGCCAACGATCCTTCCCAGGTCTGGCTGTAGCTGTTAACACCGTCAAAGGCGCGCATCACGAAGGAAGTCACAGTCTCGTGACCATAGTTCTTCACGACAAGACGCGGGCTCTGGACACCCGAGCAGTTCTGGTCAACCACGCTTTCCACATTTTTCAGTACAAGGTCGTAGTCGAGGTCGAGGGCCATCGAAAGGCGTACAGTTTGGTATACCTCCTTGGTGCCGCCCGAGTAGTTCTGCACCCAAGCGGTCAGGTAGCAATCTTCCTTGGGCCAGTTCATTTCAAAGGTCTCACTGATGTTCATCGTGGGACCAGTAAACGGCGTACCCGTTTGGGAAGGAATCATGTCGCGGCACACATGGTGCAGACCTTGCATGCCCTGCCACGAAACGTCGATGTTGCATTGCGTCAGGGCGATGAACACACGCACATTGTTGCCATTGCATTCGCCCACTTGGTTGACGGTGCAGTTCACGCGGCATATATTACCTTCAACCGGCTCATAGCTCAAGTCGATGGTAAATGGGCTTTCCACATTGATGCGTTGGTTGTAATAGTTCCTGTAGTTCGGATACAAGGTTTGACTAGCATCGCCACCACCCGACATGCCTGTAATGCCGTCAGCTTTCAGCGTGGGATAGCTGCTGATACTATAATAACTGGCACGGGCATTGGTCTCGTCGGTATAATACAGGTCAGTAGAGAATGCCGAGGTATGGTAGGCCACAGGTGCGATAGCCAGACCTTCGTCCAGCATCTGGGCGACACCGTTGGCGGCTGCCGGGCAATAAGGGCAGCGCACCCCAGTAAACAATTCGAAAAGCACGCATTCACGCGCGACATTCTTTGTTTGTGCCTCAAGAGCCATAGGCAGCATACCTAGAGCCAAGGCGAAAAAGAGTATGGTTTTCTTCATAATAGATGATTTTGAACTTGCCGCAAAAATAATAAGATTTGCTTTGTATCACACCAAAATCGGCAATAATTCTTACCTTTGTCCCCGCCAACACTCAAAACGATTCATATAAAATGCAGATATTCAACGAGTTAGTGAAAGAAGAGTTGAAAGAATGGAAGCCTTTCGACATCATCTGGCTGGTGCTGGCGAGTGTCATCATTACCACCATTACCTTATTGACCACCGACACTGAAACCTTCGGACAGTCTCACCCCACCCTTTCCATGGGCGTGGTTAAGGCATGCGTGGTCTGCTCTATCGTTGCAGCCATTATCGGGGTCATCAATGTAGTGTTGGGCGGCAAGGGAAAACTCTCCAACTATTTCTTCGGGGTCATCAGCGCCCTCCTAATGATTTACATCAACCTCACGGTCAAGAACTACGGCATCATGCTGGTGAGCATCTACAACCTAGTCATGCAGTTTGTGGGGTTTCGTGTTTGGTCGAAGAACATGGACGCTTCTACACACGAAGTCAAGAAAATACACATGAAGAAAGGGAAAAGATGGCTGTATGTCAGTATACTTGCTGCGTCCACAGTAGTGTTGGGGTTCATCATGAGACAGGTGGATGACGCGTATCCCTTCGTTGATGCCTTCATCACCTCGGCTCAAGTCCTGGCCATGATATTGATGGTGAAAATGTTTGCCGAGCAATGGTGGCTTTGGATTGTCATCAACATAGCCAGCATTTACCTCTTCCTCACCTCGCGCGAAGTCACCCTAGCCCTCGCCTTGATGTACATTGTTTATTTGGTCAACTCTATCATCATGTGCGTGCGTTGGGAAAAAGAAGCCTGCGCCAATGACAAACTGCTCAAATGAAAGACACACAACAAAATACAAAACTGATTGGAGCCTTGGCCGTGGCTGTTTCCGCCATGCTTTGGGGTGTTGACGGCATACTGCTCACCCCGCAGCTCTACAATCTTAATACGGCCTTCGTGGTCTTCGTCATCCACCTCTTCCCTTTCCTGTTGATGAATGTGTTCTTCTTCAGGGAATACCGCCACTTGAAGACTATGACGCGCTCCGACTTGATCTATTTCCTGCTCATCGCCCTGTTTGGCGGTGCCTTGGGCACCTTGGCCATCGTCAAGTCGCTGTTTTTGTTGCATTTCAACAACCTTTCCGTCGTGGTGCTACTGCAAAAGCTGCAACCTGTCTTTGCCGTCATCTTGGCGCGCATCATCTTGAAAGAGAGGATCAAGAGACACTTCGCACTGTGGGCTGGCGTCGCCCTTGTTGGCGGCTATTTCCTCACCTTTGGCTGGTCTTTGCCCGACTTCAGCACCGAAGGCATCACCACGGTTTATGCGGCACTGCTCTCGTTGTTGGCCGCCTTCTCCTTCGGTAGTTCGACGGTGTTTTCCAAGAAGATTTTGGGGAACTATTCCTTTGTCAGCTCCACCTTCTTCCGCTATGGCTTCACCACGCTCATCATGCTTGTCATTGTGCTGTTTGCTGGCCATATCGGTGACTTCTCGCAGGTGACGCCTCGCAACTGGCTCTTCATCGCCCTCATCGGACTTACGACGGGCTCGGGGGCCATCTTCTTGTATTACTATGGCTTACGCCATGTGAGAGCCTCTTTGTCCACCTTCCTTGAGCTGATGTACCCCATCACCGCCGTGGTATTGGACTATTTCGTAAATGGCACAAAGTATTCGCCTGTACAGTGGGCCGCGGCCTTTGTGATGCTGTTTGCCATCGTGATGTTGAATGTAACTGGAAAAGAGAAGAAATAGATTCCCTTCGGGAATGGAGTGTTGTTGTGTTAAAAAGCGGTGGCTTATGGTGCTTGCGATTCGTAAGTACTTCCTGCCGCCGCGAGTAAATGACAGGTTTTGTGCCATTCCCGAAGGGAATCTCAATGCATCGAAAATGCAAACGCCATTTGCTTCTGGTTATTTCTAATTTATTTTGTCTATCTTTGCAACATCATCAAAAAAACTAACATCATGGACAACGAAATCAAGAGAATCTATTCCGGTTCAATCGTCAATGCCGAATTCATCGGTAGCGTACTTGCCGACAACGACATTCAATTCCTCATTCGGAATTTCCAAGAGGAGAGTCTGTGTGCCGGTTGGGCAGCCAGCACCATCAAAGGCGATGCCTCGGTGTATGTCTTCGAAAAGGACTACGACAAGGCCATGCTACTGCTAGACGAGATTAATGCCGCGGAGATGGAGGAAGAATAACCTTTCCTTTTTACGCTTCACGCAAGCCTATCGCTTTCTCGATTTCACGTAGGTTATAGTATTTCTTGCCAGAACGGACAGCGTATGCCAGTATCTGACAGAATATCTCTGTGTTATATTTTATCCCTGTTGCAACAAGGTAGAAAAGTTCACCCCTACGCCAATAGCCAGGATAGGCCTCTGGTATTCCAGTGAACTGATGTATACGCGCCTTGA
>ONJF01000036.1 GCA_900318085.1 uncultured Bacteroidales bacterium
GAAGAGTACTCCACCTACGGAGCCTTCACTGAGATCGACCAACGCAACGAGCTGCTGATCCAAGACATCATCAATGAGGTGTCGCAAGACACCAGCGCCACGCAAGGCAGCGTAGCCCAAAAGATCCGTGACTTCTACAATGCAGGCATGGACACCGTCGCCATCGACGCTCGCGGCTACAGCGAACTGCAACCTTATTTCGACATGATCGACGGCCTTAAAGACAAGGCTGACTTGGCCGAGCTGATGGGCAAGCTACACAGCGACGGCATCAGCGGTTTCTTCAACGCCGGAGGTAGCTCCGACCCGAAGAATGCCGAAATGGTCATCATGCACCTCTACCAAGGCGGCTTGAGCCTCACCGACCGCGACGACTACCTCACGAAAGAGTCGCAGGAGATGCGCGACAAGTATGTCGAGCATGTGACCAAGATGTTCCAACTCACCGGCACCGACTCCATCGAGGCCGCCAAGAAAGCCAAGGCCATCCTTAACTTAGAGACCCAACTGGCCAAGAACTCGTTGAGCCGCGTGGAGATGCGTGACCCCGACCGCTTGTACAACAAGCGCACCCGTGCCGAGTTGCAGAAATCGACCCCTGTCTTCAACTGGGACAACTATTTCAAAGCCGCTGGCGCTCCCTCGTTTGACACGCTCAACGTGGCCATGCCTGACTTCATCGCCAACCTCAACAAGGTCATCCGCAACACCGACCTCAACACCATCAAGGACTACCTGCGCTGGAAAGTCATCCACGGCAGCGCCTCCATGTTGAGCAGCGACCTCGATGCCGAGAACTTCAACTTCTATGGCAAATACCTCTATGGCCAAGAAGTGCAGCAGCCCCGCTGGCGCCGCATCCTCGACGCCACTTCAGGTTGCCTAGGCGAAGCCGTTGGCCAACTCTATGTCGAGAAGCACTTCCCGGCCGAAGCCAAGGAGCGCATGCTCAACCTCGTCGGCAACCTGCGCATCGCCTTGGGCGAACGCATCAAGAACCTTGAATGGATGAGCGACGAGACCAAAGCCAAAGCCCTCGTCAAACTCGATGCCTTCAACGTGAAGATCGGTTACCCCGACAAGTGGAAGGACTACAGCAAGTATGAAGTCACTCCCGAATCATACTTCCAGAACGTACACCGCGCCATCCGCTTCGAGAACGAAAGAGACATGGCCAAGATCGGCAAGCCCGTCGACAAGCAAGAGTGGTTCATGACGCCCCAGACCGTCAACGCCTACTACAGCCCCGAGATGAACGAAATCGTGTTCCCCGCCGCCATCCTGCAACCTCCGTTCTTCAACATGGATGCTGACGATGCCGTCAACTACGGTGGCATCGGTGTGGTAATCGGCCATGAGATGACCCACGGCTTCGACGACCAAGGCTGCAAGTACGACGAAAACGGCAATCTCAACAACTGGTGGACCGAAGAAGATTCCAAAAAGTTCAACGAACGCACGGCCCAACTCGCCAAGCTCTTCAACGAGTTCCAAGTGAGAGGCTACCAGATCAACGGCCAGCTCACCCTCGGCGAGAACATCGCCGACCTCGGTGGCTTGAACGTGGCTTGGGACGCCTACCAGATGACCGAAGAGGCCAAGGCCAACCAAAGCATCGACGGCTTCACGCCCGCCCAGCGCTTCTTCATCAGCTACGGCACCATCTGGCGCAACAACTCGCGCGACAAATACATCGAACGCCAAGTGAAAACCGACGTGCACTCGCCTGCAGAAGCCCGCGTCAACCGCACCCTCGGCTCGATGCCGCACTTCTATGAGGCCTTCGACATCCAACCCGAAAACGCCATGTATATCGCACCTGAAGAGCGTGCAAACATTTGGTAATTTGAATTAGGAATGCGGAATGATGAATGCGGAATGATTAAAACCACAAACTATGGAAGATAATGTTATAAAAAGAAAAAGCAGAGACTTTGCGATTGATATCATCAGAGCATACCAATGGTTATGTGAAGAGAAGCATGAATGTTGCTTTGCGCCATTCCGCATTCCTAATTCCTAATTCCGCATTATGAAAAAATTCATTGGAAGACTTAGATTAAAGCTGGGGGGCTGGAAGATGGTCAACACCTACCCTGACCTCGGCAACGCCGTCTGCATCGTGGCGCCTCACACCGCCATCAAGGACTTCTTCATCGGCTTGGCCTTCAGTTCTTCCAATACTGTGGCGGCATCTTGAGCCGTCCGCTGAAGAAACTCGGCGCCATTCCTGTCAACCGTGGCCACAAGAACAACCTTGTGGAACAGATGGTCGAGATGTTCAGCCAATGTGAGAACACCCATCTAGTCATCTGCCCTGAAGGCACACGCAAGAAGGTAAAACATTGGAAAAAAGGGTTCTATGTCATTGCAGAAGGCGCCCATTTGCCTATTGCACTTGGCTTCATCGACTATAAGAAGAAACTCTGTTCGCTTGAGAAAGTCATCTATCCTTCAGGCGATTACGAGAAAGATCTGGCCGAGATTTGGGACTACTACCGTTCCCGAAAAGTCATGGGAAAACATCCCGAACAGTTCAACCTTTACGACGAATACGAAAAAGACTAACTAAGCTATGATAGACCTGAGTACAAAAATCCACGACAAGTTCACCTTGGAATTCAAGGTGGGATTCAACACGGAGCAAGCCACCAAGCCAACAAAATACCGTGACTACGTGATGAATACTTGGATTTTTGTGCCCAACAGTCTCGACATCAACGCGGCCAAGTACAGCAAGGAAGACTTCTACCGCGACCTCAAGTCAGGCGTCAGACTCATCACCCCTTCGTATGGGATGCACGAGTTGGCCAACGACGACGAACTGCTGCCCAGCAAGGCACTCATAACCAACTTCAACGACCTGCATGCCGCGCCCGACGACACACTTGACCTCACCCATACCATCAGGATGTATTGCGCCATTGCCAAGAGTGCCTTCCGCGACGCGTGTTTCTCGGCTTCGCAACAGCCCGATGCCGCTACAAGGAAGGAAGCATGCCTACAGTTCCTCGACGACGGACGCAAGATCCTGGAACGGTTTCGTGGTCTCTTCAACCAGCTGAACGACGACAATGCCACCGACCGTACCCGGCAGGTCTTTTCCTATGGCGACGAGTTCTTGAGCAATGTGTTGGAAAAATACACCTACCGCCTGCGCGATGCCATCCGCATCCACCATCCCGAGGAATATCCAACTGTCGAAGCCCATTTCAAGGAAGTGCTGCTTGACGAGAGAAACTATCGTGAGCAAAAAGGCTACCTCTGCGTGAAGATTGACGACGAAAAAGGCAACGAAGACTTCGTCTTCCGCGCCAGCCTGCTCAAGAAATTCAGCGAGAGCGACCTCTACCTCAACGCCACCAAGCGCAAGAACACCTTCCTCGTGGAGCAGATCCTCTACAGCCTCGCCGCCGGTGCCGCCATGGTGGTGGCTACGCTGTCATCGTTCTTCTTCCAGCAGCGCTACGGCAACTTCACTCTACCTTTCCTTATCGCACTGGTTATCAGCTACATGTTTAAGGACAGACTGAAAGACTGGCTGCGTCTGTTCTTCGCCAAACGCGTCAGCAACAAAGTCTTCGACACGCGGACGGATTTCCGTGTCAAAGATAGATACATCGGCTGGAGCAAGGACAGTGTCGACTTCATTGACAGCGACAAGATCATCCCCGAGGTCATGCATCTTCGCAGTCGTAACGCCCTCTTCGCCGAGGTGAGCGGCAAGGACGAGAAGGTATTGCTTTACCGCAAGAAGGTACAGCTCTGGCCCAGCGAATTGGCCAAGGCGAGCCCCTATCCACTCCGTGGCATCAATGACATCCTGCGCTATAACCTCACGGAATACACGCGCAAGATGGACAACCCAAGTTTCCCGCTTTCAGGCACATGGGAAGACAACGAATACAAGCCAATCGAGGGCAAGAAGGTCTACCACATCACCTTCGTCATCCAATGCGTCTACGAGGGCAAGACCGAATACAAGCGCATCGTGGTGCGTTGTGATAGGAACGGGATTGTGAATGTAAAGGTTAGTTAATCCTTGTAGAGACGCGATTCATCGCGTCTCCATTAATCGCGTCTCCATTAATCGCATCAGAACAACCGCCTACCATAATGGTAAAATTGCCAGGCTCCACATACCAGCCGTTTTCCTTTGAATACACGGCCAAATCACCTTGCATGAGGTAGAAATTGACTTCCTTCGTTTCACCTTTATTAATATGCACACGCTGGAAGTCTTTCAGCAGTTTTGAAGCTGGGGCAATGCTGGCCACTTCGTCGCGGACATAGAGTTTCGAGCCATAGATAATTATCCGTTAATTATCAGGCCATCAACGAACAACGTATACGCTGATATCTTATACAAATAATTGTTAGGGCCAACTACAGTTTCACAAGCCGCTCTACCAACGTAAATATGGACATATGCCCCAGTTGGAAAATAAGATAAATCGCTTGAGGTAACAGTATAGGATCCATTATCTGCAACTGTTGTACCAAAAATAAGATGATCGGGGTTTTCGGATGCGATATCTGAATCGCTTTGCGACGAAGGAACGTATTCAGCTGCAATTACAATTCCATTCTCATTGTTGGCATCAATATTCCAAACTATTTTTGAACCAGCGACGACTTTACCATCTTGAAGATTCTCAAAATGAACACTGATAAGTTGCGGAAAGTAGATTGTGGTATCACCCAGTTCGTGTAAAGACTTTAATGAAACATCATTGACCAAATTATTGATTTGGAATTTTTTGCCATACAAATCTTTTGGATCAATTATAAAGTCATCATTATGGAAATTGGAAAAACTTTTATCAGCTGATTTGGAATAGTAAAAATCCTGTGACCTCAGCGCGTTTTGCCCATCAACGCAAAGGCCTTTTGGGAATTGATTTCCTTTTATGCTTGCCATGGCACTAAATGAAGGTTCAGAATAGGTACTTTTAGTACTTTGCATCATAAACTCTGCATCACATTGTGTTTTGTAAAAATCAAAATACTCCATAATTGAAGTAGGTTGATTATCATTTACCTGGTTAATGTAATAATCATCATTTTCTGGTTTACATGAAGTAAACATCGCGATTATTGCAATAATTGTAACAATTGAATATCTTTTCATTTTATATTTTAGTTTAGTTTCTAATAATACTCATTTTATCATAATCATGGCAAAAATAGAGATTTAATTGTAATACACGATAAAAAAAAATAATCAAGAAAATTTATAATTATTCCAAATAACGACAAGGGCAAATAATCTTTACAAAGAAATTATAAAGACACTGAAAGCCTATTGCTTTCTGAACTTCCACCCACCATGATGGTAAATTCGCCAGGCTCCACATGCCAACCTTTTTCTTGTGAATACACCTTGGGTACGACAATGAAACTGACAACTTCCGATTCACCTTTATTAATATGCACACGCTGGAAACCTGCCAGCAGCTTGGAAGCTGGAGCGATGCTGGCCACTTCATCGCGGACATAAACCTGCACGACCTCGTCGCCATCGCATGGACCGGTGTTTTTGACGAGGAGATTAACAGAATAGCACCCTGGTCTCTCCTTCAATTCAAAAACATGCAAATCGCTGTTGTATTCAAATTGGGTATAACTCAAGCCATAGCCAAAGGGGTACAACGGCTTGGCGGATTCCTCCACGTAATCACCCGTGGCAGGCTGGGAGTAATAGACAGGGATCTGTCCCACCGAACGAGGAATGGAAATCGGCAGACGGCCAGCGGGGTTATAGTCGCCCCAAAGGATGTCGGCCAAGGCGGAACCGCCTTCCATGCCAGGATACCATAATGTCAGCAGGGCATTGGATTTCTCAGCGGCGAGGTTCATGTCCAAAGGACGGCCTTGGATGTAGACCGTCACGACGGGTTTACCTATGGCATAAATGCGCTGCATCAGTTCCTCTTGCTTGCCCAAAAGCCTCAAAGTGGAGCGGTCGTAACCTTCGCCACAGTCCATGTCGGAAATGGACTCGTTAATGATGGCGGCACCCGTTTCCTCGTAGCTTGTCTTGAAGTCGCGGGCAGAAGAACCGCCTACCACCAAGACAACCACATCGGCGGATTTGGCGATTCTCACCGCCTCGTCAATATTGGCGTCGTTTTCATCGCGCACGGCACAGCCTTTGGCGTAGGTTACCTCTGCCCTGCCCTTTTCGCGGATGCCTTCGAGCATGGTCACGATGCGGTTGGGGTCCTGCGGTGCGGTGTAGTCGCCGAGTTGGTTGTACATATTGTCGGCATTTGGCCCAATGACAGCCACCTTCTTTATGCTTTCGTCAAAAGGCAAAACGCCATCGTTTTTCAGCAGCACTGCCGATTCCAAAGCCACTTGTTTGGCCAATTGGGCGTTTTCTTTCGTGCCAACCTCGGCTTCGGCCAAAACCTCATCGACATAGGGATTGTCAAACAAGCCAAGGTTGAACTTGAGTTGCAACACATGGCGCACAGCTCGGTCAATGTCTTTTTCGGTGACGAGACCGCGTTGCATGGCTTCTTTCAAGAAACCGCCATAGTTGTAGCCGCCCAAGTCGATGTCGACACCAGCTTTCAAGGCCATGGCAGCGGCCTCGGCGGGGTCAGCGGCCACATGTTGCGTGGCATAGATGGCATTCACAGCATTCAAATCAGAGAAAACCACACCTTTGAAGTCCCATGAGTTGCGCAGAATGTCTTGCAGAAGCCATTCATTGGCTGAACATGGAACACCGTCGATGGTGTTATAGGAAGTCATTACGGATTTGGCGCCACCGAACACAACGGCTCGCTCAAAAGCAGGCAGATACTCCGTCATCAGACGATTGGGGCCGACATCCGCAGTGGCAGCATTGTGTCCGCCTTGCGGAATGCCGTAGGCAGCCAAATGTTTCAAGGTAGCGCAAACATTTTTCTGCATCCCTTTCACAACAGCCGCGCCCAACACACCTGAAAGATACGGGTCTTCACCCATGGTCTCCTCCACTCTTGACCATCTTGGGTCTCGGGCAATGTCGAGGACGGGGCCATAGCCCACTTGCGCGCCTTGCAAACGCACTTCGCGCCCCATCACCTCGCCCATTTGTTCCAACAGCGCAGGATCCCAAGTGGAGGCTTGTCCGATGCCCGTTGGGAAAACGGTCGTACCCACTGCCATGTGGCCGTGAGGCGTTTCTTCGCAAAACAAAAGAGGAATACCTAATCTTGTATTTTCAATGGCATGGCGTTGCATCATGTTCAGCAGCTTTGCCGATTCGCGCGGCTTCAAGCCTGTTCCCACCGTCTTTCGCGACCAAGGATCGGCACGAAGCACCGCCCAACAGGAACCCAGTGGCAGCGTATCCATCATGCCTATGAAGTCGTCGGCTAGCCAAAGCGAATCGCCGTCCTTGCCATAGAAATTGAATCCTATGGGACAAGTCAGCTGGCCGCATTTCTCCTCGAGAGTCATCTGCGACAGCAACGATTCTACTTTGTCTTGTTTTTTGGCACAGGAAGACAACACTAAACACACAACCACAAAGAGGGCCAATAGTACACCCTTTACTGTCATGGCGGACAAGGATCCGCCATCTCCTGAAACAGAAGGATTGCCTTTGTCTTCAGGAGATCGCGGATCGAGTCCGCGATGACGTCGGGTCGAGCGCGGTTCTGTACCCACGTCGAAGCCCGCAATGACGGATTGTGGTTGGGTTTTGGGTTTCATTGTTTCATTATACCAAATGCCCAATCAATTCCTCGCGGTCGCCAGGGAGCATGTCGATGACGGGGATCTCAACCATCGTATAGCAGCCCGGTTGCAGGCGCATCGTGGCGCGGGCCACATTGACCAGCACCTGACCCGTCAAAGCGGGGTTGTTGATGCTCATGTTGAACTCCATGCGTTGGTTCTGGGTCTTGCCCGAGACACCCTTGCGCACGAGGTTCACACCATGCCCCATGTCGCGCACCGCATCGACACTATCCACGGCAAACACATGGGTTTCGTCGTTGGCGAAATACGGGTCAGCCTTGATGTCTTTGGTCACTTGTTCAAGCGTGGCACCCTCTTCCAGTTCCACATACACCATGCGGCGGTGGATGCCTTCGCCCAACGGGATGGTTACCGAAAGGGCGTTTTTCACACCTTTCTTGGAGCGCACACAGACGCTGTGACCCATCGACATGCCCGGACCGAAGTTAGTGTAAGACAAGCCTTTAGGCGCCAAACTCTGCATCAGCGTGCGGACAATGGAGTCCGAACCTGGGTCCCATCCAGCGGCGATGACACTGACGGTCTTCGTTTCCTTATTAATTGGCATCAGCTCACGGCGGTAGTCCACGATGGAAGTATGTATATCGAATGAATCCACGGTATTGATTCCCAAAGGCAGGATCTGTTTGGCGTATTCAGGACAACTGCGTGTCGGGCAAGCCAAAATGGCCACATCCACATCTTTCAATTCCCTGATGTCTTTAACCACTTCATAGTTAGAGAGTTCAATAGTTTTGTTAGCATTGCGGCGGACGATGCCGGCCACTTCGAAATCGGGGGCGGCTTCAAGGGCTTCCAACGCGAAGCGGCCCACATTGCCGTAACCTACTACGGCGGCTCTGATCTTTTTCATTTGTTCGAGTTTTAAAGGAGCAAAATTAGGAAAAAAAACCTTGGTTCACCCATCCTCATCACTTTTATCCTAAAAATCAGCGACAATGTAGGCCCTCCTTATGTAACGGATTCATTTTTTGTTGTATTTTTGCAACCAAATTTTTTAAAAATGAAGAGATTAAGTCTATTCCTCGCTTTATTGGCCATCGCCCTTTTCGCGCAGGCCGAAACCATCCAACATGTTTATCATTTCAGCCAGCCCATCGTCAGCGAACGCGACGGCTACCAACAAATCGGATTCCAAGGCTGCCTACCCAACGGCACCGTGGGCGAGCCCACCTTGCCCTGGCAGAGTATCAGCCTGATGCTGCCTCAAGGTCAAGAGGCTATGGCAGTCAATGTGACTTTCTCCGACTTTATGGAGCTGGAAGGTTCATTCAACCTCTATCCCTACCAACGGCCTCGTCCCATATCTAACGAAGAGGAGATCCCCTTCGCAAAAAACGAGGCTCTCTACCGTTCGGGGAGTGTTTATCCTGCACAAAACTTCAGTAGCGTCAATACACAATACCTGAATGGCGTGGCCTTCGCTTTCTGTGGCTTCACGCCAGTGCAATATGTGCCCTCCACAGGCAAGGTCAGTTATGCCCGCACCGTGACGGTAACCATCGAGACCGCGACGAGCCGCGATGACCATAGCCGCAAGCTCTGGCTGACGCCCGAAAACGAGCAATCCATCAAGCGTTTGGCACAAAACGCCAATATGCTGGGCACCTATACCCATCGCAACCGTGCCATCGGTGGATACGACATGTTGGTCATCACCGCCGAGGAATGGGTTCCGCGTTTTGGCGAATATCTCAACCTTTACAACGACAAGGGCATCCGCACCCGCATCGTGGCCTTGGAAGACATCTATGCCTCTATGGAGGGTCGCGACCCACAAGAGCAAATCCGTAACTACATCATCCAGGAATACGAAACGAACGGCATCCAGATGGTGAGCCTTGGCGGCGATGTGAGCATCGTCCCGTTCCGCTTCCTCTACTGCTGGGCACAGGAAGGCGAAGAAGACCAACTCCCCTCCGACATGTACTATGCCTGCCTCGACGGATCCCTCAACGACGACGGCGATGACCGCTGGGGCGAAGTGGGCGAAGACGACCTGCTCCCTGAAATTGGCATTGGCCGTCTGCCCTTCAACAACGAGGCACAGTTCGAGACCATCATGCACAAGACCTTCAGCTACCTTCAGACTCCGGTCTTGGGTGAGTTCACCTCCCCCATCCTCGGCGCCGAGCACCTCGGTGACGGCTACTATGGCAATCTCGATATGGAACGCCTCATCGGTGAGGTGAACGACTACGACTACACCACCTACGGCTATCCCGAAGACTACAACTTCAAGCGCTACTATGCCACTCCTCAACATGACTTCAGAGGCGGAGAATTCCGCAATGTCATCATCACTGGAGGACAATATGTCCACCATGTGGGCCACGCCAACACCGACATCGTGGCTGGTTGGACAGGCAGCATGATGAGCGACAACTACTTCTCGGGCAATGACGGCATCCACCACAACTACATGCTGTTCCACTCCCATGGTTGCATCTGCGGCGACTTCGCTAGCAGCTGCGTCTTGGAGAAACTCATCACCATCCAGACGGGCTTCGTGGTCACCACGGGTAACTCACGCTACGGCTGGTATGTGCCGTGGGGCGACGGTATGGCAGCCCACATCCATCGCGAGTTTGTGGATGCCTACTGCCACGACCTCATCCCCTCTGTCGGCATGGCCTTGCGCGAAGCCAAGATTGCCACAGCGCCTTGGGTGACTGCCTATGGCGAAGAAAACGGATGCATGCGTTGGAACATCTATTGTCTCAATGTATTGGGCGACGCTGGCTTATATCCTTGGTTTGAGGAACCGATCACCCCTGATGTCACCTACCAACAAGGCATCCTCCAGGGCACTACAAGCACCATCGTTACCGTCAAGTCCCAAGACAGGGCTCTCGAAGGCTTCCGCGTCAGCATCTTCAAAGGCGAGGATCTGATTGCTTTCGGAATGACCGACGCCAACGGCAATGCGATACTTGAGTTTGCCGATCCCGACGAAGTGCTTGGCGAGCTGCGTCTCATCGTCACGGGACAAAGTGCTTGGCCGCAACAGCTTCCCATGACAGGACTCGCAGAAGATGCACCTTTCCTCTTCATTGAGGACTACGGCTATCAGGACTCGAACATCAATGGCATCACCGAATATGGCGAGACCATTAACCTCACGCTCGCCATCGCCAATCCAAGTCTGGTGGATATCGACAATGTGACCGTCGACATCGCTTGCGACGACCCGCAAATTGAAGTCACGCAAAGCCATTCGGAACATGGCTCCATTCCAGCGGAAAGCAACCTCGTCACTGGCAATGGTGGCACTTTCGTCATCAGCGACACGGCTATCGACCAGTCACGCGTTGTGCTCCAAGTGAATTGCTCTGCTGATGGAAACACTTGGGTCAGCGAAATCCCGTTGTATATCAGCGCCCCAGTCCTTCAATTCACCGACATCGTGATTGACGACAGCGAGGGCGACGGCAATGGCTTCATCGACCCGGGCGAACATGTCATCATGCATGTCAGCGGGACTAACACGGGGCATACCCCTGCTCCCGACACCTATCTCACCGTGACTTGCCCGATTGAGGGTCTCAACATCGAAGAGACCACCGTCTACATCGGCGAGGTGGGCATTGGCGAAGACTTCACCGCCGACTTGGCCTTCACCCCCGACTACGACATCCCTGGAGGCACCACCTTCCATCTGGACATGGCCTTGCATACGGGTGCCTATGCCACTCACCAGCAGCACCCTGTTTCTGTCGGCACCGCCTTGGAGACCTTCGAAAGCGGCGACTTCAACTTCCTCGAATGGGCACACAACGGCGACCAACCTTGGGTGATCACTGACGAAGATGCGCATAGCGGTACCTACTGTGCACGCTCGGGCGCCATCGGCGATGACGAAGTGTCCAAACTCTACATCTTCGCCGACCTCTTTGTCGATGGCGAAGTCAGCTTCTGGTTCAAGACCTCGACGCAGTACCATTACGACTACTTCGCCTTCATGGTTGACGGCAGAAAGAAAGAATGGTGGTCGGGCGAAAACGACTGGACCTATGCCAGTTTCGAACTGCCAGCGGGTCACCACTGCTTACTCTGGCTCTACGACAAGAGCCGCGAGAACCAGGCAGGCTCCGACTGCGCCTGGATCGACGACATCACCTTTCCACACGCCAGCATCGTCAACGCCGTGGAAGAGAGCGTGACGAAGAACAATGTCCTCTACCCCAACCCCTCGACGGGCCGCTTTACCCTCGAATTGGAAGAAGAGAGCCATGTCACCATCTACAACGTATTGGGACAAATCGTTATGACCATGAGCCATGCTGCCAGCACACAGCACATCGACCTTGGGAATGCCCCTAAAGGCCTTTACTTCGTGCAGATCGAGAGTGGCAACACTATCGACATCAAGAAAATTACCATCGAATAAGGGATTTGCATGATGTGTTAGGCAACACATAAGAGAGATTTATAGAATTCGGCCCAATCTTTAATCTATATGAAAAAACTATCACTGACTTTAATAGTGCTTGCCGTTAGCATCATTGCCTCTGCGCAAAGCATTACGCATACCTATCATTTCAGCAAACCGACCGTTCAACAAGTTGGCGAATACCAAACGCTCTCTTTCGGGCAATCCGTACAAAACGGAACCATAGGCGAGCCACAACTGCCCTGGCAGAGCATCAGCCTGATGTTGCCGCAAAACACAGAAGCCACCGCCATCCATGTGACGTTGAGTGACTTCGCGGAACTGGACGGCCATTATCACCTCCTGCCTGCGCAAAAACCTCGCCCCATCTCGGATGATAGTCCCTTTATCTTCGAGATGAACGAAGCGCTTTACCGCTCCAATGAGGCCTATCCCAACAAGACTTTCAACACGGTCAGCACACAGGTGCTCAATGGCGTCTCGTTTGCCTTCGGCGGCTTCTCGCCCGTGAAATACAAACCCGCCTCGGGTCAAGTCAGCTTTGCCCAGACAGTGACGGTCACCGTGGAATACCAAGCCTCTCGTGTCGACCACAGCCGTAAACTCTGGCTGCGTCCCGAGACGAGAAACAGCATCAGCAAATTGGCACAAAATGCCGAGATGCTCGACGGTTACGCTCGCCGCGATGGTGCCTTGCCTGAATACGAGATGCTCGTCATCACGACACAGGACTATGCGGCGAACTTCAATGATTACATTGCCCTATATGCAGGTCGAGGCATCCGTGTCCGTATCGCTACCACTCAAGAGATTTACGCGGCTATGACGGGTCGCGACAACAAGGAAAAGATCCGCAACTACATCATCGATGAATACGAGAAAAGCGGCATCTCCATGGTGATGCTCGGCGGCGATGTCGATTTGGTGCCTTACCGCAGCCTATGGTGCCACGCCCAAGAAGGCTATGACGACAACGTGCCTTCCGACAGCTATTACGCCTGCCTCGACGGCACCCTCAACGACGATGGCGACAACAAATGGGGCGAAATCGGAGAAGACGACCTCTTACCCGAGCTATCCATCGCCCGTCTGCCATTCACCAATGCCAACCAGCTGCAGACTATGCTCTCCAAGTCGTTCAGTTATATGACCTCACCGGTCTTGGGTGAGTTCCGTCAACCTGTTTTGGCCGGCGAGCATCTCGGTGATGGCGTGTATGCCAGCACCGACCTCGAACGCCTCATCGGTGAGTGCAACTACAACGGCTATACGACCTACGGCTATCCCGAAGACTATGATTTTGTGCGTGTCTATGAAACACCCACCCACGTTTGGGATCCTGACGAGCTTGCCGACGCCATCAACGATGGCATACAATTCGTGAACCACTTCGGCCATGCCAACACGAGCTATGTGTCAGGTTGGAGCAACTGGGACATCACGCCGAGCCTATTCTATGGAGCCAACGGCACTGACCACAACTACTTCATCTTCAAGAGCCAAGGCTGCATCTGCGGCGACTTCGCCGATGACTGCATCCTTGAACGCATGGTCGTGAACCAGACCGGCGCCGTGGCCGCCATCGGCAACTCGCGCTATGGATGGTACAACCAAATGGGCGACGGCCCCTCCAACCATTACCATCGCGAACTCATCGATGCTTATAACCATGAGCGTTTGGCAGGGCTCGGTGCTGCCTTGAAAGAAAGTAAGATACAGACCTCGCCTTTCATCACTATGGATGGCGAGATTGGCGTGTTGCGTTGGACTTTCTATGCCCTCAATGCCTTGGGCGATGTAGGCTTATGCGCCTGGTTCGACGAACCTTTCACACCTGAAATCGAGTGCGCCACCACCCTTCCCGTGGGCACCAACCGCATACCCGTCACCGTAAATGACGAAGACGGTTACGGCATGTACAACTTCGAGTGTCGCTTGTTCAAAGGGGATGAACTGATCGCTTTGGCTTCCACTGATACCTATGGCGATGCAGAGCTCTGTTTTGCCGCCGTCAACAACACCGATGTCCTCGACCTCTATGTCACGGGCATGAACGGCTGGCCGCAGCACCTTGAACTCAACTTCGACAATACCAACTGCGCCCATGTGCTCTTCGACAGCTACGACCTCAACGACCCCGATGGGCAGGTGGACTTCGGAGAGGACCAAAACCTCAACATAGGCTTCCGCAATGTGGGTAACCTTACGGCCAACAATGTAACTGCCACATTGAGTTGCAATGCAACATATATCACTGTTACGCAAGGCTCTGCCACTGTTGGAACCGTAGACTCCCATGCTACCGTCAACCTTGACAACGCCTTCGCTTTCACCGTCAGCGATGATGTGCCCGACCAGACCGTGGTCACTTTCACCTTGACCTGCACTGACTGCAGCAACACTTGGGAGAGCCATTTCGACATGACCCTCAACGCCCCTGGCTTCGGGCCTATCGCCACCGTCATGGAAGAAGTGGACGGCAATGGCAATGGCCATGCCGACAGCGGCGAGACCCTCACCTTGCACTTCACGGGCAAGAACATTGGCCACAGCCTCTCACCCAATACCCTCTTCGGCGTCTACTGCTCTGCACCCGAAATCCTCTTCGACCAAAACCAATTCAGCGTTGGTGACTTGGCTGTCGACGACACTTTCACTGTCGACTTTACCATGAGCATCGCTGATGCCAGAAATGCCACTGCATTCGAACTTATCCTGGCCACCTATTCGGGAAATTATGTCGTCTACGACTCCTATTTCATCAATGTGAACAGCGAAATGGAAGACTTTGAGACGGGCGACTTCAGCAAGTTCGACTGGCAGTTTGAAGGTCAAGGAGGATGGGAGATTGTGAGCCATGGCCCTTACCAAGGCCTGTATTGTGCTCATACCACGCCGATGGGGCACAGCAGCCATGCCGACATGAGCCTCGACTATGACTTCGCCTGCGACAACGAAATCAGTTTCTATGTGAAGACTTCAACGGAGACCGGCTATGACTTCCTCGTGTTTTATGTCGATGGTGAACGCCTAGGCCGTTGGGCGGGTGAAACCGGCTGGACCTACATCAGCTTCATGATCCCCGAAGGCACACATCACCTCACATGGAGCTACGAGAAAGACGGTGCTGCCACGGGCGGGCAGGACTGCGTGTGGGTCGACAACATCGTGCTGCCGCCTGGCGAGGTGGTACTCGATGTGGATGAAGACGGCTCAGGAACCGAGAGCTCAGGGACCATCTCGCTTTATCCTAATCCCTCAAACGGTGACTTTACCTTAGAGTTGCGTCAAGCCTCAAATGTCATTGTTTTCAATGCCATGGGGCAACAAATCCTCAACATGGATGATATGAATGGTTTGCAGCATCTCTATTTGGATGATACAGGCGTTTATTTTGTCCGTATCAGCAATGCCAATGGCGTTGAAGTGAAGAAGGTAGTGGTAGAATAAACCAAATTATTCCAATTCGTAGAGACGCAATGCTTTGCGTCTCTTATTACGCATCCGTCATCAACGATAAAAATCGTCCTCCTTCCAATTCGCCACATTGTCCTCGATGTAATTTGCAATTGCATTCAATTCATCGACGTTCCGAACAATATGGTCATGGAAACGTGGTTGCCAATCAAATACGATATTGTTGGTAGTGGCATACGCCTTCGTTCCTATTTTTATACCACGAATGATTGATGCCAGATTCTTGGATTGTGGCGAAAACGTGTTGTTTATCGAATCGGAGACGCCAGGCATTGTGTCTCTACCAGTCGACACGCCATCATCATATTCCACAGGCGTATTATAAACATTATCTCCAATCACCACAATCAGATGGACATGATTAGGCATTATTGAAAACAACGGAATCTCCACATTCATGTCTGCACGCATTTGTGAGGTAAGAAGAATTTGCTCGTTCAGGCATTTGCCCATTTCCGACATTTCCATGGCACCATCCACAATTCTTCCGAAATAATTCTCTCGGTTTTTCGTGCATATTGTCACATAATAGGTCCCACCATTGTATCGGTGCCACCACGCACGTGCAGATGGGATTCTATAACGACCTTTATATTTCGTTTCATCCATGACGATTATTGATTGGCTTCAGGTGACAAATATACATATTATTTCATTGATGGATTTGTTTTCACGGTCAAATTCGTAGAGACGCAATGCTTTGCGTCTCAAAAATGGAATGGCAATATAATCAGAGACGCAAAGCATTGCGTCTCTACAACAGACACCAAAATCGATTCATTCAATAATTTGGAATGTTATTCCAATATCCCAGCCTTCTTTGGTTCTTGTTGCATAATACCCAGATTCCCAAGAACTACCTTTTGTCGAACTCATCGAAAACACAAAAGTATCGTCCAGATGATCCGCCTTAAATAATGGCGTAATCCTATAACCTTCCAAATCATCGGAATAATAATGCGGTTCATTATCGTATTCTTCTGATGTGAGGAAAATGATACGCATACGGGTAGGCTGAACGGCAAGAAGATTGGGGTCGTCGGTAACAATCATCAGGGTTGGAGTTGTGTCAGTGGCATAACTTGGCAGCGTGACTTCATCCAAAGGAATCAATTCATAAGCACCACCCCACGTGAAAGGCAATCTTTCATCTTCGTTGAGCACCGCCTCAAAAACAATGGTCTTATCAGTTCGCGGCAAGGAAAACCTTGGATTCATATCCAGATTGTCGTGAATACCATCGCCATCGGTATCAGGATTGTTGGGGTCGGTATGGAATTTTGCTTCAGCAATGTCCGTCAAGCCATCGTCGTCCGAATCGCGACGCAGAGTTTGCAAGTCGAAAGTGAGCAACAGCCCGTCTTCAGATAAAGCCAACTTGAAATGTTCCATACCCCAAGGACCAATTGTGCGGTCTTGGATAAAAAGACAGGCTTCTATTTGCAAGTCGCCATTATCGTTAATCAAAGGTGAATTGGAATACCACTTGACAAACAGTGGCTTTTTCTGGACAAGACCTGTGTAATAATACTCCCAAGATGAGCCTGAATCCGTAGAATAAGCCACCCAAAGACCAGGCAACGGTCTTCCATAAAGAGTTTCCTCATATACAAAAGCCTCTATCTGACCTTTCTTCTCATGCTTCAAAATACAGTGTTTGTCGATTTTTCCCACACTTTGTCTCGGGAAATCTGGTTCTTCTCCTCTCATAATATATTTCATTTTCATATTAAAAACCGAATCTTGATAGGGAGTTAACCATAGCGAGTCATTATAAGGCGTATAATCCACAATGCGTTCGAAATCGAAGAAATTGTTCTTATAGTGTTTTATTTGGTCTTCGGTCATTGGCTCGAAGTGCTTGTACTTATAGTTCTTATTGTATTCATCTTCTTCACGACTTTGGTATTTGTAATCCTGCCCAAACGAAAATGCTGGAACCAGCAGGAATAACAATAAGATGAGGATGTACTGTTTCATGGCATTGAGATTTTATTGGCACAAAAATAGAATATTATTCGTTGAAACGGCATTATTCGCGATTTTATTTTCACTTTTGCTAAAAAACGCATTTCTAATCAGGTTTTTCACTTCGTTGTTACGAAAATGAGTATTTTTGCACCCAAAGAATTAATCAACCAACCTAATACAATGAAAAAAACTTGTCTCATCCTCTTTACCTTGATGGTCAGCCTGTTCGCTTCGGCACAGACCATCGAGAAGACCTACTATTTCGGTCAACCGAGCATTAGCCAAATCCAAGGCTACGAGCAAATCCAATTTACGGACTGCATGCAGAGTGCCCTTGCGGGTCAGCCGTCGCTGCCCTGGCAGAGCGTCAGCCTGATGCTGCCCCAAGGCACGGAAGCCGTGGCCATCGAAGTGGAGCTCTCCGACTTCCAGACGATGGAAGGCAACCACAACCTCTTCCCTTACCAGTCGGCACGCACCTACTCCGACCCCGTGCGCCGTCAGTTTGAGAAGGACGAGGCCCTCTATGCCTCGAAGAGCGTCTACCCTGCCCAAGCCTATGGTAAGATCAGCACACACTACCTGAACGGCATCGGCTTCGCCTTCTCTGCCTTCACACCCGTGCAGTATGTGCCCGGCACCGGCGAAGTGCGTTATGCCACCAAGGCCATCGTTCGCATCACGACGACCGCTTCCAAGGCCGACCAAAGCCGCAAGCTGTGGCTCAACGGCGGCAACGCCGAACGTGCCAAGCGCCTCGCCCAGAACCCCGAGATGCTGCAGACCTACAACGACAGAGGTCGCACCGTGGGCGGCTACGACATCCTTGTGGTCACCAAGCAGCAGTATGTCGCCTCGTTTGACGAATATGTAAGTTTCTATCAGGCTCGTGGCCTCCGCACCCGTGTCGTTGACCTTGAGACCATCCTCAGCACGATGAGTGGACAAGACAATGCCGAGAAACTGCGTAACTACATCATCCAAGAATACGAAGACAACGGCATCATGATGGTGAATCTTGGCGGCGACGTGCCCGACATCCCCTATCGCGGTTTATACTGCTATGTTACCAGCGGAGGTGGCGACAAAGAAGACAACGACATCCCCGCCGACCTCTATTACGCCGCTTTGGACGGCAACTGGAACGACGATGGCGACAACCGCTGGGGCGAGATTGGCGAAGACGACCTGCTGCCCGAGATTGGCATCGGCCGCATGTGCTTCAGCAACCAAAGCGAGCTTGACAACATGCTCCACAAGGCCATGACCTATCAGGCCGAGCCCGTCCTGGGCGAGTTCCATGACGTCATTATGGCGGGCGAACATCTCTACGACGACCCTGTCAGCAATGGTAGCCAATACCTCGAGCTGCTCATCGGCACGCACGATGACAATGGCTATACTACCACGGGCATTCCCGAGGACTACAACTTCACACGCCTCTATGAGGAAGAAGGCAACTGGAGCGGTTCACTGCTTCGCAATGCCATCAACCAAGGCACACAGTATGTCCACCACGACGGCCATGCCAACACCAACTATGTGGCCGGATGGACCAATGGCGACATCACCAACAACAACTTCAGCGCTGTGAATGGCGTGGATCATAACTACACCTTCTTCCACACCTCGGGCTGCATCTGCGGTGACTTCAGCAGCGACTGCATCTTGGAGCGCATGACCAAGATCGCCAACTTCGCCGTGGCCACCTTCGGCAACTCACGCTATGGCTGGTTCAACGAAGGCCAGACCGAGGGTCCCGCCATCCACTTGGCTCGCGAGACAGAAGACGCCTACTACAACGACCGCATTCCCTACGGCGGCATGGCCTTGAGAGAAAGTAAGATTGAGACAGCACCTTGGGTCAATGCCCCTGGACAATGGGAAGAAGGCGCCCTGCGTTGGAACTTCTACGACCTCAACCTGATGGGCGATGTAGCCGTCAGTCCTTGGCATGACGAACCTTTCACACCCCAAGTCAACTATACCACTGAAATCCTCATCGGCATGACTTCGATGGATGTCACGGTGACCAACGGTGACGGTTTGAAGAACTTCCGTTGCGCCTTGTTCCATGGAGAAGACATGATTGGCGTCGGCTATACTGATGCAGATGGTAATGTCACCATCGAGTTTGCCGAGCCCATCGACTTCGTCGGCGAGATGAGCCTCGTCGTCACGGGCTGCGATGCTTGGCCTCAATCTCTGCCCGTGCTCAGCATCCCAGGCAACTGCGCCTATGTCGTTTATGACAATTACACCATCAGCGGTGGCGCCCAGCCCGACTTCGGTACCAGCATCGCACTCGATTTGCAAATCAAGAATGTGGGCACCCTGGCCGCCAACAACGTCACTGCCACCCTCAGCACCGACTGTGATTATATCACACTCACCGATGCCACAGAGACCATTCCCAGCCTCGATGGTGGTGCTACGGCCACTCTTGCCGAAGCCTTTGCCATGGACATCGCCGACAACGTGCCCAATATGACCAAAGCCGACTTCACCTTAACTTGCACCGATGGCACCGACACCTGGGAGAGCAAGTTCGCCATCCGTCTCTATGCTCCAGAGTTCGCCGTGCTTGGCACCGTCATCGATGACAATGATGGCAATGGCCATGTCGACCCAGGTGAGACCGTCACGGCCCACATCACCGTGAAGAACGCTGGCATGGCGGCTGCTCCAGAGACCATGCTCAACATCATCTGCGACCTGCCGGAAATCTCCTTCGAGCAGGGCAGCTTCCCGCAAGGCATCGTGAACGCCGAAGAGGAGTTTACCGCCGACTTCGTCTTCACGCTCTCCGAGGCAGTTGAGTTGGGTACAGCCTACGAAATTGGTTTCACCGTTACCTCGGGCAATTATGCCACCGAAGGCAGCTTCATCTTCACAATAGGCAATATCATCGAAGACTGGGAGAGCGGCGACTTCAGCAAATTCGACTGGGAGAACGATGCCAGCAAGCCTTGGACTATTGTCAACGACAACCCATACGAAGGCACCTACTGCGTCAAGTCGGGCAGTATTGGCAACAATGCGAGCACCTCGCTGAAAATCACCCTTGACGTGCCCAACGCAGGCGAAATCAGCTTCTTCAAGAAAGTGTCGTCGGAAAGCGGCTACGACATGCTCTACTTTTATATCGACGGCAACGAGCAAGGCAACTGGTCAGGCGAAGTCGCATGGGGTGAAGAGCATTTTGCCCTCCCGGCTGGACAGCATGAGTTGAGATGGACTTACAGCAAGGACGTCTATGTCAACAGCGGTAGCGACTGCGCTTGGCTCGACTACATCGTCTTCCCGCCCACCAACACCATCACAGTCACGCAAGAGACCGTGATGAACGGCGTGACCATCTATCCTAACCCGAACCACGGCCAGTTCAGCATCAACCTGCCTGAGGAAGACTGCGACATCGTGGTGTTCAACAGCGTCGGACAACAGGTCTACAGCCAACAAGCCAAGGGCATGACCACGCTCAATCTTGAGGGTTTGAACAATGGCGTGTACTTCGTCACGGTGAAGTCGGCGAATACGTTCAGCACCTTGAAGTTCGTGAAAGAATAAGGAACGCTTTAATGATTCGAAAGCACCTCGGGATGATTTCTCGGGGTGCTTTTTGTTAGTCAGCCATTGCTCTTATTGAAAATTTGAGTACTTTTGCAATCATTAACAAACCACAGATTAGACATGAAGAAACTTTTACTTATTGCATCATTAGCCATGGCTTTAATGGCAAACGCCCAGACCATTACCATCGGAGAAGGCAACGGCATGACCGATGCAGTGCCATACAACACCTTTTACAATTACTCATTCACCGAGCAGATCTTCCTCGCCAGCGAAATCGAATATGCCGGAAACATCAAAGCCGTCAGTTTCCGTCTTGCCTATAGTTACAACACTGAATACACCAGCGACATCGTTGTTTATCTGAAAAATGTGTCGAGAAGCACATTCGAAGACACTGCTGATTACGAGCCAGTTACCGAAGAAGACATCGTGTTTTCGGGCCCTTGGACAATCCCTGCCGATTATGACGGCTGGATCACCATCGAGTTTGACACCCCATTCGCGTACAACGGCACCGACAACCTGCTGATTGCCGTTGACGAAAATTCCGAAGACTATGCCATCCGTTATTTCAGATTCACGGATACACCCAACACAGTCCTGAGCTATTGCAGCGATATTTGGAACCTGAATCCTTATAATCTTGGCTCTTTTGTCGGACCAAAAGAGGTGAGCCACTACCGTGGCAACATCAAACTGGTCTTTGGAGGTAATGTTGGCGTTGATGAAGGCAGCGGGAATGCGCATTCGGTATATCCCAACCCGAACCACGGCCAGTTTAGTCTCAACCTGCCCGAAGAAGACTGTGAGATTGTTGTTTATAATGCCATAGGCCAGCAGGTCTATCAGCAAAGCAACGTCAAGGGCAAGGCCACCTTCAGCATTGAAGGCTTGGATGACGGGATGTATTTCGGCACGGTCAAGTCATCGAGTGCGGTTAGCACTTTCAAGTTCGTGAAAGAATAACACCTAAAAAAGCATACGAATAGCCTCGAAGCTGAGCTTCGAGGCTATTTTTGTACTATTTTTAAAAAAATCCAATTTCATTATTGCATATTTTCTACCAAATCCCTATTTTTGCACCTTTGATTTTTGAACAAAAGAATATCAGTTAAATCACTAATAATCAATTAAAACAATGACAAAGTACGTTTACACCTTTGGTGGAAAGACCGCTGAAGGAAATGCTTCGATGAAGAACGAGCTGGGCGGCAAGGGTGCTAACCTCGCCGAAATGTGCTTGCTCAAGCTGCCTGTACCTGCCGGCTTGACCATCACCACGGAATGCTGCACAGACTATTACAAGAACAACTGCAAACTTCCGAAAGGCTTGATGGACGAAGTCCATGCTGGCATCAAGAAGATGGAAAAGATCATGGGCATG
>ONJF01000045.1 GCA_900318085.1 uncultured Bacteroidales bacterium
GCCCCAAAAGGTCATCACCTTGGCGCGCTCGGCGTAATTGTCACCAAAGCCCTCGTCGGCAGCTTTTAATAGCGAAAAGAGCTCCTCTTCATTGGCATACTCACCCAAGCATCTCGCAATATTGAACCGCGCATGAGCCAAAGTCAGCGTGTCGTCTGCCAATAGGCCATAATGCTCAGCCTCCTTGAACAAACGCATGGCATCCATTTTATTACCCGAATCCAACTGGATATGGGCGTTTTCCAAAGCGTCACGGGCGGCTTGCCTTGCATCACGAGGAATAGGATGACAAGCAAACAAAAAACCAAGCGCAAAAAACAGTCCTATGTACTTGTTAATCCGCATAGGTATTACTCAACAGTAACCAATTTGGTCTCAACACCTTTCGCCGTTTCCATCCTAATCAGATAAACCCCAGAGTTATAGCCACTGAAATCGAATTCAAAAGCATCGCCAGAAACCAAACTTTCAAACACCTTTTCGCCCAAAAGGTTGAAAATGCAAAGGTTAGTGATGCCCTCTGCTTCGATTCTCACCATGCCATGTGTTGGATTGGGATAAACCGACATAGCATTCTCTCCGTTTTCCGAAACTTCCACGCAATCTTCGATGATGTTGGTGAACTGCTCGCTCCAGTCAGAGTTCTCATACACTGAAACGCATCCGCAAGGTACCATGAGGGTGGTACAGCCAAAGCCGCCAAAGGGATACATGTCAAGTGTTGGGGGCGTCTCAGCCCAAACTACCGCCTCTGTGAAACCCGAACAACTTGCAAAAGCAAAGCTACCAACATAATTCAAGCCCTTGGGAAGCGTCAGTTTGCCGTCGAAACCATGGCAGCCTTCAAACGCACTTGAACCAATTTCTGTCACCAAATCAGGTATCACCAAGGAGCCGGTGAAGCCTGCGCATTCCTCAAAAGTCCAGCCACCTATGTAAGTCAAGTTTTCGCTCAAGGTCAAGGTACCATCGAAACCTGTGCAATTCGCAAAAGCAGATTCGCCAAGCTCAAGGACGGTGTTGGGGATGACCAAAGAGCCCGTCAGACCTGTACATTTTTCATAGGCATAATGTCCAATAGAAGTGATTTGTTCAGGAATCACCAACTCGCCTGTGAGTGTGCTGCAATAATAGAATGCGTTGTTGCCGATACGGGTCACGTCATCAGGGATCACCGTGTTTTGGCAGCCGGCAAGCAGTTCGTTAGTGCTTGTCCTGATGATGGCGTTGCAACCATTTCGCGAGTCGAAGAAAGGATTACCGTCCTCAACAACAATTTCTTCAAGTTGAGCGCATCCTGCAAAGGGGTTCACACCGATGTAGGTCACCGAACTCGGGATGTTAATGCTCGTCAGCCCAGTAAACCAGAACGACCATCCACCGATTTCAGTCACCGAACTGGGGATGGTGATGGAAGTCAGTCCACTGCAACGGTTAAAGGCATCTTCTGCAATGGATTCAACCCCATCTGGAATGGTTGAATTCTTGCATCCGAATTTCAGTTCATTACTATAAGACGAGATAACAGCATTGCAGTTGTCGCGCGAGTCATAGTCCTCATTGGCGGGGTCCACCACAAAGCCGTCAATGCCATCGCAGCCATAGAAAGGAGTGTAGCCAATCCATTCCACAGAAGCAGGAATAGTCACAACGCCAGTAAAACCACAGTAGTCAAAAGCGTCATCACCGATTTCCTCAAGGGTGTTGGGAAGGACCAATGTGCCTTCCAGTCCCCTGCAATAGCTAAAAGCATAGCTGTCAATAATAGTTACGGCATAGTTGTTTCCATTATAAACCACATGGTCGGGAATGGTCAAAGTGCCCGTGGCATCGGTGCCATCGACATGATCCAATACGGTAACGGAAGTACCGCCGTAGTTGACTTCATAGTTCAAGTCACCATAGGTAAAGGTCTGGGCATTCAGTCCTAAAACGCCAAAGACCAGCAATAAAAAAAGGAAATGTCTTTTCATAGGATATGCTTTTAATCAGGGCAAAAATACAAATTCTCCATAAAATTACTACCTTTGCAGCCCGAAAATAAACAATAAAGCCAAAAGGCTACAGGGTGGGGACCATGACCACTGACCATGACCATGACCACTTTTACTTCTACAAAGAGGTCAAGGTCAGAGTCAGTAGTCAGGGTCAAATAAAACACAGTCCCGTAGTCTTAAAACAACACCTTATTATATTATGATCACTGCTGACCAACTTAAAGATTTATGTAAGAGGATTGATGCCTTGAGGAGGTATCTTTGACGTCGACAGACGTACCATTGAAGCACAGGAATTAGACGAAAAGACGCAAGACCCGCAGTTCTGGGCCGACCCCAAGGCTGCCGAAGCCACCATGAAGAAGGTGCGTGAGGTGAAGGGCTGGCTCAACGGCTACAAGGAAGCCGAAGACGCTGGCAACGACCTTACCGTGCTCTTCGACTTTGCCAAGGAAGGCGAGGCCACCGAGGAAGAAGTGGACGAGCAATACAACACCACCCTTCAAATCGTGGAGAACCTGGAGTTCAGGAACATGCTGCGTGAAGAGGCCGACCCGATGAGTGCCGTGCTGAAGATCAACG
The DNA here is from genome assembly GCA_900318085.1 of uncultured Bacteroidales bacterium. Lineage (GTDB taxonomy): Bacteria > Bacteroidota > Bacteroidia > Bacteroidales > F082 > Limimorpha. Next base: position 2,580 of record ONJF01000045.1, read on the forward strand.
CTGGTGCAGGCGGCACCGAAGCCCAAGACTGGGCACAGATGCTCATGCGCATGTATATGCGTTACGCCGAAAACCACAAATACAAACTCACCATCTCCAACCTCTTGGAAGCCGACGATGCCGGCATCAAACAGGTGACGATGAAACTCGAAGGCGACTATGCCTACGGCTACCTGAAAGGCGAGAACGGTGTACATCGTCTGGTGCGCGTCAGCCCCTACAATGCCCAAGGCAAACGTATGACTTCGTTTGCCTCGGTGTTTGTCACCCCGCTCGTCGACGACACCATTGAAATCGTCATCGAGCAGTCGCGCCTATCATGGGACACCTTCCGCAGTGGCGGTGCTGGTGGACAGAACGTGAACAAGGTAGAGTCGGGCGTGCGTCTGCGTTACCAATACAAAGACCCCTACACAGGCGAGGAAGAGGAGATCCTCATCGAAAACACCGAAACCCGCGACCAACCCAAGAACCGCGAGAACGCCTTGCGCCTCCTGAAGTCACAACTCTACGACCGTGAGATGCGCCACCGTATGGAGGAACAGAACAAGATCGAGGCAGGCAAGTTGAAGATCGAATGGGGTTCACAGATCCGTTCCTACGTCTTTGACGACCGCCGCGTGAAGGACCACCGCACCAACTACCAGACCTCTGATGTACAGAGCGTTATGGATGGAAACATCGACGCATTCCTTAAGGCATATCTGATGGAGTTCGGAGGCAAAAAGGAATAAACTGGCACAAATATTGTGACATATTCTTTAATCACCAGATTACTAACTTAAATCTTTTCAAATATGAAAAAGTTTATTTTCGCTTTCATTGCCATCGTTTGCTTTGGCTTTTCCTCTGCGATGGCACAAAACACCAACGCCAATCCTGCCATCACCCAGTTTGTTACGCAGTACTTCCCCGATGCCACCGTCCAGATGGTGATGCCTGACGATGATGACATCGACGTCGTGCTGAACGACTACACCAAAATCGAGTTCCGCCGCAACAACGAATGGAAAAAAGTCGACTGCGAGCACTCCACAACCTTCACCGCAGTGCCTGCCACACTTGTTCCCGAGCAAATCACCGCTTACGTGACCGCCAATTTCCCGAACGCCATCATCAAAAAACTGGAAAAGAATTTCAGAAGTTGGGAGATTGAGTTGAACAACGGCCTTGAGCTGAAGTTCAACAGCAATTTCAAAGTAATGGAAATCGACGACTAAATAGAAGCAGCCATGAAAAAAATAGTCTATTTAGCCTTGTTCATCGGTTTCGCCCTGACCAACACTTCGTGCAATAGTGACAAAAAAGCACAGGTTATCAACACCTTCGTTAAGACTTATTTTCCTGACGCAGAAGTGATTGCCAACATCAAGGACGGTCTTGACTGCGACGTGACCCTCAACGACTACACCCAAATCGGCTTTGACGGCAATTTATTCGGCAAACTCGAATGGGATGAGGTGGACTGCCGCCACGCTTCCCTTCCCACTGCCGTGCCCGCTGCGTTGGTTCCGGTCGAAATCACCAACTATGTGAGCCGTATCGACGGAGGCCAATCCATCACGAAGATTGCCAAAGACAACAATGGTTGGGACATTGAGTTGAGCAACGGCCTCGTAATTGAATTCGACAAAAGATTCAATGTCGTTGATTTCGACGATTGATTCTTTTCATACGCTAAACCAAACGGTCTGGAGTTTTTCGGGCCGTTTGTTTTGTTTTTATTTTTGAGCCCGACAATGTATTTTGTCTTTCAAAAACTGTAATTTTGCGCCATTAAAATTATCCATCTATGATTACTTTCTTTATCGCTTTGGCCGTTCTCATTCTCGGCTATTTTGTATACGGAAAGCTCGTCGAGAAGGTCTTCGGCATCGACCCGCAACGCCCCACCCCTGCCATCACTATGGCAGACGGTGTCGACTATGTGCCGATGAAGCCTTGGCGTATCTTCTTGATTCAGTTTTTGAATATCGCTGGTGTCGGACCCATCATCGGTGCCATCATGGGCGCACAGTTCGGCACGGCATCCTTCTTGTGGATTGTGCTGGGTAGCATCTTCGCCGGTGCTGTCCACGACTACCTCGCAGGAATGATCTCGTTGCGCGACAAAGGAGCAAGCCTGCCTGAAATCCATGGCACATATTTGGGCAATGGTGCAAAACAGGTGATGCGCGCCTTCACCATCATCCTGATGATTTTGGTCGGCGTAGTGTTCGTCAACACACCTGCCACACTGCTGAACGCCAACTTCACACAAGGTTGGAACCCTTATATTTGGATCATCATCATCTTGGTTTATTATCTGATTGCCACCTTGTTACCCATCGACAAACTCATCGGAAAGATCTACCCTATCTTCGGCATCCTGCTGTTGGGCATGGCTGTGGCCATCTTTGTGGCTTTCCTCATCTACAAACCTGAGATTCCTGAGTTGTGGAGCGGCATGCAGAACCGCCACCCTGACGCGGCCAACAACCCCATCTTCCCGATGATGTTCATCAGCATCGCCTGTGGTGCCATCTCGGGATTCCATGCTACGCAATCTCCGCTGATGGCGCGTTGCATGGTGAATGAGAAACAAGGTCGCCCCATCTTCTATGGTGCCATGATCACTGAAGGCGTCGTGGCTTTGATTTGGGCCGCTGCCGCCGCCTATTTCTTTGGTCCCGACAGCGTCGTCGACGTGACAGGCAAGAGCGGTGCCGCCATCGTGGGCGTCATCGCTAACACATGGTTCACGCCCGTCATCGCCACCATCACCATCTTGGGCGTCATCAGCGCTGCTGTCACCTCAGGCGACACGGCACTGCGTTCTGCGCGACTCATCATTGCTGACTTTATGCATTATGACCAAAAGCCCATCAAGAACCGTTTGATTGTGGCTGTCCCGATGTTTGTTGTCACTGCAGCCATCCTGGTCTACAGCATCTCCGATGCCAAAGGCTTCCAGGTCATCTGGCGTTACTTTGCCTGGGCCAATCAAGTGCTGGCCACGGTGACACTTTGGGCTATCTCAGTCTACTTGGCCAAGAACAAAGGCAAACTTTGGTATCTCATCACCCTCATCCCTGCCCTCTTCATGACTATGGTGACGGGGTGTTTCCTCTTCGTAGCCAAGGCAGCCGACGGCGGACTCGGTTCCATCTTGCCCCGTCCTGTCGGATACGGCATCGGCGCAGCCATCACTGTGTTGGGTTTGGTTCTCTTTATCCTCTTCTTGAAAAAACAGAAGAATAAGGAATTTGCTTCGCAAAGAAATCAATCAAAAATCAAATAATAACATTTTACTAGATTTTTGAAAGATTTCTTGCCAAAGGCAATCCCAATAATAAATGCCCGACTGGAAAACCAATCGGGCATTTTTCGTTTTTGGAGACGCGATGAATCGCGTCTCTACAAATAATATCATTTCGTCGCCTGGGCGTAACCAGCACGCACGGCTTGGATGTTGAGGTCGACGACCTCTTGGCCTTTCTTGCCGAAGATGTGGGCGATGGCCTCCTCGACCTTCTCCATGGAGATGCCGAGATAAGGCACCGTGGCACCCAGGAGCACCATGTTGGAACGGGCCTTCAGCTGCTTGGCGATCTCGTTGGCGTTGAAGGAAACGACATGCTCAAGCTTACCCAACTCAGCATTGACCTTCTCCATATCGGGATAATTGCTGATGTTGATGAAAGGGTCATTGTTGGTGATGACCCAGCCTTCCTTACTCAACCAAGGCAGATAACGCAGGGCTTCCATAGGTTCGGAAGAGAGGATGATGTCGGCCTGACCCTCCGGGATGACATCGGCAAAGATCTCATTGTCGGAGATGCGGAGGTGTGAGAACACCGAGCCGCCGCGCTGCGACATGCCGTGGATCTCGGACTGTTTCAAATTCATGCCCATATTGAGAGCAGCGTCAGAGATAATCTTGGCCACCGAAACGATGCCGTCGCCACCCACGCCGCATAATACTATGTCTTTTTTCATTTGCTTAAGTTTTTGCTGTTTAACAATTTTTTATGGGATTGTTCCGCAAGAAATCTTTCAAAAATGTTCAAAATCCATCAAAAAACTCCATTGCTAATCCTGATTGATTTTTATATCAATTTTCTTCAGATTTCTTGGCCGCAGGCCAATCCCATCACTTCTTCATGTGCTTTTTGAGTTCGACGATGCAGGTGCGGTGCGGGATGATGACCGACACGCCGTTGTAGTTGACCTCTTCCTCAATGATCTTGACGTTCACATCGTGGTTCTTGGGCAACGGGATGATGTCGCGGATGTGCTCCGGCTCTACGCCGAGGCCTTCGCAGATGCGGCGAATCTTGTTGTGTGCCGACGAAGGCTGACCACCCGTCATGGCAGTGATGTCATTGTCGAGGATCATGACCACAACATTGGCCTTCTCGTTGACGCAGTCCATGAGGCCTATCAAGCCGCTGTGACCGAAGGTACCGTCGCCGATGACGGCCACGCTCGGGAAGATGCCCACCTCGCTGGCACCCTTGGCCATGGTGATGGAGGCACCCATGCACACGGTGGTGTTGATGGCACCCATATTGAAGCCCAAGGTGTAGCAGCCGATGTCGCCGAACACCTTGCCACCCTTATGGTTGGCCATGACAGCGTTCAAAGCATTGTAGCTGTCGACGTGCGGGCAGCCTTGGCAGAGCGCGGGCGGACGGTTGGTAACCACTTCCGGCACCTTGTACATCACCGGCACATCCATGCCGAGAGCCTTGGCGACCTTCTCTGCGTTCAGTTCACCATCGCGGCGGATAGTCTCATCGAGACGACCCATGACATTCTTGCCTTTTCCGAGGAAGCCCTTAATGTGCTCCTCAACAAACGGTTGACCGTCTTCGAGGACGAGGATCTCGTCGCACTCGTCATAGAGCTTGTTGATCATGTCGTAAGGCAGCGGATACTGCGTGATCTTCACGACGGGATAGGGGCATTGTCCATCAGGGAAATTCTCCATCAGGTAGTTATAGGCAATACCCGTGGTGATGATACCGATATTCTTCTTGGGGCCGTCGAAATACTTGTTGAAGCCCGAAGTGGCTGATGCCTCTTCGAAGGCAGGCTGCTTGTCGATCAAATCGCGATAGAGGCGCTTGGCGTTGGCTGGAAGCAGCACAAATGACTTGGCATCGGCGGGTTCGGTGAGTTCGTTCTGCGGACGGACGGGCTTGCGCACCACGCCAGCACGGCTGTGTGCCAAACGGGTCGGGATGCGGTAGAGCACCGGCGTGCCGAGTTTTTCACTCAAGTCATAGCCGTAGTGTACCATATCATAGGCTTCCTGTTGGTTGGAAGGCTCCAGCATGGGGATCATGGCCCAGTGACCATAGAAGCGGCTGTCCTGCTCATCCTGCGATGAGAACATGCTCGGGTCGTCGGCCACCACGACGAGGACGCCCTTGGTGCCGATGATGGCAGCATTCATGAAGGGGTCACCGCAGACGTTAAGACCCACGTGCTTCATGCAGGTCATGGCACGCTTGCCAGCGTAAGCCACGCCGATAGAGGCTTCGAGGGCCGTCTTCTCGTTGGCGCACCAATTGGCGATCACGCCGAGTTCCTTGGCCTGTTTCGAGTTGATGACATACTCTGTGATTTGGGTTGAGGGCGTGCCCGGGTAGCTGTTGATGGCCGAGCCGCCAGCGTCGATGAAGCCCTGTGCAATGGCCTCATCGCCTAAAAGCAATACTTTCTCCATATCGTAATATTCAATATTAAAATTTCAAGATAGGACTACGGCTGTGGACTCATAGCCTATAGGCCATAGTCAGATTGGCACAAAGATACGGAATAAAACGATACGAACAAGAAAAACTTTAACATCATTGCGGATTTATTCCGCAAAACTTGTGCACCGAGACGATTTGTCTCATCAAGGCATCATCTTCGTCATCGTTTTCATGCCAAATGACATAATCGGCAAGCAGGCGCTTGCCTTCTTCGGGCCATTGTTTGGCCATGCGTGCCCTGATGGTAGCCTCATCGCAATGGTCGCGCTCCATAGCACGACGAAGGCGAGTGGCTTCCGATGCCGACACCATCACTATGGCGTCAAACCGCTTTTCCAAACGCTTTTCAAAAATCAATGCCGATTCAAACAGGACGTATGGCGCATCTTGTTCTTTCATCCAATGCTCAAAATCTACGAACAAGGCGGGATAGAGAATGCTTTCCAAGTCAGCTTGGGCTTTTTCATTATGGAAAATCAAGTCGGCGATATACTTTCTATTCAGCTCCGTATCAGAAAGATAGAATGCTTCACCAAAACGCTTCACCAATTGTTGGCGTACATCGGGCAAAAAATACATCTGCTTGGCTGCATCGTCGCTGCTGTAGACAGGGATGCCCAAATGCTGTTTAAACAACTCGCACACCCACGACTTGCCACTGCCTATGTTTCCGGTGATGGCGACTTTCTTCATTGCACAATGAGATATTCCACCTTGTCGGGGCGTGTACTGATGATCTGAACAGTGGGCGGCCAACTGGCAAGGCGCACATCCAATAAAGGTTGCATGGCCTTCAGTTGCTGTTTGTCGACGGCCACCGAGAAGCTTTCAGGGGTGATGGAAGCGTAGTCGCGCATGGCCACGAGGCATTTCACCGACATCGTCTCGGGGAAGAAACGCATCTTCAGGCTATCGGTCATCTTAATGGGCACTTCGACATCCATCTCGGTGAACTTGTCGATCTCGAAGGTCGCATTAACTTCCGTGGTATTGGAATGTATTTTTCCATCCAAAAGGTCCAGGCCAACAGAGGCATTGAAACTCTCGCCAACATTCGTCCGTGAGAGCAACTCGGTGTGTACGGACCGCACTGTATCGATGATTTCATCAGGGCCGTAGATGGTCACCGAGGCTGGTTCAAGCGTGGGGATGCCATAAAGTCCGAATTGCCGTTGGGTCTTGATATCGGAGCGCAAGGCGATTGGCACCACCTTCGACTTCAGCGGACTCATATTAAAATATATCATAGCATCGTTCATTGTGATGTCGGATGCACTGATGTTCAATCGGTCAGCGATCTTTTCGGCCACATATTGGCTGCTGAACGAATAGGTATCGCCGTTTTCCTGACGGTAAGGCACATCGCTTAACGCGATGGTAACCACTCGTTTGGGCTCACGAATCATCTTATACCTCAAGACATGGAATCCATCGACATTGAGCGACATCTTCACCGATTGTTCGTCCGACGAAATCCATTGGTCGGTAGGCGCATCCGTTAGTTGAAGCCGAAACGAGGTCTGGGTCGTGTAGTCTTCCGACAATTTGACCAAAAACCACGCAGCCGTCGAGATGACCAAAAACACAAGAAAGGTGAAGGCGGAATGCTTGTTGGTGCGTTCCACCTTCTGTTTGATTCGATTCAACTCGTCAGTCATGACGTGTGTCTCCGATGACTATGCCTGGCCAACGCGGCTACCGTCCTTGACGAGAGCGGTCTTCTCCACTTCCACTTCCGTGTTGGGAGCAAGCGAGATAACCACGGTGGTGTCCTTCACCTCAACGATCTTGCCGTGGAAGCCTCCAATGGTGACCACTCTGTCGCCCTTTTGCAGGCTGTCGCGGAACTTCTGTTCTTCCTTGGCTTTCTTCGACTGCGGACGGATGAAGAACAACCAGAAAACGACGATGAGGAGAACGATGAAAATCAGGCTCGACCACATGGAACCGCCTTGTTGGGCGCCTTCGGCAGTTTGAGCAGCATTCCCGCCAAACAATAAGATTGTAAGTAAAGTGTTCATTTTTAATGGATTTAAGAGTTATTATTCAATGAATTCAGTTTATTATGCGGCCCTTCGACAAGCTCAGGGACCTTGGATTAATATTGGTCAGGTGTCTTCACTTGGCCTTTGATGCGCAGCGTAGTCTTGGCCGGATTGGTGTTCGACATGACCGTGAGGTTACGGCTTTGGAAACCATGATGCCCCGAACTGTCGTATGTCACCTTGATAGCCCCTGTCTTGCCAGGGTTGATGGGCTCACGGGGATAGTCGCCCACGGTGCAGCCACAACTGGAGCCCACCTCGCTAATCAGCAAGGGCGCGTTACCGGTATTGGTAAAGTGGAACGAATAGGTCACCACCTCCCCTTGCAACAAGGTGCCGAAGTCGTGTTCCTCTTTCTCAAACTTGATGGCGGCCTGCTTGTCAGAGTTCTCTGTAGCCGACTTGGGACTCGTCACCAGGTCGGTTGAAAGCTGTCCGTGGTCTCCCGTGCCATTACAGGCAACAAACAAGCCTAAAGCCACGACGAAAGCGGCACAGACATATCTTGTTTTCATTTTCATTGTCTATGGGTTTTGATAATCATCAACGAGCCTTGATAAGTGGCATCGTTTTTCAAGCCATGGCATTTCAACACATAAAAATAAGTACCGTCCGACAGTCCACCACCATCCCAGTCGTTCTTGTAGTCTTTGGAATGATAGACGACACGGCCCCAGCGGTTGAAAACCGTCAACTCTGAAGACTCGTAATAACGGCTCAAAGGCTCGTAGTTCTCATATTCGAACTCTGGCTCTTCACCATCCTTAGAACCGCCTAAATCATTACCGCCTTCAAGGGAGATAATGAAATAGTCGTTGGTGCCGTCACCGTTCGGAGTGAACACATTCGGGATCTTGAGTTTCACAGGTTCCACCCTGATGGCCTTATAATAAGAGGTGTCGCAGCCTTGTGGGTTATACACCTTCAGCTCCGTCGAGAAATCACCCGTCTCCACATAAGTAAAGCGAGGTTCTTCGTCGGTTGAAGTGATGTTGTACTGTTGGTTCAGAATCCAATAGAAGTTGCTGATATCCAAGGTGTCGGCAGAAAGGTTTTCGAAAGAATAAGTCACATGCGGGTTTTGCAGGTAGACCGTGTCACCTGGGTCGGTGCTGATCTCCACCAAGGGGTTGGGGTAGGCTTTCAGCTTCACGCTATCGCGTTGGACACAGCCACGCCCATCGGTCGTCTTGATATAATAGTATTTGAAGGCTTCCAATCCGATAGCCCATTGGGGGTCATTGGGGGCGATGTGCAACGGGCTCAACTCCCATTGGTAATTGTATGGAGGATTGTACACTCCAGCGAGGCTGTCGACCATGGCCACCACTTGGGCGTTGCGGCCGTTCTCCTCCTCATGATTACTGCATGTCAGCTTCATCTGGCGGAACTTCATCTCGAAACGCGGCATCACCTCAACGGTTATCTCGTTTTGGCATACCAGATTGTTGCTCGCCGTCTCACGCACCTCAACGCTATAAGTTGTTGTGACATAAGGTCTCACCATGATGCTATTGGTGGTTTGTCCACCAGGTGACCAAACGAATGAATACTGATAGTTATTAGGCACGCTGAGCGTTACTGCCGACTCACTGCACACAGGCATTTCGGCACTACAGGTGATCTCACACGGCTCCTGCGCACTGGCAAAAGCCGTTACCGCCAAGGCCACCAATAAGAGCCATGCCTTTCTTATGATCGAATTGCTTCTCATTCCAAAACAAATAATTTGCAAAGATAAGGATTTTCCATTGACAAACGCAACAAGTCGCCAATTATTGTTTCGACTGCTGCCTTACAGCTTCACCAACTTGACCACATTACCCATGGTGACGGGAGTTCCATAATTGACAATATAAACCCCTGCGGGCCATAAGCTTGCATCGATTTCAACCGATTTCACAAAACGGATGTTCGGCACCATCTGATTGCCATACAAATCGTAAACGCACACATCCGTGAAGCCTTCACCATCCAAGCAGATTGTAAACTTCCCATCGGTCGGATTGGGATAAAGCCCTTTCGGAGCTTCGACCTCGGGAATCGGCACACTGGGCACCAATGCTTTCCATGACGCCTCCCAGCCCGAAGCCGTGGTTGCACAATCGGAGCGAAACTCGACGCACATCGCATTGCCTGACGACTGCACCATTCCTGGACTATGGGTATTCCAGCGGCCAATCTTTGGAGCATAGACATTGTCGCCATCGTAAACCCAAAGGAAATCAAAATCAGACTCCAAACTGAAACTACTGAAATCCAACTGAATTTTCGATTCTTCGGGACCACGAATCACCCATATCTTGCGCTCGTCATTGCCATAATTCTGATGGTCGAGACGGCCCTCCTCGCCTTCCATGACGGTGACAGGCGTACCTTCGTTAATGAGCTTGTAATAATAGTTCCAGTCCCAATACGGTCCTGGGTCGGTGTGCGACTGGTCCGGGTAATGCTGGTGCCCTTTGATGGCTACGCATGCCCCTTCGCCACCGAGGTTATAAAGGCCATTGTTGACACAGACTCCGTTATCCAAGGTGTCACGATCATGGGTGCGCCGATTGTCGATGGTCTCATAACGGGAGCAGATGCTGCGCACCAAGTCAGCGGAAGACCGATACATCTCCTCTGTAAAAAACTCCCAGACATTGCCATAGGCTTCATGTTCGATGCCGATGGTATAACCGTTGGCAGTGCGAGCGTGCCATGCCTTGTCTTTTTCAAGCACCATCTGGGTAATCTGACCATCGACCGAGCGGATGACATAATGCGCCGAGACACTGGCATCGCAGTTTTTAAACCAGCTGATACAGCCAGCATAACTACCTTCAGTATAATGTATTACGACCGCGCTCACATCTTTGGTACGCGGTTCCCAATTACATTCAGGCGCAGGGTCCCAAATGGCAGGAGGATAGTCGGGACTGCGCGAAACGCCCAACTTGGGTGCAGTAAGCATGTCATAATACCCACCAAAAACCGCTTTTAAGTTGAGGTCAAATTTAGGGAAGCCATATAGTTCCGCCTTCTTTGCATCATTCAGAAAAGAGCATACCGAATAAAGCATGGACTGCATGGGATAGACATCCTTGTCCTCCCCTACCGGCAACTCCGAAAGTTGCTGGATAACGGACAGATAGCCTTTGATTTCAATGGCTTTGCTCTCTTTTGCCAAACGGTCGAAAGCCATGGCATAGGCCAACACATTCTTCTCCGTGCTTTCCAAAATCTCCACTTCCGAAATGCCAGAAAGCTCCGACACTAGATGCAGGTTCTCGCGGAAATAGTTCTTACCGTCTTTCACCAAGCCCATCAAGCCGTAGGCACGCGGCATGGCATCAGGACCATCGTTGAAATAGTTGTCATCAGTCAGATGGTTGCAGTGGGTGTTGGTGAACGAAATTGCCTCAAGCAAGCCTCTTGGAATGTCAGGGCAGGCTTCATAGGCAGTTTCAAATGCTGATTTATATTTTTGTAATTCTGCATTTTGCGCCAACCCGAACAAAGGGAGCAACAACAATAATGCAAAGAATACGAAGAGGCGTTTCATAGCATATAATTTGAGTACAAAAATACACATTTTTCTTTTTTAAGGAGGAACAAGTTTTTTTCATACATTTGCAGTTTCAAGGAAAAGCAATTTAAAACACTATAAAATGAGCACACTCAACGATTTCCAAAAAGAGATTCTTGCCGGCATCCCCGATGAACTGCCGGAAGTGAAACCTTATGATACCACCATCAACCATGCGCCCAAGCGCA
>ONJF01000039.1 GCA_900318085.1 uncultured Bacteroidales bacterium
GGTCTCCGCTTCCACCCCAAAGTAAACGAGTCAATGCTGAAGTTCTTGGGCTTCGAACAGATCTTCAAGAACAGCTTGACCAACCTGCCTCTCGGCGGTGGTAAGGGTGGTGCTGACTTCGACCCGACAGGTAAGAGCGACGCTGAAATCATGCGTTTCTGCCAGGCCTTCGTGTACGAACTCTGGCGCAACATCGGTCCCGACCAGGACAGCCCTGCTGGTGACGTTGGTGTTGGTGGCCGTGAGATTGGCTACATGTACGGTATGTACAAGAAGCTGGCCCGTGAGCACTCGACTGGTGCTTTGACTGGCAAGAGCTATGGCTGGGGTGGTTCCCTCATGCGTCCCGAGGCCACTGGTTTCGGTGCTGTCTACTATGTGAAGCACATGGTGGAAGAGAAGGGTGACACTCTCGAAGGCAAACGCGTGGCTCTCTCTGGCTTCGGTAACGTGGCTTGGGGTGCTGCCCAGAAGGCTTGCGAGTTCGGTGCCAAGGTGGTCGCCATCAGCGGTCCCGACGGCGTGTGCGAGCTGCCTGAAGGCATCAACGCTGAGATGATCAACTACATGCTTGACATGCGTGCCTCGAACCGTAACAAGGTTCAGGACATGGCCGACAAGTTCCCGGGCAAAGCTATCTTTACCCCTGGCAAGAAGGCTTGGAGCGTGAAGTGCGACATCGCTATGCCTTGCGCTTTCCAAAACGAGCTGGCTGAAGAGGATGCCAAGGAATTGATCGCCAATGGCGTGAAGTACGTGGCTGAAGTCTCCAACATGGGTTGCCAACCTGGTGCCATTGCCGCCTTCCAAGCTGCCAAGATCCCGTTCGGTCCTGGTAAGGCTGTCAACGCCGGTGGTGTTGCCACCTCAGGCCTTGAGATCTGCCAGAACGCTGGTCACATCAACTGGACCGCTAAGGAAGTTGATGAGAAGCTGAAGAAGATCATGAGCGACATCTACGATCAGTGCGTGAAATACGGTAAGCAAGCCGATGGCACCATCAACTATGTGAAGGGTGCTAACATCGCTGGCTTCATGCGTGTTGCCCACGCCATGATGGCTCAAGGTATCATCTAATTCCAGAGCTAAAAGGTTTTTGCAAGGCGGCTCCAAAGGCCGCCTTGCTTTTTATCATTATGAAACAAACCACATTATGTTATCTTGAGCGCGGCAGCCAATATCTTATGCTGCACCGCACCAAGAAAGAGAATGACCTCAACCACGACAAATGGCTCGGCGTGGGCGGCAAGTTCGAGGAAGGGGAGAGCCCCGAGGACTGCATGCTGCGCGAGGTGTGGGAGGAGACGGGCTTCACCGTCACGAAATGGCGCTACTGCGGCATCGTCACCTTCGTGCACAATATCTATGACGACGAACACATGCACATCTTCGTCTGCACCGATTGGACAGGTGACCAGATCGAATGCAACGAGGGCGACCTCGAATGGATCGAGAAACAACACTTGTTGGACCTCACCATGTGGGAAGGCGACAAGATTTTCCTCCGCCTCATCGATGAGCATAGGCCATTCTTTTCACTCAAACTGACCTACGAATACGATACCCTCAAAGAAGCCGTTTTGGATGGGAAACGCTTGTAAATGAATTTTTTTTGCAGGATTGGTATATTTTTTGCACTTTTGTACGTTTGTTATTTATAAACCACACTGCAAATGAAAGATAATTATCGTATGAAACTGATTTTCAGTGCGCTGACAATGCTGCTGATGCTATTGCCATCATCGTTGGTTGCCCAAAACCTCATCACACATGGCAATTTTGATGACAATCTTTGGCAAGAATTCGACACCGATTATGAGCACCAGTATGGTTTGGGTGGCGACAATGACACAGGAAAATTCTATCTCGGCAACAATGCCCATAACAATGGAAGCCAAATGTTTGAGTTTCCTGACCATACCACGGGCAACGGCCAAACGAGATATATGATTGTGAATGGCCACACGCAAAGCAACAAGTTGGTCTGGGGCATGACCCTGAATGTGCAAGCCCATTCCTATTATGACTTCACGTTGTGGATGACCAATCTTAGTCCTGGTGGTGGAACATTGGGTTATATGCGGCCGAAACTGAAAATCAAGATTAATAATGTTGTGGTGGTGAACGAATATGACATGCCTGTCGTTTATTCAAATCGAGGCTATTGGAACCAAATGCCCGTGGTGTCTTGGTATAGTGGTAACAACACCACTGCACGCATTGAGATTTTTGACACTTGTACCACAGACAACGGCAATGACTTTGGCCTTGACGACCTCAGCTTTACCTACCAATATACCAATGTGGTGAATGCAGTCGACGATCCAGTGACGACATGCTTCGAGACCTCTGTGGACTTCAATCCCATGCAGAACGATGTCATCCAGCCCAGCTTACTCCAATCGCAAGTGAACTTCTCCATCGTCACACAACCCACCCATGGCTCGCTGACGCCTTTGGGCGGGACGAACTATCGCTACACTCCCAACACGGGCTTCTCTGGCAGCGACAGCTTCACCTACAAGCTGACCTTTGGCACCAACGACATCACTTCTTACGGCCTTGTCGATATCACAGTGACCCCACGGCCCCAACGGACCATCAACCAGCATGCCTGCGAGTCGTTCACTTGGACGGGCGGCACGGGACAGACGTATACCCAAAACGGCCAATATTCCTATGTCAAACCCAATCCTTCGGGCTGCGACTCGTTGCTCATCCTCAACCTTACCATCCATCACGACGAGGAAGAGACCTTGCCTGCCGTGGTGGAGTGTGATTCCTACACCTGGCATGGCACAACCTATACGCAGAGTGGTGTTTATGACTATGAGACCACCACGCAATGGGGATGCGTGCTCACCCAACACCTACCGCTGACGATTTACTATGGCGACACGGTCGACTACCATGTGTCGGCCTGCGAGAGTTATCAATGGCACGGACAGACCTACACCCAGTCGGGTACCTATCCCCACAATACCACCAATGACCATGGCTGCAGTCGCCTTGAGCGCCTCTACCTCACCATCAGTGACCGTTACCGTGAGGTCGTTCCTGTGGAGGAATGTGATGAATACACTTGGCCGCGCACTGGACAGACCTATACGGCTAGCACCATCGATTCCGTGCAGGTTCCAGGACCCCCAGGAGGCTGCGACAGCACTTTCGTGCTCAACCTGACCCTACATTTCTCGGAGACGCTACCTCCTGAATCCGTAGAGGCATGCGACTCCTACACCTGGCATGGCACGACCTATACCGATAGCGGTCTCTATCCCTATCATACCACCAACCAATATGGTTGCGACCTCACCGAGCAGTTGCAGCTGACCATCCACGAAAGCGAGACCATAAATTTGGACCCCATCACGGTCTGCGACAGTTATAACTGGCACGGCAGACTCTATACGGAAAGTGGAGTGGCCGTCTTCGATACGGTAAACCAATATGGTTGCAATGTACAGTACAATTTGCCCCTGACCATCAACCACAGCGACACGCTGGACTGGGATCCCGTGACGGAATGCGACTCCTACATGTGGTATGGTCAGAACATAACAGCGTCGGGTCAATACACCCATATGTCGACCACGCCGGAAGGCTGCGACCGCCTTGAACGCATCTTCGTGACCATCAACCACAGCAGCGTCGACACCCTTGCACCTGTTGTCGCATGTGACGACTATGAATGGCATGGCCAGACCTATACCCAGACGGGGTATTATTCCTACGAAGGCGTGGGCCCGACGGGATGTCCCGCCACCGAGGTCTGCCTTATTACCATCAACCACAGCTCGCAAAACGAGTTCAATGTGACGAGCTGCGAGTCATACGAATGGTATGGAACCACCTATACCGAGCCAGGCACCTACTATCACGAGCTGACCAACACGCAGGGCTGCGATAGCTTGCTCATCATGCACTTGGACATTGGCGAGACTTTCACTTACGAGGAAAGCGCTACGGGGTGCGGTAGCTATGAATGGCATGGTACGACCTACACCGAAGGCGGAGATTACGAGTACTTGGTGGAGAACCCATCGGGCTGCGACAGCTTGTTCACACTGCACCTGACCATAGCCCCCACCTATGAGGTGGAAGACGAGGCCGAAGCCTGCAACTCCTACACCTGGATTGACCAAGTGATTACAGAGAGCGGAATGTATGACCGTCATTTCCAGTCGGTGGACGGCTGCGACAGCCTTGTAGTACTTTATGTGAATATCAAGACCCCAGTGTATCATGAGTTTGAGCAGCAGACCTGTCTGCCTTTCACTTGGAATGGAGTGACCTATTATGAGGACGGCGATTACCAGCAGACCTTCGAAGCCTCGAACGGCTGCGACAGCATTGCCACTATGCATTTGGTGTTCAGCGAAGCGATGACTTCGGAATTTGAGCAACAGTCATGTGGTGCCATCAATTGGCAGGAGCATGTCTGCGACCATGACGGTGACTATACGCATACCTTCCAGTCGGTACAAGGCTGCGATAGCATCGTCACCATGCACTTCAGCCTGACCGATGGCTATCATATCGAGTTCGACACCATCGCCTGCGAACCGTTCGAATGGTATGGCTTCAACTGTCAATACTATACTCCCACGGGGATGACCGTATCTCATATATTCCAGACCGAACAAGGCTGCGACAGCACTGTTATCAAGCATGTTTTCCTCAATGCCCCTGATACCAGCACCCAGTTTATTTCGGCCTGCGATTACATAGAATATCATGGCGTGGTGTATGACCAACCGGATGTCTATTATGTCTACGAGGATACGCTTTTAAGCCATGTTGGCTGCGATAGTATCATCTATCGAACGAGGATTGAGGTCAAGAACTCGTCGAGTATGGGACAGATCAATGGCATGTCGAATGTGTATGTGGCCTCCAACCTGATTAGCGGTGTCTATCGTTATCAGGTCGATGCAGAAGGGCTGTCGAGCCAGGTCCAATGGAGTTTGTCGAATCCCGAATGGCATATTATGGAGGCGCATGACAACTATTGCCTTGTGTTTGTCGGCACACCTGGGTCGGCCACACTGACTGCCAACTTCTCCGTTACCGAATGCGGTGACATGGAACGCAATTTTGAGATCATGGCCGGTTATTTCGGTGTCAACGACCCTGTTGTGGAGGCAAGGATTTATCCCAATCCCACCCAAGGCAAACTGACCATCGAGGCAGAAGACATCGAGCGTGTGCGTGTCGTCAACATGGTGGGGCAGGTGCTTGACGAGGTGGTCGTGGGCCGTGATGACCAGCTGATGTTGAACTTGAACGGCTATGCTCCGTCGGTGTATCTGCTTGAAATCAAGACGGCTTATGGTGTAGCAAAACGAAGAGTGACGGTGTGTCGATAAATGTGGTTCGGGGCAGACTATGGAAAGGAAAAAAACACTAATTTTGCACCAAATCTGAAAAGAACATGAGAACCAAGTTTTTGTTGACATTTGTATTGGCATTGTTGTCAGTGGTGGTGATGGCTCAACCCGTGACCATTACCCCTCCTGAAGCACATATCGAGCTTGGCGAGTCGGTGACGCTGACCGCCTCGGGCGCCTTGTATTACACATGGTCTCCTTCAACGGGACTTTCGACCGTCGAAGGTCCAGTGACTGTGGCTACTCCCGCAGTGACGACCACCTACACCTGCTCGGGCTATGGTCCAGGAGCGGAGAGCGTCGTCAATGGCGACTTCTCGCAAGGCAACTACGGCTTTACCTCATCCTACGAATACAATTCCAACCTATGGAATGAGGGCACTTATTATGTGGACTATGATGCCAGCCTGCACCATGAGAACTTCCATGGCTTGGGTCACGGAGGCTCGGGCAATTTCATGATTGTCAACGGCGCGACGACACCCGGCACCAATGTGTGGACGGAGGAAATCACCGTGGTGCCCAATACCTATTATGCCTTCTCGACATGGGTGTGCACTATCGGCGGTAGTGCCAGCCAGGTGGCCCTGCTCCAGTTCAGTATCAACGGCGAGCAGATTGGCGAAATCTTCTCGGCGCCGGCGGAGCAAAACACATGGGAACAGTTCTATGAGCTTTGGTATAGCGGTACCTCTACCTCCGCCACCATCACCATCCTGAACCAGAATACGGGTGGCGACGGTAACGACTTCGGTTTGGACGACATCTCGTTTTGCGAGTTGGTGCTGTTGGGCGCTCCCGAATGCACCGTCTATGTGGGTAGCATGAGCGCCACGGCCACCGCCGACGACATGGAGTTCTGCATCGGTGAATCGACGACCCTGCACGCCTTGCCTTCGGGTGGCAGCGGCAGTTATACCTATAGTTGGACGCCTGCCAACACTCTCGACAACCCCCATGCACAACATCCCGTGGCCACGCCTACGGAGACCACCACCTATACCTGCTTGGTGAGCGATGGCCTCAACACCCAGGAAGTGAGTGTCACCATCATCGTGCATCCCAATGGGGAGAAGCTGATGGAGGAGTCCATCTGCGAAGGCGACGCTTTCGAATTCTTCGGTGAGATGTTGGACCAACCAGGTGTATACGAGCATCATCTTCTGACCCATTTTGGTTGCGACAGCCTTGTCAGATTGGTGCTTTCCGTTGACGAGTACCAAACCGTCCCCGTGGTCTATCAGTATGAATGCTATGAATATGGCACGCAGCCTGAATGGTATTGGGACAAGACGGGTATCACCTATCACGAGGACACCGTCGACGAAATCCTCCTTGACGACCCGGCAGGAGGCTGCCCAGTTTTGCACCGTCTCGACCTCAAGTTCCATGAGGAATACTTCCATGAACAGAACAAAGTGGCCTGTAACTCATTCTATTGGCCCATCAACGGCGAGACCTATACCGAGAGCCAGGATTATGTTGAGGTGACTTACCATAACGAGTTTGGCGACAAAGTCTGCGACAGCACCTATGTGTTGCATCTTGAAATCAACACCTACGAAACCAATGAATTGGATTATGAGGGATGCGACTATATGGTATGGAACAACGATACCATTACCGAATCGGGTCCCTATGAGCGTACCTTCGTCAACCAACAAGGTTGCGACAGCATCGTTACCATGCATGTCAACCTCGATTATACACCCCATCCTGCCGCAATCCGCCCCTTGGATCCCGAGAATGTAGCTCCCCACTGGGTGGTGACCGCTACGGAGTTCCAAATCAACTCCTACGACTATACGGTGGAGGATCTCAATCCGGAAAGCAGCTGGGATTCGGTGGTTTGGACCTGTGATGAGGCACCGCGTTGGATGCTGGAGCCTTATGGCGAACACAAAGAAAACTGCAAGGTGTTTGCCCTTAACCATGTGAATGACACTGTTTGGTTGACAGCACGGATCTTCAATGGCTGCACCGAGGAAGGCATCACGCAACGTTATTGGCTGGTTTGTTCGTTCTATGGTGTGGAAGAAAACGGCCCTTCGACGGGCTCAGGGACCTTATCCGTAATGCCCAACCCCAACAATGGGCAGATGACACTCGACTTCGAGCATCTCACAGGCAACGTCGACCTCAAAGTCTATGATATGAGGGGCGTACAAGTTGACCATGTGCAAACCTTCAATAGCTCGGATCGTAATAGTATGCCGTATGACATGCAAGGCCGTCCCGATGGCATCTATCTCTTCGTGATGTCGGGTAGGGAAGGCACTGTAGTACAAAAAGTGATTATAAACAGATAAGCAGATGATAAGGAAAAAATTGGCCATAATAGGCATTAGCCTCGTTGCGCTGGCGGGCATCATGATGTCTTCCTGCACGAAGAACGATGAAAACACCATTGTTCCCATCGGGACGGAATATTACATCGACGACATCCTTTCGGTAATCCCCGACACTTTGCAGACGGCGTTCTTTGCCGCTTTCGGCGATGTGCCTTCAGGGGCCATACCTCCCAAAATCGAAGGTAGCTATGTGGTGGATCCCAAGCAAAGGGTGGGTTCGAATATGGCAGTCTGGCCTTTGAATACCATCGAACCTAATACCTATTTGAGGTTCACGAAACAGCATAACGGCATCGTCACTATGGACTTCAACGAGACCACGGAGACGGTTAGCGATACCGTTTTTGTCTGCGGTAGCGGCAACAACTTCGCGGTATATTTCATTGAGACCAAGGACTATGACTTGGGTTGGATGAAACGCGGCGTGTTGATGAGAGGAAAGGTGACCGCCGACGGCCTCTCCGATTTCCGTTATGCCACCGTCGTTATGGAGACGGAAGACCATTCTGGCGGCCAATTCGGGCTTTATCCCACCGGCACCTATTTCATCTACAAAGACGGTGACGGGCTTGCTTCAAATCTTGACTGGTAATACTGTAAGCGATGAAAAGAATTCCATTGATCATATTGATGCTGATAGGATTCAGCGTGGTTTCCTTCGGACAGATGAGTAGCAACAAACCTGTCGAAAAAACGGTTTCCTTGGGCTTGAAGGGTGGCGTGAATGTGCCACGGATGCTCTATTTCCAGAACAAGGCGTTAAGCCAACTGCCGCAAGCCTTTACCATCACCCCGACTGGTGGCCTGTTCGTTGATATCCCTTTGGGAGAGGCGGTCGTGTTGGCACCTGAAGCCATGTATGTGCAACGCGGTACCGACATGAGCTATGAGCATCGCTCGGGCGCAAAAGTGCATTACACGATGTCGGCCTCCTATGTCGACCTGCGTCTTCCCTTGGAGTTTCGGTGGCCGGTCAACAACTATTTCCAGCCTTATCTGGTGATTGGTGCTGAAGGCGGTATGAGACTTTTCGGTCAGATTCACATGGACCGCACCGACCCCATCGCCTTGGACCAAACCATTGATGTAGGTGACGCCAACTTGGCTTTGATCCATGCTGGAGCCTTGGCTGGTGTGGGTGTCAGAAGTAGGGTGAACATCGGCGCAAGCTATATTCTGCTTAAACTCAGCGTCACGGCGCACCAAGGTCTGCTCGACAGTTACGCCAAAGGCGAGAAAAACGGCACTACTGCACCCATTAATGTGAATGCCTATCAAATCACGGGTTATCGTCTGCCCCAAGGTTTAGAGGCCTGCTTGAGCATCGGTATCCCGCTGAAGGCCCGCGAGGATGATGCGTGCGCCACTTTCTCGAAGGATCGCTATCGCCGTCATTCCAACAGAGGACACCTCTTCGGGTTCTGATTGTCTTACGCCATGCGTTTTCTTTATCCACAAATGCTTTGGGGCCTTCTGGCCCTGCTGATTCCCATCCTTATCCACCTGTTCAATTTCAGGCGGCATAAGTTGGTGTATTTCAGCAATACCGCTGTGCTGCGCTCCATCCAACAAGAGAACGCCAAGACCCGCAAATTGAAATATCTGGTCACGCTGCTGTTGCGCTGTCTTTTCATAGCGGCGCTGGTGCTGGCGTTTGCTTTTCCGTATCGTCCGGAGAAACAGCTGAATGTCAATGCCGAAGACAACCTTGTTGGCATTTACATCGACAACTCGATGAGCATGAAAGGCCAGTCGCAGCGCACCACTATGTTGGAAGACGCACGGCAGTCAGCACGCGACTTGGTGCATCAGCTCAATCCCTCCAACCGCTACCTGCTGATGACCAACAGCTTCGAGATGCAGAACGAATACCCGATGAATCAGGAGGAGATGCTAGACCAACTCGACCGCATGAATCCTGACGGCGCTCCCGTGGCGATGGGCGAGGTGATGGATCGTTTTGAGATGTTGAGTCACCAACATGGCTTTGCCACTTCTACCTTGTTCGTCTATTCCGATTTTCAAAGCAATACTTTTGATTTGTCGGCTGCAAAAGCCGACACTACGATGCAAGTCGTGGTGGTGCCGATGATGCCCGAGTATAAGGCCAACCTCTATATCGACTCGGTGTGGCTGGCATCGCCCATCGTGCAAGTTGGTTTGACCAACGATTTGATGGTGCGCGTGGTCAACCAAGGTGACAAGGAGGTGAAGGGTTTGCCTGTCAACTTCACTATGGATGGCACGATGACGGCTTCCACTACGGTAGACCTGGAGAAGAACGGCTCTGCAGAAATTGCGATGCAGTTTGTGGTGAATCATGGCGGTGAGCAGCATTGCAGCGTCAGCCTGACCGACCATCCCATTACTTTTGACGACGCTTATCATTTCGTGTTGCGCGTCAAGCCAAGTCTCTCGGTGGTGGAATTGGGCGAAAAGGCTTCGCCTTGTGCCTTGATCTTTGAAGACGACGAACAGTTCCACTATACGCTGATGGTCCCGTCACGCTTCGATTTGGGCACTCTCGCCCAAGCCCAGTTGCTCATTGTCAACGAGACTGCCAGGTTGAACGAGACTTTGCAGCAGGCCTTGTTGGATGCTGTCGCCGAAGGTGCCAGCCTGATGGTGTTTCCTTCTGTCGATGACCCGAAAAACAATAGCTATCTGTATGGTAAGTTGGGCCTAAAACTTATCGAGCCCGACACCAACACCACGGCGGTTGAGGATCTGGCGTGGAAGCATGACTTTTTCAGCGATATGATACTTGACATGCCTCAATATCCCGACCTTCCCAAGGTGCGACGTCATGTCAGGTTGGGCACCAATGGCATCCCCGCTTCTTTGCTGACCTTGAAGAATGGCGATCCGCTTTTGCTGTCGGAGCCAGTGGGGAAGGGGCAGGCCTTCGTGATGGCTACGGCTTTGGATGCCCGTTGGAGCGACTTCTCCGACAACGCGCTCTTTGTCCCGATGATGGTGAAGACGGCCTTTGTCGGTGGCAAGATGGACTGTCTGTCATATACCATTGGTAATGATAAGATATTGGTCCTTAATGACTTGAATCTTGAAGGTGATCACAGTTTCCTTTTCGCCAATAGCGACCGCAGTTTCGAACTGATGCCCGCCTCTGATGTGCGAAACGGCAAAGTGAATCTGTATCTGAATGATGACCTGCCAGCTGCTGGTTTCTACGATTTGCTGGTGAACGACACGGTGAATCGCGTCACGGCATGGAACGAGAGCCGTGTGGAATCGAAGATGGACTTCGTGGAGCGTGATGACATCGCTCCCGCTTTCGAAAAGGCTGGCTTCGAGGTGGCGGCAGTGCTCGACACAAACGAATTCGCCACCGCCGACTTGGTGTCGGCGATGGCGCATCAGTCTTCACATTGGAAGCTCTTCGCTTTGATTGCTCTGCTCGCCTTGTTGGGCGAAATCGCAGTGCTGCGTTTCTGGAAATAAGCTTATTTCACTTCGACAGTCGTGTTGACGACCATGGTCACGGGGATGCTCAATCCTTGTTCCGAGATGGTCATCGACATGTTGCTCTTCATGTTGCTGTTCATCACGAGGCCGGTCTGCGGGTTGATGCTGGCCGTGCCTTGGTAGTTGCCGCTGATGTCATCGGTGCTTCCTTTGACGGTGCCGGCGATGTTCACATCGACGCTCTTCTTGGAGATGGCGGTGACGGTGTAGGTGTAATCGACCGAGATTTCGGTGCCGCTGACGCTTTGGTCCTTATTGAAGGTCCATTGGCTACCTACGCTCAATTCTTTTTCAGGGAATTGGAGGATGGCAGCGCCCAGTTGGCTCATGTCGAGGTTGAGCGAGTCGATGACATTGCCCAAGGCGTCATAGGTCACCGTGGCAGGCTTCTTGAGGGAAGCCTCAAAGTCCTTGGTCTGGCCGGCCAGCATGGGGCTGGTCTTCTCCGGATGGTCCGAGTCGTACTCGAGTTTTTGGCCCATTACGGACATCGTCATTTTCATGGCTTCAACTTGGGTCTCGATCATCGATTCCTTGTCGGTGACATTTTTGGGTGTGAAGGTCTGGCGGAACTCCATGCTCTGTGACTGGTTCATGGTTTGGCCTTGCACATCCATCATCATCATCGTGTTCGACTTCGTCGATAAGGTGTAAGTCTTCCCTTGTTGTGGCTTCAAGCGCAGTGTGATGCCACCTTTGGCCATGAATGAAAGGGTTGCAAATCCAAGGAGGATGAGTGCCACGGGGGCAAGTCTTCTAAGGGTTTTCTTCATTTTTTTGTGGTTTTAGTTTGATTAGATATTTGTTTTTACTGTGTCCTTGTTGTTTTTAATGTGCTATGACGAACCTCTTTGTTTCGCCGTTGGCCGATCTTACAAAATATATGCCATTTGGATAGCGGATTGTAGAAATGACAAGTTCCTTGTCCTCGACCAGTAATTCTTCCATCTTTTGCCCTAGCATATTGAAGACGCTGACCGTGCCCATGTTTTCGCCTGTGATGGTGACGAACCCGTTGGCAGGATTGGGGGCAAGGTTGAAGGTCGGGGTATTTTCATCAACGCCATAGGTGGTCTCGTAATAAATGGCGATGGTGTAGATGCCGAAGTCCGTGTCGATGCAGAGCGTCCCATAAACATCTTTGCCCGTTGGTGTGGCATAGGTGTCAAGGATGATGGTCTCGCCAATCTCAACGAACATGCCCGTAGGCGCGATGTTCACGCCTTCGTAGAGGCACTCCACATTGAAATTCTCGGCATAGCATCGGTTGATGACCAGGATGTCGGAGGTATAATTGGTGATCGTCACTTCGCCTCCATGAGGAGAACAGCCGTGAAAATAGAAGTGCAACGAGTCGGGGGTGACGATGACCTGATCGTCATCGAAAGGGAATTGTGCCCAAAGGTTGAGACACAATGCTATGGCGGCGATGAGCGTTAATGCTTTTTTCATTGTCTTGGGTTATGTAATAATTATTAATAGAGGTGCAAAAATCCGAAAAAAAACAACAACGGCATCAAAAAACGGTGGAAAACTATTCAAAAAGACCGTCTTGAAACCAAGACGGCCTTTGTTTTTGTTGGTAGAGACGGTGCTTGCACCGTCTCTACAAGGTTGTGTGTTTACAATTTCGGTCCAGCGGCCACCAGAGCCTTGCCAGCGTCGTTCGTCGTGAACTTCTCGAAGTTCTTGATGAAGCGTGAGGAGAGGTCTTTGGCCTTCTCTTCCCAGACGTTCTTGTCGGCGTAGGTGTCGCGCGGGTCGAGGATGTTCGGGTCGACACCCGGCAATGCGGTCGGCACTTCGAAGTTGAAGTACGGGATCATCTTGGTCGGGGCCTTCTCGATTGAGCCATCCAGGATGGCGTCGATGATGCCACGCGTGTCGCGGATGCTGATACGCTTGCCCGTGCCGTTCCAGCCGGTGTTCACCAGGTAAGCCTTGGCGCCGCTCTGTTCCATACGTTTCACCAGCTCCTCGGCGTATTTGGTCGGGTGCAGCTCAAGGAAGGCTTGGCCGAAGCAGGCGCTGAAAGTGGGCGTAGGCTCGGTGATGCCGCGCTCGGTGCCAGCCAACTTGGCGGTGAAGCCACTCAAGAAGTAGTACTTGCACTGCTCGGGGGTCAGGATGCTGACGGGAGGCAACACGCCGAAGGCGTCGGCGCTGAGGAAGATGACGTTCTTGGCGGCAGGACCAGCCGAGATGGGACGCACGTTCTTCACGATCTTCTCGATGTGCTCGATGGGGTAGGAGACGCGGGTGTTCTCGGTCACGCTCTTGTCCTTGAAGTCGATCTTGCCAGCGGCATCGACGGTGACATTTTCAAGCAATGCATTGCGTTTGATGGCATTGTAGATGTCGGGCTCGCTCTCCTTGTCGAGGTTGATGACCTTGGCATAGCAGCCGCCTTCGAAGTTGAACACGCCTTCGTCGTCCCAGCCGTGCTCGTCGTCGCCGATGAGCAGACGCTTCGGGTCGGTCGAAAGGGTGGTCTTGCCAGTGCCGCTCAAGCCGAAGAAGATGGCGGTGTTCTCGCCCTTCATGTCGGTATTGGCGGAGCAGTGCATGGCGGCGATGCCTTGCAGCGGCAGGTAGTAGTTCATCATCGAGAACATGCCTTTCTTCATCTCGCCACCGTACCAGGTGTTCAAAATCACTTGTTCGCGGCTGCTGACGTTGAAGGCCACGCAGGTGTCGCTGTTCAGGCCGAGTTCCTTGTAGTTGTCGACCTTGGCTTTCGATGCGGTGTAGACGGTGAAGTTCGGCTTGAAGTCAGCCAGTTCCTCAGCCGTGGGCTTGATGAACATGTTCAGCACGAAATGGGCTTGCCATGCCACCTCCATAATGAAGCGGACGGCCATGCGGGTGTCCTTGTTGGCGCCGCAGAAGGCGTCGACGACATAGAGGTTTTTGCCGCTGAGCTGTTTCTTGGCAAGGTCTTTCACCTGTGCCCATACTTCTTCGCTCATCGGGTGGTTGTCGTTCTTGTAGCCTTCGGTGGTCCACCACACGGTGTCCTTCGATTTGGCGTCCATGACGATGTATTTGTCCTTGGGCGAGCGGCCGGTGTAGATACCCGTCATCACGTTGACGGCGTCGAGTTCGGTCAACACGCCTTTGTCGTAGCCGGTCAGGGCGGGGTCCATCTCGTCCTTGAAGAGCTGCTCATAGCTCGGGTTATAATAAATGTCTTTCACGCCGGTGATGCCGTAAGCGGCCAACGCGGCTTTGATTTCTTCGATGTTTTTTGCCATAATTGTTGGTTTTAGTGAAAATGATGTGCAAAGGTAGCGATTATTTCTTTTTATCAAAGAGGATAAGCATGTTTTTATTTGGTTTTGCTTCAAGATTTTGGATTATCAGGATAAAGCCCTACCTTTGCAGCCCAATTTAAAATCACGTTAATTACATTATTCTTTATGCGAAAACACATCCTGCCATTCCTCGCAATGGCACTACTAATGACCGCTTCCTTTGGAGCGAAGGCCCAACAGGGCGTTGAAAATTATGTATCGGCTTCGGGCTATGTGATATACCGTGCGCCAGGATATTATTCCCCCGATGGAGCCTACTTTTGGGAATTTGAAGAGGATTTCGACGAAGGCCATCTCCTCGACTGGACCCTCATCGATGCCGACGGCGATGCCCACAACTGGCAACTGCCTTCGGAAGGCAGTATGGGATTTGGCAATTCCAACGGTATGATGGTGTCGTATTCTTACGACAACGCTTCCTCCTCACCGCTCACGCCGAACAATTTCATGGTTTCGCCGCGCGTGACTCTCCCTGAAAACGCTGTAATGTTGTTTTATGCCAGCGCAATGGACGAGGCATATCCCGCCGAGCATTTCGGAGTGGCCATTTCGACCACGGTCAATGATGATCCATCGGCCTTCACCTTGCTTCAGGAATGGACATTGTCCGCAAAAGGCGACGAAAACCGTCAAGGCGGTTGGCACCGCTATTCCGTCGACCTTTCGGCTTATGCTGGACAAGAGGTTTATCTCGCCATCCGGCATTTCAACTCCACCGACAAGTTCGCCATCTGTGTTGATGAAATCTTCGTGGGAAACTTCAATGCGAAGTTTTTGCTTTATAGCGACATCATCCTTGATGGCCAAACCGTTGCCACCTATCAATACGGCAGGCATTATCTGTTGAATACCGACGGTTTCTCAGATGGTTCCAGCCACACAACTACGATTCGCGCCTATTACGAAGACGGCACGATGCTCGAAAACGAATGCGCTTGGACCTACCGCACACCCGACCACTTCCAAGGCTCGCCCAACGGTCTTCACGCCGAAAGCGACGGCAATCAAGTGCAACTCTCGTGGACATTGCCTGAAATGAATGTGCCTTTCCCCGTGGAGGAACTCTATTACGACTTTGCCGACAGCACCTTGATGGACCTCACCCTCATCGATGCCAACAACGATGGACAGAATTTCCGTGTGTATCCTTATGGCGGTTATAATGGAGGTATTGGCCTGCGTTCATGGTCATGGATGGCTGGAATGGATGAACTCAATCCCGACAATTTCATCGTCACGCCACGATTGACTCCGACCGCCAATGGTCGCATCACCTTTATGGCTTGCGATGCCGACATGCCTGGCATTGCCCCTGATCCTGAACATTTTGGCGTGGCCGTATCCACATCGGGCAACACCAATCCTTCTGATTTCACCATGATTCAGGAGTGGAACAGCACGGGTACCTACACCGAGTATTCCGCCGACCTTTCGGCCTACGCCGGACAGCAGATCTATGTCGCCATTCGCCACTTCAACACGACGGGCGATACCTATTTCCTCTGCGTCGATGACATCAAGGTGACGGGTGTAGAGGCCGAGGTGACACGCCCTGCCATAGGTGCATTGGTTTATGCTGATAATGAGTTGATTGCCACGCTCAATCATGGCGAGACTTCTTTCACCCATGAAGTGAATCGCTATACCTCTGATTATTGCATCCGCATCATCCAAGACGGTAGCCGTGAGACGGGCGACTATTATGCCCTTGCCGCTTCGCAATGTGCCGAAGCCGAATTGGATTGCGTGGCACCGAAAAACCTCAAGGCAGAGAATTTGGGTGACAAAGTGAGGATTTCGTGGGAGCGCGAGATTTACACTGGTTTTGAAGAAGACCCGCAAGGTTGGACCTTCCTCGATGCCGATGGCGACGGACAAATCTTTGGCATTTATAATGGTGGCGGCATGAACTCGGATGGTTCGGTGAACACGACTAACACCAACGCCTCTTTGAGCTCATTCTCCTATATGAATGGCTTGGGAGCGCTTCAGCCCGACAACTACGCTTTCATGCCAAAAGTGAAAGTGCTCGAGAATGCATCGATGACCTTCTATGCTGCAGGCTATGATCCCTCGTATCCTACGGAGCATTTTGGAGTGGCCGTAGCTTCGAGTGATGGGTTGAACATCACCACCATTGCCGAATGGGATTCCAGCAACCCGTATCAAGCCTATTCAGTCGACCTTTCGGCTTATGTTGGACAAGAAATTTATCTCGGTTTCCGCCATTTCACCCATATATCGAACTATTCTTTGGTGATTGACAATATCACGGTTACCAATGTGGCTTGGGTCGGAACGACCAGCGAGACATACGGCTATTATGTCTATCGTTCCACTGATGGCCAAAACTATGGTTTGATTGGCATCGCCACCGGTACGGACATGCATTTTGATGACCATGACACCAGTTCGGAGACCTTTTATTACCAGGTGACAGCCATCAACACAATTGTGGGTGGCACCTGCGAATCGGCACCGGCAATGTCGGCAGACGGCCTCCATGATTTCGTTACGGTGCATACCGATGGTATTGAAGAGAACGGCCCTTCGACTCCTTCGACGGGCTCAGGAACCGAGGGTTCAGGGACCTTAACGGTTTATCCAAATCCTACCAACGGTATTTTGTTTGTAGAGACGGTGTGCACACCGTCTCTACCATTGGAAACCTATCGCATCACCAACACCCTGGGTCAAACCGTGTTGGTAGGTCAAATTACAGGAGAAACCCAACAAATCGATGTGACCAACCTGCTTCAAGGCATATATTTCATTACCATTGATGGAATGACACACAAATTTGTGGTGAAATAACCACCAAAAACAGGTTTGTAGGGCTGTCACACCGTGGCAGCCGCGTTTGGATGATTAGCGCGGCTGCCATAATATGACAGCCCTACATGTTTTTCAGAAAATCTTCCGATAAATGTGACATTCCGGTGTTTCCTGCCTTTCGTCGAGGTAATTTTGATGGTAATCTTCGGCGGTGTAGAAAGGCATGGCCTGGCGTATTTGCGTGGCAGGATGGTAGCCCATCTGCATCAGCTCGCCAAAGACCTTGATGGCCGTGTCGCGTTCCGTGGTGTCGTTAAACCAAATGGCGGAAAGGTATTGCGTTCCAATGTCGATGCCTTGGCCGTCAACCTGCTCAAAGTTATGGATTTCAAAGAAATAGCGCACCAAGGCTTCGTAAGTGACCTGCTCGGGATTGTATTCCACTTCGATGGTCTCCAAATGTCCCGTTGTACCCGTTTTGACTTGTTTGTAACTTGGGTTTTCCATGTCGCCGCCCATGAAGCCGACGACGGTCTTTGTCACGCCCTTGAGACGCTTGAAGTAATACTCCACGCCCCAAAAGCATCCTGCTGAGAAATATGCTGTTTTCATTTTTGTTTTTCCTTTTTCATTAGTGAGATTCCTTGGCGGATACTTTCCTCACGCTGTTCTTGATTCATAGCAAAACCAATGTGGACTTGTCTTACAATTTGGTCTTTGTCAATGTAAAATTTAGATGGACTGCCAGTGAGGTTCATTCGTAAGGCATCCTGTTGATCGATGATGAATATATTGTTGTAACTGCCTTGAAGACTTTTGGCATAATCAAGTGCTTCTCCAGGTGCTGAATCCTCAGTATCTTCAACGAGGCACAGAATGTCAATGCCAACAAGCTCATCCTTCATGTTGTCGATGGCTATTGGTAATTCT
>ONJF01000043.1 GCA_900318085.1 uncultured Bacteroidales bacterium
TCCAGTACGGGATTGTTTGCTATCTTTGCTTCATACAACAACGGAGGAGGCACGATGCACTACACCCTGAAAGACCACCAAGGCAACCTGACGGCCACCATTCATGGCAACACCGTGGAGCGGCTGAGCTACGACGCTTGGGGTCGTCGGCGCAATCCTGTTGGATTTGGCTACAGCAACGTTACGCACACCTTCGACCGTGGCTATACCCTCCATGAGCACTACGATGACTTCGACTTGATTAATATGAACGGCAGACTGTACGACCCCGTCTTGGGCCGTATGCTTTCCCCCGACATCGCCATACAGGACGAGTACAACGCACAAGCTTATAACAGGTATTCCTATTGCTTCAATAATCCTTTGAGGTTCACGGATCCGAGTGGGTATATAGTAGATGATTATTGGGATCCTTTTAGTAAATATAATCCTGACAATATAAAACTATATTTTGAAGATGGTCGAAGTATTAGTAATGGGAAGTCATATGATACTGATGAGTCTTTAGGGTTCGGTAATAGATTTAATAATCTATTAGTGTTTGGCAACGGCAATCCAGATCCAACAGATGTATTAAATTTTGAAAGTGGAGCATGTGTGTTTGCAAGTTTAGGTGAAATTAGTTTTCGGCTTGGAAATAATAAAGATGACGCAAAAATGTGGGCTACCAAAGAAGTCGAATTCTATAATCACATGATCGCTCAAAACCAACAAAAAATTTCCGAGGGCAAACTCAATAAAGAAGACTTGCATGGGTATACTCCAAAATACATTATTGATTTCATCAATTGGACTAATAAAGGACAGTACAATCCGTACAAAGCGGAACTGGTTCCAGAAATTATAGAAATTCCTTCTGCTTATGAAAGTCATTATCAGGTTTTAATGGCAGTTGACCTTCATGATTTTCACGGACATGCTGGTGTTATCAATAGTTATGAAAACATGCCGAATGGTTGGGTAGTAATTCGTGTAGGAGATCCAAGTCCAATAAGAAGATTTAAAGAGTCATATTATCTAAAACCATTACACATGGAAAAGTCACTTTATTATTATCCTCCATTTGATGGACGGTCAATGTTCATTAAAGTAAAAAGTAAAAAACCATGAGAAATTCTTCCATCTTTTTCATTCTGTGTTTATTTCTTTGTTCACATCTTTGGTCACAGCAGTCTTTTGACGGTGTCTACAAAGACAACATGTGTAACATAGTTTGTATCAAAGACGATTCCATGGCGTTTTGCTTACAAAACCAAGTAAGGAAAGTGTATTATGGAAGATATTCCATAAATGAGGATGGGGAAGTAGTATTATTTGAAAACAAAGCTTCTGTTTTAACAGCTTTTGTGGAAAAGACAAGATGTGACAGTGATTGCATTGAGATAGAACTGTTTGAATGGTATCGTTCTATTCTATTTGGTGCTATTTCTTTCGATACGATTTCTAAACTCGTGAAATCCAATTCGTTTACTGTTTACTACGGCCAATATAAAAAGAATACAAACGACACTTTACTTCGTTTGTCAAGATCTGACTTGTTTCAGTATCTTTATGACGACGATTTAAAATTATCTTTCTTTAGCAGAACAATGACAGGGTTTTGCGGCGATGTTGTATTGCCAATAAGATTTGGTACCAGATACTCTATTATTCAAAAATATGATCGATGCATTCCTTTGCTCACAAACAAAAATGAGCCTACAGTTTACAAGAATTTGAAACTTTCCAGAAAAATCATTACCAAAAAACCAATGATAAAATGGCGTCAAGATAACTATTTAATGAATAATAAAGAAAAAACCTACAGATTAAAAAGAGTTGGAGATTGCGAATCATGCCTGAAAGGACTACGATTTTATTATCCAAAACTTTAGTTTTTTGCCACACAAAGCAACGGAGCAAGCGCCATGCACTATACCCTGAAAGACCACCAAGGTAACCTGACGGCCACCATCAATGGCAACACCGTGGAACGGCTGTGGTATGATGACAACAATTCATTAAAAGGAGAATCAAGAAATGAAAAATATCACAAAAAGTATCATCCTCATAATAGCAGTGGCGGTTATAACCACCCTGTGTTGAACAAACCGAAATCAAACCTGACAGCTTGAAAGAAGACTCCATGAAAGCCTTCTACGAGCGGATGCGGCGGTGGGATGCTTTGCACGGCGGAATGCGACAAAGGGAGAGTGACAAATGACTCTCCCTAAACGGATGTAACGATTCCATGACACATTTGGCTTTGGCAGGCTGGTTGGGGAAAAATTTGTAAATTTGCGGCATAAAACAAAGGAAGCCTTTATGAACGAAAACACGATAAGAGAGGCATTGAAGAAAGGAGAAAGGGTAGCGCTGGAGTGCAAGAAAGTCTGTTGTATGCAGTTTAATTTTGAATAGTTACTTAATTGGAAATATCCTTCTTAAAACCTGGTTCAAAAATAGTCATAGCAGCCCCGGCGCGGTGTGTGTTGCGCGAAGAAATGGCCATTGCCATCGAATGGCTGAAAGAGCAAGGTTTCGTGCCTGTGTATGATGACGCGCTTTTTGCCCAGCACCATATCTTTGCCGGCAGCGACGATTTTCGTGCTGCCGTGTTTCAGTAGTATCTCGACAGCGAAGAGATCGAAGCCATCTGGTGCGCCCGAGGCGGCTATGGCAGCATCCGCATCGTTGATAGGTTGGACTTCTCGAAGTTTTTGGAGCATCCCAAATGGTTGGTAGGCTTCAGCGACATCACCGTGTTTCATGGAAAACTGAACCGCTTGGGTGTGCCTACGCTTCACGCTTCGATGCCTTTCTATTTCGCCAACAAGACGCCCGAAGCCAAACAGTCGCTTGTCGATGCCTTGACGGGCAAGCCTTTGCGTTATGAGTTGCCCAGCCATCCCCTGAACCGCCAAGGCGTGATGGAAGGCGAAATCGTTGGGGGCAACCTTTCGGTGTTGTATGGCATGATGGGTTCCGACTCCTTCCCTGAGGAGGATGGAAAAATCCTGTTCATCGAGGAGGTGGACGAATATATCTATCACATCGACAGGATGATGCACTGCCTGAAACGCGCTGGAAAACTCGACCGCCTGAAAGGTCTCATCGTGGGCGGCCTGACGCAAATCAAGGACAACAGCCATCCTTTCGGGATGACTGCCGAGGAAGTGATTGCCGAAGCCGTGAAAGATTATGATTATCCCGTTTGCTTCTGCTTCCCTGCCGGGCATTTCGACGACAATCGGGCGTTGATATTAGGAAGGAAAGTAAAAGTTTGTATTGAAACCAGTATTTCAAAACTCTTTTCCATAAGTTTTGAATAAGATTTATTATTTTTGCACTGAAAAAACTAATTAAAATCCGGCCGTTAATGCAAATGTGATTTGTTTCAGCAAATGGAAACGATAATCGGAATCATCCCTCTGCCTGCGGGTGGAGGGATTGTTTTTGCCAAAATTACGAACTCGTCAGAAAAAGTGTCAATTTTTGCCAAAAAGTCGTCAGAAAAAGTGTATTTTTGCAGCGAAAAGTCGTCAGAAAAAATGTCATTGAATTATGTATAGAGCTGTTATTGAGGATTTAAGACACTGGAAACAAAGTGCAAGCAGAAAGCCACTTATTCTGCAAGGAGCAAGGCAAGTGGGCAAAACCTACATCCTGAAAGAATTCGGACGTTTGGAATATGCCCAGACGGTGCATGTCAGCTTCGACCGCGACGAAAAAGCACGGCAGTTCTTCAACGAAGGCGGTAGTGCCGAAAGGCTCCTCCGCCTGCTTTCGGCCCACACCGAAACCGACATCACGCCCACCGACACACTCATCATCCTCGACGAAATCCAGGAATGTCCGGCAGCTTTGGAAACGTTGAAGTATTTCCAAGAGGAAACGCCTCAATATCACATTGTTGTGGCAGGCTCGCTGTTGGGTATCTCGCTTCACGGAAACGCCTCGTTTCCCGTCGGGAAGGTGGATATGATGCGTATGTTTCCCATGACATACGAAGAGTTTCTTATTGCCATGGGGAAACACAACCTTCTAAAAACGCTCCAAGAACAGGATTGGGACATCATCAATACATTGAGTGGCAATTACATCGACTTGTTGCGGCAATACTATTATGTGGGTGGAATGCCTGAGGCTGTGTTGGCCTACAGCGAAGGGCGTGGCCTGCAAGAGGTGCGGCAGATACAGGAAAGAATTTTGTCGGCCTATCGCTACGACTTCTCGAAACACGCACCCGCCAATGAGGTGCCGCGTATCAATATGGTGTGGGACAGCATCCCGGCGCAGTTGGCCAAGGACAACAAGAAATTCATTTATGGTGCCTTGAAGAAAGGCGCACGTGCCGCGCAATACGAAGATGCCATCCAATGGCTCATTGATGCGGGCTTGGTGTATAAGGTGAATCGGGTGAGCGACATCAAGATGCCGCTCAAGTTCTACGAGGATTTCTCGGCTTTCAAGCTGTTCACCCTCGACGTGGGGCTGATGGGCGCGATGGCGGGTGCCCCGTCGTCGTTGGTGCTCATCGGCAACGACATTTTCAAGGAATACAAAGGCGCGTTCACGGAGCTGTTTGTCTACACGCAGTTGGCCACCATGGGAATGCCGGTTTATTACCACAGCGTCGACAATTCGACCATTGAAATCGACTTTGCCATACAGATGGGCGAGGCGGTTTATCCCGTCGAGGTGAAGGCGGAGGTGAACTTGCAGTCGAAGTCGCTGAAGACGTTCATGGAGTCGCATCCCGAACTGAAGGCCTTGCGCCTCTCGATGCAAAACCACATCGACCAAGGCTGGGTGGAGAACCTGCCCTTGTTTGCCTTCAAGGAAGCGCTGAGGGTGCGGGGATTGGGGTCTCAAAAAATCTTTCCCGCCCATAGCATTTTGAAGAAATCCGTCACATAGATAAATCCGATGCGATGTTCTCGTAGCATATTTTGATGTAAAATTAGGATAGTGAAGTCGGATTTTCAATGAAAATACGGAGCAAAGGTAGGAAAAATCTTTGATTCTGATGCAAAATATTGTTTTTGTCGTGGCTTTTTCCAAAAGTCTCTTGTTTTTCCCGAAAAATATGTATTTTTGCCCTGATTAACCATTAAATGATAGAGTTATGGCAGATCATCCGAATGCAAGAGGGTATAAGCCTCAGATACGTGTTTACATTCCACACCAAAAAGAGTATTGTAAGATAAAATTAGCGCAGTTGGGTAAGCTCGCTTTGCTTAAGCTTAAAGCTAATGAAATGGGCTGCCCCGATTCGGGCAAGTGGTATGTGGACACCGCAGGCTGCGCCATGCTGCAAGCCGATGACGCCAACCCGCCGCCGCGCCACGGCTTCGTGCGCAGGGCAATGCAATATGCCGCCGTCTTGCTGTTGGGCCTGATGATGCTTGTGGGGGCTGCATCATGCAAAAAAGACCCACAACCAAACCCGGCGCCGAACCCGGTGCCAACGGATACCGTGACGCCAATTACGCCGGTGGACACCATTACGCCAATTGTGCCGGGCGATACAATAACCCCGACACCCGGGGACACAATTGTGCCGGAACCACCGATGCCAATGGATACGGTGGCATTTGCCATAAACGTTAAAAATAATCATATACAATATCCAACCATGGATACGTTAAGAAAACTTGTCGGTCTAAACAATGTTATAATATTAAGATGGAGAATTCCACCAAATATGACGGCCAATTGGACACCGGATGCGTTTCAATCGCCACGTGACAGTTTAAAACCGCGTTTTGCATTGTCGAAAAATATTATTGGTACGGGCGATATTTATGTTAATGAAAATTATGGTGGCGCAAGCATACCATGCGCGGATTCTTTGAATATATCTGTCTTGGGTATGACAGAATGTGATAGTACGGTTTTTGCGGCAATGGGATTTAATCCTTTGCGACTGCATTACGATAAATCCCGGAACAAACATTTCAAAATGTTGGATACAATTGGAATGTCGCGGGCGATTTTGGGTAAACAACACAAAAAAAACGGCCCAAAAAAACATAAAAAAGACCGGCACAATTACTGTGTCGGTTTTTTAATAAATTGCGTCGTATCAATTAAATATTTAATGCTGTTCACCCATTTTTCGTGCGGCGCGCAACGCGGTGCGCAGTGATTCACGTGCAACCTCGGTTATGCGGGTGGAAAATGTGCGCATATTCATTGCATCGGCAAAATTTTTGCCAAAAACATCGGCAATATATTCAAGTTGAGCCGGCGATATAATAAAAACATCACTGGTTATGTTATTGGTTTGTAATTGTTTGATTGGTTCTTTCATTTTTCTACCCCTGGTCCACACCCCTTGTTTATTTCTGTGATTGTATTATATCATAAAGTATCTTGACCGCAAACAATAAAATTGCTATACCAAGATTTGACAAGAAAAGATGAGGAAGAAATATGGCTATGAACATTATTCAGAAAATACTTGGGTCTGCCAATGACCGGTTGGTAAAATCTTATGACAAAACCGTGTCGTTGATAAATGATTTGGAACCTAAATATCACGCAATGAGTGACGATGAACTGCGTGCCCAGACGGACGTGTTGCGTGCGCGCATAGCAAACGGCGAAAAAGAAAAAAATATTCTGCCTGATGCGTTTGCCGCTGTGCCCTCGTTCTTCCGAATTTGCAATTCGGAAGCCTTGAATATCAGCATTTTCAATAAAAAACTTAACTCTCCTTGGCTATCTTGTTCATCTTGTTGAGGATGTCCTTCAGCATTTCGGGCTTGGTGAGGTTGAGCCAGTCACAGAAGGTGATACCCATGTATTTTGCTGTCTTTTTCCAGCTTCCCTTGTGGTCTTTCTTCAGCGAGAAGATATAGGAATTGCTGGTGCCGAGAAGCACTTCCTTCAAGGCGCAGACCTTGTAGACGATTTCATTGTAGAGGCTCTCGCTGGTCACGCCGGTCTTGCATTCGATGACGAACAGTTTGTTGGCTTTCATGAAGCACACATCCAACTCGTTGTTGTGCTTGATGACGCCGTTGGAGATGTGCACGCCCATGGCGATGTCGTCGGGTTGCAACACATTCTTGATCAAGGCATAGACATACTCCTCAAACCATCCGCCCGTGAGGTAGTCGATTTCATTGCCTTGCAACGATCCTTTGCGCTCGGGGACGAAGCCGATATAGTTCAAGAACTTGCCGAGGTTGGGGATGGGCGTCATGTATTCCTTGTGCGGATTCTCCACTTCCGAGATGATGAGATATTTCCAACCCCGGTATTTCTCGCGTAAAATGTCCATCACCTGGTAGTCGCCCTGGCCCAACAAGTTTTGCGAGAACAAGGTGAAGAAATGCTGCGAGAATGTTGTCTCTTGCACCATCTGTCGGGGTTGGTCGACATCGCTTTCCAGTCCGTAGAGGCCGAAATACTCTTTCAGGTTCATGCGGTGCTTGATGGGATACACCTCGTCGTCGTCGTCATAGATGCTGTGGTCGAAAATGGTCTTGACAATCAGGTTTTCACGGGTCTGTGTGTAGAAAAACAGCGTGTCAAACTCCTCGAACACATGTTGCACCGAAAGGGTCATGTAACGGTTGCCGCCCGCCAAGTTGAGGTAGTATTTCTTGTTGGGAATCAACTCACCCTTGATGGTGCGGCAGATGCGCTCATACAGGAACTTGTCCTCATACCGTTTGACAATGATACTCTTCACAAGTGTTTCATCCACTTCGAGTTGCTTGGTCAGCAGTTGTATGCAGTTGGCCTCTTCTTCAGTGGAGATGAACAACAGTTCGTCGCCTTCTTCGTAGTATTCCTTGGTGAACAGATAAGCCGGCAACGGGTTGCTCTTGTCTATGATGTTAACGATGGTTTTCGACATGGCGTAATAATTTTGGTACAAAAATAGGAAATTTGTTTGATAAAATATCATAATTGTGACTGCGGCAGCCCTACAGTCACAATGGTTAATCCACAATCACCTTTTGTGTGGCATCGCCTAATCTCACAACATAAAGACCACGCGGCAAGGCTATGTATTCCTGGCCATCGATGTCCTTGGTGAGGACAATTTGTCCAAGGGCATTCGTGATGGTCATTTTTCCTTGGCCTTCTACTGTAAAACGACCATGTGCTGGATTGGGCGACACCTCAAATAATGCAGTATTTGTTTCCTCAATGGCATCATAGCCAACGAAAGGAATAAAAGTCACCAACCCCAAACCAGGGTCATCGTATTGGTGATAAATATGGTCTTCTATTTCTTGTTCGTCGGTGGTGCCCCAGTCGTTGCCAACCGCCATGATGTCGCATGTGGAGTTGTCATAAAGGTCATAGACCACACCACTGTTTCCGTTATCATGGATTTGGTTGTTGCCCCAGTCTTCCTCGGTACCGAGATTAATGTCAAAACCGTTGATGGCGGTAATGCCCCAAAGGTTGCCGGTAATGACATTGTCGCGGATCACAGCTCGGTTGTTGTCGTCCATGCCGTAGATGCTGATGCCGCTGCCGCCATTCATGGGGTTGTCCTCGTGATAGTTGTCGATAAACTGGTTTCCAACAATGGTTGAATTGAGGTGATAACCTTGCTGGTTGTAGCCGTATCTGTTGTTTTTGATAATGTTGTCTTTCAACAGGATTTTGGTATCTCCTGTACCCATCAAGTCGGCAATGGAGATGCCACCTGTATGAAACTGGGCGTAAGTGCCGTCAATCAGATTGCCAACCACAAAGATGGTATCTTCGCTGCCTGGTCCGAGGTTGATTTGGGGTATGTTGGCGCCGTTGACATTCGAGTCGAATTCACAGTTGAGGATTTTCGGCGAGCTTTGTCCGTTGGCCGGCGAACCAATGGCAGCTCCTTCGTTCAACAGGAAATAGCAGTTTTCTATCACGGGGTTGCAGTTGAAGATGTCTATCGCAGAATGACAGTATTCGGTGGTGAAATACACAAACTTGACATCATCGAAGTGAACATCCGATTCGATGAGTTTGATGCCGGCTCCATCGCTGAAATACAACTTC
This sequence comes from uncultured Bacteroidales bacterium, assembly GCA_900318085.1. Classification (GTDB taxonomy): domain Bacteria; phylum Bacteroidota; class Bacteroidia; order Bacteroidales; family F082; genus Limimorpha. The sequence goes on from ONJF01000043.1 coordinate 8,998, forward strand.
TTGAGGTCACAGTTCGTGGCGTTTTCAAACCTCATGCTGAAAGAAGGGTCACCCATCACAGAAACACGGTTGGCGTTTTCGCAGATCATGGAGCCTAGAATAGTCACCAAGGCATTCTCGACAAAGATTTTCTGAAAGCCGTTGTCGATTTTCAAGACATCATTTTGCGAGATGGTCAGGTCGGCATGGATATGATAGTTGGTGGCATCGAAGGTGACCACACCGTCAGTGACATTGACGAGTTCGCTCATGGTGTAGGTTGTGCCGTTGCCCGGGCTGGTCCATTGGGCGTTCAGCATCGGAATGAATCCGAGAAACAAGACTAAAATCAAGGTTACTTTTTTCATTTTTGGATAAGTTTAAAACTATTAGCAAATATAGGCATTTCTTCAATATAAAAAGCCAAAAAGCCATAAAGGAATCTTGTTTCCATGGCCGATTTCCATATTGTCGCTCACAACGAAACTGTCTTCCATATTTTTGATTTGCGAGAAATCCTTGCGTTTGCCTCCCACCTCGAAAAGCCATTTGTCGTCAACAACTAGGTCGCCTTTGCTAGGCATATAGAGTTGGTGGTCAACGCCAACCTGCGAGGCAAGATAGGTTTCGCGCATGGTTCCCGAATCGACTTGAGGGGTCAGGCAATGCATCAAGTTGGTGTTGTAGAAAAGGATTTTCTCTGGTTTGGTCAGCATGTTCATTCCTCCATTTGTCGCATAAAGACGCCTAACCAATGCTGCCTTGTCCATCAGGTCCAAAAGTTTCAAGACATTGTTGCGCGACGATTGCAAGGTCGTACAAAGCGATGAAATATTCAAAGTGTAGGGTTTCATCTCGGCCAGTACAGCCAAAAGTTGCCTGACTTTATAGACAGAATCATATTCAATATGGCTCACCGCTGGGATTTCTGTGGTCACAACCGTGTCAATCACCTGTTGCAAACGGTCAAAAAAACCATCCCCTTCTTCACGATAGAATGGATAATAGCCTGATTCTATGTACTTTTCAAAGTGTTGCAACACCTTTACTTTTGATGTGATTTGCGAAGCCTCGGTGAAATGATTGTTCAGTATGGTTTCCAACGACAGCACAGGGAGGTCGGCCACCTGTTCCAACTTCAAGTATTCTCTGAACGAAAGACCTTCCATGGTGTAGGCACGATGACGGCGCGAAAGGTCAGCAGTCAGCGACTCTTCTAGTTTCAGCATCGATGAACCTGTCACCACAAGATGCAGATGGGGATAGGAGTCGTAAATGTTCTTGACTTCCTGTTGCCAGCCTTTGTATTTGTGTACCTCGTCCAAAAAGAGGTGGGTGCCGCCATGGGTATAGTGGTATTCGGCCAATTCCAAAAGAGTATGGTTGGCAAACCACATATTGTCCAAAGACACATACAAGGCTTTCTCCACTTGTTGAAAGTTGCGTTTGATGTGTTGCAATAGCATGGTCGTCTTGCCCACGCCTTTTGCCCCTTTTATGACGATAAGGCGGTTGTCCCAGTTGATTTTGTTGTAAAGATACCGCGTAAATCTCAAATCGGTGTCGGCCAACAAACGACCATAGGTCTTGAACAAAGTATCCATAGTTTAGTGTTTTTCTCGCTGCAAAAATACAATTTTTTACTTTAGAAAAACAAATTTGTCACAAATTTTTTACTTTTGAGAAATAAAAATATGTATTGTTTTTTACTTTTGAAAGTAAAAAAAGGCGACTTCGGTCGCCTTTTTTGGTAAGATGAAAAAAAATGTTATTACTTCTTAATCGCCGCAATGCCAGGCAGTTCCTTGCCTTCGATGGCTTCGAGCAAGGCGCCGCCACCGGTGCTGACGTAGCTCACACGGTCGGCCAGACCGAACTTGTTGATGCAAGCCACGCTGTCGCCACCGCCGATAAGGCTAAAGGCACCATTTTGTTCCGTGGCTTCCACGATGGCTTCGGCCAAGGCACGCGAACCTTCGGCGAACTTGTCGAACTCAAACACGCCGCAGGGACCGTTCCACAGCACGGTCTTCGATTGCTTGATGATGCCGGCGTAGAACTTGCGGCTCTCGGGACCGCAGTCCATGCCTTCCCAACCGTCGGGCACATTCATCGGGTCGACGACCATGGTGTTGGCGTCGTTCGAGAACTTGTCGCCGGCCACCACATCGAACGAGAGGTAGAGGTTGACGCCCTTCTGCTTTGCTTTCTCGATGATTTCCAAGGCGAGGTCGAGTTTGTCCTCTTCGCAGATGGAGTTGCCGATATGGCCACCCAAAGCACGCTTGAAGGTGTAGGTCATGCCACCGCAGAGGATGAGGTTGTCGACCTTGGTGAGCAGGTTCTCGATGATCTCGATCTTGGTGGAGACCTTCGAGCCACCCATGATGGCGGTGAAGGGGCGTTGGATGTCGTTCATTACCTTGTTGACGGCAGCCACTTCCTTGCCCATCAGGTAACCGAACATCTTGTGGTCGGCATCGAAATAGTCGGCGATGAGGGCCGTGGAGGCATGGGCGCGGTGGGCGGTGCCGAAGGCGTCGTTGATGTAGTATTCGCCATAGCTGGCCAAGGTCTTGGTGAACTCCTTCTGCGAGGCCTTGATGGCTTTCTTGGCTTCATCGTAGCCAGGGTCTTCTTTCTCGATGCCACGCGGCTTGCCTTCTTCCTCGGCATAGAAACGGAGGTTTTCGAGCACAAGCACCTCACCGGGTTTCATGGCAGCCACTTGGTCGGCGGCTTTCATGCAGTCGTCGGCAAATTGCACGGGACGGCCCAACAGCTCTTCCAAGTGCTTGATGATCGGCTTGATGGAGAATTTCGGGTCGGGGTTTTTCTTCGGACGACCGAGGTGCGACATCAGCACGACCATGCCTTTGTCGTTCAAGACCTTGTTGATGGTCGGCAGGGCGGCACGCATACGGGTGTCGTCGGTGATGTTGAAGTTGTCGTCCAACGGGACGTTGAAATCAACGCGGATAACCACGCGTTTGTTTTCAAAATTGATTTGATCGATGTTTACCATGGTAATAGTTGATTTTTTATGAATAGATGATTATTTCTTTGCCTTTTTCTTGAACCGGCTTTTCTTTTTCGGCTTCTTCTGTGCAGGTTCCTTGGGGATGACCATGTTGACGGCCTTGGGTAGGATTTCGAAATCGAAGGGGGAGTTGTTTAGGGTCTCGCCTTCGGTTTCGACCTTCAAGGAATGTGGTGGGATGGAGACGATGCGGATCTTCTTGCCACGGAAAGTCTGAACTTCCTTAAGCTTATGGATGAAAGTGCCGTCATAGATGTTCTTCACGTTGGCGGCGAACTTGAAGATGGACACTTTCCGGATGACGGTGATGTCGAATTGGCCGTCGTCGGGGATGGCGTTGGGCATCATCATCATGCCACCGCCATTGAAACGGCAGTTGCCCACGGAGAGGCTCAAGATGCTGTCGTCAAACACTTGTTGGCCATCCACCTCGATTTGCACATGGGTGACTTTGTATTTCAGCAAGCATTTCACCACACTCATCAAGTAACGGATGGTGCCGCCTTTGCCTTGTTGCTTCATCAGGTTGGTGGTGTTACACACCATCTCGTCCAAACCCGTACCGGCAGCATTGAGGAAATAGCGGATCTTTGGGTCGCCATCGTTGTAATAGGTCAACTTGCCGATGTCGTGCGAAAAAGTGTGTCCCGCCTTTATGATCTTGATGACTTCGTCGTACTCCAAAGGGATGTCGAAGGTACGACGCCAGTCGTTGCCCGTACCGATGGGAAGGGCCGCCATGGTGATGTCGGTGGTAGGCACAACATCTTGCATAAAGATGCCGTTGATCACTTCGTTGTTGGTGCCGTCGCCGCCCACCGAGATGAATTTTCGATAGCCTTTCTCTACAATGGCATTACGAACGATTTCTATGGCATGACGGGGATATTCGGTCAATACATCATCGAATTCAATTCCTTCATCGATAAGTATTTGCTTGATTATAGGCCAGTCTCTTTCGGATTTTCCAACCGAGGCTTTCGGATTGACGACGACCAGCCATTTAGGGTTTGTTTCGGTCATAAATAAAAAGTTTTCGCGGGTCAAAGATAGGAAATAAAACAATTGGTCAAGCCAAATGTTTTGATATTGGTGAAAAGATAGGCATGATTTGAAAAGATAAGGTTTTTTTTTGTACTTTTGCGGTTTGTTTAAAAATATAGGAAAACATGATTACATTCAATGACAGAATCACGCTGGAAGAAGTAGAGAAAGTGCTGTATTCCAATGAGAAGATACAGGTTTCGGAGGCGTGGATGGACCGTGTGGAGGCATGTTACCGTTTTTTGGAAAGATTTGCTTCCGACAAAGTCATTTATGGCATCAATACGGGTTTTGGCCCTATGGCACAATGGCGTGTCGACGACAAGTATCTCAATGACCTTCAATATAATATCATCCGTAGCCATTCCACAGGCGCTGGCGAGCCTTTGGACGACCTCTATGTGAAGTCGGCCATGATTGCCCGCCTCGGCACGGTGCTGCAATGCCGTTCGGGCGTGCACACCGATGTGGTGAAACTGCTCGTTGAATTCATCAACCGCGAGATATTTCCATTCATTCCCCAACATGGCAGCGTGGGTGCCAGTGGCGACTTGGTCCAGTTGGCCCATATCGCCCTCTGCCTCATCGGCGAAGGCGAAGTGCATTACCAAGGTCAATGGCGACCCACCGCAGAGGTGATGAAGGAAAACGGCCTCACTCCGCTCAAGATGCACATCCGCGAAGGCCTCTCCATCACCAACGGCACTTCGGTGATGACCGGCATCAGCGTGGTCAACCAGCATAATGCCGAGACCTTGCTCGATTGGGCTACCTTGGCTGCCGTTTGGATGAATGAAATCGCTTCTTCTTTCGATGACTATATGTCGAAAGGCGAGAATGACTGCCGTCGCCACGAGGGACAACAAGAAATCGCCCGTCGTTTGCGCGAACTCTCAGAAGGCTCGCAATGTCTCAAGAAACGCGCCCACGAACTCTACGACTATGGCCACTCCGACGTGAAGGTCTTTGAGCACAAGGTGCAGGCTTACTATTCGCTCCGTTGCACGCCACAGATTCTGGGTCCCATTTACGACACGCTGAAATACACCCGTCAGATCCTTGAAGACGAACTCAACTCGGCTTGCGACAACCCCATCGTCGACCCCGAGACGGAATATGTCTATCACGGCGGCAACTTCCACGGTGACTACATCTCGTTGGAAGAAGACAAGGTCAAAATTGCCTTGGTGCGCCTCTGCATGACGGCCGAGCGTCAACTCAACTACCTCTTCCACGACCGCATCAACGGCATCTTGCCGCCTTTCCTCAACCTTGGCACATTGGGACTGAACTACGGCATGCAAGCCTGCCAGTTCACGGCCACATCGACGACCGCCGAATGCCAGACCCTGGCCATGCCCAATTATGTGCATAGCATCCCCAACAACAACGACAATCAGGACATCGTCAGTATGGGTACCAACAGTGCCTTGCTCTGCAAGCAAGTGGTTGAGAACTGCTTCCAGGTGATGGCCATCCAATACATCGCCTTGGCACAGGCCACCGACTGTTTGAAGATTGCCGACAAGCTGGCGCCCACATCGCGCAAGTTGTATGACAAAGTGCGTGAGATCATTCCGCTCTTTATCGAAGATACGCCGTTCTACAAGGAAATCGCCGCTGTTGAGAACTATTTGAAAACCAACCCCTTGAAATTGAAATGACGAAATACGCCCTTATCACCGGTGCCTCACGAGGCTTGGGAAAAGCCATCGCCTTGCGCCTGGCCAACGACGGTTTTGCCGTTATCATCAACTACCAATCCAACAAAGAAGCTGCCGAAGACACGTTGAAGCAAGTGCAAGAGGCTGGCGGCACGGGCGAGTTGTTGCCCTTCGATGTCTCGAACCCGCAGGCCATTGACACCGCCCTTGAATCATGGCAAAACGCTCATCCTGACGACTACATCTCCGTGTTGGTCAACAATGCGGGCATCCGTCAGGACAACCTCATGATCTTCATGCAGGAGGAGCAGTGGAGCAAGGTCTTGGATACCACCTTGAACGGCTTTTTCTATATCACACGCCGTCTGTTGAAGGACATGATGACCCACCGCAACGGACGCATCATCAACATGGCTTCGCTGTCGGGACTGAAAGGCCTTCCGGGGCAGACCAACTATTCTGCTGCCAAGGCTGCCCTCATCGGAGCCACCAAGGCACTGGCACAAGAAGTGGCTGCTCGCAAGGTGACGGTCAACGCCATCGCGCCAGGTTTCATCGCCACCGATATGACCAAGGAACTTGATGAGGCAGAACTGAAAAAGCTCATCCCGCTAGGGCGCTTCGGCAAACCCGAAGAAGTGGCCGCCTTGACCAGTTTTTTGGCATCCGACGAATCAGCATACATCACAGGACAGGTCATTTCTATTAACGGAGGGCTGTATACATAAAAAACCGGCGTTTCGACAGGCTCAACGACCTAGGTCCCTGAGCCCGTCGAAGGGCCGACTCGAAAGCATCAAACTATGAATCATAATAGAAGAGTCGTCATCACAGGCATGGGCATTTGGTCCTGCTTGGGAAAGAACAAAGAAGAGGTTGAAGCCGCCTTGCGGCTCGACCGCAAGCTCCGCATGTATCTCGCCGAGGAAGGCGAATATGCCTATATGGCCACAATAGAGGCTTTTCAACAGGCGGGTATCGACGATGCCTATCTGCTCGAAAATGAAGTGGGCGTGTTGTTTGGCAACGACTCGTCGGCCAAGGCGGTCATCGAGTCGCACGAGGTCACGATGGAGAAGAGAGACACCACTTTGGTGGGGTCGGCTGCCATCTTCCAGTCGATGAATTCCACCGTGACGATGAACCTCTCCACCATCTTTCACCTGAAAGGCATCAACATGACCATCAGCGCGGCCTGCGCCAGCGGCTCGCATGCCATTGGCTTGGGCGCCTTGCTTATCCGCAACGGTTTGCAGGATATGGTGCTGTGCGGTGGTGCCCAAGAGACCAACTACCTCTCAATGGGTAGCTTTGACGGCATCAGTGCCTTCTCGACCCGTGTCGACGAGCCTACTAAGGCCTCGCGTCCCTTCGACCGCGACCGCGACGGTCTCGTGCCCAGCGGCGGCGCTGCGGCATTGGTGCTTGAGGACTATGACCACGCTGTGGCTCGTGGGGCGACGATTCTGGCCGAGGTGTGCGGCTATGGTTTCTCTTCCAATGGCGAGAGTCACATCTCACAGCCCAGCGAAGAAGGCTGCCAGCGTGCCATGACCCGCGCCATGAACGAGGCAGGCGTGAAAGCCGAAGACATCGACTATGTGAACGCCCACGCCACCTCGACGCCTCAAGGCGACATGTTTGAAGCCATGGCTTTGAAGAACATGTTTGGTGTTACAAAAACACCTATTTCGTCAACCAAGTCAATGACGGGCCACGAGTGCTGGATGGCTGGCGCTAGCGAGATCGTCTACTGCATCCTCATGATGCACGGAGGCTTCATCGCGCCCAACATCAACTTCGAGCATCCCGACGAATATTCGGAAGGCCTCAACATCGTCAATGTGACAACGAACAAGACTTTAAACACTATCCTATCCAATTCCTTCGGCTTTGGTGGGACAAATAGTGCATTGGTAATTAAAAAGATAAGATAATCGAATATGAAAGAACTTAAGACGCGAGACTGCGAGACGCGAGACTACGAGACTTTTCAATCAATGTAATTGAAAGTCCCGAAGTCCCGTGTCGCGAAGTCCCGTGTCAAAAAAATACATCTATGGAATTATTCCCTGCCCTTGAAAAGGCTTATACCAAAGAACATAAAAAAGCCGGCGAAGCCCAAGAACTAGCCTATTTCATCGCTTTTGGCCCCATCATCTTCCAAGTGGGTCGACTGATGATCAAGTTCGGCATCTTGGACATGCTACGCGACAACGAACAGGGTTTGACCCAAGCCGAAATCGTTGAAAAAACAGGCCTCTCGCCCTACGCGGTGAAGGTGCTGATGGAAGGCTCGCTCTGCATCGGCCTCGTGCTGGTGAATACCGAGACCGACCGTTTCACCTTGTCGAAGACGGGTTGGTTTCTGCTCACAGACCCCGCCATCCGCGTCAACATCGACTTCAACCACGATGTCAACTACGAAGGTTGGTTCCATCTCGAAGAAGCCTTGAAAGAAGGCCGTCCCGCTGGTTTGGAGCATTTCGGCAGCTGGCCGACCATCTACGAAGGCCTCTCGCAGTTGCCGCCACAAGTGCAGAAGAGCTGGTTCGGTTTCGACCATTATTATTCCGACCATTCCTTCGACCAGGCCTTGCAGCTGCTCTTTGGCGATCACCCCAAGACCGTTTTGGATGTGGGCGGCAACACGGGTCGTTGGGCCTTGCGCTGCGTCGACTACGACGAAAATGTCAAGGTGACCATCATGGACCTTCCGCAACAACTCGAGATGATGCGCGAGTTCACCAAAGGCAAGAAGGGCGCCGACCGCATCGACGGCTATGGCATCAACCTTTTGGACGACAGCCAGCCGTTCCCGACCGACAAGCATTACGACATCATCTGGATGAGCCAGTTCCTCGACTGTTTTGGCGAGGACGAGATCATGAGCATCGTGTCGCGTGCCGCCAAGATCATGGACAAGGACAGCCGCCTCTGCATCATGGAGACCTTCTGGGACCGCCAACGCTATTCTTCCGCGGCCTTCGCCTTGACGATGACGAGCCTGTATTTCACCGCTTTGGCCAATGGCAACAGCAAGATGTACCACAGTGGTGACATGGCCCAATTGGTCAAAAAAGCCGGCCTCGAAGTGGAGACCATCCACGACGCCCTTGGCCTCGGCCACAGCATCATGGTATGTAAGAAATGATGAATGATAAAAAGGCTTCTGGCCTCTGGCTTTTGGCTTCTGGCAGCTTCACAAAAAGCTGAAAAGTTCAAGCCTCGGTTAAAGCTGCCAATAGCCAGTAGCCAGCAGCCAGTAGCCAAATTTGAATAATGTAAAACCTTGAAATAACAATTTATGGACAGACAAGAAATAGAAGCAAAAGTCAAGGAATTCCTCATCGAGGACCTTGAGATTGACGAAGAAAAGATCCAGCCGGAAGCCCGCCTGAAAGAAGACATCGGCATCGACAGCCTCGATTTCGTCGACATCGTGGTCATCGTCGAGAAGAAGTTTGGCTTCAAGATCAAGACAGAGGAAATGGCCAATGTGAAGACATTCAGCCAGTTCTGCGACTACATCGAGCAAAAGACCGCCTAACCCAAGCATGGCCGACACCTTGCAACATAACGAATGGTCAGGCAAGACCGACGGACTGCCGTGGATGCAGCGTAGCCTCATCGCGTTGTTCCGTGTGTCACCATTGTGGCTGCCCTATGGCGTCATGGCCATGGTGGTGCCTTTCTATATGCTGTTCAGCAGGAAAGGCTACCAAGCCATGTACCAGTTCTTCCGCAAGCGTTTCGGATTGGGACCTTGGAAAGCGTTTTGGTATGTCTATGCCAACCACTTCCGCTTCGGCCAGATCATTTTGGACCGTTTTGGTGTGTATGCAGGCAAGAAATACCATTTCCTGAAAGAGGGTCAAGAGTTGATGGATGAGTTGGAGAACCATCCGGAAGGTTTCATGTTATTGAGCAGCCATATCGGCAACTATGAGATAGCAGGCTATTCATTGAAGCCTAAAAGCAAGAGATTCAATGCTTTGGTGTTTGCTGGCGAGACGGCCACGGTGATGGAAAACCGCCAACGGTTGCTGTCGCAAAACAACATGAGCATGATTCTCGTGAAGCCCGACCTCTCGCATCTGTTTGCCTTGAATGCCGCGCTCGAAAACGGAGAGATTGTCAGCATGCCTGGCGACCGTATCTTCGGCTCGCAGAAGTCGGTCGAATGCCAGTTTTTTGGCGCGACGGCGCGTTTCCCCATGGGTGGCTTTGCCTTGGCCGTTCAGAAGGGAGTGGAGGTGCTGGCCGTCTTCGTGATGAAAGAGGGCATGAGGACCTATCACGCCTTTGTGCGTGCCATAAAGTGCGACCGCACCGCCAACAAACGCGAGCAAATCCAACAACTGGCACAAGCCTTCGCCACGCAACTCGAAGACATCGTGCGACGCTACCCGACGCAATGGTTCAACTATTTTGATTTTTGGAAACAATGAGAGCGATTCAAGACATACCGTTGAAGGAACTGATCCCGCAAAGGCCGCCTTTCGTGATGATCGACCGTTTGGTGTCGAGCGACGCGGTGTTTTCGGTGACCGAACTCGAGGTGCGCCCCGACAACCTGTTTGTCGACAACGGCCGCATGACGGCGGCAGGCTTGGTGGAGAACATCGCCCAGACCTGTGCCGCCCGTATCGGCTACATCAATCTCAACAGCGGCGAAGCGGTGAAAATCGGCGTCATCGGTTCCATCAGCAACCTCAACATTGCACGCACACCCAAGGTGGGCGAGCATTTGGTGACGACGATCAAACTGTTGGAAGAAGTGTTTCAGGTGACCCTCGTCGAAGCCATGGTCAAGAGCGATGATGAGGTGCTGGCGCAGTGTAATATGAAAATCGCCCTGACAGATATGGATTCAAAAGATTGAGCATCATGGAGAACGAAAACATATTGTCGGTGACCCAACCCATTAGCATCCGCTTCAACGAGGTGGATTCGATGGGTGTGGTATGGCACGGCAACTACGCCATCTATCTCGAGGATGCCCGCGAGGCGTTCGGCGCGAAGTATGGCTTGGAATACCTGATGATGTATGACGAAGGTTATTTCGAGCCCATCGTGGAGCTCAATCTCAAATACAAACAGCCGCTGATTTACGGCATGACGGCAGAGGTTTACATTGTCTACCGACCTTGTGAAGCGGCGAAAATCATCTTCGACTATGAGATTCGCGACCCAGAGACGAAGACGGTCTATGTCACGGGGCATTCGGTACAGGTCTTCATGGACAAAAACACACATCAGCTGGTGCTGAACAGTCCTGATTTTTACGAGAAATGGAAACAAAGATGGGAGGTAAATCTATGATCGTTAGCGTGGCCAACAATATCATCTCGCCTTTGGGCATGACCACTGCCGAGAACTACGCTGCGGTGAAAGCCGGGAAGTCGGAGCTGCGGCGCTACGAAGGCCATTGGGACTTGCCCGAGCCTTTCGTGGCCTCGCTGATGCAGCGCGACAAGGTGGAACAAGCCTTTGCTGCCCTAGCGGATAACGAGCGCTATACCTTCTTCGAGAAGATGATCATATTGTCGGCAGCCAACGCCTTATACCAAACCCACATCGACCCGACCTCGGACAAGGTACTGTTTATCCTCTCGACCACCAAGGGCAATGTCTTCCTCCTTGATAAGAGGGAGACTGGCTTCCCGAAAGAGCGGGTACTGTTGGGCGTGGCAGCCCGCCAGATGACGGAGTTCTTCCACAATCCCAACACCCCAATAGTGGTTTCAAACGCTTGCATCTCGGGAGTTTGCGCCCAGATTGAGGCCATGCGTAATCTGGAAGGTGGCCGCTTCGATTATGTCGTGACAGTGGGCTGCGATGTGCAGTCGGCTTTCATCGTGTCAGGCTTCCAGTCGTTCAAAGCCTTGTCGCCCGAACCTTGCAAGCCCTTCGATGCCAACCGCTGCGGCTTGAACCTCGGCGATGCTGCCGCCACCATCATTTACACCCGAAAGGAGAAAGCCGATGAGAACGAATGGGTGGCTTGCCGGGGTGCCATACGCAACGACGCCAACCATATCAGCGGGCCGTCAAGGGTGGGCGAGGGCAGCTATCGTGCCTTGCGCTATGCCATCGGCGCTATCGACCCCGACAAGATCGCCTTCATCAACACGCATGGAACGGCGACTATGTATAACGACGAGATGGAGTCGGTAGCCATCGAGCGGGCTGGCCTGGCAACGGTGCCGGTCAACGGATTGAAAGGCTACTACGGTCACACCATGGGTGCCGCCGGCATCCTTGAGACCATCCTTTCCATGTACGCCATCGACGAACACAACATATTGGCAACCAAGGGCTTTGAGACATTAGGTGTCACCCATCCCTTGATGCTTTCCAATCAAAACCAAACGACCGACAAGCGGATGTTCATCAAGCTCTTGTCGGGCTTCGGCGGCTGCAATGCAGCCTTGCTCTTCGCGAAAGGAGGTGCGCCATGCTGAACCATAAAGTGATCATCACGCCCAACGAGGTTATCCTCGACGGCAAGACCTTGGACCACAACGAACAAGGAGGAGCCCTGCTGACCGAGCTGTATCGCACCTATGTGGGCGACTATCCCAAGTTCTTCAAGATGGACACCTTGAGCAAGTTGGGTTTGGTGGCCTCCGAATTGCTTTTGCAAGCTGAAGGCGAGCCCCGTTTCGAGGCTCGTGAGGATCGCGCTGTCGTCTTCTTCAACAGAAGCGCTTCGTTGCAGGCCGATACCGCCTATCAAGCCACGATACAAGAGCCGGAGAACTTCTTCCCAAGCCCGGCAGCCTTCGTTTACACACTGCCCAACATCGTGACAGGTGAGATTGCCATCCGTAACAAGTATTACGGTGAGACATCATTCATTGTCTTGCCCGAGAACGATCCGAAGATTATGGCACAACAATTGCAGTTGGCTTTCCTCGACACGATGACCCAAAGCATCCTCGGTGGCTGGCTCGACTGCACTGACGAGAACCACTTCGAGGCGCATCTCTTTTTAATTGATAAACAACAATTTGATACTATCGAATCATCCCTTTTATAAGGACTAAATAACAACAATTCAACAATCAACAATCAACAATTCAACAACAATACAAATGGACGAACTGATTTACACCCTGAAGCAACAGATTATCGAGGCTTTGAACCTTGAAGACATGAAGCCCGAAGACATCGACGAAAACGCCTCTCTGTTTGGCGAAGGCCTCGGCCTTGATTCCATCGACGCCCTTGAACTCATCGTACTGATGGAGAAGAACTACGGCATCAAGTTGCAAGACCCCTCGCAAGGCAAGGAAATCTTCAAGTCGGTGGCAGTGATGGCCGACTTCATCCAGAAGAACAGGACAAAATAAATGACAGACCCGATTTACATAACTGGCACCGGTGTAGTATCGGCAATAGGTCTTGGCAAGGCCGCCACCTTGGAGGCGCTCTTGACCAACCGCTCGGGCGTGGGCCAGTTGAGATACCTGAAGACGGAACACAAAGAGTTTCCTGTCGGCGAGGTGAAGCTGACCGATGCCGAGATGCGTGAGCGTTTGGGCATCCCTCAAGACGCCGTCACGACGCGTACCGCACTGATGGGCATGTTGGCGTTGGGCGAGGCCTTGGACGAGGCGCGTCTCACTCCCGACATGCTGCCCAAGGTGGGCTTCATTTCAGGCACCACGGTAGGCGGTATGGACATGAGCGAACAGTACTATCTCGACTACCTCAACGGTGACGCTCACAAGGAATACATCTCCGTTTACGACTGCGGCAGTTGTTCCGAGATGACGGCAGGTCATTTCGGGAGGTTCGCTTTTGCCACCACGCTGGCCACCGCATGCTCTTCGGCCGCCAACGCGGTCATTCAAGGTGCCAATATGATCCGTTGCGGCGAAGCCGACATTGTGGTGGTAGGTGGCAGCGAGTGCATCACCAAGTTCCACCTCAACGGTTTCAACTCGTTGATGATTCTCGACACCGAGCCTTGTAGGCCCTTTGATGCCACGCGCCACGGTCTCAACCTTGGCGAGGGCGCTGCCTATCTCGTGCTCGAGTCGGCCGAGAGCGCCAAACGACGGGGCGTGGCGCCCCAGGCCCTTTTGTCGGGCTATGGCAACGCCTGTGATGCCTACCATCAGACCGCCTCTTCTCCCGACGGAGAAGGCGCCTATCGCGCCATGAGAGAGGCTTTGGCCTTGGCTGGGCTGCAGCCTTCCGACATCGACTACATCAACGCACACGGCACGGGTACACCCAACAACGATGTCAGCGAGAGCCAGGCCATGATGCGCCTCTTCGAGGGTAAGGTGCCTCCCGTATCGTCGACGAAGCCCTTCACTGGCCACACCACCAGCGCCTCGGGTTCCATCGAGGCCGTGTTCTGTATCCTTGCGTTGCAGCACGGCTTCTTGCCGGTCAACCTCAACTGGTCGCAGCCCATGGACGATGGCATCGTTCCCGTGGCTAAACCCGAAAAGAAGACGCTGAAGCATGTGCTCTGCAACGCCTTCGGCTTTGGCGGGAATGACTCGTCGCTCTTGCTTTCTGCGACTGCGGGACTGCGGGACTGCGAGACACGAGACGACTTATCGGTTGAGCGTCATTGCGGGCTTGACCCGCAATCTTCTACACGCAGGAACGACATTTTCATTCTCTCCGCCAAACAGATCTCCATGCAGCAGCCGCTAAGCGAGGAGTGGATGGATACCCCCATCAAGTATGATGTGCCTTTCACGCGCTCCATCGACCCAGGCTTCAAGGAGTATGTTTCTCCCATCGAGGCACGCCGCATGGGCCGCATCCTGAAACGCGCCTTGGCCACCTCGAAAGAGGCTTTGAAAGAAGCTGGCTGCGACACCGTCGATGCCATCATGACGGGAACAGGCTTTGGCTGCATCGAGAACACCGAGTTCTTCCTCGACGCCCTCTCCAACGAGGGGGAACAGCTGCTGAAACCTACCTATTTCATGCAGTCGACCCACAACACCATCAGCTCGCTGGTGGCTATCCAGACGAAGAACTACAACTACAACGCCACCTACGCGCACAAAGGCATCTCGTTTGAGAGCGCCCTCCATGACGCTTGGCTCCAGTTCCGCTTGGGCAAGATCGGCTCCGCTATGGTGGGCTGCCACGACGAGATGACAGAGACTTTCTACCGCATCATGAAGAAAGGCGGCGTGATGGGCCAGGACGACGAACGCTGCGGCGAAGTGGCCGTCTCGGTGGTATTGTCTCGTCATTGCGAGGAACGAAGCAATCCAGAGACAAAACCTCTCTGTCGTCTTACCGGCCTCAAGATGTTGCACCTGCCCACGATGAACGACTTGATGGATGCCGTAACCACCATGCTGCAGTCGGCCGAGCGCAGCCTTGCCGATGTCGACTACATCCTTACGGGCATCAGCGGCAACCATGAGAATGACAAAGCTTACCTTGCCGAGACGAAGACCCTCTTCGGCGACAAGCCTCTGCTGAAATACAAACACCTGTTCGGTGAAAACTTCACCGCATCGGGATTGGGCTTCTATGTGGCAGCGCAATGCCTCAAGATGGGTTATGTGCCAGCCGAGTGCTTCGTCGATGCCAACTTGGTCTCCGACAAGCGGCCTATCTGCCTGTTGTTGTTCAACCGCTCCGATGGGAATGACTATACGATGGTTTTATTGGAAAAGTAAAGAGAAATGTGGAAATATATAATACTCGTGTTATTGCAGGCCGGTTCGTTAGCGGGAGGCCAAGCCATGTTCAAGCTATTCTTGAACCGGATGGGAAAGTTTCAGTGGAACTGGGAGTATGTCAAACACGTTACCATGGAGCATGGATGGATCCTGTTCATGATGACAGGGTTCTTTAGTGTGTCATTCCTTTTGTGGGCTTATGTGCTGAAGAAAATGGAGTTTAGCCAGGCTTATCCTTTGTCGAGTTTAAGTTTCATCTTTGGCATGTTTTTGGCATTCTTTTTGTTTCATGAGAGCATACCCCTCACCCGATGGATCGGTGTGGTGCTTATCGTGGTAGGGTGTGTCTTGATCAGTATGAAATGATGAAAAGAATCTTGATGATAGTGATGGCTGTTGCGATGGCGACGGTAGCGGTGGCACAAACCGATGTGCCGTTGTCGGACAAGCAAAGCCAGGAAGTGATGGCCCAACTGACGGAGGCGGCCATGGGCATGAAGACCATGCAATGCCGTTTTGTGCAGAGCAAGGTCTCTACGATGCTGGCCGAGCCATCGGTGGCGGAGGGCACGATGCATTTTGCCTCGCCCGACAAGATGCGCTGGGAATACATCATGCCCTATGCTTTCGCCTTGGTGGTCAATGGCGACCGCATCGTAAAGGTGACCGACGGCAAGGCCGAGGTGCTCGATGGTAAGTCGGGCCGCATGTACCAAGGCATGGTGGGTCTCATCATGGGCAGCGCCTCGGGCAAGAAACTGTTCGACATCACGGTGTTTGACGTCGTGATGTACGACGACGACGCTTTTTGGCGTGCCGAGATGACCCCCAAGCGCCGCGACATGAAGCGCATGTTCAGCCAGCTGGTGTTTCGTTTCGACAAGAAGACCAAAGGCATCAGCCGCGTGGAGTTCAAGGATGCCGGCGGCGACCTCACCTCGATTCGCTTTGAGGACATCAAGCTGAATGAGGCGATAGGGGAGAAAGTCTTTGCAGAGTAAGCGAAAAAACACTATCTTTGCGGTGATGAAACCGCGAAACCTTTTCATAGGATTAGTATTCTTATTGGCGGTCTTGACCGCCTGCGACGCCACCACGCGCGAGGCGCGCCGCATGGTGAAGCGTGCCGAGCGTTTGGCCGACACCCTGCCCGACAGCACCGTGCGGCTGATCGACAGCGTGTTGCGCATGCCCGCGAGCTTCAGCGAGCGCGAGCGCATGGACATGGCCTTGCTGCAGGCCGAGGCCCTGTTTGGCTGTAGAGACGGTGCGTGCACCGTCTCAAACGACACATTAGATGTCGATGCATACACCATATCCCCCATCATGGATGACGATTTCTTCGACGACCACGCCAACCTCTCCACCAGTCCCGAGTTGGAGCGTGCTGCTGCCTATTATGCCCGCAAGAAGCAATACGGCAAGGCCGCCCACGCCGCGCTCTACAGCGGTTTTGTGCAGCAGCATTATGACGAGAAAGAGGCCGCCATGCGGTCGTTCAAGGAGGCGGAACAATATGGTATGATGGCGGGCGACAGCCTTACCATGGCTCGGGCGGAGTATTGGATGGGGAAGATGCTTCTTGAAGACGGTATGAAACAAGAGGTTCTAACCGTGCTACAATCCGCCATGCTTCGTTTTTGTGACCATTTCATAGACAAAGCTTTAGCGCAAAACTTGATGGGAGTATGTAACATTTTGCAGGGCGATGTCGATAATGCTGAGAAGTGTTTGCGCTTTGGTTTATTGTCTTTGGAACAAAGCCACACTAAAGCCAGCAATGTGTACCGTAAAATCTGGAACAACTATGCCGTGCTGTATCGTATTCAAGGCAAATACGACCAGGCCATTGCATGCCTGCATCAAATGTTGGATGACCCAAATCTTGATGAAAGCAGCGCGTTTACGATAAACCTAAATCTGGGCAATGTGTATTTTGACATGAAAGAGAGGGATTCGGCCGCCAAGTACTACCAACTTGTAGAAACGGAGCTACCCATGACCAACGCAAAAAAGGAAACCGTCCTCGCCTCATTTGAAGCACTTGCACGTTTTGCAGCAACCCAAAGAAACGACTCCTTAGCCCTTCAATACCGCGAAATGCACGAAAAGGGATTGTATGATTTGATGG
Source organism: uncultured Bacteroidales bacterium (assembly GCA_900318085.1). GTDB lineage: Bacteria > Bacteroidota > Bacteroidia > Bacteroidales > F082 > Limimorpha. Next base: position 26,530 of record ONJF01000043.1, read on the forward strand.
TCCTGCGGCAAAAACAGACTATCTATAGAATTCAAAAGCAATTCGACTACGAAAGCCTTCAGAATGAAATGAACAAAAAGCTCCTTCAGAGACAACGCCTTATCACCTTGCTCGCAGTATTCACCATCATTGGTCTCGGGGCATTGGCAGTTTCGCAAATCCGACTGGCAAGAACACGCAAACACGAAGCCGAAACCAACGCCAACCTGTTCCACTTCATGCAACAGAACAAGGCTTTGGTGGAAAGCAACATGAGGCATGAGCAAAAGGTGGAGGACGCGGCCCAACAACTTTCAGACATGCTTCATAAAAGGCTCATGGCAATGCTGAAGCTCGACTATTGCCTTAAGACCCCGATAGACAAGATTGCCGCCAAGGACTTGGAAAAAGAAGTGTTCGGCGACGGCGACCATTGGGAAGCCGTGAAGGAGGTTCTCGATTCGCTCTATCCCGGCCTGTGGGAAACCATAGGACTGAAATATCCTGACATGGATGAGATGGAGCGTCGCGTATGCATGCTGTCGCGCCTCAAATTGTCGCGTCTGAGCGAAGCCGCCCTGCTCGGGGTTAGCGTCAGCGTGCTCGACAAGCTTCGCACCAAGGTCCGCAAGACGGTGGAACAAGAAGAAACACGATAGCGGTTTTCAAGAAAATCGCGGTGTTTTTCACCTCAAAGTTCGGTGTCCAGACTTGAAAAGTTTGGACGACAGAAGTTGTAACAGTTTGTAATAAAACAACTTAACACGATATGACCGCCGAAAAAGTTCGGACGGCATTTCGGACGACCTCCCTATGGCCTATTTTTGCATCGTGATTTTATTCACGACATGCATGTTATCTAATCAATTTGTCAAACTTAATATTATCTCATCTATGAACAAAAAAGCACTAATCATTATCGCACTTTGCGCTTTAGGCCTATGCATTGGAGAAACACATGCCATAAACACGACCTCCTTAGCGCCCTTTAATACTAATAAATGGGAGATTGCTTATCCGCCTCAAGGGTATGAAGAAATAAATCTCCAAGGCACTTTGATGTACGGTATAAGCCCCAACGCCGTCGTAGCCGGAGCCAGTGACAACGCCGTATACATCGGCTTCAACCAGGACTTCGGCAACGTCAGCATCACCATCTACAACGGTGCCGGCCTTGTGGCCTACAGCACCGTGGTGGACACCTCCGTGCAGCAGGTGGTCATCATCCCCATTACTTTTGCCACTAGCGGCACCTACACCGTGGAACTCAGCAATGCCTTTGGCTATGCCGAGGGCGATTTTGGACATCTAAACAACAATTAAACATACCATTACTAACAATTAAAATAAAAAATCATGAAGAAATCTTTATTGACTTTAGCCATCGTGCTGCTTGCAGTGGCGGCACAGGCGCAGATTAAAGTGCATAGCAACGGGCAAGTGAGCCTAGGAACTTTAACAACGAATTATGGAGTGCAAATTCATCCATTAGATTACACAAGTTTCCGAACCCAAAACTCAGACAACTGGAGCTGGGTTGAATTGTCTAGCTCAGAAGTACCCAAACAAAAGCATTGGATTGTGAACGACTTGACAGCAACAAGCCATCCACATACTTTCTATGTGACGACAGACGGCTACGTTCGAAAACGCGGTAGTTATCGCTTGGCCGATGCCAGTATGATGACAAATGACGGTTATATTACTAACTCTGGCGCTGTGCTTGACAGCATCATGGGAATTTGGTACATTCCTATAGATGATGAAAGTAAAAGTAAAGGGGCCAGTGTCTCAGAACGGCGTGTGGGAGTTTGTGCCCAGCAAGTGAAGCAGGTTTTGCCTGAAGCAGTGATATCAGATGATGATGACTTGCTCTATGTTGATTATGAAGCGCTCACAGTGTTTCTTATCGAGGCTGTAAAGGAACAACGGCAGGAAATTATCGAGCTTCGCAAGACACTTGAAGAAAATGGCTTGATGAAGAAAAACCTTAATAACCATTGATGCCATGAAAAAGATTCTATATCTTTGCGGCATAATGTTGATGAGTTTAAACATAATGGCGCAAGTCTCTATCGACAACAACTATTCTTCTGCTCCATCATTTATTGATGATTTTGATGAAACTGGAAGATACTGGCACAACTTTAAAGATTACCCTAAAAAATACTGGAGAGCTTATTGTGCAGAGTATTGTCCAGCCGGAGTAACACGAGGTACACATGAACATCAGGTTTATAGACAGCAAAACTGTGTGTTTGACCCTTCCAATAGTTCTATAAAACTCATTTCGGAATATGCAGGTCATCGTCTTCTATGTGGCGAGTATACAATTCCATCAGGTTATGAATGTGATGCTAATCACGGTTCCTTGTTCTATTATTCTGGAAATATTGAAACACGTCAAAAATTTCAATATGGGTATTTTGAAATCAAATGTAAACTACCCTACCATCAAGGATCTTATCCTGCATTTTGGCTTTGGGGAGCTGACAGCGTATTACACTACTACGAAGAAATAGACATTATGGAGTATGATTATGGTGAAAAAATTGCGAATGGTGCGTCTACAATTTATTCGTTAGGATGTTTAGACGACATTAGCGGAACAAACGATATAACTCGATATGGTAATAAGGTTAATCTGTCTTCCAATAACGATATTACCCATTGGCATAGATACGGTTGTGAATGGCTTCCAGATAGAATTACCTGGTATTTAGATGGAGAAGTTGTCGGTGAGTATATCAACCAAGTATACATTCCAAAACATCCTATGGTGTTAAAAGCAAATTATTCCATTAGTAATTCTGCCTTATGTAATCCGAACCAATCCAACCAATATCCAGTTTGGGTTGGGTCCGATGAGATGACTATCGATTATATTGTTGTTAACCAATTAAAATGGGATTGTTCAACCGATGAAGTAATAACATGCCAATCAGACTTGAATAGTTTTGATTATAAAGTGAAAAAGAGCATAACTGTAACTTCATCAGTTGAAGATGTTGTAGTCTACCCATTAAATGTTGTTAATATGCGGGTAACCGATTCCTTCGTAATCAATGGACCTTTTGAAGTTAAGGCTGGTGGTGTTTTCAGTGTACTTGCCCATGACTGTATTGAATGATAAAGAACCGTTTAACAATGAAATAAAGCACAATATCATGAAAAAAACTATTACAATCGCCATCATGGCGACACTGCTAATGGCTTCCTTTTCAGGGATAGCTCAACCAGGGATTATTGTCCACTCCCATTTTGACCCACCAGTGACATTGTTGGGCCAACTCGACTCCGACACTTTGAAAATAGACTTGGACAAAGATGACCTTGCTGACTTTGGGTTTTGTTGGCTAGGTTATCCATGGTGGGAACCCTATCTCGTACTCCTAAACCCCAATTGTGATTACATGCTTCAAAATGTTGGCGATACGTCTTCTATGACCACTCCAGAGATGCAATGGCAGCATCACAACGGATACATCAGCGTTGAAGATGAATACAAATGGTGCATTAGACTAAAAGAAGGAGGCGATTACTATTACGGCTGGGCTTATACTGACGCCTTCAGCGAGCCAAACCCAGGAAGTGCCCATAATAAACTTTATATAGCGGTACACGACATTGCATATTGCACCATCCCCAACTATCCTCTGCATTGGGGTCAAACCAACACCAACTGGGGTGTAGACGAAACCGAGTCTACTGCCTTCTCCAACGTTTATCCCAACCCCACCACTGGCCTCGTCACCATCATAGGACGGGACCTGAAATCCGCCGAAGTCTTCAACACCCTCGGCCAAAAAGTAGCCACCGTCACGGGCGAGGGTGAACGCCTCACTGTGGATCTCAATGGCCTGCCGGTGGGCGTCTACTTCGTCAATGTCACCGACAAGGAAGGACGGAAGTGTGTGCAGAAAGTGGTGAAGGAATGAAGATTGAGGAATTGCAGCAGATTACCTGGACAGGCGGTTATCCATCATACAAATAGGGGATTGCAAGTCCGTAGCATGGGGAGTATAAAGGAGCATAAAACATGCTCCTTTTTTTATGCAAAGGAATAAATTCCTATTTTTGCCTTTTAATTTAAAATCATTCGCTATGAAAAAGCTTTTATTGTTTTTACTCGTTTTTATGGGCTTGTCCTCGATGGCTCAAGAAAACAACATCTTAGATCAATACAAGGGCTTGCCTTTGCAGAAACATCGCGGCGACCTCTATTTCGGTGAATCTTTCAAGGCTCCAAACGCCCATCTTCTCACCGATAATGAGTTGAAGACCATGATGGACACCGAATTATTCGATCAATTTAACTCGGGTCGTACCTTGTATTACACAGGCAACACGCTGAAAACCGTCGGCTGGATTGCCTTTGGAATAGGCTTGGGCTATGCAGGACTGTCCTATTTTGTGTATGATTACATTTTAACCAAAGATGCTTTATTGAACATCAGATTGGGACTGCTCAATGCCGGCTTGGGAGCGGATATGTTTGTGGTAGGTTATATTTTGAGGGGCATTGGTAACGGAAAACTCGATGGCGTGGTGGAACAATACAACC
>ONJF01000044.1 GCA_900318085.1 uncultured Bacteroidales bacterium
GAAGGCGTAATTGTAACCTTTTCCGTTTACTTCTTTTGCCAATTCGATGACACCGCAGGGGCAGGCCGTGATGCAAACACCACAACCTTTGCAACGCTCGATGTCAACCACGATGGCTCCTCTGAATTTTGCCATATTGATTAGTTTTTAGAAATTTTGTGTTGTTCGATTAATGAGCCACGAAATTAGGGAATTTTGGGCAATTGTTACTCGACTTTTCGTTTTATTTCGGGGCAAAATGCTAATTTAGATTCATTTTAAACAACATTGTCGCAATCTGCGTCTCGCAGATTGAAAACAGCCGTCATTGGCTTCTGAATGGTTTTTGGAATGATTTTTGTAATAAAATATCATTATTAACTATTAAAACTTGTTGAATATGAAAAAGTTATCAATAATTATAATAGCTCTGATGCTGATGACGCAGGGTTTTGCACAAGAAATACACTTAGATGGTGTCACTCCTACAACAAATACCACAACAAATAGTCATCGTACATCTCTCTATGTTTATGGAGGGATTGGCATGTTGGATTGGCTTTCAAGTTTTATCTCTTTAATGTATGGAAATGGGCTTTTGGTTACTCATTATGATGTAGGTTTTTTGCTTAATCAGAAAGTCAGTTCACATTGGAGTGTGGGCTTAGGTTCTGAGTTTCATGGAAGCCAGGCGTTGAATAGTTTTGTAAATGAGTGGTTGGGACCTGTTTTTTACTTGGATAAGGATTTTCATACGGTTCCAGTATATGCCAATGTCAGGTTTACTATTGTGAACAAGGTTGCTCGACCCTATTTGGAGCTTAAAGCGGGATATGCCTTTCCCTTGAATACAGTATATGGAGCTTATAGAGCAGATGTACTAAATCACACATATACTGGGTATCCAGAACCAGGCTTTCAAGGACCTATAAGAGCAGGTGGTTTTTATGCTGCATTTGCGCCAGGGTGTGATATTGGACGACATGGTGTTTCATTGGGCGTGACTTGCATGCCGATTAAAGGAGATTTTATTGATTATAGCACGAATGAAACACTTTCAAAAGAAGGTCCGATGCTGAACATCTTTGTAAGATACTATTTCGCTGTGTTGAAGTAACCATTCTCATTGTCGCAATCTGCGTCCTCGCAGATTGATTTACACTGTCGTCATTTGCGTCCCGCAAATGAAAAAACTACCTTTTCGACTGCGGGACGCAGTCGTTGACAATGTCGCAGGCAACCCATGCCAAGTCCTTGTTATTAGCAATGATATAACGCACAACGTTGTCAAAATGCACTTCGTCTCTAATCAATCGGTCGTAGGATTCTGATTGCCATACAGGGCCGCTTTTCTTCTCGCTTTTGTTGATTTCCTTTGCCGTATAGCTCTTTAATGACCGCATAATCTCTGTCAACTCAAATCCTTCTTTGAGTTTCATGAGTATATGGACATGGTTGGGCATTACGACAAAGGCCACCAAGTCATATCGTTTGCCATTAAAGAATAGCAATGCGTCTTCTACAATCTTCCTGTTGCATTGTTTTTTGAGCAGACAATCTCCATGACCGTTATCCAACCATTTGTCAACGGCTTTGCCAAACTTTTCGATGTATTCTTTTGTCACCTTTATATCCCATGGTTGGGGATGTCTTTTTAACCAACTCTCTTTTTCCTCACGAAGCCAGTCTAGTTTTTCTTGAGGTAGGGAATCATGCAATCTGAAAGTGACGAAAACATACTTGCCGTCTTGGTGCCAGTGTGGAAGAAAAGTGCCCCAATCAAAGTGCTCAAAGTCGTTTTCATCAAAAAAAGGGACATTGTCACATTCTGCGTCCTCGTAGATTGGCTTTTCATTGTCGCCATTTGCGTCCTCGCAAATGGAAATGGTCTTTATCTCCTTTGGCATATAGGTAGTATTATTAGTTTGCAAAGTTATAAAAAAGAAATGAGGATGCCAAAATATGACACCCTCATTTCTCATTGTCGCAATCTGCGTCTCGCAGATTGTTTACATTGTCATCATTTGCGTCTCGCAAATGAAATATTGATTGCTTTTTCGACTGCGGGACGCAGTCGTTGACAATGATTATTTCACTGGATGGTCCTTGGCAAACGCAGCCAAACGCTCTGCCAGAACAGGGATCTCTTCCCTTTGGATGAGCGAGGTGCAGGCGCGGACTCCTTGCTTGGTGCTGCCGCAGGTGTCTAATGAGATGCCAGAGACACCGTAATACAGCATTTCTTCCACGAGGTCGGCTCCTGTGAAACCAGGATAGCAATAGGTGAAATAGAAACCATCGGCGATAGGCTCACCGCAGTCCTCATCGTAGGTGATGTAGAATCCGTTGTCGATGAAGGCTTTCTTCATCAACGCTGCCTTGCGGCCGTATTCCAACACATCCTCGCGATAGTTATAGGTACCGTCGTTCACAGCTTTCAGCACGGCGGCCAAAGCATGTTGCGCGGAGTGTGAAGTGCCTGAACTCAATGGGTGCAAAGCGCCGAAGAGGATGGCGCGCAAGAAGACTTCCTGTCCACAGAAGGCCTTCAGGTCGGGGAAGTGGTGTTGGGCCAGCTTGTCGCTGATGCCAAGGATGGCGCAACGCTCGCCGGCGTAGCTGAAGGCTTTCGAGCTGGAGATCATCAGGATGTAGTAGTCGGTATATTTACCCACAGTGGGTTGGAACGGGGCTTCGCCCGGATGGCTGTAGTCCTTGCGGAAGTCCATGCCGAAATAGGCGAGGTCTTCCATGACGATGACATTGTACTTGTTGGTCAGTTCGCCGATGATGCGCAATTCCTCGTCGGTGAGGCACACCCATGTCGGGTTGTTGGGGTTGGAGTAGAGCAGACTGTGGATGTTGCCTTTGCTCAGGATTTCTTCCAGTTTTGCACGCAGCTTCTCGCCACGGTATTCGTAGATGTCGAAATGCTCCATCGGGATGCCGAGCACCTTGTTTTGGAACTTGTGGACGGGGAATCCGGGATCGATGAAGAGCATGGTGTTTTTCTTCGCGTCGGAATGTCCTGCAATCATGAACGAGGCGAAGGCTCCCTGCATGGAACCGACGGTGGGCACGCAGTTGGCGGGGGCGACATCGAGGTCAAGGAAGTTCTTGATGAAGCGCGATGCCTCTTTCTTTAAAATAGGTGCGCCATCGATGGGCGGATAGTTGGCGGCCACACCGTTTTGCAAGGCCTTGATCTGGGCTTCCACGCCTGCACGTGCGGCGGGCAGACCAGGGTTGCCTAACTCCATGTGGATGAATTTCTTGCCGCTGGCAGCTTCGAGGTCGAAGGCCAACTTGTTGATTTCACGGATGCCAGCTCTTCCGATGCTTGGCAGGCCACTATCTGCAAAGAGTTTCTTCGCTAAATCTTGGGGTACAATATTGTGTTGCATCATATCTATTTTGGTTTGTTTTGCTCGTTTTAATTGGAACGGCAAAGATAGGAAATTATTTGAGACGTGCAAAAATAAAATGATTAAGTAGGGCCAACTCGCCAATCCTACGGGTTATAATGTGTTCCTTAATGGCAATCTCGTTGCTACAAATTTAATCATATTTTTACCGTTGGTAACTGTAGTTTTCCTATTTTTGCGCTTGCAAACCTCACCGCAGACTATCGCGCTGCAAATTTAGGTTTGTCCTTAGATAGCATATCATTAAATTCCAAATACTGATGAAAAAGCAATTTTTACTTGCCTTAGCGCTGATGATGGGCTTCATGCCTGTCAAGGCACAAGATGAAAAGAAAGAAGAAGGATTCCAGTTTACTACAATCAAGGAAATTCCAATCACGGCCGTTCGCGACCAACATCGCTCTTCCACTTGCTGGGCCCATTCCGGCATTGCCCTTATGGAAGCCGAAGCACTCCGCATCAAGGGCGTTGACGTTGACCTCTCCGAGATGTTTGTTGTCAGTCATTCCATGATGGATCGTGCCGAAAAATATGTCCGTCTGCACGGCAACGCCAGCTGGGCACCAGGCGGCAAGTGCGGCGACGTGCTATACTGCTTGGAACACTATGGCTTCGTCCGTCAGGAAGACATGCCTGGCAACCGTTATGGCGGAACCTTGCCCAATCACACCGAACTCGACCTCGTGGCCACAGGCTATGTGAAAGCCCTTGCCAAAAGTGACATCAGCAAACTCAGCCCCGTGTGGAAAGAAGGCCTGCAAGGCATTTACGATGCCTATCTTGGCAAATATCCTGAAATGGTGAATGGCATGACGCCACAGGAATATGCCAAGTCGTTGGGCCTCAAAGCCGACAACTACATCACCCTCACCTCTTTTACGCATCATCCATTCTATGAGCCTTTTGCACTTGAGATCGAAGACAACTGGCGTGGCTGCCCTTATTATAACCTGCCTATCGACGAACTGATGGAGGTCATGCAATATGCCATCGACAAGGGCTATACCTTCCAATGGAGTGCCGATGTCAGCGAGCAAGGCTTCACCCGCGATGGCATTGCCGTCTGCCCCGATGCCGAGAAAGCGGCCGAACTCTCAGGCTCCGACATGGCACATTGGTTGGGCATGTCGGCAGCAAATCGTCGCTACGAACTGACATCCAAGCCAATGCCAGAGATTGAAGTCACACAAGAGATGCGTCAGGAAGCCTTTGATAACTGGGAGACTAGCGATGACCACGGCCTGCTCATCTTCGGCAAGGCCAAAGACCAAAACGGCAAGGAATACTTCATGGGCAAGAACTCGTGGGGCGACAGTGGCAAATACCACGGCATCTGGTACGTCTCTGAGGCTTTCGCCAAATACAAGACCATGAACATCGTCCTGCACAAGGACGCACTTCCTAAGAACATCGCCAAGAAACTCGGTGTGAAATGACACGCTATAGAAGCGCTAAATAAAACGCAAAACCCGCTGAAACCAGCGGGTTTTGTTGTTGGTGGGACGTACTGGACTCGAACCAGTGACCTCTGCCGTGTGAAGGCAGCGCTCTAAACCAACTGGGCTAACGTCCCTCCGTTGAAAGAAAAAACGCCGTGTGGCGTTTTGTGTGGGGCGAACAAGGATCGAACTTGTGACCTCATGCCTGTCAAGCATGCGCTCTAAACCAACTGAGCTACCGTCCCAAATGCGGGTGCAAAAATACGGCTTTTTCCGAAACTGACAAGTTTTTTTCTTCCTTTTTTTGAAAAAATTCTATCTTTGTGCAATCAAATCTATTCGTTATGAAGTTTAAATACTTATTAGTCAGTTTGTTCCTTGTTTTTGGAGCAGTTTCGGCTTCGGCCCAAGAGAAGAAGAATTTTGAATTGGAAGACCTTTATCAGCGTGGTACATTCTATGCAAAGAGTGTGCGCGGCATGAACTCGATGAAGGATGGCAAGACCTACGCCTCCTTCGAGAAAGGCCAACTCAATATCTACAATTACAAGACGGGCAAATTGGAGAAGACTTTGTTTGGCATTACTGACCTCACCATGCATCCCGATTCGCTGCCTATTGGCTTGCAGAACTATGAGCTGAGCGCCAACGAGGATAAGATGCTGTGCCTCACCGATATGGAAAGCATCTACCGTCATTCCTTCCATGCCAATTATTATGTATATGACTTCGCCACCAAGACCTTACAGCCGCTTTCAAAGAACGGCAAGCAGCGTCTGGCTACTTTCTCGCCTGATGCCACCAAGGTGGCCTTCATGCGCGACAACAACCTTTTCATCAAGGACCTGAAGACAGGGGAGGAGAAGCAGTTTACGAGCGATGGCCTCTATAATCACATTATCAATGGTGCGCCTGACTGGGTCTATGAGGAGGAGTTCAGCTTCTCTCAAGGTTTCTATTGGTCGCCCGACAGCAAGAAGATCGCCTTCATGAAGTTCGACGAGAGCAACGTGCGCGAGTTCCAGATGGAAGAGTTCGAAGGCCTCTATCCCGATTGGTACAGCTTCAAGTATCCCAAGGCTGGCGAGGACAACTCCATCGTTGAGATTTATGTCTACAACCTCGAAAACGGTAAGACCGTGAAGATGGATACGGGCACTGAGACTGATATCTATCTGCCCCGCATCGCTTGGACAAAGGATGCCAATGTGCTGGCCATCCAACGCCTCAACCGCCATCAGAACCATCTGGAGATTTTGGCTGCCGATGCCACCACGGGCAAGAGCCGTGTGTTCTATGATGATACCAACGAGTACTACATCGACATCACCGACGATTGGCATTTCCTTGAGGATGGCAAGCGCTTTTTGATGACTTCCGAGAGAAGTGGCTACAACCACATCTATCTTTACAATCTGGATGGTACTCTGGTGAAACAACTCACCGACGGTCCTTGGGATGTGACTTCGGTATACGGCTTCGATGGCAAGGAAGTGTATTTCCAAGCTGCAAAGAACACGCCTGTCGATCGTCAGATCTATGCCGTTAACCTGAAAGGCCAAATGCGTGAGGTGATTGGCCGTCCTGGCACCAACAATGCACGCTTCAGCAACGACTTCAGCTACCTTATTAATATAAATAGCACGATCAGTCAGCCCAACCAATATGAACTCTACACCAACAAGGGAAAATTGGTGCGTGTGTTGGAAGACAACCATGAGTTTGCCGAAAAATTGAAGACGTTCAATTTGGGTGAGAAAAAACTCTTGAAGATCAGCGACCCCGCTTTTGTCCTGCCCAATGGCACCCAAGTTGACGTGGATGCTTGGCAGATCCTGCCTCCCGACTTTGATCCTTCCAAGAAATATCCCGTGCTGATTTATGTGTACGGTGGACCTGGTCATCAGACTGTCAACAACTCATGGGCCAACAGTGACTATTGGTGGCTGCAACTCCTTGCCCAACATGGCATCATCAGCGTGTCCATCAACAACCGTGGTAGCGGCGCCCAAGGCGAGGTGTTTAAGAAGATGACTTACTTGCAACTGGGTAAATATGAGACGGAGGATATGATTACGCTGGCTAAGTATATGGCCAAGCAACCCTATGTGGATGCAGAGCGTATCGGTATCTACGGCTGGAGTTACGGTGGCTTCATGGCAGCCAATGGTATCACCAAGGGCGCCGATGTCATCAGCACGGCCGTTTCGGTGGCTCCTGTAACCAACTGGCGTTACTATGACAATGTCTACACCGAACGTTTTATGCGCACGCCTCAGGAGAACCCCGATGGTTACGACCTCAACTCTCCCGTGCACAACACTGCGATGATCAAGGGCAACTACCTGCTGTGCCATGGCAGCGGTGACGACAATGTCCATTACCAAAATGCTATGGAACTCATCAAGGCCATGATCTCTAATGGCAAGCAGTTTGACTTGATGATTTATCCCAACAAGAACCACGGCATCTATGGTGGCTACGAATACGGCAGCGGCGAGTGCCGTATGCACCTCTTCAACAAGATTGACAACTTTCTGTTTGAACACCTACTAGGCGAATAACAGAATAATAATACGGAGCAATATGAAAAACAAAGGAAAAAGCTTAAAAGTGATGGCACTCTCACTCATTATGGCTGCGTTTATGACGGGTTGTAACTGCAACAATCCTGATAGCAATACGTCCGTTAACAATGAAGTCAAGGACAATGCCATCGAAACCATCATGACGCGCACCAGTATCAGGTCGTTCACTGACCGTGCCGTCTCTGCCGATACCGTTGAGATGCTACTTCGTGCCGGTATGGCTGCACCTACGGCTGTTAACCTGCAACCTTGGCATTTCGTGGTCGTCAACGACCGTGCAAAGATTGACGAACTGGGTGGCAATGGCCGTCAAAGCCAGATGTGGCATGAATCACCTCTGGTTATTGTCGTATGTGGCAATATGGAAAAGGCCATGGAAGGTGTTGGACAGGCTTTCTGGGTACAGGATTGTTCAGCTGCCACGGAGAACATTCTTTTGGCTGCACATGCTCTTGGACTCGGCGCCGTTTGGACAGGCTGCTATCCCATCGAGGAACGCGTGGCCAATATCAGCCAGGTGCTTGGCTTGCCCGAACACATTGTCCCTCTTTGTGCCATCGTGATGGGTTACCCCAACGAGAACCCACAACCCAAAGACAAATGGAAACCCGAGAATGTGAGCTATAACGGCTTCGAGTAAAGGTTAGTTGGCTTTGAAATGAAAGGACGGGGCTTAGGCCTCGTCCTTTATTTTTATTTTACCACCTTTACGCATCATGGCATCCCACCAACGGGTTGGCATGATGGCATGGGCGATGCGTCCTACGATCGAGAAGCGTCCTCTGCAGTAGCGTGCCCTTGGGTGGCGACTGTTGACGGCACGGCTGATGGCCTTGGTGATGACCGAAGGTTGTGAGAGTAGGTTCGTCCTATAGAACCAATCCATGTTGTCGCCCCATCGGGTGCCTATCTCTTCGTATGCCGTACCCGCCGACGACTCCTTGAGGTGCTTCGCTGCGATGAGGCCCCAATCTGTTTTGATGGCGCCCGGTTCGATCATCACCACATCGATGCCGAAGGGCTTCATCTCCATTCGTAGGGCATCGCTGAAGGCCTCGACGGAATATTTGGTCACATTGTACCAGCCGCCCATGTAAAACACCATCTTGCCCGCAATCGACGAAGTGTTGATGATGCGACCTTGTCCTTGTTTGCGCATATAAGGTAGTACCAGTTGGGTGAGGCGGGCCAAACCGAATACGTTGACCTCGAGTTGACGGCGCGCCTCTTCCATGGGCACATTCTCGATGGCACCGAAATAACCGTATCCTGCATTGTTGACCAACACATCAATCCGTCCTTCGGCTTGGATGACAGCCTCCACACCATGGATCATGGAGTCTTCGTCGGTGACATCCATCGCGATGACGTGTGCCCCAATAGTTTTCAAAGGCTCCATAAGCGAGGTCCTGCGTGCTGCTGCATAAACATGATGACCTTGTCGGGCAAGGGTTTGTGCTGCATCAAAGCCGATGCCACTGCTAGCCCCTGTGATCAAAATGACTTTTCCTTGTTTCATTTGGAAGGCAAAAGTGTTAATTGAAAGAAAGCTATTTGACTACAATTGTTTTAGCTGTTCCACATAGTCATCGATACGGTGCAGTTCGGCAGGGATGTCGATGTTTTGGGGACAGTGCTCCTTACATTGGCTGCATCCGATGCAATGGCTAGCCTGACGCAAGGCGGGTATGGTTCGGTCATAGCCGATGAGGAAACGCTTGCGGGCTTCCCAATAAGCCTTGGCATCATGGCTTCCTGTCGGCATGGAACCATCGGTAACGCTCTTGTTATAATAGCTGAAGATGGCGGGGATGTTCAGTCCGTAGGGACAGGGCATACAGTAGTTGCAAGCGGTACAAGGCACGGTGGGTAACTCTACGATTTCCTCCGCAATCTTCATTAGGAAGGCGTCTTCTTCCTCGCTGATGGGGCGCAAAGGCGAGTAGGTTGCCACATTCTGCACCAAATGTTCCATGTAGGTCATGCCGCTCAACACGGTGAGGATGCCTTCGGGGGTGCCGGCGAAGCGGAAAGCCCATCGTGCCACAGGCGTCTCGGGCTCGCGCTCCTGCATTTGTTTCACGATGTGGTCGGGGAGTGAGGCCAGACGTCCACCTAACAAGGGCTCCATGATGACAGCGGGGATGCCGCGACGGTGCAGCTCGTCATAGAGGTATCGGGCATCGGTATTGCGGTCATTGAGTTCATCGGCATAATTCCAGTCCAGGTAATTCAACTCGATTTGGACAAAGTCCCAATGGTATTTGCCCTCGTCATGCCATTGTAATAGCATGTCAAAGATGTTGACATCGCCGTGGTACGAGAAGCCGAGGTTGCGGATGCGCCCTGCTGCCTTCTGATCAACGAGCCAATCGAGGATGCCGTTGTCGATGAAGCGTGCATTGAACAATTCATGGCTGTTCAATTCCTTGGTCTCACCTCCGATGCTGTGTAGCAGCAAGTAGTCGATATGGTCGGTCTGTAGCTCCTTCAGCGAGTTCTCAAACATGGTTTTGGATGCCTCGGTGCTCCACGTTGAAGGACTGAAGTTAGACAGTTTTGTGGCAATGTAATAGGTGTCACGAGGGTGGCGTGCCAAGGCGATGCCCGTCGCGCGTTCCGACATGCCTTTGCAATAGGCCGGAGAGGTGTCGAAGTAGTTCATACCGTGTTCAAGGGCGTAATCAATCTCTTGGTTGACCAGCTCTTGGTCGATAGGGGAGTCGGGATGGTCGCGCAAAGTGCCGCCTTCTTCCACGGGAAGGCGCATCATGCCGTAGCCCAATAAGGAGACTTTGTCGCCGGAGTTGGGGTTGGTGCGATAGGTCATTTCACCTTGCCCGTCGATGACGTTTTTTGCGATGGGTGTTTCATTGCCGTTGGAGTCGCAGGCGGAGAGCACCACAGAGGTGGCTACAGCCGCGCTGCCCATATGTTTTAGGAATTCTCTTCTGTCCATTTTGTATAGTTTAGAGTTTAGAGTTTAGAGTTTAGAGTTTAGAGTTGATAAATGTAGGGACATGCTGATATAATTATCCATTGTCAATTATCAACTATCAATTGATAAGATGCATTTCGTTTCCTTCCACATAAATCGCGCTAAATGGTCGGGCAGGGCAGAGGTTCTCACAGGCGCCGCAGCCTATGCATTTGTTCTCGTCAACAGCGGGCACCTGCACTGTGCCGTTCGGGCCTTCGTAGTCTATCATTTGGATGGCTCCAGTCGGGCAATGACGTGCGCAGTTGCCACAACTGACGTCGTCGGTCAACACAACGCAATTTTCCTTGATCCAAACGGCATGCCCCGCATGGATAATGGTCTTTTCCTCTCGAGAAATGGGCTTGATGGCCCCCGCAGGACATACCTCGCTGCAGCGGGTGCATTCGGGACGGCAGTAGCCGCGCTCAAAAGACATCGTGGGTTGCATGAAGTGCATCAGGTCAGTAGAAGGGCGCAACACATTGTTCGGACAGCTTGAAACGCAGAGTTGGCAGGCCGTGCAATGCTTTTCCAGATGACGGATGGAGACTGAACCAGGAGGTGTGATGGGCGTTTTCCGTTCAGGAGCCTTCTTGTCTTCGATGACTGCCAATCCGCCGTCCACTTTCATTTGTGTTTGCGCCAAGGCTGCCGTGGTGCCGGCTACGGCTGCGCCAACGAGGAAAGCGCGACGTTCCGTGTCAACGGGTTTGGGTGAAGAAGAGGTTCTTTTTGCTGTATAATGCAAAGCATCGAATTTGCATTTGTCAAGACAGTCGCCGCATACCACGCAGCGCGAATAATCCACCTTCCCTTCTTTGAAGTCGATGGCTTGCGCCTTGCAGTTCTTCTCGCACATGCCGCAGTTCTTGCACTTGTCCTTGTCGAAGCGGACGCGAAGCAGGGAGAAACGTGAGAAGAAGCTGAGGAAAGTACCCACAGGACAAATCGTGTTGCAATAGAGTCGGCCTTTCCAGATGGCAAGGGCACCTAATATTATTAAGGTGAGAATGGCTACTACGAAAGTCGTCACGCTGCGAGTCCAGATCTGTACCTCGGTGAAGTTGTAACGGTCGTTGGCTGCATCGAGGCCAGCCAGCCAGTTGTTCAGCAGGTCATAGAGCGGCTTGAACAGACTGTTGACGATGCGGCCATAGGCGCTGTATGGGGCAAATAGGGTGGTCAGCGGCGCAAAACCGATAATCATCGCAATGACGAACACACCAAAGAAGCCATAACGCAGCCATTTGTTTTCCTTGGCGTAGTTGAAGCGGTTTTTCTTCACTTTGCCACCAATCCACGAGAAGAAGTCTTGCATGATGCCCAAGGGGCAAACCACGCTGCAATAGATTCTTCCAAAAAGGAGTGCTGCAACGATGAGAAGGGCAATGACACCAAAGTTCAAGGCCAGGATGGCGGGTAGGAATTGGATTTTGGCCACCCATCCTGCCCAAAGATGCACTCGAAAACCGATGCCGAGCAGCAACAGGGTCACCAGGGTCATCGTGATGATTTGTAAACAGATTCTGATTTTGCGTAACATATTGTTTAGAGTTAGTTGTTGTTTTGTCGTTTTTCTTTTTTTACTGGGATTCACAAACCTACCCCTTTACCGTCATGGCGGAGTGGCATCCGCCATCTCCTAAGCGCGAAGACGACATCCTCGCATTTTGGAGATAGCGGATCAAGCCCGCTATGACGCTTTTGGATCTAGTGGTGGTTCTGAGGTCTGTACTCTTTTTACTATTTGTATACTCACTTCATAAAGCAGATAAATCGGTACTGTAACGAGCATCAGCGTCACGGCATCGCCAGTAGGGGTGATGACGGCAGCCACGATGGCGATGCCAACGATGGCATGGCGGCGGTATTTCTTGAGCGTTTCGGCCTGTATCAGTCCTGCTTTGGCCAAGAGGTAGTTGACAATGGGAATCTCGAAGAGAATACCCATCAGCAGACTTAACATGAGCAGGTTAGAGATGTAGGAAGAAAGCGAGATCTGGTTAAGCACTTCGGCGTATACCACATAGTTGAAGAGAAAACGGAAGGCGAAAGGGAAGATGATGAAGTAGTTCATCAGCACACCGAGGATGAAGAGTAGCGTACCCCATATTATAATAGGTGCAGCATGGCGTTTCTCCTTGTCGTAAAGTGCGGGGACTATAAATCCATAGAGTTGCATAATGAGATAAGGCGAAACGACAACGAGTCCCGCCCAAAGTGCCACCTTGATGTGCGTCATGAACTGCGCCGTTAACTCCGTGTTGATGAACGAAGCCTCGAAATTGCCGGGGCATAGCGACTGCCATCCTGTTTTCTCACAAAGCCATGCCAGACCTCGATATGAGATGAAATCGTCGCGCGAGGGGGCGAAAAGCAAGCCGAACAACACTTCCTTGAAACAGAAGGCTGCCACCGCTCCGACAAGCCAGGCGATCAAGCATCGGAACAGCACTTTCCGAAGCACCTCCAAGTGGTCCCAGAAAGAACTGACCTTCTGCTCGCTCATTCTTTGTCTGACTTTTCAGCAGCCCTTTTTTCGTTCAGTTCGTCGAGTTCATCCACGCCGTTCATGCCGTCCTTGAAGCTTTTCACGCCTTTGCCCATGCCACGCATCAGCTCCGGGATCTTTTTTGCACCGAAAAGTAGCAGGACAATGAGCGCGATTAGGAGTATTTCACCCCATCCAATGGTTAGTAGTGTCATATGATTTGCGTTTGGTGATTATTTCTCTGCAAAGATAGGAAAATCCGTGACGCATTTCTCCTTAGTCGTTGATTTTGTGTCAAAACTCTTATTTTTCTGCAAATTTTTGTCGTTGTAAAAGAAAAAGTTGTACTTTTGCAGCCTCAAAAATCAACCATAGTATTAACAATTTAAAAGAAGGAAGTGTTTTAAAATGATTATTATTCCTGTAAAAGAAGGCGAAAGCATCGACAGAGCTTTGAAGCGCTACAAGAGAAAGTACGAGAAGACCGGCGTCGTCAAGGAATTGCGCGCCCGTCAACAGTTCACCAAGCCGTCAGTCATCAAACGTGCCCAGCACATGAAGGCTATCTACGTGCAGAAACTCCGTGAAGCCGAACAGAATATGTAATTCGCCCGCTTAGGAAAATAATTTTTTTAGGCAAACTTCGCCGTGAATTGGTAAATTTTTACTAATTTTACGGCGAAGTTTTTTGTTATGCTTATCGACCAGTTCATAGCATACATCTCCGCCGAGAAGCGTTTCTCGCCACTCACTGTCGAAGCCTACCGTCGCGACATGGAGCAATTCGTTGGTTATCTGAACAAAGACTACGACGGCATGGCCCTTACCGATGTGAAGACGACAGTGGTGAAGTCGTATATCGTCCATTTGAAAGGCGAGGAGCTTGAAAACAGGAGCATCAACAGGAAGATCTCCACATTGCGTACCTTTTATAAATACTGCTTGCGCGAAGGTCTCATCGAAAAGACGCCCATGACGGGTATCAAAGCGCTGAAGTTACCCAAGACCCTCGTCAAGTTCGTCACCGAGACCGATATTAATAAGGTGTCATTTGGCGACGATGCCGACTTCTCCACATTGCGCGACCACCTGCTCTTTGAGTTGCTCTACCAGACTGGTATGCGTCAGGCTGAACTGCGTGGACTGAAGGACGGCGATGTCGACAAGATGGGCATGCAGGTGAAAATACATGGCAAGCGCAATAAAGACCGCATTGTTCCGTTATCTAGAGAGATGATCAATCTAATCAACCAATACCAAACATTACGCGATGCCACATTTTCTGAAAAGGCAGACCGTCTCTTGTTGAACGACAAGGGAGGGGAGATGTCGCCCACCTATGTATATAATAAGGTGCATCGTATGCTCGAAGGTGTCACTACGCTTCGGCAGAAAAGTCCCCATGTGCTGCGTCACACTTTCGCCACGCATCTTTTGGACGAAGGCGCGAGTTTGGTCGCTATCCAAAAACTTCTCGGGCATCAGGATTTGGCTACTACGCAGATCTATGCCCATACTACCATCGAACAACTCAAGAAAATCCATAAACAAGCTCACCCTAAGGGTGATTAAAAGAAAGGAGTTTATTATGAAAGTCATGATCAATTCAGTTCACTTCAAGGCTGACCAAAAACTTGAAGACTTCATCACGCAGAAAGTGGAAAAGCTTTGCGCGAAGTACAGCGAGGTGATCAATGCAGAGGTCTCACTGAAACTCGACAACACCGACACCCCCGAGAACAAGATCGCCGACATCCGTCTGGTGCTTCGTGGCGAGGACCTGTTTGCCAGTAAGCAGAGTAAAACTTTTGAGGAGTCCATCGACACCTCCATTGACGCATTGAAGAAACAATTGGAGAAATACAAGGGCAAAACTACGAAATAAGCCCCTTCTGAAATTCTGAAAAACAGTAAAAATCGAGCAAAGCCGGCCCAAAAACATTGGGTCGGCTTTATTTTTGTGAAATAATGTGCGTTTTTATTATTCTGAAATTCAATTAGATACAAAAATTTTTCGATTTTTTTTCGAAAAAAAAGAGAAAACGCATTGTCAATTCAGGAAAAAGGACTATTTTTGCACACCTTTTCCGAGAGAAAAGGGCGGCTAAAAAGAAGCTGAAATGTTCTTTCACATCATGCCGGTATAACTCAGTTGGTAGAGTAGCTGATTTGTAATCAGCCTGTCGGCGGTTCGAGTCCGTCTACCGGCTCAGTTAGCACTGGGGGAGTCGCATCAAGCGGACAAGCGGAAGTAGCTCATTTGGCAGAGCGAAAGCCTTCCAAGCTTTAGGTGGCGGGTTCGAGCCCCGTCTTCCGCTCAGATGAACAAACAAGCCGATGTAGCTCAGCGGTAGAGCACTTCCTTGGTAAGGAAGGGGTCGGGAGTTCAATTCTCCCCATCGGCTCGATTTTTTATGGATAAGAGTTCATAACCTTAAATAGAAAAGTAAAATGGCAAAAGAAAAATTCGAAAGAACTAAACCGCACGTCAACATTGGTACTATCGGCCACGTTGACCACGGCAAGACCACTTTGACCGCTGCTATTACCTTGCACCTGGCCAAGAAGGGTCTCTCGGAGGTCAAGTCCTTTGACTCCATCGACTCCGCTCCTGAAGAGAAAGAGAGAGGTATTACCATCAATACCGCTCACGTCGAGTATCAGACTGAGAAGCGTCACTATGCACACGTCGACTGCCCCGGCCACGCTGACTATGTGAAGAACATGGTTACTGGTGCTGCTCAGATGGACGGTGCTATCATCGTTGTCGCCGCCACCGACGGTCCCATGCCTCAAACCCGTGAGCACATCCTGCTCGCCCGTCAGGTTGGTGTGCCGCGCCTCGTGGTGTTCCTGAACAAGTGCGACCTCGTTGACGATGAGGAGTTGCTCGAATTGGTTGAGATGGAAATCCGCGACCTCCTTGGCAAGTACGAATTCGACGCCGACAATACGCCTATCATCCGTGGCTCCGCTCTGGGTGCTCTGAACGATGACCCGAAATGGACTCCTGCCATCGACGAGCTGATGGAAGCTTGCGACACTTGGATTCCCGAGCCTCAGCGTGCCGTTGACAAACCGTTCCTGATGCCTATCGAGGACGTGTTCTCCATCACCGGCCGTGGTACCGTTGCTACCGGTCGTATCGAGACTGGCGTCATCCACGTTGGTGACCCCGTCGAGATCCTCGGTATGGGTGCTGAGAAGCTGAAGTCAGTCGTTACCGGTGTGGAAATGTTCCGCAAGATTTTGGACGAAGGCGAAGCTGGCGATAACGCTGGTCTGCTGCTCCGTGGTATCGACAAGGACGAAATCCGCCGTGGTATGGTTATTGCCAAGCCCGGTTCGGTGAAGCCTTACCACCACTTCAAGGGTCAGGTCTACGTCCTGAGCAAAGAAGAAGGTGGCCGTCACACCCCGTTCCGCAACAAGTATCGTCCTCAGTTCTACTTCAGAACCACCGACGTTACTGGTGAGATCACCCTGCCCGATGGCATGGAGATGGTTATGCCTGGCGACCACGTCACCATCGACGTTAAGTTGATTGCTGACATCGCCATGGACAAGGGTCTCCGCTTCGCTATCCGTGAAGGCGGTCGTACCGTCGGCTCCGGTCAAGTGATCGAGATCATCGACGATTGATCAAATCAAACAATGTAAGGGTGGGGCAACACCCACCCTTATCCTACGGGTGTAGCTCAGTTGGTAGAGCATCGGTCTCCAAAACCGAGTGTCGAGAGTTCGAGCCTTTCCACCCGTGCTTTTTATTAAGGTTCAATAGAAGATGAAAATAATCAATTACATTAAAGAGTGCTACACTGAGCTCAAAGAGAAGGTCACTTGGCCGACTTGGCAAGAGCTTAGGAGTAGTGTGCTGGTAGTGTCCATTGCTTCCCTATTAATCGCTTTGGTGGTTTTTCTGATGGACATCTCCTTCAAGAATCTGTTAGAAGCGTTTTACAACCTGTTCTGATGGATTGATTGAATCTTGATGAGCAAGTATTTGTTAACTCACTAATTTTGTCAGGAAGATGAGCGACACGAACGAGACGAAGTGGTATGTGGTGAAGGCTATCTCTGGTAAGGAGAAAAAGGTAAAGGAATACCTGGAGTCCGAGATCAAGAGGCTGAACCTGCAAGATCTTATCCCTACAGTCCTTATCCCGACTGAGAAGTACTTTGAAGTCAAAAACGGCAAGAAGGTGTGCAAAGAGCGCAACTATTTGCCGGGTTATGTGCTTGTGGAGGCTGTCTTGGTGGGTGAGGTTGTTCATGTCATCAAGAGCGTTCCTAATGTGCTCGGTTTCTTGGGCACGGCAGGTGAGCCTACCCCGATGCGCCCGCAAGAGGTGAAGCGGATTCTTGGCAAGGTGGACGAGCTCCAAGGCATGGGTGCCGGCAGCGATGTCACATTCATGGTTGGGCAGTCTGTCATTGTAAACGACGGTCCTTTCAGCACGTTCCAAGGTGTCATCGAAGAGGTGAACGAGGAAAAGAAGAAACTGAAGGTCGCCGTTAAGATTTTCGGTAGGAAGACGCCGCTTGAGTTGAGCTTCTTCCAGGTGAAGTTGGAGAGTTGATAGGTATTTGTGAGTTAAATTGTTGCCTAACACTTAATTAAGGATTTAAAAATGGCAAAAGAAGTAAGCGGATTAATTAAATTGCAAATCAAAGGAGGAGCTGCGAATCCCGCCCCGCCCGTCGGTCCCGCTCTGGGTTCGAAGGGTGTGAACATCATGGAATTCTGCAAGCAGTTCAACGCCCGTACTCAGGATCAGGCTGGCAAGGTTTTGCCCGTCATCATCACTGTGTATAAGGACAAGTCTTTCGATTTCATCGTGAAGGCTTCGCCCGTGGCTGTCTCCATCATTGAGGCTGCGAAGATCAAAGGCGGCTCCAAGGAACCTAACCGTACGAAAGTCGGTTCGTTGACTTGGGACCAAGTGCGTGAAATCGCCACCAACAAGATGAAGGACATGAATTGCTTCACCGTCGAGTCAGCCATGTCAATGGTTGCTGGTACGGCACGCAGCATGGGCGTGAAGATAACCGGCGAATCACCTTTAAAGAAAGACTAAGATCTTTCATGCATTTGTAGAACAAAAAACAGTTAGTTAAATGTCAAAAGTATCCAAACAGAGGAAAGAAGCTTTAGCTAAGTTCGACAAAAGCAAGAGTTACTCCTTGAATGAAGCAGTTAATATCGTAAACCGCAAGGCCAATCAAATGGTGCGCGGTTCGGTGACGCTGCCTCACGGCACTGGTAAAGTCGTCCGCGTCCTGGTTCTCTGCAACCCCGACAAGGCACAAGAAGCTTTAGACGCTGGAGCTGATTACGTTGGTCTGGATGAATACATCCAAAAGATCAAGGACGGTTGGACCGATATTGACATTGTGATCACCACTCCTAACATCATGCCTAAGGTGGGCGCCCTGGGCCGTATTCTCGGTCCCCGTGGCTTGATGCCCAACCCCAAGACAGGTACCGTTACGATGGACGTCGCAAAGGCTGTTCAAGAAGTGAAGGCCGGTAAGATCGACTTCAAGGTCGACAAATACGGCATCATTGCTGCTGGAGTCGCTAAAGTTAGCTTCTCTCCGGAACAGATTTTTGATAACGCCAAGGAACTGATTCAGGCCGTTATCAAGTTGAAACCAGCCGCTGCTAAAGGTACGTATGTGAAGAGCATCTATATCTCTAGCACGATGAGCCCGGGTGTGCAGATCGATGTCAAATGTCCTCATCGACTCCATACTCAGTGAACTGAAAGCCTGCCCTAACTTCTACCTGACCGATGTCTCCGACCTCAATGCCGAGAAGACGAATCAGTTGAGAAGACAGTGCTTTAACAGTGGTGTGAAAATGATCGTTGTCAAGAACGCTCTGCTTCATAAAGCTATGCAGCAGATGGAGAAGGACTATGAAGGCCTTTACGACGTTCTGAAAGGATCGACTGCGCTGATGCTTTGCGAGACCGGCAACGCTCCCGCCAAGCTGATCAAGAGCTTCCGTAAGACCAGTGACCGTCCCATCCTGAAGGGTGCATTCATCGAAGAGTGCTGCTACATCGGCGACGATATGATCGACGCCCTGTGCAACATCAAGTCGAAGAACGACCTCATCGCCGACGTCATTGCCTTGCTGCAATCACCGATGAAGAACATCATCAGCGGTCTGCAGTCGGGTGGCCACAAGTTGAGCGGCATTCTCGAGACTTTGTCCGAAAGACCAGAATAATAAATCGAATGTGATTCATTCAAACAAAAGAAAGTATTAACAATTTAAAATAAATAGTAAAATGGCAGATCTTAAAGCTTTTGCTGAACAATTAGTCAACCTCACCGTGAAGGAAGTGAACGAACTTGCTAACATCCTGAAGGAAGAGTACGGTATTGAACCCGCAGCCGCCGCTGTTGCTGTTGCTGCTCCTGCTGCTGGTGGCGCTGCTGCCGCTGCTGAAGAGAAGACTTCTTTCGACGTCATCCTGAAGAGCGCTGGCGCTCAGAAGTTGGCCGTCGTGAAGTTGGTGAAGGAACTCACCAGCCTCGGTCTGAAGGAAGCCAAGGAACTCGTTGACGCAGCTCCCAAGGCTATCAAGGAAGGCGTGAGCAAAGACGAAGCTACTGCACTGAAGAGCCAACTCGAAGAGGCTGGTGCAGAAGTGGAAGTGAAATAAGGATTCAATTCCCGTTAATAACGGCATTCAACCTCAGTCCCGAATAGGGGCTGAGGTTTGTGCCGATTTTTCGCTTTATGCGAAATTCCTCTCTTCGTTTGTTCGTCACTCCCATTACATCACTTAAAAACAATAAACACCTTGGCAACAAAAACAACTGAAAGAATCAGCTTCGCGTCCATCAAGAAGTCGTTTGAATATCCTGATTTTCTGGATATTCAACTTCAGTCTTTCCAGGATTTCTTCCAATTGGAGACCAACCCCGACAACAGAAAAAACGAAGGCCTTTACAAGGTCTTTGCTGAGAATTTTCCCATCACTGACGCACGAGGCAATTTTAATCTTGATTTTCTTGACTATTACATCGACGCTCCCCGCTACAGCATTGAGGAGTGCATCGAACGTGGTCTGACCTATAGCGTTCCTCTCAAGGCAAAACTTAAGCTTTCTTGCAACGACGAGGAACACGAAGACTTTGAGACCGTCGTCCAAGACGTGTATCTCGGCATGATTCCGTATATGACGCCTCGCGGCACTTTCGTCATCAACGGTGCCGAGCGCGTTGTGGTCTCACAATTGCACCGTTCCCCCGGTGTTTTCTTTGGCCAGAGCCAGCATTCCAATGGCACTATGTTGTATTCGGCCCGTATCATTCCTTTCAAGGGTTCTTGGATGGAGTTTTCGACCGACATCAACAATGTCATGTATGCTTACATCGACCGTAAGAAGAAATTGCCCATCACGACTCTGCTTCGTGCCATTGGATACGAAAGCGACAAGGATATCCTTGATGTCTTTAACCTCGCCGAAGAAGTGAAGGTTTCCAAAGCTGGCCTGAAGCGCGTGTTGGGTCGCAAGCTCGCCGCTCGCGTACTGCATACTTACTATGAAGACTTCGTTAACGAGGACACTGGCGAGTGCGTGTCCATCGAACGTAACGAGGTCATCATCGAGCGTGATGTTGCCCTTGAGGAAGAACATATCCAAAAGATTGTTGACAGTGGCGTGAAGACCATCCTGCTCCATAGCGAGTCGGAACGCGACGAGAATGACAGAATCTCTGACTATTCGGTCATTTTTAAGACTTTGGAAAAAGACCCCAGCAACTCCGAGAAGGAAGCTGTCGAATATATTTATCGCCAACTGCGTAACGCCGAGCCGCCCGATGAAGAGACGGCCCGTGGCATCATCGAGAAGTTGTTCTTCTCTGACAAGAGATATGACTTGGGTTTGGTCGGCCGTTACCGCATCAACCGCAAGCTTAACCTCGACATCCCCGAAGATGTCAAAGTCCTGACTAAGGAAGACATCATCGCCATCATCAAATATTTGGTCGAGCTGCTGAGCAGCAAGGCCGAAATCGACGATATCGACCACTTGAGCAACCGTCGTATCCGTACTGTGGGTGAGCAGTTGCAAGCCCAGTTCGGCGTCGGCTTGGCCCGTATGGCCCGCACCATCCGTGAGCGTATGAATGTGCGCGACAACGAGGTGTTCACGCCTATCGACCTGATCAATGCCAAGACGCTGTCGTCGGTTATCAACTCGTTCTTCGGTACCAACCAACTGTCGCAGTTCATGGACCAGACCAACCCGCTGTCGGAAATCACGCACAAGCGTCGTATCTCCGCTCTGGGTCCTGGCGGTCTGTCGCGCGACCGCGCTGGCTTCGAGGTTCGTGACGTTCACTACACGCACTACGGCCGTCTCTGCACCATTGAGACCCCTGAAGGTCCTAACATCGGTCTGATTTCGTCGCTCTGCGTGTTCGCTAAGATCAACAACTTGGGCTTCATTGAGACGCCTTACCGCGAGGTGAAGGATGGTGTGGTCGACTTCAAGAACGACCCCATTTACCTGACTGCCGAGCTTGAGGAAGACAAGATCATCGCCCAGGCTACCACTCCCGTTGATGATGAGGGAAGATTTACTGACAAGGATATCAAGGCGCGTTATATCGCCGACTATCCTATCGTTTCGCCCGAGGAGATCAATCTGATGGATGTTGGTCCTAACCAGATTGCCTCCATCGCCGCTTCTTTGATCCCGTTCCTGGAGCACGACGACGCCAACCGTGCCTTGATGGGTTCGAACATGATGCGTCAGGCTGTACCTTTGATGAATCCCGAAAGTCCTATCGTGGGCACCGGTATTGAACGCTCTGTTGCCAAGGATTCGTCTCACGAAGTACGCCCGTACCAACCAGAACACGAGCATCAACATCAAGCCTATCGTGCGTCGTGGTGACCATGTGACCTTCGGCCAGATCATGACGGAAGGCTACGCCACTCAGAATGGTGACTTGGCCCTGGGCCGTAACCTGAAAGTGGCCTTCATGCCTTGGAAGGGTTACAACTACGAGGACGCCATCGTCATCTCGGAGCGCATCGTGAAGGAAGACTTGTTCACCTCCATCCACATCGAGGAGTTCACCCTTGAGGTTCGCGACACGAAGCGTGGTTTGGAAGAGCTGACCAATGACATCCCGAACGTGAGTACTGATGCCACCAAGGACTTGGACGAGCACGGTATCATCCGCGTGGGTGCCGAGGTCAAGGAAGGTGATATCTTGGTGGGTAAGATCACGCCTAAGGGCGAGAGCGATCCCACGCCTGAGGAGAAGCTGCTTCGCGCCATCTTTGGCGACAAGGCTGGCGATGTGAAGAACGCCTCGTTGAAGGCTGGTCCTTCGATGAAGGGCGTGGTCATCGGCAAACGTTTGTTCTCGCGTCTGCAGAAGGACCGCAAGGCCCGCGCCAAGGACAAAGAAGACATCGCCAAGATCGATGCCGCTTGCCAGAAGGAGTTGGGTGCCTTGAAGGACGTGCTGGTCGAGAAATTGATGACCTTGCTGAACGGTCGCACCTCGACGGGTGTCTACAACAATTTCAAGGAAAACCTCATTCCCAAGAAAGCCAAGTTCACGGCTAAGGCCCTTTACGAGATCGACTACCTGTCGGTTAACCCGAACAAGTGGACGTCGGACGAGAAGATCAACAAGATGATTGGTGCTATCATCGACAACTACACGGTGAAACACAAGGAGATCGAAGGCCGCTACAACCGCGAGAAGTATGTGGCCAGCGTTGGTGACGAGCTGCCTAACGGCATCGTCCAGATGGCCAAGGTGTATGTGGCCAAGAAGCGCAAGCTGATGATCGGTGATAAGATGGCTGGTCGTCACGGCAACAAGGGTATCGTGTCGAAGATCGTTCGTGCCGAGGATATGCCTTTCCTCGCCGACGGTACTCCTGTCGACATCGTGTTGAACCCCTTGGGCGTGCCTTCGCGTATGAACCTCGGTCAGATTTATGAGACTGTGCTCGGTTGGGCCGGTCACGAACTCGGCTTGAAGTTTGCCACGCCTATCTTCGATGGCGCCACTTTGGACGAGATCAATGCGTATATGGCTAAGGCTGGTTTGCCTGCCAACGGCCGTATGCAACTCTACGATGGTGAGACGGGCGAGCCTTTCGACCAGCCTGCCACCGTGGGTTACATCTACATGCTGAAACTGCATCACATGGTCGACGACAAGATGCACGCACGTTCGATTGGTCCTTATTCGTTGATTACGCAGCAGCCTCTGGGCGGTAAGGCCCAGTTCGGTGGCCAGCGTTTCGGTGAAATGGAGGTCTGGGCTCTCGAAGCCTTCGGCGCTAGCAACGTGTTGCAGGAAATCCTGACCGTGAAGTCGGATGACGTGAACGGTCGTGCCAAGGCCTACGAAGCCATAGTGAAGGGCGACAACATGCCTATCCCGGGCATTCCTGAGTCGTTCAACGTGCTCATCCACGAGCTTCGTGGCTTGGGCTTGGAAATCACCTTCAAGGACAAGGAAGGCCGTGTGCTGAATTGATGTTTAATGCTAGTAAAGAAAGGAAAGAAAAATGGCAACCAATAATATTGTAAATAGCAATTTCGCTAGCATAACGGTGAGCTTGGCTTCGCCGGAATCGATCCTTGCCCGTTCGCATGGCGAGGTGTTGAAACCCGAGACCATTAACTATCGTACCTACAAGCCCGAACGTGACGGTTTGTTCTGCGAGCGCATCTTCGGTCCCGTCAAGGACTGGGAGTGCCACTGTGGTAAATACAAGCGCATCCGCTACAAGAACATCATTTGCGACCACTGCGGTGTTGAGGTGACAGAGAAGAAAGTCCGTCGTGAACGTATGGGCCACATCTCATTGGTGGTGCCCGTAGCCCACATTTGGTATTTCCGCTCTTTGCCCAACAAGATTGGTGCATTGCTCGGCATCCCTACCAAGAAACTCGATTCCATCATCTATTACGAGCGTTATGTCGTGATTCAAGGTGGTGTCTTGGAAGGACAAGCCATCCCGAATGACAACGAAGGCCGTAAGGTGACCAAGTTGGAATTCTTGACAGAGGAAGAATATCTCGACCTGATGGAGATGATCCCGATCGAGAATCAATATCTGAGCGACGATGACCCGAACAAGTTCATCGCCAAAATGGGCGCTGACGCTATCTACGACCTTTTGGCAAAGCTCAACCTTGACGAGGAAGCCAACCGTCTGCGTGCCGAAGCCAACGAGGTGAAAGCTCAACAGAAAAAGCAGGAGCTCTTGAAGCGTCTGCAGGTGTTTGAGGCTTTCCGCGAGGCCAACACACACATTGAGAACCGTCCTGAATGGATGATTGTAAAGGTGGTGCCGGTGATTCCTCCGGAACTCCGTCCTCTCGTCCCGTTGGATGGTGGCCGTTTCGCTACTTCCGACTTGAACGACCTCTACCGTCGTGTCATCATCCGCAACAACCGTCTGAAGCGTTTGATTGAGATCAACGCTCCTGACGTCATTATGCGTAACGAGAAGCGTATGCTGCAAGAGGCCGTCGACTCATTGTTCGACAACTCGCGCAAGTCGAGCGCTGTGAAGACCGACTCGAATCGTCCGCTGAAGTCGTTGAGCGATAGCTTGAAGGGTAAGCAAGGTCGTTTCCGTCAGAACCTGCTCGGTAAACGTGTCGACTACTCTGGTCGTTCCGTTATCGTGGTCGGTCCTGATTTGAATATGAACGAATGCGGTCTGCCTAAAGACATGGCTGCTGAACTGTTCAAGCCGTTCGTGATCCGCAAACTCATTGAGCGCGGCATCGTGAAGACTGTGAAGTCGGCCAAGAAGATTGTCGACCGCAAGGATCCTGTCGTTTGGGACATCCTCGAAAACATTCTGAAGGGTCACCCGATTCTTTTGAACCGTGCTCCTACGCTGCACCGTCTGGGTATCCAGGCCTTCCAGCCGAAACTTATCGAAGGCAAGGCAATTCGTCTGCACCCCTTGGTGTGTACGGCATTCAACGCTGACTTCGACGGCGACCAGATGGCTGTCCACGTACCGCTGGGCAACGCTGCCGTCCTCGAGGCACAGATTCTGATGCTGGCTTCGCACAATATTTTGAACCCCTCGAATGGAGCTCCTATCACGCTGCCTTCTCAGGATATGGTTCTTGGTTTGTACTACATCACCAAGCCGCGTAAGAGCACTCCCGAGCATCCTGTGAAGGGTGAGGGTATGTCGTTCTACTCACCGGAGGAGGTAATCATTGCCCATAACGAAGGTCGTGCCGATATGCATGCTATCATCAAGGTGCGTGTTAAGGTGCGCGAGGATGACCAGTTGGTCACCAAGCTCATTGAAACTACTGTGGGCCGTGTCATTTTCAACCAAGTGGTTCCCGATGACTATGGCTTCATCAACGAACTGCTGACCAAGAAGTCGTTGCGTAGCATCGTCGGTGACATGGTGCGTATGGAAGGTACTGCAGTGACCACCAAGTTCTTGGATGATATCAAGAATATGGGTTACTATCAGGCTTACAAAGGTGGTCTTTCGTTCAACTTGGGCAATGTCCTTGTCCCCGAAACGAAGAAGGGCTTGATTTCGGAGGCCAACGCTAAGGCTGCTGAAATCCGTGAGTTCGAGAAGATGGGCTTCATGGGCCCGAATGAACGTTACAACCAGATCGTTGACCTTTGGACCGATGTCAATGCCAAACTCACCCAACAAGTGATGAAGGTGTTGTCGAGCGACGACCAAGGCTTCAATCCTGTATACATGATGCTTCACTCTGGTGCTCGTGGTTCCGAGGCTCAGGTGTCGCAGCTCTGCGGCATGAGAGGCCTGATGGCCAAGCCTATGAAGGCTGGCTCGGGCGGCTCTGAAATCATTGAGAACCCCATTCTGTCGAACTTCCAAGAGGGTCTGTCCGTGTTGGAGTACTTCATCTCCACCCACGGTGCCCGTAAGGGTCTTGCCGATACCGCTCTGAAGACCGCTGACGCTGGTTATTTGACCCGTCGTCTGGTCGACGTGGCGCACGACGTCATCATCACCGAGAAGGACTGCGGCACGCTCCGTGGTATGACCATTTCGCGTGGTGAAGAGATCAAGGAACCTGGCAAGCACTCCTTATTATACGACCGTATCCTCGGCCGTGTGGCTTTGCATGATGTGACGCATCCTCAGACGGGTGAGCTTATTGTCGCTAGTGGTCAGGAAATCAACGAGGCCATAGCTGAGGCCATCGACGAATCGCCTCTGGAGGGCGTCGAAATCCGTTCCGTGCTGACTTGTGAGTCGAAGCGTGGTGTGTGCGCCAACTGCTATGGCCGCAACCTGTCGTCGAGCAAGCTGGTTCAGAAAGGTGAGGCTGTAGGCGTCATCGCCGCACAGTCTATCGGTGAGCCTGGTACTCAGCTGACCCTGCGTACCTTCCACCAAGGTGGTAAGGCTTCGAAGGGCTTGGTTGCTAACAGCACCGAGGCCAAGTATGACGGCTACCTTGAGATCGACGAACTTCGTTCCGTCGAGGTCAACAAGGACAATGATACCTATCAGATTGTCATCGGTCGTTCTGCCGAGCTGAAGCTCCACGACAACAACACCGATGTCGTCTTGATGACCACCAACATTCCTTATGGTGCCAAGCTGTTCTTCAAGTCGGGCGACCAAGTGAAGAAGGGCGACAAGATTTGCGAATGGGATCCCTACAACGCCACCATCATTTCCGAGTATAGTGGTAAGGTGCGTTTCCAGAATGTCATCGAAAATGTGACCTACCGTAACGAGACCATCGCTGAGACGGGCTTTAACGAGCGTGTCATCATTGAGGGTAGGAGAGGCGCCAAGAACCCGCTCATCGACATCGTGGATGAGAACGGCGAGACCATCGTTTCATACGACTTGCCCGTCGATGCCCACGTCGTTGTTGAAGAAGGCGATGCCATCACTGCTGGTGACCAACTGGTTCGTATCCCGCGTAACGTCTCTGGCGGCGGCGATATCACCGGTGGTCTGCCGCGTGTGCAAGAGTTGTTTGAGGCCCGTAACTCCATCGACCCGGCTGTCGTGTCCGAGATTGACGGTATTGTCCACCTTGAGAAGAAACTCAAGCGCGGTAACCGTGAGGTTGTGGTCACTGCCAAGACGGGTGAGGAGAAACGTTATCTCATCCCCACCTCGAAGCAGATCCTGGCTCAAGAGAACGACTTCGTGAAGGCTGGCCAACCGCTTTCGGAGGGTGTCATTACACCTGCCAGCATCTTGGCCATCATGGGCCCGATGAAGGTGCAGGAGTACATCGTCAACGAGGCACAGAGCGTGTACCGTCAACAAGGTGTGGTCATCAACGACAAGCACTTTGAGGTCATCGTGCGTCAGATGATGCGTAAGGTCGAAATCCTCGATCCGGGCGATACTCGTTTCCTGCAGGGAGAGCTTGTCAACAAGTTGGCTTTCCAGGAGGAGAATGACGACATCTACGGCAAGTTCTTCGTTGAGGACAACGGCGCTTCCGACAAGCTGCAGAAGGGTGAAATTGTTTCAGCCATGAAGCTCCGTGAAGAGGAGTCTGCACTGAAGCGTAAGGACTTGACACTGCCCACGGTGCGTCCTGCCCGTCCGGCCACGGCCACCCAAGTGCTGCAAGGTATCACTCGTGCTGCTTTGGCTACCGATAGCTTCATCTCGGCTGCCTCCTTCCAGGAGACCACCAAGGTGTTGACTAATGCAGCCATCGCAGCCAAGAGCGACTTCCTGCTCGGCATGAAGGAGAATGTGATTGTCGGTCACAAGATTCCTGCTGGCACAGGTCTGCGCGAGTATGAGGACTTGATTGTGGGTTCTCGTGAAGAGTACGAGGAACTGCAAGCCAAGGCCGCTGAATAACGTGTTAATCAATCTAGCGGGGATGGCCTTTGAGGCTGTCCCCGCTTTTTAATAGTCAAATATACTATGGAAAACAATCAGAAAAACCAATTGAATATCGAGATTAGCGACGAGGTTGCTGAGGGAAAATACTCCAACTTGGCCATCATCACCCACTCGCCTAATGAGTTCATCGTCGACTTTGCCCAAATGATGCCTGGCACACCCAAAGCCAAGGTTCGTTCAAGAGTGATCTTGAACCCTTTGAATGCCAAACGTCTGTATAAGGCTTTAGCCGAGAATATCGCTAAATACGAGCAGCAGTTTGGACCTATTACCGACGGCGGAAGCAATGTCGCCCCGTTCCCGATGGGTGGTCCTACGGCTCAGGCTTGATCAACATCACTTGTCATTATGAAATCGACCGACTATGTCATTCCCTTGGGAATCTATAGTCGGTCGATTTTATGGAATACAAGCATCTTTAATGCGATGAAACACTTCCTCTTATTACTTCTGGCGTTGATGGCTGGCACTTATCTACAAGCTCAGGAACAACTGACTGATATAAGCCTTTTTGAAGCCCATCATCATATCGAAGGCAATGACACGCTTCCTTATAGACTTTGTCGCTCTGAGAAAGCTGATACAAAGGCTAAAGCCTTGCCTCTGGTCATATTCTTGCATGGCGCAGGAGAGCGTGGCAACGACAATTGTATGCAGTTGAAGCATTGCATCAATTATTTCTTGGAAGACACGGTAACAAGCCGTTATCCTTTTCTGTTGATGGTTCCGCAGTGCCCAAACGACAGGCGTTGGGTAAACACCGATTGGAGCTTGCTTGAGCATACGATGGACAGTGTCCCTACAATCGAGTTGAGCTGTGTGATGACGGTGGTTGACAGTCTCATCAATTGTGGTGCTGTTGATGCATCGCGTGTTTATCTTGCAGGCATCTCGATGGGAGGTTTTGGTGTTTGGGATGCATTACAGCGTTGTCCGGAGAAGTTTGCGGCAGCTATTGCCATCTGTGGAGGGGGAGTCCCTGCGTATGCCCATGCTATGAAGAACATCCCTGTCTATATCTTTCATGGTATGCGTGATGAAACGGTCATGCCTTTGCGGAGTCTGCAGATGTATAAAGCATTAAAGGATGTTGGCAATGAAGAGGCCGTTTTGGTTACATATCCCGAATTGGGTCATGGGTGTTGGGATGAGGCTTTTTCCACACCAGGACTATTCAAATGGTTGTTTGAGAAGAAGAAATAACAAGATTCGGGCGGGACCCATTGGATTCCGCCCGAATTGCTTAGTAAATATCTTGTTTAGAATGTCTCCGGTACTCTATCAGCGCCTTCATCAGCCTCAAAATAGGGCCGTTTCTCGAAGCCGAACATCTTGGCAATCATGTTGGTTGGGAAACGGCGAAGGCTTGCATTGTAAGCTTTCGCCGCTTCATTGAAGCGTTGGCGTTCGGTTTGGATACGGTTTTCGCAGCCAGCTAGTTCGGCTTGCAAGGTCAGATAGTTCTCGTTTGCCTTCAGGTCAGGGTAGTTCTCAACGGAAACAATCAAGCGGTTCAAGGTGTTGTCCAATTCCTTTTGTGCCGACTCAAAATTGTTGAATTCCGTATTGTCGAAACTCTCTGTGTGGACGGTGGCGTTGGCGGCTTTAGCACGAGCCTCCGTCAGTTTGATGAGCGTGCCTTGTTCGTATTCCGCATAGTTTTTCACTACGGAGACGAGGTTGGGAACGAGGTCGGCACGACGTTGGTAGACATTCTCCACCTGACTCCATGCTTTCGTGACGTTCTCTTGCCGTGTAACGAGGCTGTTGTAGGTCATCCAGCCATAGAGCAGAATGATACCAACGATAATCAGTAGGACTAATAGGAACTTCTTCATGATTAGATGAATTCAAGTTTGTCTTGTGTTGTATTCTTCTCGCAATAATGGCAATGCAGCTTGATGTTGCCTTCTGCGTCTTTGATGACGGTGAACTTGGTCGGAACATCATGCTCCTTGTTGGTGACGCAGTTTGGGTTGAAGCACTTCACGATGTGTTCAATGCTGTCAGGGATAGTCACCGTCTGCTTGTTGATGACCTCGAAGTCCTTGATTTCGATGATGGAGGCAGTAGGGGCGACAAGGGCAATCTTGTTCACATCTTCGGGCTCAAAGTACTTGTTGGAAGCTTTGATAAAGCCCTTGGTGCCGTATTTCTTGCTTTCTACGTTGATGCCGAAATACACGGGCGTGCTGACTCTATCCAAGCCCAAGATCTTGACGACTTGGAACACTTTGTCGGCGGGAATATGGTCGATGACGGTGCCATTTTCAATGGCGGAAACTGTCAATTCTTTTTTCTTTTCCATGGTTCAGATTATTTAAGTCCTAAGATTGATGCAATTAAAGCTTGACGGGCATACACGCCAT